>JAGWAT010000001.1:10311-12553 GCA_021296265.1 Alphaproteobacteria bacterium | reverse complement strand
GGATCGTCGACGGCGACCGACTGATCGGACTGATTGCACGCGAGTGGCTCGAGAGCGGGAAACTTGCCGGCGGCGCCGTGGTGGGCACGCCATTCTCCAACCTCGGGTTCGAACGCTTCCTGGGCACGCTTCACCTGGACCTGCTTCGCGCGCCGGTCGGAGACCGCCATGTCTCGCAGTGGATGCGTTCGCACGGATGCAACATCGGCGGCGAACCTTCCGGGCACATCATCCTGCGCAACCACAGCGAGACGGGAGACGGCCTCGCCTCGGCACTGCAGGCGCTTGCCGTCATGGCCCGCACGGGTTCCCCTCTATCCGGCTTGTTGCCCCGGTACGAAGCCGTTCCACAGCACCTGTCCGGCATCAGCCTTCCGAACGGCCGGAACGTGGACCCGCTCGTCATCCCGTCCGTCCGGGCGGCGGTTGCGGAAGCGGAACGGCGCCTCCAGGGGAAGGGTCGTCTCGTCGTGCGGATGTCGGGTACCGAACCGCTGCTACGCGTGCTGGTGGAGACCTCGGATGAGCCGGCTGCCCGAGACATCATCGATCTGATTTCCGCCGAAGTTGCCACGGCCAGCCGGAACGCGGCTTGACGAATGGCGCTCCTGCCCAGCGAAGCGGCCGCCGGATCGGCCGGCTGCTGGTTGTCGCCGGGTCCGATTCGGGCGGCGGCGCGGGACTTCAGGCCGACCTGAAGACCGCCACATCAATGGGCGTCTATGCGATGTCGGCGGTCACCGCAGTAACCGCGCAGGACACGCACCGGATTCACCGGACCCTGCACATTCCCCCGGACCTCGTCGCGCTGCAGATGCGGACGGCGCTTGAAGACCTCGGGGCAGATGCAATCAAGACCGGCATGCTCTGCACGAAAGCGACGATCGAGGCACTGCTTGAAACAGTCGCAGGTTGTGCCGCCGGGATACCACTCATCGTCGATCCCGTGCTAACCGCGACTTCAGGCGAAACGTTGCTCGAGCCGGACGCGGAAGCGGCGCTCCGTGAACGTTTGGTGCGCCAGGCCTATCTGGTGACTCCCAATGCCCCGGAAGCGGCGAGACTGACCGGACGCCCGGTCACCAATCAGGACGAGATGCTCGCAGCCGGCCGGCATATGCTCGCCATGGGCGCACGCGCAGTGCTGATCACCGGTGGGCACATTGGCGGCACGGTGGTGACCGACCTGCTGATCACCGAAGCGGAAGTCCAAGAGTTTGCAGCAGACCGACTGGACACCCCGCACACGCACGGAACCGGCTGCACGTTGGCGAGTGCCATCGCGGCCGGAATAGCTGACGGGCGGACGCTGATTGACGCGACGTCAGAAGGGCACGCCTACGTACAGCGTGCGCTTCGGACTGCACCTGGATTGGGCGGTGGGCGGGGCCCGTTAAATCACCTGGCTTGACGGACCGCTACGACAGTGATTCTAGCCCGTCGCTTCGGGCTTCATGAATCTGGAAAATCGCGTTAAAGCCGCTTACTTCGAACACTTCCTTCAGGTAGTCCCGCATCGAGCACAGCTCGATCCGTCCGGACCTGGCCTTGACTTCTTTCGCCACCATCAACAAAACCCGGAGCCCAGCACTGGAAATAAAGTCGACTTCCGAGAAATCAACGAGGATGACCAACTCGCCACCTCTTACCTTGTCAAGAAAAGCCGTCTCGACATCCCTTGCATTGGTTCCATCGATGCGGCCTTCAGGCTCGAAAATGAGCACGTCCCCTTCTTTAGTACTCTTCATTTCCACGGCGACTACTCCTTCTGGAGGCGTTCCGGCCCGACCGTGCCGGACGACGCCACATCATGGTGTTGAGTACCACGCCAGCAAAATTGCGTCAATGTTCGATAACGCAATCAGGCACCTTCCGGCATGACTCTAGGTCGGTGAACCAACCATGTGGAGGCACGGTGCCACGGGTGGCGGCCCCCTCCAGTACCCAGGAACGAGTGCTCGCAGAGGCGGCACTGATGGGGCGAATTCCGAGATCGCCGTTTCAGGTCCGACCCAATCAAGCAATGTACGAAGGCTAGCGATGACCGGGAATGACAGGGGACGCGGCATGGCCGCGTCCCCTGCCCTCGAAACAACCCCTAGATCGAGTTGGTCCGCATGGCCTCGGCCATGAGTTCTGCCTGCCGGATCGCCAACGCGACAATCGTCAACGTCGGGTTCTCCGCCGCCCCAGTCGTGAACTGGCTTCCGTCCGAAATGAACAGGTTCGGAATGTCGTGCGT
>JAGWAT010000001.1:6715-10218 GCA_021296265.1 Alphaproteobacteria bacterium | reverse complement strand
CATAGACGGCATTTGCCATCCGGTACGCGTGGTTCCGCATGGCAAGGTCGTTCGGGTGCTCGTCGAAGTGCACCACCGGCACCGGCAGACCGTACTGGTCCTTCTCGGTGTCGTGCAGCGTGACCCGGTTGTTGGCCTGCGGCATGTCTTCGCCGACCAGCCACATCCCGGCCATGTTGCGGTAGTTCTCTATCACCTCGCGGGTGTAGTCGCGTCCCCAGGTCCCCGGGGTATCGATCGACATGCCGCCGACATTGCCGGCGATGGCAGCGACGCCGAAGCCCGGCAGCGTTTCCATCAGGTAGCCACCGGCGAACCCGCGACTGGTGTCGTTCCGGACCTCGTCCATCACGATACCGGCCATCTGCGTGCCGCGGTCGAAGTGCACCGCCCCAGGCATCACCGCGTACACGGTGGCAGTCAGGTGTCGCATGTAGTTGCGCCCGACCTGCCCGGATGAGTTGGCGAGGCCGTCCGGGTACATGCTGCTGGCGGAGTTCAGCAGGAGACGCGGGCTCTCGACCGAGTTTCCGGCCACGGCAACGATCCGCGCTTTCTGCATCTGGAGGTTTCCGTCGGCGTCGAGGTATTCAACGCCGGTCGCCTTGCCCGAGTCGTCGTGCAGGATGCGAACCACCATTGAGTCTGGGCGCAGTTCGAAGTGACCGGTCGCCTCGGCCTTCGGGACCTCCGAATACAACACCGACCACTTGGCGCCGATCGCGCACCCGGCCATGCAGAATCCGAGCTGCACGCAGCCAGGACGTCCGTCGCGCGGCTCCGGGTTGATCGACATGTTGCCGGTGTGCACGGTCTGGTAGCCGAGTTTCTTCGCGCCGTACTCCATGACCTTGTAGTTGTTGTTCCCAGGAAGCCGCGGAATCCCGTGCGTGCCTGTGGTCCCCAGCTTGTCCTCGGCCCGGGAGTAGTACGGGTCCATCTCGGCCGCTTCGATGGGCCAGTCCAGCAGGGTGGCGCCCGGAAGATCTCCGTACGTCGTGCGGGCCTTCCATTCATGCTCCTGGAAGCGCAGGCTAGCGCCCGCCCAGTGCACTGTCGTGCCGCCGACGGTCTTGCAGACCCAAAGCGGGTACCCGGGATTGAGTACTCCCGAACCAATCCGCTTGTCGTTCCAACTGAGCTTGGCGCCCATCTCACCCCAGTCGTTCACGATGTCGCCGAGGTCCAGCCGTGGCCCAGCCTCCAGGCAGACCACATCGATACCTTTTTCCGAAAGTTCGTGTCCCAGCGTGCCGCCGCCGGCTCCAGAACCAATGATGACGACGACGCTATCGTCGTTCAGGTCGTATGTACGAGCCATTGTTCATTCCCCCTCTGCAGTCAGGAAGACTGCGGCAGCCAGTCGATGTCGTCGAAACCGCGGTCCAGGTAGCCACCGTGTTCGACCGCGGATCCCTCGAAGCCCAACGCGGCTGCAACTTCGGGATTGCCGTATAGGCCGCCCAGGGTTGCGCCGCGCACCGCCTCGAAGAACGCGTTGTTGTCCCCCTCTGCGCGCTTTATCGCCCGCAGCTGCAGCCCCCGGCTCTGCTGGTGGAAGGCCACGTCGGCTGAGGAGTCGCCAGATACCACGGCGCCCAATCCGCGTACGCCATCCGTGAGCAACGTCTGAAGATCCGCGTCCTCCGCCGCGCTCGCGTCGAGGTTGGCGACCACTTTCACGTACGGCCCGTCGTCCAGAAATTCGTGCGGATAAAGCTGTCGAGCCATCGCAATAAGGCCGCGGATCGTGGTCTCATCGAGGGCCTTCGCTTCAAAGGCCCACGACGCGTCTTCCGCGACCGCGATTCCCCCAGCACCGAGAGTACCCGTAATCGCGACGCCCGCCGCGGTGGTACCCGTACCTTGCAGGAACGTCCGCCTGCTCAGATGACTGAAGTCCATGTGTCTCCTCCGTTGCCGGCCCCGGACGCCCCGGTGCCGCTCAGGTGCCGCGCCGGGAGGAGCCGGACTGAAACATCATACCAGCCATGCGGGAAACGCACGCGTCATTTCCTCGACCGGCCCGGAGACCGGCTCACGCAACGTGCGAAAGAAACGTACGTTGGTCCGGAAACGGCACGATCTTCCCGGGATTCATGATGTTCTGGGGATCCAGGGCCTGCTTGAGCGCCTGCATCACGTCCACCCCGTCCCCGCGTTCGATCTCCAGGTATTCCATCTTGCCGTAGCCGATGCCGTGTTCACCCGTGCAGGTGCCGCCCATCGCCAGTGCCCGTCGGATGAGACGATCGTGAAGTGTCGACGCTTCTGCGATCTCTTCCGCGCTGTCGGGGTCCACCATGAAGGCAACATGGAAATTGCCGTCGCCCACGTGGCCGGCAATCGGCGCAGGGATGGACGTGCTGGCCGCGATGTCCGCGTTCGTCTCCGCGATACATTCCGCCAGCCGCGAAATCGGTACGCACACATCGGTGGTCAGCGACTTGCGGCCCGGCCACCGCGCCATTAGCGCGTAGAGCAGATCGTGCCGCGCGCGCCACAGCCGGTTGCGCTCCTCCTGGTTGACGCTCCAGGCAAAATCCCGGCCACCGAATTCGCGCGCCAGTTCCGACACGGTCTTCGCCTGTTCGGCCGTGGAAGCAGGCGTGCCGTGGAACTCGAGAAACAGCGCGGGTGTTTCCGTGTAGTCCGTCTTGGCCCAACGGTTGACACATTCCATCGACTGGGCATCCACCAGTTCCACGCGGGCGACCGGCACGCCCGCGTGCGCAGTGGCGATCACTGTCTGGACGGCCGCGTCCACCGACGAGAACGAACAGACGGCGGCAGCGATGGACTCGGGAAGCCCGAACAAGCGGAGCGTCACCTCCGTGGCTATGCCGAGCGTTCCTTCCGACCCGACAAACAAACGCGTGAGATCGTAGCCGGCCGCGGACTTGCGGCTCCGCGTGCCCGTCTGGATGACGCGGCCATCGGCGAGGACGACCTTCAGGTCGAGCACGAGCTCGCGCATGGTGCCGTAGCGAACTGCATTGGTGCCGGACGCCCGGGTCGCCGCCATCCCGCCGAGACTGGCGTCCGCCCCTGGATCCACGGGGAAGAACAGGCCCGTGTCGCGCAGGTGCTCGTTCAGGCGCCGCCGGGTGACACCGGCCTCGACCGTGCAGTCGAGATCCTCCGGGTTGACGGAGACCACCCGGTCCATCCGGCTCAGGTCGATGCACACCCCGCCTTCAAGAGCCGCAACGTGCCCCTCCAGCGAGGTACCGGTCCCGAACGGAATGACGGGGATACGGTCCCGTGCGCACAAGCTCACGGTGCGGGCCACTTCCTCGGTGGTCTCGCAAAACACGACCACGTCCGGGCTATGCCCCGCGTGATAGGACTCATCACGGCCATGCTGGTCCAGGATCGCCGGCGCCGTCGAGACGCGTTCGCCGAGGAACTCCCTGAGCTCTCCGACCACCCGTGCTCGCGACGGGATCCGTCGCCGGGAAACGGCTGCGCGGGTTGGCATCGATCGCATCCTCACATGGTTG
>JAGWAT010000001.1:5957-6627 GCA_021296265.1 Alphaproteobacteria bacterium | reverse complement strand
CCAAATGCGCAGAATGGGGCACGTCATGGCAGCTGCCGGGAGATCGCCATGTCCGCGGACCCGCCCGTGGTGCTAGGTCCCGAGCAACCGTGGAAACGGCTGCTCGCGATGATCGCGTTCGGAGCGGTCGGCTACGTACTGCTTCCACTGCTGCTGCTGCTCGCCGTGACGCAGTTCGGGTTCCATCTCTGGGGGAGCCAAAGCAATCCGCGTGTCGCGCAACTGGCCGACGCGATCAAGGCGCTGCTGGGGTCGATCCTCGATTTCCTGCTTTATCGAAGCGATCTCCTACCCTTCCCGTTCAACCCCCTACCCGGCGCTGCGACCTACGAACGGCAAGCGACCGCCTGGCCGGACGTTGAGCCGCCCGACATCGCCCCGGATGCACCGTCCGGCTGGCAAGCGTGTCTCCTGCATCTCGGGCGCTGCCGCGTCAGCGAACACCCGGGCTCGAGCGTCGCCGACGCCATCCGGGCGGACGAAACGGAGGCGCTGGTCGCAATCGGCATCCGCCCTTGGATCCTGGAGGGCGAGGCACAGGTCGCATTTGCAGCCCGTCACGCCGCGTTGAACGACTTGTTTGTGGGCACGCGGTGGCAGGGCCGCGCGTGGCTGGCCGCGCTGAAGGCCGCCCCCGGTGCCGTCAACCGCCGGCTCCGAATCCAACCCA
>JAGWAT010000001.1:4741-5848 GCA_021296265.1 Alphaproteobacteria bacterium | reverse complement strand
AGCGCGTTCGCACGCGGCAGATGCATTGCGGAGAGCTGCCCTTCTGCTTACGATGGAGAGGTTTGCTGGCCGGTACGGTAACCCCGTCCGGCCAGACGCCATCCTTGGGAGGAAATACATGACCCTTTCCCGCATCGGCTCAGCCCTCGGGGCTGCTGCCACTGTGGCAATGGTCTCAGCGTTGGTTGCGTCGTCGGCTTCGGCGATGGACCACGGAAACGAGATCGTCAATTGCGCTGACGAAAACTGGTGCGCCTATCACCGCACCGTTGATAAGGCCTGGCGCTATTCGCCGCTCAACGAGATCAACAAGGACAACGTCGGCGATCTTGGTGTCGCATGGCTGTTCCAGCCAGGCGGGGCCGATGTCGGCGCCGGCGGCTTGCAGAGCACCCCGGTGGTGTTGGACGGGGGAATGTACGTTGCTTACAACCCGTCGTCCGTGATGAAGCTTGACGCCGCAACCGGCGAGCGGATCTGGGCGTACGTGCCCGAGATGAACGAGGCCGTTGTTGCCCGTTCGTTCTTCTCCCATACGCGCGGCCTCGCCGTGGGCGGTGGGCGCGTCTACATGGGGCTCGCGGACGGACGGATCGTCGCGCTGAACCAGGAAGACGGTTCCGTGATGTGGGACCAGGCGATCGTCGATTCGGCCACGATCACGGCCGGCTTCAGCGGCGCCGCCACCTACATCAGCGAAGACCTGATGGTCATCGGTCAGAACGGCGGCGAATATCCCGTGGAGGGCCGGATCTTCGGCATCAACCCGCAGGACGGGTCTGTCGTTTGGACGTTCTACACGACGGGACGCGACGACCCGGCAGCCCTCGCCACATGGGGCGGCGACTCGTGGCTCTACGGTGGTGGCGGCTCTTGGCAGCCCGGTACTGTCGACTTCGCGAACAACCAGATCATCATCGGTACCGGAAATCCGAACCCGGACTACGACTACTGTGGCGCCGACTGTCGTGATCCGAACGCGGACGCGCACCGGCCCGGCGACAACCTCTACACGTCGTCGACCGTGGCGCTTGACCTCGATACCGGCGCGCTAAACTGGTACTTCCAGGAAGCTCCGAGTGATCCGTACGACTACGACGCCGCACC
>JAGWAT010000001.1:1357-4654 GCA_021296265.1 Alphaproteobacteria bacterium | reverse complement strand
GTCTACTCCGCGATGAACCATCAGAACTGGACGTCGGGGTTCAACCTTGAGACCGGTGAATTCGAGAACATGCTGTGGCCGGTTGCCGGCGAGAAGACTCTGGTCTGCCCCGCCATTGACGGTGGTCACAGCTGGAACGCTGGTGCCTTCGACCCGGCTACCGGTGCACACATCCGGGTTGTCCAGGAATGGTGCATGTGGCTGACCATCGCCCACAAGGACGGTTCCGGTCCGATCAGTGCCGGCGAAGCCACGCGGGTCACCGAGCCGTACGCACAGGCCTACATGGCCGCGGAATGGATTCAGGCTGATCCCGAAGCTGACAAAGCACATGGTCGCTTGGTGTCCCGGAAGCCGGTCTCGGGCGAGATCCTCTGGGAACGTCGCTACGACATCATTCCGCACTCGGCCCTCATGACGACGGCAGGCGGGTTGGTGTTCAACGCAGCCTACGAAGGTGACCTGGAAGCGATTGATTCAGCGACCGGTGACGTTCTGTGGACGTTTAACCTTGGTTCGGGCACGAACGGCGGGATCATCTCGTACGGTGCCGGCGGAAAGCAGTACGTCGCAGTGGCGTCGGGCCACGGCTCCTATGTCGGACTTGGCATGCTTGCCGGCGCCTTTGCCGGAGAGACGGCCGACTACCGGCGTAGCGCTCTCCTAGTCGCCTTCACCCTCAAGTAGGGCGATCCCAATCTCAAGCGGGTGGCGGGCTCCCCAGCTCGCCACCCGTCTTTGTTCCCTCTTACTTGCGATCCGTTGACGCTCCATCTGCTTGGCTGCACCGCCCATGAAGTACCCGCTTGTCCTCTCCTCTGCACTCGTGACCGTAATGCTCGTGGGCTTTGCTCCCTCGGGTTGGGCCGCAAGCGACGAGGTCCCCGACCCCGTGGAGATTGAATCCGGCAACCCGTTCTCGGGAGATCCCGAAGCCATCGAGGCAGGAGCACGCCTGTACGGGCGCTGGTGCGTACAGTGCCACGGGTTCAAAACAGACGGCGTGTCGCCCCGCTGGGGGAAATGGGCCTTTGACCTTCGGAAGTGGTTCTGGGGATACGAGAAATTCATCGAAGTCGTGGCTGTCGGGAAACTCCCGAAAATGCCGCCGTTCGGGGAATATCTGGATTTCGACCAGATCAGCCAGATCGGCTCCTTTCTCGAAACCCTGGCCTTTGAGGAGGCTAACTGGAAATGACTCTAGTTCGGATGTTTGCGTGCCTCGTTCTGCTGGGTGCCGCATCGCCGGCCACCGCCCAGCAAAATACGTTCCCAGACTACTTCACGTTCGACGAGCCGACTTGGATCTGCCGGACGGCAGAGGCATTCCGGAGTCTCGAGACCCGCCTTGCGGAAACGGACACGCCAGGCGATTTGCCCTGTGCGCTGGTCACCTTCGACGACATCGAAGACATCATGGCACCCTGGATCGGCATCATCGCCGAGGACGGCGATCTGGTCGAGGTCCAGTTCCTGGTTGAGCGCTACAGGCGGCTGCGGGCGCCCGAAGTGCAGAATCGCGGTGGACTCACCACGCGGGTGGAGTTCGTCGGCTGGACCAGACGCGAGTCGCTTGAGATGATGACCACGTACTAGGTCACCACGTCGGAACGTCACCGCCGGCTCGCATTCGGGCCTCCCGATCAGAGGCCCGCGCAGACTGCTTGCCCGGTTGCCCCTGCACCATCTCGATCAATTCCTCGGCCTCCTCGGCCGTCATTTCACGGGCAGACGCGCTCGTGAGATCGATGTTCTGCGCATCGTCGGCACCCGTCGCCTGCCCTGCTTTCCGGCCGCCTTCCCCGGGATCCCCTCCCTGCCGGGCCCGAGACTGGCCTTCGTTCGCCTGTGGCTGGGCGGCCCTCACGTCGCCGGGATCCCACCCTTCCGGCGTTTCGACGCCCTGATCGGTGCGGGCCTCCCCTTCGTCCATGCCCTCGCTGCCAGCGGTCACCAGCATCCTTCGGGCTAGTTCGTCCTGCAGGCGCATTGCCAGCTCGAGGTTGTAGGCGGCAGCTTCGAAGTTCGGGTCGATCGTGAGCGCGTCCCGGTACTGCTCGATGGCCTCCTGCAGGTACGCATCCCCGTTGAGGAAGCTCATCACGGCGTTCACCGTCTGCCGGTAGCGAACCGAACCGAGGTTGTAGTGCACCATGGCCCGCAACTCCGCGGGAGCAGTCTCAAGGGCCAAGGTGAAGTACTGGTCCGCTGCCGCGTTGTCGTGAGCCGCGAATGCAGCCGCACCACGTCCGAACAGGGTTTCAGGGGTCTCTCCCCCCGCCCGTTCGGCCGCTTCGAACCGCTCCAGCGCGGCAGCGAAGTCGCCGCCTGCATACGCCTCGATGCCCAGGTCCATCTCCTGGCGCGCCAGATCCCCCTCTCCGCAACCGGTCAGCGCCAACAGGCCCATGATGGCGCTCCGCCGGAGCCAGCAGCGCATCATCGTGCCCGCCCCCATACGACCCCACCCATCAGCAGGAGCAATGCCGGCAGTACCAGCCAGTGGTACAGGGGCCGGCGCCTTTCCTCCCTGCCTTCGGCCGAAAAAGTCCGTGTGGGTGCACTGTTGATGGCCGCGAACACGTCGCCGACGCAGTCGGCCTGATGGAGGGCACAGAACGTGCCACCGCTGAAGGCGGCCAGATCACGCATGCTCGCGTGGTCAGCCCGACTTCGAACGGGCTCGTTCTGGTACAGGAGGGGAGCGTCGGTTCCATCAGCGCCCGGAATGCGGACCGGTGTCGGAAGGTGCGGGATGCCCACTGCCAGTACGTGCACGGTCACTCCCGAGCCGCGCAGGTTCCGGCCCGCGGCCCGGAGCGCCGTGCCGTGGTCCTCTCCATCCGAGACCAGGACGACGTCCGTGAAGGCCTCGCTGCCGGTCTCGACGCTGCCCACCGCCGCAGCCAAGCCGGTATCGACGCGGGTCCCCCGGCGCGCGATGTCATGCGGACCCACGGCATCGAAGCGTGTCCGGAACGTATCGTAGTCAAGCGCCGGCGGCAGCAGCTGGCTCGCTCGCCCGGCAAACGCCAGCAGCGAAAGGCGATGACCCCCGTCGGCGGCGAGCCGGTCGACCAACCGTTCGACAGCAGCACGCCCCGCATCCGACCGCGATGCACCATCGTGATCACGGGCGTACATGCTGAGCGACACGTCCAGCACCACCAGGACGTCACGACCCTCGCGCGACGCGACTCCCTCCTCGAATCCCCCGAGCGGCCTGGCGAGGGCAAGCCCCAGCAGGGCGACGGCGGCCGCCACCGCCCATGTGGCCCGTCGCCGAGCCATGACCAC
>JAGWAT010000001.1:0-1323 GCA_021296265.1 Alphaproteobacteria bacterium | reverse complement strand
GCCGCATGGCTGTGCAACAGCAGGATGCCCGCAGCTGCCAACGGTGCGATGCCCAGGAGGGAGATGTACTCAAACTCCATGTCGCGCCCCTACGGTGCCACGCGCAGTGCGGTGGCATCCAGGCCGGCACGCAGCAACAACAGAATCATGGCCAAGGCCAAGAACCAGGGATAGAGGTCGACTCGCCGCTGGTAATGGCGCGCGACGTTCTGGCCCTTTTCCAGCTGGTCGATCTCTTCGTAGACCGCCAGCAGACCCTCTGCATCGGTCGCGCGGTAGTAGCGACCGCCGGTGGCCTCGGCCACCCTGGTGAGCGTGAATTCGTCAATGAAGACCTGCACCATACGGGTCTCGGAACTCCCCGGACTGACCGGCATGGCGACACGGCCCTGGCTGCCCGCGCCGATCGCATAGATGCGTACTCCCAACGCCCGCGCCGCTTCCGCCGCCACCAGCGGCTCCACGGTCCCGGCATTGTGGCTTCCGTCGGTCAGCAAGATGATGACCGAGCTCGCGTGCTCTCCGCCCGCCAGCGAATCGAGACTGGACAGGATCGCGTCACCGATCGCCGTGCCGTCCTCTTCGGGGAGATGCACCGGCTGAAGCGATGCGCTCAGCTGCAGCAATGACTCATGATCGAGCGTGAGCGGCGTCAGCGTGTCCGCGTAGCGACCGAACGTAACGAGGGAAACCAAGTCGGACCCGCGGCCGGGCAAGCGGTCTCCCTTGCCGGCGATGAAGTCATGAAACGTATCCTTGACTACCTCCAGCCGGTTTCGATCCGCTTCACGCTCGCCACCGAGATCCAGTGCCGACATGCTGCTGGACACGTCCACGACCATGGCAATTGCGATGCCCTCGGTGACCCGCTCCGTTACTTCGAAGCCAGCCTGCGGTCTCGCCAAGGCCACGATCAGCGCGACGCACGCGAGCGCGGAAAGCACGGGCAATAACCGAGCGGCTTGGACCCGCACCCCCACGGGAGCACCGTGAAAGCTCTCCAGCGACGCCACCCCGACGGCGCTTCCTGCTTGGCGGCGGGCCCACCTCGGCAGCACGCGGAACACCGCCGGCAACGAGAGGGCCAACAACGCCAGCCACCAGGGCTCGGCAAAGCTCACGCCGGCCGCTCCAGACTCTCGGACACGAACGCCTCAGCCGCGCCGAGCGCCGTTTCCATGTCTTCTCGCGTCGCCGCACGCCCGGCGAACTTCGCAAGGTCGCAAATGGCAAGCGTCTCTTCCGCATTTTGCGCCAGTGCCTCTGCCGACAGTCCTGCTCCGTCCGTCACCGCGGGCAGTTGGGAAACCGTCTCTTCCGTGG
>JAGWAT010000067.1:4120-6835 GCA_021296265.1 Alphaproteobacteria bacterium | reverse complement strand
GTCCGGCCCGACGCGATCGCCGGCGCCGAAGCGGAGGTGTTCGCGCCGTGCGCGCTTGGCGGCGCGGTCAACCGCGCGATGCGGAGCCGGCTCCGGGCGCGCGTGGTGGCGGGTGCGGCCAACAACCAGCTCGCGTCCCCCGAAGACGGCGTGGAGCTGCACCGGGACGGCGTCCTCTATGCGCCTGACTACGTGATCAACGCAGGCGGCCTGATCAGCGTGGCGCAGGACATCCTCTACCGCGACGAGCCCTACGACCGGGCCGCCGTGAAGGCGGCCGTCGCCGGGATTGGCCATCGCCTGGATACGATCTTCGAGGCGAGCGCCCGCGGCGGTCGCCCGCCCGGGCAGGTTGCCGACGCCATGGCGCGGGAATGCCTAGCGGTGCGGGCCGTGGCTTGATTCGGCGGCCCGCGACGTGCGCAGGTTCGCTGGGTTTGCGTCGCTCTCCGCGCTGAAGAAACGCCAGGTCTTGCCGGTGAGGGTCAATTCGTTGGAAGCGGTGCCGGAACCTTGTTCAAACCTCTCCGAGCCAGACGGTCCGCATGGCGACTTGCGCCGTGGTCCGGGCACCGTGAACCAGGATGCACGACTCGACCGACCGTCAGTGCCGAGGGCCGCAGCGGCCCTGACCAGGGGTTGACTCACGCTTGCGCCGGCTGCGTTGAGCCCGAGGGCATTCGCCGATCGTCGGGTGCTGAATCGTGCAATCGGAAGCTTGAACGTTTGGTGCGCTGATGCCCTCACAATTGCGGGCTTTGAGGCACTTGTGAGGGGTGCCCCGGGTTTGGGGATGGATGCTTGCGAACCACGTTGACGTTTGATGACCGGATTGCGCGCCAGTTAAAGGACATCGCCGACCACTCGGGCAAAACCGTTCGAGGTGGTGGTCAGCGAGACCTTCCGGAGGCATCGGCCGGGCGACACGGGATGGATCCCGTGGAGATGGGTGACGTGGCCGACTGCCACGATCTCAACAAGGCCCTATGTCTGGCCGATCAGCTGGAAGACCAGGAACTCCGTCGCTAGGTCGAGCTCCTGAAAGGACCCAGATCGGTGCCAGCCTGCTGATCCACGCTGTCAGCCGGGACGCTTACGCACGCGGGCGTGTCCGGAGCTGGTTGGAAGAATCGCTGTCCGGAACCGTGCCATTGGGATAGCTATTGGGCGTCAAGGTTGCGCATGACAACTTCCAGAAGAACGCCTACACCCGCCCTTTGACGGTGATCGCAAGCGGATGGCCGGCGAGCTGGCGGTCCGCGGTGAGCAGCTGGAGGCTCTCTTCCTGTGCCTGGACCAGGAGCAACTCGTCGAACGGGTCCCGGTGACCGAGCGGGACGTCGAGTGCCCGCGCCGCATGTCGCATGGTCATGGGCACGAACACAACCTCCTGATCCTCCAGGACGGTAAGCACAGCGTTTGGGTCAAAGGGGCTCTTGCGCGCCCCAGACCGATAGCGTGCGTCGTGCTTCAGGCGCATCTCCCAGATCGACACGGCACTGACGTGCAGGCGTAACGCCGGGCCACCCAGGAACTGCCGCTCGGCGTCCAGCAGCTTTTCCGGCGCCATCATGAGGTCGTAGAAGTAGGACGTGTCGAGCAGGACCTTCAATGGTCGGTTACTCGCCGTCCAGGCCGAGTACCTGCCGGCTGTACGCCGGGTCATCGAACTCCTGCGGCCACTGCTCACCGTCCGCCGTCAAACCCAGGTGGCGGCGCGTCGCATCCAGCCTGTCGAAATCGATGCCGCCGCGGCGCTCACAGCGCACCAGTTCCACCGTAGGGTGTCCATGCCGGGTGATGATGACACGCTCGCCGTTGCAGGCGGCCGAGACCAGCTCCGAAAGGCGGGCCTTTGCCTCGCGTAGTGCCATTTCCATCGCGGTGCCCTTCGAATCCTGATCCGATGCATGGCTCAGTGGCCAAGCCCGTCACGTAATATAGCACCACACTGTAACTACAATACGAAATTCGGAACGACGAGCCGAGTGGGCGCGCCAGCACTCCGACGCCGGCAGGCGGTGCTGGCGCGCCGTCTCCGCGGACCCGGACGGCCCGCTGTCGTTTTGTGCGTGAGCAGCGTGCGCGGCGATGCCGCGCAGCAGGATGTTCGCGGCGGCCGCATGGTCGCGGTTGTGCGTTGCGTTGCAGTTCGTGCAGTGCAACCGTACCGGCGGTGCCCACGGCGAGCTGGCCGTCTGTGCCCGAGACCATGTCGGTCACCGTGTCGAGCGGCGCATTGATGACGGCAGGCGGCAGGCCGGCTGCGCAGCTAGGACCGCAGCAGCTCTTCGATCTCAGACATGCGCAGGACAAGCATGAGCGGCTCGCGGTCCGAGATCGGACGGAAGCCGAACTTCTCGTAGAACACCCGGCCGCGGTCGTCGATGGCCTGCACGACGACCGCGCGGGCGCCGACCACGCCGGCGGCGGCCAGGGAACGCCACGCCGCGTCGATAAGAAGATCGGAGCCGAGGCGCCGTCCGCGCCAGGCCTCGTCCACTGCGAGCTGCCCCAGAAGGATGACCGGGACCGGGTCGGGCATGTTCCGGCCAACCCGGGACGAGACCCGGCGCCGTTCCACGGAACTTGCGGCGAGGCTGTAGAAGCCGGTCACGCGGTCGCCGTCGCAGGCAACATAGGTGCGCGCGCCGCCTCCGGCCTCGTTCAGCCTTGCCTTGCCCTGGAGCCAGGCGTCGAGGGTCGGGACCCCCG
>JAGWAT010000067.1:0-4044 GCA_021296265.1 Alphaproteobacteria bacterium | reverse complement strand
GGTCGATCACTACCGGCGCGTCGAGCGCGGCGACGAAATCGTCCCAGGTCTCGTCGTCGAGAGCGATGATAGGGCGCTCGTTCAGGACCTCGATCGCCGCAGCCTCGCTTGAGCGGAGCAGGAACTCGGTCCGGCTGACGCCCCGGATCGCGGCCGCGCGGTCGATGACGGCCAAGCGCTCGCTGGACGTGCGGATGTTCACCTGAGGCATGACGGTCTCCTTCCCGCGCAACGCGCGGGGGGGCAAGCCTGATTCAGGATATGGCAATTGTGTAGATAATGGACAAGCCGCCGCCTGCGGGTGCTGCGTGTCCGGGACGGCGGACGGTCGGCTGGGCGGCAGATGAATGGCCTCAATGCCGGAGATCGCTCTCCGGATCGTAGTCCTCGGCGCGCATGCTGTTGTTTGAGCGGGAGTGGGCGTGATCGTCAGCGGTGCCGCCGACCCGACCGGCGCCCGCGGCGGCCCCGACGGGCGCCCCGGCGCCGCTGGCCGCGGCTGCGACGGCGTCCGGGCTTTCCGCGCCGCCCGCGGGCCCGTCTGCCGCCAGGGCGGCGGCGGTGACGCGGCCGCACCCGTCGCCGTCGGCGGATGATTGGCCTGGGGTGGACGGGCACAGGACGGGGGTGCCCCCCTCCGGCTTGGCCCCCGTCGCGGTTGCCGGCGCAGGCGGCAAGGCCAAAGATCGCGGTGCTGAAGAGAAGGGCGGTGAGCAGCGAAGCACGACGGCGCGTCAGCATGACTGGTCTCCTGCAGGGTCCGAAGCGCGGACTGCGCCCTTGCGGAGAGGATGGGGATTTAGGGCGTCCTGGCGGCGTTCGGGTACCGGGCCCGTCAGGGGCGGCCCGAGACGTTGCCCGACGATGCCGGGCAGTTGGTGTCCCGGCGGCCTGGCCGAGCAGCCCGGGAGGGGGCGTCGGGTTGGGCGGACAGCCAGGGTCGCGCCAGCTGAGTCAGATCGGTCCAGCTAGGGAACTGCAGGGAATTGCAATACCTCCCCGGGGCCAGCACCGAGAACCTTACCAAGGGATGCCGGTGCGAACGGCTTCTGCACCCCGGTAGGGCGCCATCAAGCCACGGGCTGCCTCCTCGTTCAGCCTCACGCGCCGGCGGTGGCCGCGATCAGGCGCTCGAGGGTCTGGGTCATCCGCTCGAGGTCGGCCGGTTCGGACAGCCGGTGGTCGCCGCTCCGGACCAGGATGGTCTCGACGTCGTCCGCCTCGAGCTGCTCGGCGATCCGGAGGGAGGTCGCCCAGGGCACTGCCTCGTCCTGCATGCCGTGCAGGAGGCGGACCGGGCAGCGGATGGGGATGGGATTGTTCAGCAGTACGTGCCGCTCGGCTTCCTCGAGCAGGTCACGCGTGATCACGTAGCCCTCTTCGCTGTACTCGGACGGGACGGTCACCCGGCCGTCGCGTTCGATTGCCGCCCGCTCCGTGTCGCCGAATTCCTCGCGCCACATGCGGCGCGTGAAGTCGGGAGCCGCCGCGATGCCGAGCAGGCCGGCGACCCGTTCGGGGCGCGCGCGCGCGACCAGCAGCGCGATCCATCCGCCCATGCTGGAGCCGACGAGGATCTGCGGGCCCTCGGTCACCCCGTCCAGCACCGCCAGTGCGTCCGCGAGCCAGGTGCCGATCGTGCCGTCCTCGAAAGCGCCGGAGGAGGCGCCGTGACCGCGGTAGTCGAACCGGACGAACGCGCGGTTCCGGGAGCCTGCCCACGCCTCGAGCGCGGTCGCCTTGGTGCCGGTCATGTCCGACATGAAGCCGCCCAGGAACACGACCCCAGGCCCCGAACCGGCGGTGCGGACGTAGGCGACGCGCGCGCCGTCGGTCGAGGAGAGGTGGGCGGCGGTCAAGGCGCGGGGCACCGACGGGGATGCACCGTCCGCTCAGGTCTCCGGCGTCGCTGAAAGTGGCGCTTCGTCGCCGGGCGGCGGGGGCAGCGCCTCAGGCTCCGCTGCAACGGGTGCCAGGTTCGGCGGTGCGGCCATGGGGTCCGCATCGTTCGTCTCCGCGGCGGCATTGCGGGACGCCCGCGGCGGCCGCGACACTGCCGGCGGTTCAGCGCCTTGCGTCACGTGGCCAAGCCCCTGCACGGGGGCCACCACCATCACCATCTGGCGGCCGTCCATCGACGGGGTCTGTTCGATCCGTACCCGTTCGGACAGCTCACCCCGGATGCGCTCCAGCACCTGCGCACCGAGCTCCTGATGCGCCATTTCGCGTCCACGGAACCGGAGGGTGACCTTCACCTTGTTTCCGTAGTCGAGGAACTTGGTGATCGACCGCATCTTCACGGCGTAGTCGTGCCCGTCGATGTTGGGGCGGATCTTGACTTCCTTGACCTCGAACGTGCGCTGGCGCTTCTTCGCCTCTCGCGCCTTCCGCTGGTCCCGATAGCGGAACTTGCCGTAGTCGAGGATCTTGCAGACCGGCGGCGAGGCGTTGGGGGAGACCTCCACGAGATCGAGCCCGGCGTCCTCGGCCCGGGCGAGCCCCTCTTCCAGCGGGACGACACCCACCATGGTTCCATCGAAGTCGATCAGACGAACTGGATCAATCCTGATTTCCTGATTGATCCGCGGCCCTCGGCGTGTCGGTGCGACCGGCCGCGCGGGGCCCCTAGCGATTAGTTTGTCTCCGCAAGCGTGCTTTCCTCCTGCGCCCGACGATCGGGCGTTCTCCACAAGGGTAGAGCCGCACCGGGCCAGTGCAAGCACCGGACGGGCGGCAGCACACCGGCTGCGGCGGTTTCACCCGCGTGCTGCGTGAGGCGGGCGTGGCGTAAATGCCTCGCGAAGCCTGCGCCGGAACGCCGGCCAACTCGGGTCCGGTCGGCGTGCGAGGGTGGGCAACAGGTGCCTGGAATCGACCCCGGCGGCCGGGATTACCCAGCCGTCTTGACGGACGCCGTTCGCCAGGCGGACGCGATCGGAAATCTGGTGTTTGATGCCCAGATCGTGGCCCTGTGCCGGGAACATGGCGTGACCCGTCTGATGACTGAGGACCGCGACTTCAATCGCTCCGAAGGTCTTGCAACCAGGCGGCTGGCGGACTGATCGCGGTCCCGGCGCGGCCTGAAGGCGCAGAAGGAGGCGCTGAACTGACGGCGGCTTCGCGCGCTTGCGGCCCTCCGGAAACTGTAGTTACATTGCTACATATGCTCCAGGGATACGCCATGACCGTTACGACCGTTACGAGCCGCGAGTTAAACCAGGATGTCGGACGCGCGAAGAAGGCTGCGAAGTCGGGGCCCGTCTTCATCACCGACCGCGGCAGGCCCGCGCATGTGCTGCTGAGCATCGAGGAGTACCGACGGCTTGCGGGACAGGGCCGCAGTCTGGTGGAGCTGTTGTCCATGCCAGGTCTGGCCGACATCGACTTCGAGCCGCCGCGCGTCCGCATCTCATCTCCTCCATCCGATCTCTCCTGATGTTCCTGCTTGACACGAATGTCATCTCCGAGTTGCGGAAGCTCGGCGATGGCAAGGCCGACGCGCGTGTCGTCGCGTGGTTTGCGGGACGGGACGCGGCGAGCTTCTATATCTCCGCGCTGACCCGGATGGAGCTGGAGATCGGCGTCCTGCGTATCGAACGGCGCGACGCCGGACAGGGCGACCGGCTGCGGACATGGATGGAACGGCATGTACTGCCCGAGTTCCTGGAGCGAACGCTCCTCGTCGACTCCGCTGTTGCCCTGAAATGTGCGCGACTCCATGTGCCGGACCCGCTGGCCGAACGGGATGCGCTGATCGCGGCCACCGCCATGGTGCACGGGATGACAGTGGTGACGGGCAATGTGGCCGATTTCGAGGCTACGGGTGCGGCGATCGTCGATCCGTGGGCCGGAGCGTGACGCCGGCCGGCCAAGCTGCGGGTGGCGTCATTCGCCGGAAGGGAGCCCGGTCCGCCGCGTGGCGTGGAGCTTCCAGGTGACCCTTCAACATTGCCCGGAGCCTGGGCGCGCGGTGCGGCATCTGGCCCGGCAGCGCGGCGGCTCGAGGCGGCGCCGTCGCGGTCGAGGCGCTTGACACGGGGGGCC
>JAGWAT010000032.1 GCA_021296265.1 Alphaproteobacteria bacterium | reverse complement strand
GTACAGGCACCGTGCATCCGCCTGCACGGGAGGATGGTGATCGGTCCACCGCGGTCGCGGGCTGTTCCGATATCGATGACGCGGGTGACCACATGACGATCCGGCTGACCTACGGCTCGCAGCAGCAGTTCCGGCACCGCCACCACGACATCACCGTGCTCGGCCGGGTCCTGGATGCCTCGTTCCCGGTCCGAGCGGCGCACTGGGTGCTCAACGGCAGTGCCTCTCAATGCCTCTATGTCGAGCAGGAACCCGATCTGAATGTCGATTGGATCCGAGGTTACAAGCAGTCGCCCGGAGAGCTCCGTTGCCGGGATCAGGGGGAGTTCTGCGTCGAAATACCTGCCACGCGGGGCGACCTGGCGCCCGGCGAGAACCTGCTCTCCATCAAGGTCGAGGACAGCGCGGGGGCACTGCACACGGCGGAGATGGTTTTCACCTGGGCACCCGAGACCGTGCCCCTGCCGCTGGACCTGCGCGACCTTTCATCCTACCGGTCGATCCAGGAGATCGGCCAGGCCGTCAACGGTGCATTCGACCTCGACCCGGAGGCCAACGCGATCCGCTCCCGGGGTCCGGTGGCGCCGGATGCCCTCCTGCTCCTGGGTTCGCCGCACGGCAGCCAGGAGGCAACCTATCGGGCCCGCTTCACGGAAACCGCCGGTGCCAAGTGGCTGGGACTCTCCGATTTCTTTGCCGGGCTCACCGAAGGCGAACCGCCACGGGGAATCAAGGTGGGCTGGTGCAGCGCCGGCATGGCCGCCCTCAGTCCGACGGACGGCGGGCGCGCCTTCCTGGCCTGGGGCGACCATTCGGGAGACCGGCGGGAATGGGCCGTCGCCACCAATCCAGCCGCGCCGGTTGAGGTGCGACGGGATCGTGCCTACCGGGTGCGCCACCAGTTCTGCCACCACGAAGGCATCGGCCGCGTGCGCTACCGGATTTGGCCGGAAGGAACACCGGAGCCGGATGACTGGCTGTGTGTAGAGGAGGACCGGAAGGTCCCGCCCGAACTGCCACGCAACCGGCAGGGCAGCTTCGGGCTGTTTCAGCACATGGGCCATCCCATCGAATGGTCGGACATCCTGGTCCGGCGCTGCGATCCCACCGCCGACGATCTGCCGGGCATGGATCCGGACGGCGCCAGGGCGCCGTTCCTGCAGCGCGTGCGACCCGGCGCGTTCTGAGCTGTCGCGAGCGTTGTCGGGGCCGCGGTCAACCGCCGGGCCCCTGCCAGGCGATGCCGACCAATGCCTCCCTCTTGCTACATCACGTGCACCGCGAGCGCCGACGGAGCGGTGGGGCTGAGGCGGCCATCCTCGCCCGCTCTCCAGGCTGAACGCCCGGAGCAGTTGACGGGCCCGAGAACGGCCGCCGGAGACATCGCGAGCGGCCAGCCGCCTCAGGCGGGTGCCTCTCGCGCGCCCGGCCCGGAAGCGGGGGCCGGAACCGCCGAGCTGTCTTCGTTCAGGGATTTAAACAGACCGTAGGCCATGAAGACCATGACCAGCGAGATCGGCAGCGCCGCCGCGATCGATGCGGTCTGCAGGGCCCTGAGCCCGCCCGCGAGGAGCAACGCTGCGGCCACGAGGCCCTCGCCCATCCCCCAAATGACGCGGAAGCGTTTCGGCGGGTGGTCGTCCCCCATGGACAACATGGTGGTGATCACCAGCGTCCCGGAATCGGACGAGGTGATGAACCACGTGACCAGCAGGAAGGTCGCCAGGGCCGACATGATCCACTGCAGGGCGGAGATGTCGGTCAGGCGCTCGATGGTCCCGTAGAGCGCCGCCGGCAGGTCCCATGCCCGTACCAGATCAACAATGCCTGCGGTGCCGACGCCGCCACTCGCGTTGAGTTCCAGGTAGATCGCGTTGCCGCCAAACATGCAGAGCCAGAAGAAGCCGATCGTGGTGGGCACGAACATCACGCCGACCATGAACTCCCGAATCGTCCGGCCCCGGCTGATGCGCGCGATGAACAGGCCCACGAAGGGGGCCCACGAGATCCACCAGCCCCAGTAGAAGATCGTCCAGCCGCCCTGCCAGGCGACCTCCTGGTCCGTGCCGGCGGTCCAGAATCCCATCGGAATCACGTTCCAGATGTAGTCGCCGAGCGACGTGATGAAGAACCCCATCAGCCACTTGAATGGTCCCGCGAACAGGAAGAAGGCAAGCAGCACGACCGACAGCCAGATATTCCACTCCGAAATGATGCGGATGCCCTTCCCGACGCCCGAGACCGCCGACAGGGTCGCGATAACGGAGATCCCGGCGATCAGCAGAACCTGCGTCAGGATGCCGGAATCGACGCCGAACAGCACGTTGAGACCGGTCGCCATCTGGCTCACCCCGAGACCGAGCGAGGTTGCCACCCCGAAGACCGTGCCGAACACCGCAAGCAGGTCGACGCCGTGGCCCACGGGACCGTAGATCCGATCGCCGATGATCGGGTAGAGCGACGAGCGCATGGTGAGCGGCAGCTTTTTCCGGAAACCGAAATACGCGAGGCAAAGGCCCACCACCACGTACACCGCCCAGGCGTGGAAGCCCCAGTGGAAGTAGGTGACCCGCATCGCGTGCACCGCACGGGTCATGTCCATCGCGGTCGCGCCGGCAACGTCGGCATGTGGGTTGTTGGGGTAGCCGAAGGCCCCCGAGTTATCGAAGTAGAAGACTGGTTCGGCGACGCCGAAGAACAGGATGCCGATGCCCACCCCGGCCGAGAACAGCATCGCGAACCAGGAGAAATTGCTGAACTCGGGCCGCGAATCGTCGTCGCCCAGGCGGATTGACCCGAATCTCGAGAACATGAGGAGGATGCAGAACAGCATCAGCCCCACGATGATGACGACGTAGTACCAACTGAGCGTGGCTTCGATCCAACCGCGAATCGCCGAATAGATCTCGTTCGCGAGTTCCACGTTGAGCACGGTGAAGACCACGAAGGCGACCACCATGCCCTTCGCCGCCACGCCCATCCCGGCATGAAGCCCGCGCATGACGCCGGTTTGTGCGACCCGGTCCTCTCCTGCTCCTGATGACACGATGTCCTCCTCCGGCATTCGCCGAGCACGACCTTTTCCACAGATTACGA
The DNA here is from genome assembly GCA_021296265.1 of Alphaproteobacteria bacterium. Taxonomy (GTDB): domain Bacteria; phylum Pseudomonadota; class Alphaproteobacteria; order TMED109; family TMED109; genus VXPW01. The sequence continues at coordinate 16,412 of JAGWAT010000032.1, read as the reverse complement.
TGGAAACCGTAACAAATGGGGACTGCTCGGCAAGATCAGCGATGGCCGTGCTCGCGCAATGGCGGGCACCGCGGCGGCGGCAGACCATCAGTGGTCAGGGCCGTTGCATCCGAAGCGGCGAGCCCGGCGACCGGAGAAGAGGGCATGTGTCGTTAGACGTTTGATCCTGCCAAGGGCCGGTCTGCTTCCCGGTGGACCGTGCGGCCCGCCTCCGCCATAGTTCGGGGGCCGGCTCGCGAGTCCCGTGCCGAATGCGTTTCCTGACAGACGGCGGCAGCGCAGAAGACGAGAAACAGGACGCCGTGGAACTGGAAGCCCGAATCCACGGCTCGTTGTACGGCGAGCACGCCGTAGAGCGCTCCCGCTGCGAACAACCCGCCCCAAAGGCAGTTCGTGATCACGCGCATACGGAACTCCCAGCCGGCCCGGGAACATCAGCGTGACAATCATAACCGATACCCGGCACCCGCCGGCCAGCCGCCTTGCGGCCGCTTCAGCCCTGTCCGGGACCCCTGATCGTCGCGAGCGGATCCGCCGGCACCGGTCCCCCCTCGGGAGCCCACCGTTCCGTGGCGGTGCTCAGCCCTGTATGCAGCACGGCGTCGACCAGTTGCGGAGGCGAATCGACGCCGGGAGGCCGAAAACCGCCGAGCCGGCCCGATCGCGGCGCGGGAACAGCACACAATCCTCGGGCCCGGCGCAGTTCTGAACGCGATCTGGCGCCGAGGGCGCACTCCAAACGCCACCACGTCACTCGATGTCAGACACTGCCGCTTCGTGATGCCGTCTGGATGCGGGGGTTGCGCATATCCGCACTTCCCGTGCCGCTTCCGCCGCGACCCCTAGGGACCTGTTTCATAGCCTCTGAAACGATTTTGGAGAGATATAAATTCAGTCTTTATTGTCAATAGCTTAACCGTTTCACTGCTGCAGCAGCATTCGTGTCATGGCGACAGCAGGCCCGGCATGCAGTGCTCGCCCCCCCGAGCGAGAAGCGTGTAACGCGCACGAATCCGGGCGGCGAGCGCGGCGGGCCATTCACCGGCGTCGAGCAGGTCGAGAAAGTCGTCGAGAACCATCGCGAAGTGCGCTTCGTGCGGCGTGTGCAGTGCGTTGGGGATGATGATCTCGTGCCCGAGGGGAGAGGGGCGATGCGCCAAGCCGGGCATCCCGACCTCCCAAGTGGCGAGCCGCTCCGAGAGACGTGTTTCGAAGTCGGCTCCGGGGTCGCGCGGCGTGACGTGCAGCTCTCCCCGGAAGTCCGTCTCGGGCCCGTTGCGCGCGGTGAGAATCGCGTGCTCACCCCGCACCGTCGTCCGATGCAGGTCACCCCCTCCGTCCGGCTCACGCTGCCCCCACTCCGCCCGCTGGCGGACGGGCACACCCCGCAGCCGATATCGGATTTCACCGTTGCAGGCGAGGTGCAGCACCCCGGCCTCCACCTGGGGTTCCAGGGTCTCCGGGAATTCGTCGAGTCCGGTGCTGGTCCGGAACAGCTCCCGCGGCACCGGCGTGCCCCAGCGGCGTGCGCCCTCGAGCGCAAAATCCCGTTCGAACACAAAGCCCGGACCGTCGCCGAGGATCCACTGCGCCTGGTCGACCATGTGGGACTGGATGTCGACGAGGCCATCGCCCTGGATGCGGGTGTCGTAGTACCAGGAAGGCCGCCGGAGCGGCGCGCCGTTCACCACCTTGAGCAGATGGTGCACGGACTGGATGTCGATCACGGGCTCGTCCGCCGGTTCGTGGAGCAGACCGAACAGTTCTGGGTCGGCTGCAATCCTCTGCGTGAGGCGTGCCACCGTCTCGTGGCGGGACGTCATGATGTCCATCGCGAGGGGCCAACCCGCCGTCGCCTGCTCGAGGTCGGGAAGAGCCACGCCGTCGGTAAGCCAGGGCTTGTCGGCGAGCACGTGCAGCCCCGCGGCGTGGAGGCGTGCGATGGCGCCTAGCTTGGGTCGTGTGCGCCCGGCGAGGATGACGATGTTCCCGCGCCGCTCCTCGACCAGCGCCCGCTCCGGGTCGACCGATTCGTGAAGCCGGACGTTCCAGTCGGTCGGCCGTTCAGCCCGTGCATTGAAGGAACGGACCAGGGCCACGAAGGCGTCGCGCTCCGGGCCGGGGCGGGCATAGAGCTGGATCGCGGGGTCGATCCGGGGATTCGCCACGCGCAGGGTAAGGGCTGCGTGGAAGTGGCCGGGCTCGAGAAAGAGGAGCGTGTGCATCGCGGGCGGATACCGGTCGGTCATCACGACACTAGCCGATTTGCTCCGTGCTGAAGAATGTGAGGGTGGCGCCTCCGTCGCTTGGCCCGCGCTCTGTCGGCAACGCCGATCACCCGTGCGAAGAGCTGCATGCTCGCCTTGCTCTGGCCAAGGGCGCTTCGACCTTGTCCGCGGCAAGCTTCATGCGCGCTGTCGCGCGTGCCCTTCGGGCGGCACGGCCCCGTCTCGTTCCCCCGCATGCTCCGGGTGGATAGCGCGGGCGTCCGGAGGACCGCCGCGGGCTTCGAGGCCTCGACGAGACGCTCTGTGTCAATGCGCTTTTCGAGCTTGGAACGCCTGCCCGCCACCCGGCCTGTGCCGCTGGAATGCTTCGCCTCCACTCCCCTGTCACGCAGACGTGTTCACGTGCAGCGGCACAGACAAAGACATGCCGCCACGGTGGTTTTCATGGCCCGTCCCGCGCAGTTCCGTCGATGGCCTTGCGCGGCTGGCAACGGAGCCATTGATCGCCCAACGAGTCGGATTTGCGGCTCCTGCATGCGGAGGAAAGGCGATGCGCGCACCGCAGCCAGCTATCGTCGATCAGGCCGTCATCGACTGGATTCTGTGGGGCCGTGCCAGCCTCGCTGACGAGAGCGGAATTCGTTACAAGCTGCTGATCGCCAGTGAACGCACCGATACCGTCGGCATCGTCACGGGTATTGCGGAGATTCCGCCAGGCGCGCGGCTCCCGCTGCATCACCACGAGCCGGAGGAGACCTACTACGTCGTGAGCGGACACGGCCAGATCGAAATCGGTGACCGAGTGACGGAGGTTGGGCCGGGCTGCGCCGTCTACATTCCGCCCAATGCCTCACACGCCTTCCAGTGCGTTGGCACCGAACCGCTGATCTTCCTGTTCACCTTTCCCAGGGACCGCTTCGATCAGATCGTCTATTGCCTTGATCATTAGCGGCCACGCCGCGGCGCTCCGCTGGCTGCTTGCGGCCGGCCGCAACTTGCGCACGTCCGTCCCCAGAACCTAGTGTCGGGACGAGTCCCACTCTGCCAATGCCCTTGAGGAATGCCCGGCCCCATGGCTTCACCGCCCGTGCTCACCGTCTACATCGACGTCAAGAGTCCTTACGCCTACCTGGCCATTGCTCCGACGCGGGCGCTGGCAGCCGAATTCGGCATCGACCCTGTTTGGAAGCCGTACACCCTGGAAATCCCGGATTTCCTGGGCGCGGTAGAAACCCGTAGCGAGCACCAGTGGCGTCGTGTGCGCTACAGCTACATGGATGCCCGGCGGCTCGCGAACCAGGTGGGACTGACAGTACGCGGCCCGCAGAAGATCTTCGACAGCTCCATCGCCCATATCGGCATGCTTCGAGCCCAGGATCACGACCGGTTCGAGGCCTACATCGATCGCGTGTTCAAGCGCTTCTGGAAGCGTGAACTCGAAATCGAGGACCCGGCCGTGATCGCCGGGGTGCTGGAGGAGGCGGGCGTGCCGGCTGCGAACTTCGCGGAATGGGCGGAAGACGAGGGACGTCAGCGCCACGACGTCCATCAGCGGGAGGCGGAGGAGCTGGGCGTGTTTGGCGTGCCCAGCTACCTCTACCGTGAAGAGTTGTTCTGGGGCGGCGACCGCCTGGGGATGTTGCGCGAACGGATCGAGGAGACGCTCGCGCAGTGATCGAGCTGTGGATCCCGATCACGATCTTCGCCGCCTTTTGCCAGAACCTCCGAAGCGCCGTCCAGAAGCACCTGAAAGGTGTGCTCTCGAACACGGGCGCGACGTTCTCGCGGTTCGGCTACGGCTTGCCCGTCGTCTTCGCCTACATCCTCGCGCTGCGCTACGGCGCCGGCATGGCGTGGCCGGCGCCCAATCCCACATTCATCATCTACGTCTTCATCGGCGGCGCGGCGCAGATCTGCGCAACGTTTCTCCTGGTCTGGCTGTTCTCGTTCCGGGATTTCGCGGTCGGTACCACCTACTCCAAGACGGAGGCGGCCCAGGCGGCGCTGTTCGGGCTCGTCATCCTCGGAGACGGCCTGAGCCTGACCGGCAGCATCGCGATCTTCGTCAGCCTGATCGGGGTGATGCTGCTCTCGACCGCGAAGACCGGTCTCGAATGGCGCAAGCTGCTGCTCGGCTGGACCGAGCGGACGGCGTTGATCGGCATCTTCTCGGGCACGCTCTTCGGCATCTCGGCGGTCGCCTTCCGGGCGGCGTCGCTCTCGCTCGATGGCCCTCCCGGCGGAAACGGGCCCGACTTCCCGATGCAGGCCGGCTTCACGCTCGCCGCCGCCATCCTGGCCCAGACCCTCGCCATGGCCGCTTGGATGAGCTGGCGCGAGCCCGGCCAGCTCCGCGCCGTGCTGCGGTCGTGGCGCTGGGCAAGCATCGCGGGGCTGGCCGGCGCGCTGTCATCGATCGGCTGGTTCACGGCCCTGACGATCCAGAACGCTGCCTACGTCCGCGCGCTCGGACAGATCGAACTCCTGTTCACCTTCGCGGCCGGGATCCTCATCTTCAGGGAACGCAGCTCCCGCCTGGAGGTCACCGGCATCCTCCTCGTCACCGTCGGCATCCTCATCCTGGTCAGCAGTTGAGGGTCCTGCCCAACGGGAACCGGCATTCGATCCTGCCTCGACACCGCTCACGCGCCATGGCTCGACGCCGTCGCCTTGTCGCACGCCGCCATCCAGTGCCCGCAACCTCTTGCCCGATGGACCCACAGCAGCCCGTGCACCCCGGTCGGTGCTCGATCTCGCCGTCCTTGCCACGCCGGTGACGTGAACCGCCTCGCGCGCGGGCTCTACCAGCTGCCCGACGCGCCGCTCGACGCCAACCACAGCCTGGCTGAGGCCGCAAAACGCGTTCCCAGGGACGTCGTCTGCCTGGTGTCCGCGCTGGCCTACCACGAACTGACCGACCAGCTTCCGCGCGTGGTCTGGATGGCGATCGGCACCAGCGACTGGATGTCGAAACAGGAAAGGCCGGCGCTGCGGATCGTGCGGTTCACGGACGCGCTTCTGACCGACGATGTCCTCACCGTGCCCATCGAGAATGTTCCCGTGAAGGTCTTCGGCGTCGCCAAGACGATTGCCGACTGTTTCCGGCATCGCCGGAAGGTTGGGTCCACGGTCGCACTGGAGGGCCTGCAGGAGGCGCTCCGGCAGCGAAAGGGGAGCCCTGCCGAGATCGCCCGGCATGCGGAGCGCGGCGGCGGCGCCACGGTCGTCCGCCCGTATCTCGAGGCGCTCACCGCCAATGCCTGAGGCGGTAAGGAACGTCGGGGCCCCGGTTCGGGCCCGGCTCCTCCGGGTCAGCAAGGAGAAGGGCCAGAATTTCGATCTGGTCCTCACGCACTATGCGATCGAGCGCCTGTTTTACCTTCTCGCGCAACCCCGCCACGCCGACCACTTCGTTCTGAAGGGCGCCATAATGAATGATCTACGAGCGCGCGAACGCCAGCAGCGGCCCGATGTCGTGGTTATCTGCGGCCCTAAGGGTGGCGATATATCTGGTGCGCGTTTCGCTGACGTCGGTCAGATTCTGCCTGCCCCAAGTTAACGGTTCGCAGCCGAGCCGCGCCACCACCAAGTCTCCCATCAAGCGCGTCGTTCGACCATTACCGTTGGGGAACGGGTGGATCGCGACCAGCCGGTGATGCAGACGCACGGCAATCTCGTCGGGCGGGAATGTCTCGTGTTCAATCCAGTAACGAGCGTCATCAAACGCCGTTCTGAGTTCAACGGGGATCCGCACCGGCTCGATACCGATGTTCCGCTCGATTCTGCGAAACTCGCCGGCCCAGGCCCAAACGTTACCGAAGAGACGTTTGTGAAGCTGCCGGAGGAATTCCTCCGTGAGCAGGTCGCGTCGGCGAACGCGCCAGGCCCAGACCGTGCCCGCAGCGATGTTCGTTTGCTCCGCCTCGTTCAGGTCTTGCCGATAGGTGATCCAGGTCTGGAGCAGACCTTCGCGCTCTTCTGGCTCGAGAGGAGTTGCATCCGCCGGCTCATCGAAGAGATCGTTCAAGTATCCTCCCACAGATCACGCTCTCGAAGGTGATCGTAAATATAGGTTTCAATCTGTTCTTCGCGCTCTTCCTGAGAGAGGCCTTGGGCTTCAAGATCCATCGTGTGATCGATTCGGATGAGTGCTTTGCGCGCAATCTCGCGTGCTCTTCTTTGAACCACATCTTCCAGCGTAGACTTAGGTATGAGGGCATACACGACGACGCAGTCCAGCGCCTCGGCCACCCTCCGAAGCGTCTTCAGTTGGATTGTTCCAGATACCTCTGATTTCTCGATGTCAGCAACGCTTTGGGCCTTCACGCCCATACGTCGGCCAAGTTGGGCGCCTGACATGCCCAAAGCGTCGCGTATCGCCCGGATCCAACCTTTCGGCGGAGGACGGTAGTGGGATTCCGGCTTCATAAATGAGAAGCGTTGATCCAAGCGTTGGCGCGGGACAGCTCTCTTGCCGGTTTTCATAAGGTGACAGCCTGTTTGCAAGTAATAGGAAAGCAGGTTATAGCCTGATTTGCCGCATCTTGCAATAAGGCCTTGACCTGATGGCTAGCATTGGTGCGAACCAGCAGCTCATTCTCGGATTGGGGCCTGAGATCGAAGAACACATCGGTCTCCTCGATCCACGTGTCGACCCCTCCCCTGGCGGCGAACGGTCGCCCGGCAAACAGATCGAGGGCTTCTGACGAAACTCGCGCGGATCATCCAACACCTCCAAGTCGGCAACTCACGGAGAATCGCTCGTGGCGTCTTCGCCTCGGTGCTCATGCATACAGACGCCGCGACATGGTCGGTCGACGGCTTCCTGGCCGCCTCCCGACTCAGACAACTGACACGAGCCCCGAACATGCTGGGCATTAGTACGGTCGCCTTGATGGAACGAACTTGGACCAAAAAACACGGGGGTCGGTTACCCGGACCCCATGCCGGCCGGCACGGCTGACCCCCGAGCACAATGCTCTGTTGAGCAGCACAAGGCGCCGGGAACCTGGAACGTCAAGCAGGGGGCTCTTGCCAAGATGGCTAATTGGCGTTCCGGTCAGGAGCTTCCCACGATAAAGGTTCAACCTCTCCGTGATGGACCTGATGGCCGAAAGCAGCATACGGAAGCAAGTCAACCGGCTGCTGCGCCGATCGGCGAGGAATCTACGTGCTGATCAACAGTGAGGCGTCGCATGCGCTGCCTACAGACGCGTCATTGGTGATTACACAATGCCGTTGATTCGCCTCGTTATCATACTGGAGGCGCCGTCAGATTACCTGAGGCTCCATATGCCGCATCGACCTTGATCATCCTAACCTGAAGGTCGTAGGTTCAAATCCTGCCCCGGCTTTGTCAGGCAATCGGGGATCGCCCCATGCAGGCCATCGACCGCTTCTTCCGGCTTCGGGAACAGGGCACGACGGTTCGGCAGGAGATCGTGGCCGGCGCGGCGACGTTTCTCACCATGTCCTACATCGTCGTCGTCAATCCGCTGATCCTCAGTGACGCCGGCATGGACTTCGGCGCGGTCTTCACGGCCACCGTCCTCGCGGCGGCGATCGGCACGGGAATCATGGGTCTCTGGGCGAACTGGCCCGTGGCACTTGCTCCTGGGATGGGACTGAACGCGTTCTTCGCGTACGGCGTGGTCCTGGGCATGGGGCACCCGTGGCAGGCCGCGCTTGGCGCCGTGTTCTGTTCGGGCGTCCTGTTCATGGCCCTGAGCGCGAGCGGGCTTCGGCGCTGGATCCTTGAGGCCATGCCGACCAGCCTGCGCCTCGGGATCGGTGCCGGAATCGGCCTGTTCCTCGCGCTCATCGGACTCCGCAATGCTGGCATCGTGGTCGGCAATCCAGACACGCTTATCGCGATTGGTGATCTCACCGAGGCCACCGTGCTTCTCGCCAGCGCGGGCTTCGTCGTCATGACATTGCTGGCGTCGCGCCGGACCGTCGGGGCGATCGTCATCTCCATCGTTGGGATCACCGCCGCCGGCCTGGTCGTCGGCGAGGCGTCCTGGGGCGGCGGCGCCTGGCTGCCGCCAAGCCCTGCCCCCACCCTGTTCGCTCTCGACGTCCAGGCGGTGTTCGAACTGGGCCTCGTCGTGGTCGTGTTGACGTTTCTCTTCTTCGACTTCTTTGACACCGCCGGAACACTGACATCCGTCGCCATCATGGCTGGCAGGGTGCGCGGGGACGGAAGCATCGAGAACATCGGCCGAGCCGTGTTCTCGGATTCCGTTGCCACCACCGCGGGCAGCCTGCTCGGGACCAGCAGCACCACCTGCTACATCGAGAGTGGAGCAGGCATACGGGAAGGCGGGAAGACCGGACTGACCGCAGTCACGTGCGCCATGCTGTTCCTGCTGTGCCTCTTTCTCGCACCCCTGGTCAAGACCATCCCGAGCTGGGCAGCGGCCGCGGCGCTCGTGTTCGTGGGAACGGGATTCGTCTCCACGCTGAAGGACCTGGACTGGGATGACGCGGGGGCCTACGTGCCGGCCGTTCTCACCGCCATCGTTATGCCATTCACCTTCAGCATTGCCAACGGCATTGCCATCGGTTTCATCAGCTATGCGGTGATCAGAATCGTCACGGGGAACGTCCGTGAACTACACCCTGCGGTCGGGCTCCTGGCGGTGGCCAGCCTCTTGTTCTTCCTGAAGGACTTTTAGGGCTTAACCGTCGAAGTCACGACAAGGCTGCCCAGCAACGAGGTAAGCAGGACAACCGCAGCGGGTGTCATACGACCTCCGGTTCAGCGGAAATGCCGTGCTGCCGTCGTGAACGGGGCGGCAGGCGATGCGCCGCTGATCGCCGAGGGTAAGTGGTGCATCGATTCCCGAGTTCGGGCCCGCGGAGGCCATGTGTACCGGGCACTATCGAGCGGATGGACCCGAAGGACGCATACGCCCCGCAACCACCCTGAAAGGTAAGAAGTACCGGTATCCGGCTGCGATCGCGGGCTCCCCCCGGGGCGGGGCCCGCCGGCCCGTTGCCTACCAGAGCATGGTCGCGCTGAGCCCGACCCGGTCCTCCGACGCCGTTGTGGCGTCCGCAGGATCCCACCGTGCCGCCTCGAGGCCGAGGTTGAAGGAGACACGCTTGCTCCCGGCGTGTCCAAGCCTCCAACCCACGCGCCATTCATGGCCGACCTCGGACAGCCCAAGCCCCAACTCCGGTGTCCCCAGGAAGTGCCCGCCGAACAACGCCATCCCGTAGCCCACGCGCGCCTCCAGCCGCCCGGAACCGTCCCAGAGTTGCCAGGAAACGAGCTTCCGATTCCAAGATATGATCCGGCGTCCCCGTAGAGGAGCGCGGGTACGAACGTGCCGCAGATCCCCAACTCGATCGACCTGATTGGCTACGCCGACCGGTGGTCGGCGCGCCCCGGCGAGACCATCTCCTTCAAGGTGAGCAGCCGCTCGGCTGAGCCGTACCGGGCGCGGCTTGTCCGGGTCATCTCGGGTGACCCGAACCCGAACGGCCCCGGCATCAAGGAAGTGCCGTTGGCGGCCGACTTCGAGGGAACCTGGCCGTCGCGCGCGCAGGATGCGGAACTCGGCTCGTATGCACGGATCCGTGATGCCCACCTGAGGCCTGAGCCCGTGACCGTGTCGGCGACGATCTGGCCGACGCTTCCCGGCCGCGAGGAGCAAGGCATCGTGTCGTGGCTGGACAAGTCCGGCGGCGCAGCGCTTTTTCTCGACGGTGAACGCGGCGCCAGCGTGCGAATTGCCACTGCGCGCGGGGTCGAAACGGTCTCGGTCGGCAAGCCGTTGCGCGCGCGCGCGTGGTACCGGGTTTTTGCAAGTATCGACCCCCGAAGCGACACGGTCCGGGTCGGACAATTGGCGGTGCACCCGATCGGCATGGTGGACGACACGGGGAACGCCAGTCAGCCCGTGAGCGCGCTGATGCCGGGGGGAAGCGGCGAGATCTTCATCGGGGCGGTCGGAGGCGAAACCGTTAGTGGCCACTTCAACGGCAAGATCGAGAGCCCCGCCATCGTGCGCGGCGCCGACCAGACGAACGCGGGAACGATCGGGCAAGCCTCATCCCGGGACGAGGTCATTGCAGACTGGGACTTCTCGTTGGACATCCCGTCCCTCAGGGTGATCGACACGGGACCGAACGGATGGCACGGTGAACTCGTGAACCTGCCCGCACGGGCGATGAAAGGTTCCAACTGGAGCGGACGGGAACACTGCTGGCGCCATGCGCCCACAGAGTACGGGGCCATCCACTTTCATGAGGACGACCTCAGCGACTGCGGCTGGGAGACCGATTTCACGTACACGGTCCCGACCGGCCTCCAGAGCGGCGCGTACGCCGTACGGCTCGCCTGCGGCGAGCACGAGGACACGATCCCCTTCTTCGTGCTGCCTCCACGCGGACCCCGGCGGACGCCCATCTGCGTGCTGATTCCGACCTTTACGTATACCGTCTACGGGAACTACGCGCGCGGGGTCACGAACGACGCGTATCGGGCCCGCGCCTCCGAGTGGGGCGCGCCCAAGGCCACGCCCGACGACCACCAGGAGTACGGCCTCTCCACGTACAACTTCCATACGGACGGAAGCGGCATCTGCTTCGCATCACATCGCCGACCGGTGCTGAACCTCCGCCCCACTTTCCTGAGTTACGTGGACCCCAGGGGCTCCGGGCTTCGCCATTTCCCCGCCGATACCCACCTCCTCGACTGGCTCGAGGCGAATGGCTACGAGTATGACCTCGTGACCGACCATGACCTCCACCGCGAGGGCTACGAGCTCATCTCGTCCTACCGCGTCGTGCTCACGCCGTCGCATCCCGAGTACCAAACCACGAACACCCTCGACGCCCTCCGGCGTCACCTCGATGAAGGCGGCCGGCTCATGTACCTCGGCGGCAACGGCTTCTACTGGCGCGTAGCGCTCAGTGACGCTGCGCCGGGCGTGGTCGAAATCCGGCGCGGGGAAGGTGGAATCCGGGCGTGGGCGGCGGAACCGGGGGAGTACTACAACGCCCTTGATGGGGAATTCGGCGGACTCTGGCGACGCAACGACCGCCCTCCCCAGCAGCTCGTCGGGGTCGGGTTCTCCGGGCAGGGACCCTTCGTGGGTTCGTACTACGTACGCAAACCCGGCGCCGACGACCCGCGCGCGGCCTGGATCTTCGAGGGCGTACCGGACCACACCCTCGGTGATTTCGGGCTCTCCGGCGGAGGCGCCGCCGGATTCGAGCTCGACCGGGTCGACTTCCGTCTTGGCTCGCCACCCAACACGATTGTCCTCGCGACCTCGGCGGCGCACGACGATACCTTCATGGTGGTCCCCGAAGAGCACCTGACCCACCTCATGACCTGGCCGGGCGAGCCGCCCGAGGACCTGATCCGCTCGGACATGGCATTCTTCGGGACCGGGCGGGGCGGGGCCGTGTTCTCCGTTGGTTCGATCACGTTCTGCGGGAGCCTCTCGCACAACGGCTACGACAACAACATCTCGCGCATCACCAAGAATGTCCTCGACCGGTTTCTGGACGCAGCGCCCTTCGAAACGTAAAGCGGCGCGACCCATCCGGTCCCCGCCCTCTGCCCGGCCCGGCATCGTGGTCGCAGGCTCGGCACCGGCGCACATTCCCGCCATGACGGCATCGCCCGCGACCTGGTGCTTCCCGGGCGACGATTCTCTGCGCGCCGCTCGCGAATCGCACCGTCAACCAGCGGACGGCGACGTCGATTGCGCGCTCGGCGGGATCACGCCACTTCCGGGAAGGCATACGTGTCCGTGGCCGCGCCCCGGGCGCATGATCGGTGCCTACAATGGGGCGCCTGCTCCCGCACCAATCCCGGGTTCGCGGGCCGATCTCGCCCGTGATTCCAAATCCATGCCGGTCGCTCGCCCATGACGATGCCCCCCGCTGAGCCCATTCACGCTGTCAAAGTCGACGGCGCCTGGAGCACTTCCGTCGACTACCACATCTCCCTAGAGCCGATCGGTCGACGGGTGCGCGGGTACGTGGGCGGCACTCGTGTAGTCGACTCACTGAACACACGGGTGTTGCTCGAGAAAGGGCATCTCCCGGTCTACTACTTCCCGCGAGCGGACGTTGCGGAACAATTCCTCAGCCCGACCGAACTCCGCACGTACTGCCCACACAAGGGCAGCGCCAGCTACTGGACCGTGACCGCAGGGGCCAAGACCGCTGAGAACAGGGCATGGGGATATCGCAATCCCATGCCGCACCTTGCTCCCCTCGCCGACATGGTGGCCTTCTACTGGGATGCGATGGACGAGTGGTGGGAGGAGGATGAGCAGGTCTTCGTCCACGCCCGCGACCCGCGCAAGAGCATCACCGTGGTCGAATGCCTGCGGCGCGTCGACGTGGTGCTCGATGGGATCGTGCTCGCCAGCACGCAGCGAGCCCGGAACCTCCACGAAACCGATCTGCCTACGCGCTACTACATCCCGCCCGAGGATGTACGCACCGACCTGCTGGTGGCCAGCGATACGCGTTCACGTTGTCCGTACAAGGGGGAGGCCGTGTACTGGCATGCCCGCATGCCGAAGCGCACCGTCAAGGATGTCGTCTGGAGCTATCCACAGCCCATCGCGGAGTGCCCGCGCATTGCTTCACTGATGTGCTGCTTTAACGAGCTGGTCGACGCTATCGTCGTCGACGGCGTAGCCGATCCGAAGCCCCGCACCAAGTGGTCGAGGGATTGACCGCACCGGCCAAGCGTCAGCGGAACTCCACATGAAAAAGGAACAACCGTGAGGAACACTCCGGATATTTCCGGTCATTACACGAGCGGCGATCTGCTCCGACGGCTCGAATCGCGGCTGCGCGATGACGGGGCGGACGCCGCGCGGCCGACCTTCGAGGCGCTGGCCCCGTATGACCATTTCCACGGCCGGGGCATCGAGGCCACCGAGGAGCTGGTACAGGACCTCCAGGTCTCCCCGAGCGACCACATCCTGGACGTCGGGAGCGGCATCGGCGGGCCTGCCCGCTTGTTCGCCCAGCGCTTTCAGTGCCGCGTCACCGGAATCGACCTGACAGCGGAATTCTGCGAGGTCGCGCGGCATCTGACGGCGCAGCTCGGGCTCACGGAACGGAATGTTTTCGAGCAGGGTGACGCGCTCGCAATGCCATTCGGCGATGCGGTATTCGACGGCGCCTACACGATGAACGTCTCCATGAACATCGCCGACAAGCGCGCGTTCTTCGCCGAGATCCACCGCGTGCTCAAACTGGGAGCCTGGTTCCGACTGGCCGAGATCGCGCAGGGGCCGGGCGGTGAACCGAACTATCCGACACCCTGGGCACGGACCGGAGCGTCGAGCTTCCTCGCAACCCCTGCCGAGACCTGCGCGAATCTCGAGGCCTCGGGTTTCGTGATCGAGAGCCAGCGTGACACGGCGGAAGCGGCACTGGCGTACGCCGCCCGCTCCCGCGCCGTGGTGGAGGCCGGCGGACAGCCGCCGCACCGCGCCGTCTCGCTGGTCCACGGCGCACTTGCCGAAGAGGCGATAGCCAACACGGGTCACGCGCTGAAGGAGGGCCGCACGGTGCCAATCGAGCTGGCCTGCCGAAAGGTATCTGAATCCGACGGTTGACGGCCTCATGGAATGGCGCGAGGGGTCTTTGCAGGCACGACGGGTGCCCAGCACAACTTGGCAAGAGAAGGGCTGCTCCGGCTTGCAGCTTCGGGCGGTAGGCCGTTCACAAGATACGAGCGGTCGGGGAGTTGACGCTCAAATCCAAACCTGACGACGCTGCCGATGCGTTTTCCAAGGAACTGTGCGCGGTTCCTGTCAGGCGGTTCATGACTCGAGCGGAGGCTTGGTGACCCCTATCGGCATTACAAGGCAAATGTGCCGCGCTGGATCCTGAGGTGGCGGTCCTTGGAGGCACCTTGACCGGGACCTCGGCCGACCGACGCGCGGCACACCCGCAAGGCGGCGCCGCGAATTCCCTTCGAATCGGTTGCGGTTGCCGCTGCAGGGGAGAGCTTGGCTGACTACCGGGACCCTCGGCGCCTTGGCGCCAAATTGTGGCTGCTCGGAGCGCCTTGCGGTGGGTTCGCCGCGGCCACCAACCTGCACGCGGACGCTGTCGTCAGCGGCATCGCGAAGCGCTTGACGCGTCCTGTTGAAACGCAGCCTGGACGCCTCGCCGAAGTGGGAATGATGGAATTGCGTTGTCGCCGAACCGCCCGGCTGATAGCGTCTCGTCAGGACTAGCTCCATCGGGGAGGGTACGGGCGATGGCATTCGACCTGCTGATCCGCAACGGAACCCTGGTGGACGGCTCCGGTATGCCCCGCTTCCGGGCCGACGTCGGAGTGAAGCAGGGACAGATCACGGAAATCGGCCGAATCCGCAGCCCCGCTGACGAGATCATCGACGCCGAAGGTCTGATCGTTGCACCCGGCTTCATCGACGGTCACACCCACATGGACGCGCAGGTGGCATGGGATCGGGCCGGGACCTGCTCCTGCTGGCACGGTGTCACCAGTGTGGTCATGGGCAATTGCGGATTTGCGCTGGCCCCCTGCAAGCCGGAGGCGAGGGAGTGGTTCGCCGAATGCCTGGAGGCCGTCGAGGACATCCCCAAGGAGGCCATGGTGGCGGGGATCGACTGGCGTTGGGAAACCTTTCCGGAGTATCTGGCCGCCGTCGAGTCCTTCCCCAAGGCGATCAACTACGCCGCCTATATCGGCCACTCGGCCCTCAGGATGTACGCGATGGGAGATCGCGCCCTGGATCAGGAAGCCGACGAGGACGACCTGAAAATCATGGCAAATCTTGTGCAGGAAGCCCTCCGCGCCGGCGCCATGGGTCTGTCTTCGTCAAGGGCCACCACCCATATCCGTCCGGATGGCGGCCCGGTCGCAAGCCGCATCGCGAACTGGGCGGAGATCGCCCATCTGGTGCACGCCATGGCCGAGTTGAACGCCGGGATCTTCCAGGTCGGACCCGATGTGTCCGGCGGCGAGGCGCAACGCGTCTGCCTCGACGAGTTAGGGAAGATCGCCATTTCGAGTCGTCGCCCCCTGATGCTGGGCGTTCTCTCGACCCGTCAGGGCGAGCAGCCCAATCCACTCGAATACCAGTTCGAATGGATGGACCGAGTGGCAGCTGAAGGCGGGCGAGTCTTCGGACAAGCAACCACGAGGTCGATCAACGCACTGTTTTCGTTGAAGTCCTACCTTCCCTTTGATGCCCTGCCGGCCTGGAGCGACATCCGCGGTCTGGCAGTCGATGAGCAGCAGGCCCGCTTCGGGGATCCGGAGACCCGCGCGCGCCTTGTTGCCGCGGAAGCCGGGATGCAGCCCAGAGGCACTGAATTCCAGGGCGGTGGCGCGGCCACAACAAACCCACGAAAACCCGACTACGCCAACCTGTTCCCGATGTTCGACGTCCATTGGGATGATCCCAGCATCGCCGACATCGCGCGATCTTCCAACCGGAATCCCGTCGAGGTCATGCTCGACCTGATGACCGAGAACGAGGACCTGCTCTTTGTCCAACCGCTAGTCAATGAAACGCCGCAGGAGGTCCGGCGGATGCTGGAGAGCCCCCGCTCGCTGGCCACCTTCTCCGATTCGGGCGCGCACGTCTGCCAGGAGATGGGCTCCTCACTCCAGACCCACTTGCTGAGTTACTGGGTGCGCGACCAGCAGGCATTTACGCTGGAAGAAGCGGTGCGGATGCTGACGTTCGAGAACGCGGCTGCCTGGAACATGCACGACCGGGGCCTGCTCCGCACCGGTTACGCAGCCGACCTCGTCATCTTCGACGAGGCGACGGTCCAGCCGTGCCTGCCCACCGTCCATCATGATCTCCCCGGCGGTGCGCGCCGGCTCGTGCAGAAGGCTGACGGCATCACCGCCACGGTGGTCAACGGTGCCGTCACCCTGCGGAACGGGAACCCTACCGGTGCCCACCCGGGCCAACTCATCCGGAGCAAGACCGCCACCATCTGATCCACCGTCGACCGGCCCCGAGTCGCCCCCGCAACGCCAACTTTCCGGCCGGCCGCAGGCAGAGTTCCCCCGCGCGCGGGAGTTCCCGGCGAGCGAACGATGGCACCCGAAGCCGCCTAGGTCGACGCCGTGGAGATGGCGGTGTTCTCCCCCGGCGGCGTCACGGCAGCGAGGTTGCGCAGGAGCTGTGCGGCCCGCCGGCGCTTGGC
>JAGWAT010000066.1:2785-6909 GCA_021296265.1 Alphaproteobacteria bacterium | reverse complement strand
GTGACCCGGTGCCCGGCCGCGGCCAAGTGCCCGGCCATCGGGTAGCCCATGACGCCGAGTCCGATGAAGGCGACGTCATCTGGCACGGCGGACTCCTTGGTTCTTGGCGAGCATTGCTCGCACCTCGTGCTTGCGGACCTTGCCGAGTGCCGTTCGGGGGAGCTGATCGGCCCAGAACACTGCCTTTGGGTGCTTGAAGCGTGCGAGCTGCCCGTCGAACAGGCTCAGCAGCGCGGCGGCCTCAATCTCGGCGCCGGGCACCGCCACGATGACCGGCACCTCGCCCCATCGCTCGTCAGGCACGCCGACGACGGTCGATTCCGCGATCAAGACGCTGCGGGCGAGCACTTCCTCGAGTTCCGCGGGATAGATGTTCTCGCCCCCGGAGATGATCATGTCCTTGCGGCGATCATCGATGAAGATCCAGCCTGCGTCGTCGGCGTGGCCCACGTCGCCGGTGCGGAACCACCCATCGACCAGGGCTGCCGCGGTGGCCCCTGCATCGCGCCAATATTCCCGCAGGACGCTCGGCCCGCGTACCCACAGCTCGCCGTGCTCGCCCGGCGCGGTGTCGCCCCCAGCATCGGTGACGATGCGCACCTCGCACATCGTCGAGGGCTTGCCGCACGAGCCCGGATGGGCGGCCGCTTCGTCGCAGCGCAGGTGCACGGCGATGGGCGCGGTCTCCGTGGATCCGTAGATCTGCCCGACCGGTACACCCCGGTCGAAGAAGGGCTGGGTGGCGACCGTCGGCACGGGGGAGGATCCCGTCATGATGCCTCGCAGTGAGCTGAGGTCGGCGCCGGCAAAACGCGGGTGGACGGCGACGGCGGTCAGGGCGGCCGGCACCAGCACCGTCCAGGTCGGTTGCCACTGCTCGACGTCGTCGAGGAACTGCCCGGCGTCGAACGCGCGCTCGATGAGCACCGCAGCCCCTCCCAGCAGAGCCGGCAGCGTCTGGATGTTCAGCCCGCCGACGTGGAACAGCGGGATGGTGGTGAGCACCCGGTCCCCGCTGGTGAGGTCGTGAGCATGTGTGGAGTTGACGGCGTTCGCAGCCATCGCTGCCTGGTCCAGCACAGCTCCTTTGGGATACCCCGTGGTGCCGGAGGTATAGGCCAGCAGCACCGGGTGCGCGGGAGTGCCCCGCCGGGGAGGGCCTTCGTTCGGGGCGCCGGGGCAGTCGGGCTCGTCGGGCACGAGCTGGATCGCGCACCCTGCGCCGATCGATGCAGCATGCCGCTCGAACGTCGAGTCGACTGCCAGCAGTGTCGGCTCCGCGTGGTCGAGGATCCACCGGTGCTCGGGTGTCGCCAAGCGCGAGTTCAACGGCAGGTAGATGGCGCCGAGCCACGAACATCCGAGCATCAATCGCAGCGCAGCAGGTCGATTCGGGCCGAGCCACGCAACACGGTCGCCCTCGCCGACACCGAGGCCGGCCAGCCAGCCTGCCGTTGCGGCAATCTGGTCGGCGAACGAGCGGTAGGAGTGCTCGATTCCCTCGAAGGCGACGGCGACTGCGTCGGGGCGGTGATCGGCCCAGCGCTCGACGCGAGCCGCGAGGTCGGCGCCGGCTGCCAATGGCGGGCTCAGATCAGGTCGCCTTGCAGGGCACCGTCGATCACGACTGCCTCCCCGTCGAGAGAGACGCTGTGGTTGCGCATCGGCAGATCGAAGTGCCCCAGCGTGTGACGGCCCGCGTGTTCGTTGGCACCGGTCGAATAGAGGAAGTTCCCGGCAAATGCCCGCTGCTCGGTGCCGTTGGTCTGGCTGCGGTCGTACAGCGACATCGTGTCCCACCGGGCGCCGGGGTTCATTCCCCATCCGACGTGACTTGTCGCATATGCCTCCCGGTCGCCCCACGCATCGGTGTAACTGCGGAACAGGGCGGCATCGGTGCCGCTGCCCTCGACGTTGACGACATAGTCGTCGTCGATGTGCAACGTGACCGGTGACTCGATGTATCGCTTGAACGTGAGGTTCATGTCACCGCGGTCCATCACGATGGTTCCGTTCACCGTGCCCGCTTTCGGGAACGCAAGGCAGAGCCCGCCCGGCCAATGACTGATGGTGCCGGGCCGGGCCGTGTATCCCCAGCCGCCGCCGCACGGTGCGCCACTCACGTCGACGACCAGGTCGGTGCCCGCAGCTGAGGTCACGCGCATCTCGGAGGCCGCGATCAGCTTGCGGATGCCGACCTTCACCTTCGGCTCGAGTTCTGGCGTCGGCCGCAGCCGCTCGAGGGCCTCGGGATGCTCGTTGGAGACCATGAGGATGCGGGTGCCCTCACCCAGGATCTTCGGAAGTTCTGCCGCGTGCAGCATCCCTTCCACGGTGCAGTCGACGACGAAGTCCACTGCCCGGAGGGCTGCGATCACCGCCGTCGAGCCTGCAATCGCGTCCGAGGCACCGGTCGAGCGAACTGGCACCGGCGCTGATTGGCGAGGCGTGGGGACGACGACATGAATCGGCGGTGAACCGAGGCGGTCCAGTGCCAGCTCGGCGAGATTCACGTTGACGGCTCTGCTCTGGCTCTCCGACAGGATTGCAGCCGTCTGAGGCGGTTCCACACCGCACATCTCAAAGACCGACGAGAACGCGTCGATCCATTTCGCTTCGATTCGCTCGACCAGCATGTGGTCCTCCAGTCTCCCGAAGCTCTCCGACTATGGACCAACCTAGAGGCTGCGCCGAATGGCGCAGCCGTGGCCCGAGCGGCCCGTGAGCGCAGCGAACAAGAGCGGGAAGCAATGGGTGCCGCAGCGGCAAGGTCCGCCGATTCGCGTGGCTTCTGAGTACCTCGCGGCCCCAGCGGATGCTGCAAACCGGTCCCGACAGCATTCAGGCGGATTCGACTGCCGCGAGATGCGCAGCGTCGTTGAAGCGCCGAACCTGCCAGAGTCGACGCCCGTTGAACTCGAGCAATTCCAGCTCGGTGATGGCGGTCACCGCTGTGACCACACCGACTCCGCGGTGACTCGGTGGGATGCCGAACGCCATGGCCATCGCGGCCGACGAGATGCCGCCGTGGCAGCCCAGGAAGACTGTCTTGGCGGGGTGAGCTGCGGCGATGTCGTTGAGTGCCTGCGCCACCCGGTGACGGAACCCCGCCCGGCTCTCCCCGCCCTCGAGCACAGGTGTGTAGGGCTGGTCCATGGGTTGGATGAACCCGAAGTGCTCGCGCGCTGCCTCCCACGTCATGCCGTCCGCAGGCCCCAGGCGCATTTCCTCAAGGTCGTCGTGGAGGTGAATGTCGAGATTGCCCCGCGTGCTGCCGGCACCGAGCGCGGGCAGCACGATTTCGGTTGTCTCGTGGGCCCGGGGGAGCGGCGACGAGTACACAATGTGCACCTCGGGTTCACCTCCGGCCGCAAATCGGTCATGCAGCGCTGCGGCCTGGACACGACCGAGTTCGGTGAGTCCTCGGCATCCCTTGGGTCCGCCGACGACTCCTTCGGCCATGGCGACGGATTCACCGTGCCGGACTATCAGCAGCCGCGAAAGCAACTGCTCGTCAGCCATATCGCCTGCCGCCGACATCCACACCGCAAGACTCTAGGTCCGGCCTTGCGACATCGGCGTGGCCGCATCGGTCGTGGGCTAAGACAGTGGGACAGGTGAACTGAGGCGCCGAGCATGGCGCATATTCGGCGAGTGTCGCGTCGACGCAGTGAAACTCGGTTCGGTCGACGCTGGATTGATGTCGGGGATCATCGGTTCCAACGTCGCAGGGTCGAACGCGGCCACGCTATCGCTGCGGACGTCGCGGGCGATACAGACCCCTGGAATGCGATCTGCCTCTGCTGCCGCCGCCTCCACAGCCTCGGCGAGGTGTTCTGCGGAACGGGAAAATACGAGCGCTTGTACGCCGGAACTCGCTGCGGCAGCCCGATGGGTGTAGCCGATGCACTCCAGTCGCTCGACCGTCGATGCAACGGTTAAGTCGGCGCCGTCGACAAACAAACAGAATTCATGCGTGGTCACCACAGGCGCTTCACCTTTCGCTGCATCACTTGATGCCGGAAGCCCTATTCGCATGGCCAAGCCTCCGACGGGTCAGCGGCACTCTAGTAGTGGTTGCTCACTTGCTGTCAAGTGCATAGTTTTCAATCTATTTCTCATAG
>JAGWAT010000066.1:0-2774 GCA_021296265.1 Alphaproteobacteria bacterium | reverse complement strand
CCGAAGAGGGCCCAGGTTGACCGGGCGGCGGAACTCGTTTGCGCGTGCTGGGAGGCGACGCGTCTGCTGTGCACCTGCGCCCTAGCCTGCGGAGTTGCAGCACAACCGCGCCGGAGGCAGCGATGGAATCGATCGAGGCGGAAGTCGAACCGAGCGAAGCGGGGTTCGACGCCGGCCGGCTGGAGCGCATCGCAACACACCTGAATCGCTATGTCGACGACGGGCGCCTTGCGGGCGTGTCGGTGCTGCTGACGCGTGGCGGCCAGATCGCGTATGCGCACCGCTACGGCGAGCGCGACTGCGAGCGGTCGCTGCCAGTCACCTCCGACACGATCTACCGCATCTACTCGATGACCAAGCCCATCGTGTCGGTTGCCGCGATGCAGCTCTACGAGCAGGGCCTGTTCCAGCTCTCCGATCCGATCTCGCGCTGGATTCCGTCGTTCGCAAACGCACGCGTGTTCGCCGGCGGCAACGTGATGCAGTACCAGACCAGGGAGCCGGCGAACGAGGTCAGCATCCACAGCCTGATGACCCACACATCGGGCCTGACGTACGACTTCCACTTCGCCAATGAGGTCGATGCGCTGTACCGGGCCAACGGCTTCAATTGGGGCGCACCGGGCAATCTCGAAGAGACCTGCGAAGCCCTCGCCTCCCTCCCGCTGCTGTTCGATCCGGGCACCGAGTGGAACTACAGCTACTCCACCGATGTCCTGGGGCGGATCGTCGAGCTCGTCTCGGGCCAGTCGCTCGACGATTATCTCGTCGAGCATGTGACGGGGCCGCTGGGCATGGTCGATACGGGCTTCGAAGTGCCCGCCGCCGACGTCGAGCGCTTCGCGGCCAACTACACGACCGCCACGCTGGCGTCACGCACCGCTGCGGGCAACACCGGGCCGACGATGCCGGCGTATCGCCCCGACGACCCGGGCCTGCAGCGCACCCTGATGGACGATCCCCGGCAGTCGACCTACCTGGGACCGCCCAAGATCCTCTCCGGCGGCGGCGGCCTGGTCTCGACGATGGGCGACTACCACCGATTCACCAAGATGCTGCGCAACGGCGGCGAGCTCGACGGCGCTCGCATCATCGGACCGCGCACCCTGGACTTCATGGCCAGCAATCACCTGCCGGGCGGCGCCGACCTGACCGAGTGCGGCCGTGCGCTGTTCTCTGAGGCGGCCTTCGACGGTGTCGGCTTCGGGCTGGGCTTCTCGGTGGTGCTCGACCCCGCCAAGGCGAAGGTCGTCTCCAGCAAGGGCGAGTTCGCCTGGGGCGGCGCCGCCTCGACGGCGTTCTGGGTGGATCCGGCCGAGGACATCACGCTGGTGTTTCTCACCCAACTGCTGCCTTCGAGCGTCCACCCGATCCGCCCCGAGCTGAAGGCGCTCGTCTACCAGGCGCTGGTGTGATGCCGGGCGCGACGGAGCTTGCCGAGTTCGATCTCGTCATCGTCGGCAGCGGTTCTGCCAACTCCATTCCCGGGCCGGAGTTCGACGACTGGTCGATCGCGCTGGTCGAGCGCAGCGTGTTCGGCGGCACCTGCCTCAATGTGGGCTGCATCCCGTCGAAGATGTTCGTGTATGCCGCCGACGTGGCCGACACCATTGATACTGCTGCCACCTACGGCATCTCGGCCAGCTTCGATGGCGCCGACTGGCCCGCCATTCGGGATCGCGTGTTCGGGCGCATCGACCCGATCGCAGAGGGCGGCAAGGTATTCCGCTGCGGGACGGCCTGCCCCAACATCGACGTGTTCTTGGGCGAAGGCCGCTTCGTGGCCGACCGTGAGCTCGAGGTCGAGCTCAACGATGGCGGCACCGCCCGCATCCGTGGTCGACACGTCGTGCTCGGTGCGGGAGCACGACCGTTCATCCCGCCGTTCCCGGGCCTGGAGCGCACGCCGTATCACACCTCCGACACCGTCATGCGGCTCGACGAGCTGCCCCGGCGCATGATCGTGCTGGGCGGCGGATACATCGCTGCCGAGCTGGGCTATGTGTTCTCGGCGCTCGGCACTGAGGTCACCATGATCAACCGCAGCGAGCGGTTGTTGCGGGCCGAAGACGACGACGTCTCGGGGGCGTATACCCGTGCGGCCGAGCGACACTTCGACCTGCGGCTCGGCGCCACGATCACCCAGGTCAGTCCGGAACCGGGCGGCGGCGTCTCGGTCGAGCTCAGCATCGGCGGTGAGCACCAGCAGGTGAGCGCCGAGGTGCTGCTGGTGGCCACCGGGCGAATCCCCAACGGCGACTTGCTGAACCTCCAAGCGGCCGGAGTTGACCATGACATCGGCCGCGTGCTGGTCGACGAGCACTTCCGTGCAAGCGCGCCGGGGGTGTGGTCGTTCGGCGACCTCGCAAGCGAGATCCAGCTCAAGCACCTCGCCAACGCGCAGGTACGGGCCCTGCGCCACAATTTGCTGGTGGCCGAGGGCCAAGCAGACGGCCCGATGCACACGGTCCGCGAAGACTTAGTGCCCCATGCGGTGTTCTCCCACCCCCAGGTCGCCTCGGTCGGCCTCACCGAGCGCGACGCCCGCGCTGCGGGCCTGCCGATCACGGTGGCGAACAAGCCCTTCGGCCACACCGCCTACGGCTGGGCCATGGAAGACCACTCCAGCTTCGCCAAGCTGATCGCGCACAGCGAGACCCGCGAGCTGCTGGGTGCCCACATCATCGGGCCTCAAGCCTCCACGCTGATCCAGCAGCTCATTCAGGGCATGGCGTTCGGTCAGACCGTCGACCAGATGGCCCACGACCAGTTCT
>JAGWAT010000031.1:43248-44563 GCA_021296265.1 Alphaproteobacteria bacterium | reverse complement strand
ACCACTGGCGAACCCTGGCCTGCGGATCCGTATCGCGCGGCCCGTGGATAGATCGCTGCAGTCGGTCATCCGTAACTCGATTCCGGCGGCGGGAGCTTGCCGCCTCGCACACTCGCACTAGCCGGCGCATCCCCGGACATTCGCCGGGCGCGGCCATCGCTACAGGCCATCCGGCGCAAGAACGGGTGTGCGCCGTTCGGCATGCCTGGTGCGACTGGCTCACTCTCCGGAGCTTGGCGGGAGCCTGCGTGCTGGCCCTGCTTACCGGGCCGGCCACACTGGCCTCGGCGCACGACCATGGCATCGCCATGCACGGGGATCCCAAGTACCACGCCGGTTTCGAACACCTCGACTATGTCGATCCGGATGCCCCGAAAGGCGGAACCATCCGCCATGCCGTGCAAGGCACGTTCAACAGCCTGAACCCTTTCATCATCAAAGGCGTACCTGCGCGCGGCAGGCATCTGACGTTCGAGAGCCTCATGAAGCGCGCGTTGGACGAGCCGTTCTCGCTCTATGGTCTGATCGCCGAATCGATGGAGGTACCGGAAGACCGGAGTTCCGTCCTGTTTGTTCTGCGGCCCGAAGCGCGGTTCCACGACGGGAGTGCGATCACGGTGGACGACGTCGTGTATTCCTGGCGCACCCTCAGGGATTTCGGACGGCCCAACCTCCAGCTCTACTACCGGCAGGTCGAACGGATTGAGCGGCCCGGCCCGCGTTCCGTGCGGTTTGTGTTTGAAGCCGGACGGCGAGACCGCGAACTCCCGCTCATCATGGGTCTCATGCCGATTCTGTCGAAGTCCTACTACGCGACAGTGCCGTTCGAAGAGACATCCCTGACCGCGCCGTTGGCGAGCGGCCCCTACCGCGTCGACCGTGTCGATCCGGGCCGAAGCATCACGTACCGGCGCGACCCCGACTACTGGGGACGTCACCTGCCGGTGAACCGCGGGCAGTACAACTTCGATCATGTCCGGTACGACTACTACCGTGACAGCAACGTCATGATGGAAGCGTTTACCGCCGGCGAGTACGACATCCGTTTCGAGGCCTCCGAGCAGCGTTGGGCGACCGCGTACGACTTTCCCGCCGTCACCGACGGTCGCGTCCAGCTCGAACAGCTGCCGCACGGCCGGCCGTCTGGGATGTTCGCGTTCGTCTTCAACTCCCGCCGCCCCCCGTTCGCGGACCGCGCCGTGCGCCAGGCCCTGGCGCACGCGTTCGACTTCGGCTGGGTCAACGAAACCCTGATGCACGGTGCGTACGTCCGAACCCGAAGCGTCTTCGCGAATTCCCCCCTTGCCTCTCGTGA
>JAGWAT010000031.1:38106-43199 GCA_021296265.1 Alphaproteobacteria bacterium | reverse complement strand
GCCTACCGCCCGCCCGGTGGAAGCGGGGACGTTCGGACCGATCTCAGGGCGGCCCAGAAGATCCTGGCCGCCGCGGGCTGGACGGTCCGCGACGGCACACTGACGCAGTCCGGCAACGATCAGCCGATGGCGTTCGAAATCCTTCTGGTGGATTCGAGGAACGAAAAAATCGCGCTGGCGTTCGCCCGCAACCTGACGCGCCTCGGCGCCGACGTCGAGGTCCGCACGGTGGACACGCCGCAGTACCAATACCGCCTCAACACCTTCGATTTCGACGTCATCATGTACCGCTGGGGCGTCTCGCTGTCCCCGGGAAATGAACAGGCGTACTACTGGGGCAGCGCCGCAGCGTCGCAGGACGGCACGCGCAACTATGCGGGCGTGCAAAACCAGGCGGTCGACGCGCTGATCGCACGCATGACGCGCGAGCACGAACGCGACGCGTTCGTCCAGGCGGTGCGTGTATGGGGCCATCACTTTGTCCCGCTGTATCACATGAACGAGGACCGGGTCGCCTATTGGGACAAGTTCGGCCGGCCGGATGCCGCACCTCTCTACGGAATCGTGACCGAAGCGTGGTGGGACCGCGACCGGGAGACGCCGGATGGCAACGTGGCGCCGGAAGATGCAGACGGTGAAATCGGCGGCTGATCCCGGCTCTGGCTTCAATCGTGGAGGGCAGGGATAGGCGAACGGAACGAGCTGGGGGTGCTGCACGACGCCGCCGGGCGCCTCAGCTCGGCCCGTGTGGCGGCCTTGGTGGCGCATCCTAAAGCGGTGTGCTCGGCGCTGGCGGCGGCGCAGCAGGAAGAACCTGGCTTACCCGGCGGCCGGCATACTTGTGGCGCTCCTTCGCCCGGCGCTTCGCCGACCACACGGGCAGGGAGGAGCGGCAACGGGCACCCTGACGCCTGCTATGTTGTGATCAGGCGCATTGCCGTGCGGGACCCCGGCTGAAGTCTGCACAATCCGGGATCCGAACGGAGCGACCTCCCGACGTCAACCGGACGGGTGGCGGTGTCGCGCCAGGGCGCAGCGGGCAAGCGGCCGGCGGCGGTGGACCGCGCGCAACCGATCGTCAACGCCTCACGACCGGCATTGCGACAGACCCGGCGACCCGATCGAACGGACTGACGCGCCGACCACGGTGTCGCACCAGGCGAAATGCGGAGGGAGATTACCTAGATGGCCG
Organism: Alphaproteobacteria bacterium; assembly: GCA_021296265.1. Classification (GTDB taxonomy): domain Bacteria; phylum Pseudomonadota; class Alphaproteobacteria; order TMED109; family TMED109; genus VXPW01. Next base: position 42,007 of record JAGWAT010000031.1, on the reverse strand, counting down.
GGAACTACGAAACCTTGAACGTGCGAAAGGACGGCGCGCTTGTCCGTCTCGAGATGACGCGGCCTCATCTGCTCAATGCGGTCGCGATGACGGGCGCGAGAGAGATGGTCGATGCCGCGAACCGGATCGCCGACGACAGCGATGTGCGCATGGTCGCGATCACCGGCGCGGGCCGCGCCTTCTGCACGGGAATGGATCTCAAGGACCTCTCTGCAGGCCGGATCGAGCAGAGCTATTTCGAATTGTGGGATGTCGCGCTGCGGACGTTCGAGACGATGGACAAGCTGGTGCTCTGCCTCCTGCATGGCTACGCGATCGGCGGGGGCCTGCAGTTGGCGCTGGCCTGCGACATTCGCGTGTGCACGCCGACCGCGCGCCTCGGACTACCGGCGATCAAGGAAAGCCTCATTCCCGGCCTCGGGACGTTTCGCCTCGCGCGCTACGTCGGACTCGGGCGCGCCAAGTCCCTGATCATCAGAGGCAACATGATTGACGGGAGGGAAGCGGAACGGATCGGCATGGTTGACCATCTCGTGGAAGAAGACACCGCCCTGGAAGACTTCGAAGGCTGGCTGGCCGAGTACGCCCGCTCGAACTCCGCCGCCGCCCGGGCCTCCAAGCAGTTGCTGGTCGACTGTTTCGATCTTGGCTGGGATGCGTTCTTCCGGAAGTACGTGGTGCTGCAGGAACAAGCGGTCGCCGGGCCTGATTTTGCCGAAGGCATGGAGGCCTATCGGGCGGGCCGCGATCCGAACTGGCAATAGGAAGGGGCTCCGGGTGGCACGAGGCCCCTTGCGAGATGCTGGCCTCCACCTTCCGCGACCGCGCACCCGGCGTACCCGGGATCGCAGGCGGCTCTCCGACCCGACCGCTGAGAGTTAGCTAGGCATCCCGTTTGGGCCGGAAGGCGACCGCCGGTCTTTCCCCGCAAGGAAGGTTGCCGGTCAGCCGCTAGAGCCCAAGATCAAGCAGGTTGTAGTCCCTGATGCCTGCCTTCGCTTCTGCCGTCCACCGACAGCGCTCGCCTGCTTCCGCCAGTGGCTTGTAAACGTACGGGGTTTCATCGGGGAACCGCTGACGCCTCGCGTCGATGGCATAGCCGATCAGCCGGGACCGCGTTTGGATGCGCGCTTCGTCGTAATGCGCGACGGCGTTGTGCAGGCCGCCGGTCGTCACGCCCAGAACCGAGGCACGACGGTGGAATCCGAAATTCACGGTCACGCGCCAGTCTTCGCTGGTGTTGGCAAAGGACCCGTGCACCACCTGGCGATTGGTCATGGCAACATCGCCGGGCCCGCAAAGAATCGGCACGGCGCCCCGAATGCGATCCGACCCGGTATCGTCGATCAGTGAACCGATGTCCAGCTTGCCGAGCTTGTGCGATCCGGGCAGCACCCACACGCCGTTGGCAGCAGTGCAGCCGTAAAGCTGCGCCATGAAGTTGAACCCGTGCGACCCCTCATCCCAGTTCGGCGAATCCCAGTGGGTCACCCCGTCCTGGTGCCACGCGACGGACGCTCCCCTGCCCGGCTCCTTGAGAAACAGCGCCTCATTGAACGGCACGAAATCGTGGCCGTTGATGGCTGCCGCTACCGCGAGCAAGTCCGGGTGCCCATACACCCGAAGGCAGGCCTCGGAAAACTGGAGAGAGCCGAGAATCAGGTACACCACTTCCTCGGGAGCGTCGGGCGCGGCCTCCGGCTCGATCATCTTCACCGGGTGCCGCTTGGCGGCAAGGTCGGTGCCGCCGAAAGGATCCCCGAGCGGCTTGGCCCAGAACAGGGTTGGCGCCTCGCAGTCGGCGCCGAGGGCCGGCCGACCCAGGGCATCCACATCGGAATCCCTGCTTACCGGCAAACGCGACAGGATCTCCTCGACATCCACTTCGATGTCGGCAAGTTCGTCTGCCTGCAGGACCCCTTCGAACACATAGAAACCGTGGCGCCAGTAGGCCTCGAGGATGTCCGGGTGGATCCCGCCGCTGCTGTCCCTCCGGATGGGGCCACGATTGCCGAGCCGCATCGCTCTCGCCTCGCCTTCCCTCATGTATGCCTGCAGGGCGGCTTCGTGCTGCCCGTAGTTCACGCGATCGGCTTGAAGGGTCGTTTGCATGGGGAACCTCGCGTCCGCCTCGACACGACCCGAAGCATACCTGTAGCCACCGGCCGCACGAACGGCCGGCCGAGCGATCGACTTTGGCCCGGTGTCGCCTATAACCCGTGGGTGCGGATGGACCCGCGCCCGCGCCACCGCACCGCGCGAATCGTGTTGCGGACGGACATCGGCGGACCCCAGCCTTGACACGCGATCGCATCAGCTTCCTGTTTATCAATATCGGCCATTTCTTCGACCATCTGATCCTTTTGGTGTTCGCCACCGTCGCCGCGCTCGTGCTGGTGCGCGAATGGGGTCTCTCCTATTCCGAACTGATCCCATACGCGATCCCCGGACTGATCGCGTTCGGGGTGGGCGCCCTCCCGGCCGGCTGGATCGCCGACAAGTGGAGCCGCGAAGCGATGATGGTCGTCTTCTTCATCGGCCTCGGCGTGGCTGCCGCGGCCACTGCATTCGCGGAAACCCCGCTACAAATCGGGGTCGGGCTGTTCCTGATCGGCCTGTTCGCCGCCATCTACCACCCGGTCGGCCTCGCCATGGTGGTGGAAGGGCGGCGCCGAACCAGTGTGCCGCTGGCCGTCAACGGCGTGTTCTGGAACATGGGGGTGGCCTGCGCCGCCCGGCTCATCGACGTGGCGGGTTGGCGCGCTGCCTTTGCGGTGCCGGGCACCGTCTGCATCACGGTGGGCTGCGCCTACGCAATCTTCGTGTACACGGGTGCCCGCCATCGGCTCCGCACGACGGTGAGCGAACGGCACGACGAGACCGTCCCCGACGCAAAGCTCACCATCAGCCGGCGCTCACTGTTCCGGGTGTTCGCAATCGTGTTCTTCACGACTGCGGTCGGCGGGCTGATCTTCCAGAGCACGACATTTGCGCTCCCGAAGGTGCTTGAGGAACGGCTGCACGAGCTGGCGGGGACGAGTACGGAGGTCGGCTGGTACGCCTTCCTCGTCTTTGCGGTGGCCGCCCTGGCCCAACTGGTCGTTGGCTACCTCGTGGACCGCTACCCGTTGCGCACCGTCTTCGCCTGCATTGCCGCCCTGCAGGTGGTGCTATTCGCCCTGATGCAGCAGCTGGCCGGGGCTGCAGCGCTGCTGGTCGCCGTGTGCTTCATGCTGGCGGTGTTCGGGCAAATTCCCATCAACGACGTCCTGATTGGTCGGACCACGACGAGTGCCTGCTTCGATTCGTCATCACGTTCGCGGTGGCGGCAACGGCGGTGCCAATGATCGCGTTCATCCACGCGCGCTGGGATTTCGCCGCGCTCTTTCTGGTTCTGTCCGTCGCGGCCGCAACGATCTTCGTAGCCGCGCTGCTGCTCCCGAATACAAGCGCGCAGCGGTCATGACGCCCGAACCGCTGGTGCTGTAGCGAAAACCTGCTGCGCGCGTCAGATCCGCCATGTTCGAACGGAACGCTCGGTAGGCCGGTCGGGGGCAGCGCCGCGACCGGGCCCGGCGGCGTCACGCTCCCGGATTGACCCCGGCGGCAGCGTTCCTCGCCGCCCGCTCACGCAGTTCCGTCTTGCGGACCTTCCCCGTCGAAGTCTTCGGAAGGTTCCCGAACACGAAGGTTTCGGGCACCTTGTAGCCGGCGAGGCGATCGCGGCAGAACGCGCGCAGGTCGTGCTCGGCCGGCGGCTCAACTCCAGGGGTGGGCGTCACGAACGCGACGGGACGCTCCCCCCACTTGGGATGCGCGCACCCCACGACGGCCGCTTCCATCACGTCGGGATGGGCATGCAGCACGTCCTCCACCTCGATGCTCGAGATGTTCTCGCCGC
>JAGWAT010000031.1:18213-38023 GCA_021296265.1 Alphaproteobacteria bacterium | reverse complement strand
TCGCCTCCGGGTTGTCCAGGTACCCCTTCATCACCGTGTTCCCGCGGATCAGGATCTCGCCGATGGTCTCGCCATCCGCCGGCACCGGGACAAGTGAGTCCGGGTCGGCCACCAGCAAATCCCCCACCGTCGGATACGGCACGCCCTGACGGGCCATGCGCCGCGCCCGTTCGGTCAGCGACAGCCCGGTCCATTCGTCCTGGATCACACCCACCGTGGCGGGCCCGAACGTCTCGGTCAGCCCGTAGAGGTGGGTCACGCTGAAGCCCAGCTGCTCCATGCCCTCGATCACGGCCGCCGGCGGCGGGGCGCCGCCCGTGTAGACGTCGCACCGCTGTTCGAACCGTCGCCGGTCGCTCGCCGGGGCGTGGATCAGCATGGTGAGTACCGTGGGCGCGCCGCAGAGCATGTTGACCCGCTCGTCGACCGCCAGCTGAAACACGCGCTCCGGCATCATGTTGCGGAGACAGACGTGTCTGCCGCCCACGACCGCCAACGCCCACGTGAAACACCAGCCATCGCAGTGAAACATCGGCAAGGTCCACAGGTACGACGTATCCGCGCGCATCCCGGTCACGAGCGCCTGGCCGACCGTGTTGAGGTAGGCGCCCCGGTGCTGGAAGACCACGCCCTTCGGATTGCCCACCGTGCCTGAGGTGTACAGGACCGAAATCGTGTCCCATTCGTCGGCCGGCGGGATCCACTGAAACTCAACCGACCCGGCCGCCAGCACCTCCTCGTACCGCGTGGCGCCCCGAATCTCGGCGTCATCGCGGGCCTCAGGGCGCTCCGAATCCTCGACCACGATCACCGAGGGGGGCTCCTCGAGATGCCCGAGGGCGCGCTCCGCGAGTTCCACGAATTCAGAATCCACGATCAGCGCCCTGGCCCGGCAATGCCCGAGGATGAAGGCGATTTCCCGGTCCTGCAGGCGGGTGTTCAAGGGGTTCAGCACGGCGCCGGCCATCGGGATCCCGTAGTGGCACTCGAGCATCTCCGGGATGTTGGGCAGGAGGACGGACACCGTGTCGCCACGTCCGATCCCGGCCCGAAGAAGCCCGTCGGCCAGCTGGCGGCACCGGTCCCGGAAGGCCCGCCACGTCATGCGCTTCCGCCCGTGCACCACGGCGATGTTCTCGGGCCAGACGCGGGCAGCACGCTCGAGGAAACCAATCGGACTGAGTGGCGCGTGGTTGGCGTCGACCCGACCTAAGCCGGCGGAGGAAGACGTCGTCATGGAAGGTGCTCAGCAGGGTCGTAGCGAGCGGTCAAGCATAGTGAAGGGTTGCCTGCGGGCCGACTCGGGCTTCAGGCGGCAACCGCCCCGGGCGGCCGAGTGCGCCGCAGCAGCGCCTCCCCAGGGGCGGCACGCCCCCTCACCGAAGGTGACCTTCCCGCCAGCGCCCGCCCGGCCGAGGCGATGCGTGGAACCGCAGGCGTGACGGCATGCCCGCTAGGAGCGCGGCCCGGTCGCCGGCGGGGCACCGGAGTGAACCGGCGAACCCGCTGAAGAAATATTCAGCGCCGTCTCTGATATCCACACAAAATTCTTCATTTAACACACAATTGCCTCATGCATGCGGTGCTATGCAGTCGAACTTCGGGGCATCGCTGCTCCCCTGATTCGACACGAATGGTTGCGAGGTAGTCGATGCGGATCCGGCCACCGAACCTGGCGCTCAGCCTCGGATAGGTGCTGACCAATTTCGCCGTGGTCGCTCCCTCGCTGAGCTTGCGAAGTACCAGTTCCACAGGAATCCGAGTACCAACGACCACAGGCTTGCCCAGCATCACTTCAGGATTGATCTCTATGCGCTCTGTTCGCCTGGCAGAATGCTCCCGACCTGATCATTGCCCCTGTCCTATCCGGGCAAGCCGTTTCAAACACCTTGCCCTGTCTAGTAGGCGCGGTTTTTCCCTGATGTTGCAGCTGCCCGTCCAGCTGCCGCGTCCGCCGATCCCGGTGGAGGACGGCAATGGGCGCATCATCCACTCAGGCGGCGCGCGAACGCGGGGGCTCGCCCCTGGGGCGGAGCGAACGTTGTCGCTCAAGCGCCGCTCGGGACAAATGCCAACGGCACAAAGGCCCGCATTGCCAGGGAGTTTCAGTTGCCGGGAAGCGCGCCTAACGGCGCTTGGGTCTCACATCCAACACACTTGGCAGAGCGCCATCAGTGCCGTGCAACACTGCCCTGAGAACGGCGAGCGCCGCCGACCCTATTGCACCGGATTGACCGGTGAAGCCTCCCCTGCCCCGGGAGCCTTCGCGACCGACGTCGGAACGCTCCATGCGCGCGCGAACACCTCCCCGTCACTGTCGGTCACCCGGACCGACAGTTCGCCCGGCTCCTTGGGCACGTAGTGAAACCGGACGGCCGGGTTCTCGCTGAGCGAGAAATTCGACTCGACTGTCAGTACCGGCCGGTCCCCGTAGCGCACTTCAATGCTGTCGACGAAGTGCGCCAGCACGTAGTGGTGCGTCACCTGGTCCATCTGCATCCCGGTGTGGTTGGGATGACTCACCAGGAGTTGCGCGCTGTTCGGCTCCCCCCACAGCACCGGGCCGGACCGGCGGAGCTTCATCTTGCCGATGCTGGCCAGCGCGGCCTCCGGATCCTTCCCGGCGGGCGCGGAGCAACCCCCGGACGCCTTCACGTACCGCTTCGCCATGTGCAGTGCGCCGTCATTCGTCTCGGCCACCGCGCGAATGTGCGTATAGGCATTGACCCGAATCCGGGTACTGATTGCCGCCCGACCGCTCGCCTCCGTGAAATGGAATTCCCCCGCCATCGGCAACGGGTTCTCGTCCACGATCAGCGTGATCGTCTTGACGTAGCGCTCGTCCGTCTGCGGAAACGCGGCTTCGAAGGTGATGGGGACCACCGCCGCGTCGTGGGCCCGGTACGGCGCTTCCAGCGACACGACACCACTGTCCTCGTGAACCTGGCGGTCGCCGAACAACGACTCGCGGAGGTCATGCCAGCGACTCTCGTCCTCGGCGGCGCCCCAAGCGGGGACACCAACCGCCATGGCCAGCAAGAAGGTGGAAACGGCAGTCTTCATGGATTCCCCGTTTGCAGACGCGCCTGCTCAATTCTAGCACGAAGCCGCGCTGACACCTGCTTCTGCAGCCAGCGAACCTGCCGCCCTACTCCCATTCGAGTTCCGTGAAGCTTGCCGTGACGTTCCGGGGGTGATCCTCGGCAAACCGTGCCCACTTCGTTCGCTCCTCCGACGCGACCCAGCCGATGGCGTTTTCGATCGTCCCTCCCGCCGCGATCTCGGCCCGCACGTCGCGCAGAACCGCGCGGAGGTACCGCTCCTGTGCTTGGAGCGCACCTGGCCAGCGCGCGGATGCCGGGCCGTGTCCGGGCACCACCCGCACTGCCGGCACGGCCCGGAGGTCATCCATCACGGCCAGCCATCCTTTCAGGCTGCCGTCCACGATCGGGAGGCGTTCGACGAATACGAGGTCGCCGGCAAACAGCGTGCGGGTCCGTCGATCGAAGACGGTGAGATCGTTGTCGGTGTGCGCAGTGGCGTGCGCGGTCACCTTCAGGACCCGTCCTCCGAGATTGATGTGGATGGAATCCGCCACCTCCAGGGTCGGCCCGACCACCGTCGTCCCGGCAAATTCCGGCCCGATGTTCCGGGCGCCCGCTTCGAGATAGAACGCCGCCCGCGCGGCGAGGGCGGCCCCGAGGCGGCGATGCCCGACAAACTCGACCGTCGGGCTGGCGAAGGCCGCGTTCCCCAACAGGTGATCGGGATGCACGTGCGTGTTGATCACATGGCTCACAGGGAGGTCCGTAATCTCCTCCAGAGCGGCGCGCAGCTGCCGCCCGAACGCAAGGCTGCCGCCGCTGTCGATGAGCGCCACGGACTCACCGCCGATGACGATCGCCAAGTTCCCGACCGCACCCAGGTTGCCGCCGCTGGCGTCGGCATGCGGACCCGTGTAGACGTAGATGCCCTGCGCCACCGGCGTGAGCTGGATGGCTTCCGCAGCGCCGGTGGGCGAAGGTCCCAGAGCCGCGCCTGCGGCCGCCAGCCAGAGCCAGGCGGTCAGGGCCCGCGAGCGGAGCGCCGGCCGCAAATCGGTCGAGCCCGTCACCGCCCGTGCAATTCCCTGCGACATGTCCCTGATCTCCGCTTCCCCCACCAGATTATGCAATGGAGACTCTTCATGCCCAGATCCCCGGGCCGGGCAAGCAATCGCGGCACATCCGGCGGGCCTGCCGCCAATGGCCGGCACGGGGCGTCGTCGAAAGAGCGAGGCCCTGTCCGCATGCCTGCCCCGGGAACCGGGCTCGGCGCCCCGGCCTCGCCGCAGGGTCCTTTGAACCCATGAGGTCGGGCCCGCAGAACTCGACAACGGCGGCGTGGCGGCGGGCGGCGCCGTTGGCCGCGGCAGTTTCCCTCGGCCTCGCCATCGCCCTGTCGGCGCTGCTGACGCCGAACCCGGGTTCGGCGGACGATCACGCGTGCCTTCCCGATGAGCCGGCGGCGTATCGCACGTCCGAATTCCGGGCGGCGGTGCCCTGCTCGCTCGAGGGCGCCACCGTGGCCACCACCGGGGAGCTTCTCGCCCTGCTGGAGCAACGCGACCCGCTGCTGATCGACGTGATGCCGTCACCTCGGCCGCCAAGGATCGTGCGCGACAGCCAGGACCACCTGTGGCTGCCGCCGATCCGGGACAGCCTTCCCGGGACCGTGTGGCTGCCGAACGTGGGCCTCGGCGTGCTACCGGTCGAAGAGGAGAACTACTTTCGCGCGAACCTGGAACGGCTCACCGGCGGCGACCGGACACGGACGATCGTCTTTTTCTGCCTCAGCGACTGCTGGATGTCGTGGAATGCGGCGCGGCGCGCTCTGGACTGGAACTACACGTCGATCGTTTGGTACCCCGAAGGCACCGACGGCTGGGAAGCTGCCGAGCTCGAACTGACCGAAGTCTCGCCGGTGGAGCGGACCGAGGGGCAATAGGCGGACGCACCGCCCCACCGCCGGCGCAGGCGCTGCTGCTGGCCGGCGGGACCGGGAGACATCGGCCTCACTGGCGCGCGGCGAGCCGGTCCACGAGAATATGATCGAGCATGTAGGTCGTGGCGTGCCGCCAGGTTCGCTCGGTGTTGCCCCGCAGGTCGACGAACGCGCGCGCAACGGAAGCTCCCGTCTCGACATCAATGGCTACGACATTGAGGTTGAGAATGAGGTTGCTGACAAACTGGACCCATCCCACCAGCACCCAGTCCGCCGAGAGACTGCGCGCGATGTCCCGTTCGCAGCCGTTGCAGGCATGCAGCCGCTGCAAGGGACTGGCTTCCCGGATTGCCTCCCGCGTGGCCGCGGCGGGCACCGGGTCGTAACCCTCTTCGCGCAACCGCGCGCGGATCAGTTCGGCCACGATGTCGAGGCGGCGCCGTTCCTCCGTGGTGACCGTATGGGCGTCGGGCAGGTAGTCGGCTTTCAGGAGCTCGATATCCAGCACCGCCACGCGCTTCGGTGCGTCGGCCGCCTGCGGCTGGGCCGGGACCGCCGCTGCCATGGCCACGACGAGTGCGGGCAGCCACCGGCGCCGGGCGGACGCAACCCCGACCAGCAGGTTCCTCATCCGCCATCTTCCTGCCCGTCCATGCCCGAACGCGCTGTCATCGAGTATCATGCGGAACTCTCCTGTCGGCCGGGCGCGTCGAGTGATGAAGAAGGTAGTGCTGGCACTTGCGGTGGTCGTTGCGCCCGGTCTCGAGCGTGCGCTGGCCAACGATTTTCCCACACAGGCCCGCGTCGAATTCGTCCTGGCCTGCATGAATCTGGAGGGCGGACAAAGCTACGACACGCTCTACCCCTGCGTCTGCATGATCGACCGGATCGCGTCGCAGATCTCCTATGAAGACTACACGACGGCCGAGACGCTGAACTTCCTGTATTCCACCCCGGGTGAGCGGGGCGGCATCTTTCGCGACGCGGCGCCGGAGGCAAGGTCGCGTATCGAACAGTTCCAGACTCTGCACGAGGACGCCGAAACCTCGTGTTTCGTCTCTCGGAGAAGAGCGGGCGGCGACGAACCGAGTTGACCGGGCGCAGCCGGCGGCGCCGACCCACGATCCGGGATGGATGCGGTGCCGGAGGGCGCGGAGGGCCTGTGCGACAGTCGCCCGGATGCGCCCCGACCAGGGGGTGCCTGCCGGAGACCGCCCCGGTCAGCCCGCGCGTAAACGAAGGCGGAATCATCGCTGGGCGGCGTCGGTTGCGAACTGTGACGTACAAGAAGGCATGCATTACGTGCAGTTTGGTGCTTTAATCTAGGGGCTGGCCATCCGCACCCGCTTCAGTGCGCTCGGCGGGTCCCGTGTGGTCGGTGTGACGGGAGCGTTCCCGCAACTTGCGGGGCCAGGCTACTGGTCAGCGCAGGGGGAGCGCCAAATCACCGAATTCCATGCAACGGATGAGAATCATGACTACCAGAATTCTCTCCCTCATCGTCTCGGTGGCGATGGGGGTGCTTGTCGCAGTGCCGGTCTCTGTATCGGCCAACGACGACGTCAAGGCGCTCAGCGCCGACGTGAACAACTGGGCGATGTGGGGCCGTACCTACGACGGTTCCCGATATAGCCCGCTTTCCGAAATCAACGCCGGCAACGTGGGTGATCTCCAGGTCGCCTGGACCTTCTCCACAGGGGTCCTTCGCGGGCACGAAGGTGGCCCGCTGGTCATCGGCGGGACAATGTACGTTCACACCCCGTTCCCGAACAAGGTGTTTTCGATCAACCTCGCCGACCAGACCATCAACTGGGCGTACGTCCCGGTACAGGATCCGGCCACCATCCCGGTGATGTGCTGTGACACGGTCTACCGTGGCCTGGCCTACGCCGAGGGCAAGATCTTCCTGCAGCAGGCGGACACCACCCTGGTCGCGCTCGACGCGAACACGGGCAAGGTGATCTGGAGCGTGGTGAACGGTGACCCGTCTGCCGGCTCCACCAACACCAACGCGCCGATCGTCATCAACGACAAGGTGTACACCGGCATCAGCGGCGGTGAGTTCGGTGTCCGCGGCTTCCTCGCTGCGTACAACATCAACGATGGAAGCCTGGCGTGGAAGGGCTACAGCACGGGTCCGGACGATGAAATGCTCATCGATCCCGAAATGACCACCCATATGATGGAGCCGGTCGGCCCAAATTCCAGCCTGGACTCCTGGGAAGGTGACCAGTGGAAGATCGGCGGCGGCACCACGTGGGGCTGGTTCACGTACGACCCTGACCTGAACCTCGTCTACTACGGCACCGGCAATCCGAGCACCTGGAACCCGGTGGTCCGCCCGGGCGACAACAAGTGGTCGATGACCATCTTCGCCCGTGACGCAGACACGGGGATGGCCCGGTGGGTCTACCAGATGACCCCGCACGACGAGTGGGACTACGACGGTGTCAACGAGGGCATCCTCGCCGACATCGAAATCGATGGCGCCATGCGCAAGGTGATCGTGCACTTCGACCGTAACGGTTTCGGCTACACGCTCGACCGTGTCACGGGTGAACTGCTGGTCGCCGAGAAGTACGACCCGGCCACCAACTGGGCTACGCACGTCGACATGGAGACCGGTCGCCCGCAGGTCGTGGCGGAATACAGCACCGACCAGCAGGGTGAAGACGTCAACACCCAGAACGTCTGCCCGGCAGCGCTTGGCTCGAAAGACCAGCAGCCTGCCGCGTACTCACCACGCACCGGCCTCTTCTACGTGCCGACGAACCACGTCTGCATGGACTACGAGCCGTTCCGCGTCGAGTACGTTTCCGGGCAGCCGTACGTCGGTGCCACGCTGAGCATGTTCCCCGCCGGCCGGGTAACCGGTGACGGGTCCGACAACCTCGGCAACTTCATCGCGTGGGATGCTGCCAAGGGTGAGATCGTGTGGTCCGTGCCGGAGCAGTTCTCCGTCTGGAGTGGTGCCCTGGCGACCGCCGGTGACATCGTCTTCTACGGGACCCTCGACGGCCGCCTGAAGGCTGTCGACGCCAACTCCGGAGAGGAGCTGTACAGCTTCAAGACTCCGTCCGGCATCATCGGCAACGTGAACACCTGGACCTTCGAAGGCAAGCAATACGTCGGCGTGCTGTCCGGCGTGGGCGGTTGGGCCGGCATCGGCATGGCCGCGGGCCTGGAGGGCGACACTGACGGCCTTGGCGCCGTCGGCGCTTACAGAGGTCTGAACCAGCACACCCAGCTTGGTGGCGTGCTGACCGTGTTCTCGCTCCCGTAGGGCTGACGCGCTAGACGATGACGGGCGGCACGACCGCCAGTCACTAGTCCACTTGACCGGTTGCGGCGTTCACGCCGCAACCGGTTTTTCTTTGGAAACCGGATTCGGCGGGGCCGCGCGGCGACAGCAGTGATGGCCTCTGCGGATCCACTCAGCACACGGAGCCTGCACCGTGCTTCACACATCTTGGATCAACGTGGCCGGCCTGGCGGCCGGAGCCGTGATGACCGCCACGGCCCTGGCAGCCTCGGCGACGGCGGAAGAGGCGGAACCTCCGCCCTACGACGGGCACATCCAGTGCGAAATCGAGGGTGACCTGAGCACCTGCCAGATCGATCTCTGGCTCACCCGGGGCTACCGGGCCTTCAGCCAATGCCAGGTCTGCCACGGTCTGACGGGCGCCGGCAGCACGATCGGACCGAGCCTCGTCCAGAAGCTCCGCCAGATCGATCTCGATCGCTTCATGGAGGTCGTCGTGAACGGCTACGAGGGGCAGATCGGGGTGATGCCGGGCTGGGGAACCAACCCCAACGTCATGAACTACATTGATCAGCTGTACGCCTACCTCAAGGCACGGTCGGACGGGGTGTTGCCCGGCGGCAGGCTGAATCGATACGACCGATGACTGAGCGCTCCCGCGCGGGCCTCGGGACGGCGTGGTGTCTCGCGTTCGCGCTCGCGATTGCAGGCACGTGTGCGCTCACCGGCACTGCCGCCGGTGCGGAACGCACTGCCTTCAAGGTTTGCGCGGACGCCCACTACCTGCCCTGGTCGAATGACCGTCAGGAGGGTTTCGAAAACCGCATCGCTGCGCTGCTGGCCGGAGAACTCGGATTGCCCGTCGAATACACCTGGTTCCCGCAGCGGATGGGGTTCATCCGGAACACGCTGCGCGGGCGCGATGAAGACGGTACCTACAAATGCGACGTCGTGATGGGGCTTCCGAAAGGATTCGAACTCGCCACGACGACGGACCCCTACTACTGGTCAACCTACGCACTGGTCTTCGTGGAGGGACGCGGGCTGGATGCCGTCCGCGCGCCCGCAGATCTGCTGACGCTCGATCCCGCGCAGAGGGAAGCACTCCGTTTCGGGCTGGCCGAACGCAATCCCGGGACGCTGTGGTTGGCCAAGTACGGCCTGCTGGACCGCCTGACCAAGGCGTACGCGTCCCAGCATGGCGACCCGAACGTGCAGCCGGGACAGCTCGAGCAGGAAGATCTGCTGGCCGGGACCATCGACCTCACGTTCATGTGGGGCCCCATTGCCGGGCACTTCGTACGCAGCAACCCGGATATTCCGATTCGGGTTATTCCGATGGAGTCGGAGGCCGACCTGCGGCTGCATTTCGGTATATCGGTCGGTGTTCGCTTCGGCGAGCCTGACTGGAAGGCGGAGCTGCAGGCGTTGCTCGACGCGAAGGCAGCGGCCATTGAGAGCATCCTGCGCGAGCACGGCGTCCCGTTGGTCGACGGGAACGGACGTCTGCTGTAGGCACGACGCGGTCGCCCGAAGCGGCAGGGAGGACGCCTCCGGGACCGGTCGGCGGAAGTGTTCCGACCACGGGAAGCGTACGCGGGGCAGGCCGTCAGACGTCTGGCACCCAGATCACCCCGGCTGCCATGGCATGTGGGCGCACCCGTGACGACCACAACGGACCCGGGGCCGGGGCCGGTTCGGATCACGGGCCACTCCCGCAACTCCCTACATGCAGGCCTCGAACAACGCCCGGGTGCTGGCCTCGGTCATGGGCACCGGATTGCTGCCCGCCGACGGATCCTCGAGCGCCATGGCCGTGAGCTCGTCGAGACGGTCGCGTTCGACGCCCATCTCGCCCAGCGTTTGCGGGATGCCCAGCGTTTCGCGAAGTTCCATCACCCGCTCATAGAGGGCGCCGTAGCCACCCCGGAGGCCCAGGTAGGCGGCAGCCGTGGCCAGACTCGCCTCGACGGCCGGCCGGTTGAATTCGAGAACGTAGGGCATCACGCAGGCATTCGTGGTGCCATGGTGGGTGTCATAGACAGCGCCCACGGGGTGGCTCAGGGCGTGGATGGCGCCGAGACCCTTCTGAAAGGCGACCGCCCCCATCATGGCCGCGGCCATCATGTTGGAGCGGGCTTCGAGATCGCTGCCATCGGCGTACGCACGTTGCAAATGCTCGTGGACCAGCCGCATGCCTTCGAGCGCGATCCCCTGGCCCATGGGGTGGTAGTGGGGTGAGCAGTACGCCTCGAGGCAGTGCGCGAAGGCATCCATCCCGGTGCCGGCGGTGATCGGCCTCGGCAGGCCGACCGTGAGCTCCGGATCAATGATCACGACGTCCGGAAGCACCTTGGGATGGAAGATGATCTTCTTCACCCGGGTTTCCGAGTTGAGGATGACGCTGGTGCGACCCACCTCCGACCCCGTCCCGGCGGTCGTGGGGACGGCCACCACGGGTGCGATCCCGTCGGGGTTCGCTCGGCGCCACCAGTCGCCGACATCCTCGAAGTCCCACACCGGGCGCGACTGGCCGGACATGAAGGCGGTCGCCTTCCCGAGGTCCAGGCCGGAGCCGCCGCCGAACGCCACCACACCATCGTGGCCGCCGTCACGAAACCGGGTCAGCCCGGCCTCCAGGTTCGTATCGCTGGGATTGGAATCGACGTCCGCAAAGAGCGCGCGGCCAAGCCCGGCGGACTCAAGGATTTCGCGCGCGGTCTGCGTCACGGGCAGCGCCGCAAGCCCTCCGTCCGTGACCAGCAAAGGTCTCTGGATGCGCGCTTCGACGCAGGCGTCGGGCAACTCGCCGATGCGTCCGAGGCCGAACCGGATCGACGTCGGGTACGACCAGTCGGCGCGCAGCGTCATCCCGCGACCTTTTTCAGATGGAAAGACTTCGGACGGGTGAGGTTGTGATAGCCGATCTCGGAGAGCCCCCCGCCCTTGCCCGTGAGCTTGCAGCCCGTCCAGCAAAGTGCTGGATCGAGGTAATCGGCACGATTCATGAACGCGGTTCCGGTTTCGACGCGGTGCCCCAGCGCCTCGGCGCGCTCTGCATCAGTCGTCCAGAGCGAGGTCGGGAGGCCGAAATCGCTGTCGTTCATCAGGGCAAGCGCTTCGTCGTCACCTGCCACCTTCATGATGCCGACCACCGGAGCGAAGGTCTCGTCGCGCATGATGCGCGTGGAATGGTCCACGTCCGTCAGGACCTGCGGCGAGAGATAGGTGCCGCCGTCATCCTCCGGGAAGGCGCGGACGTGCGCCGTCGCACCGGCCAGCACCGCTTCTTCGACCTGCGCGCGGGCCTCGGCGGCAAACCGCCGGTGGGCCATGGGCCCGAGGGTGGTATCCGGTTCGAGCGGGTTGCCGAGCTTGTAGGCCTCGGCAAAGGCCACGGTGCCGTCCACGAATGCCTCGTAGCGGGAGGCATGGACGTAGGTCCGCTCGATCCCGCAGCAGCACTGGCCGAAGTTGTACATGGCCCCGCCCATGAGGGTGGCCACGGCGGCCTCGAGGTCGGCGTCCTCCGTCACGTAGCCGGTATCCTTGCCGCCGAGTTCCAGGCCCAGACTCGTGAAGGTGCCGGCGGCCGCGTCTTCGATGGCCCGCCCGCCGCGCACCGATCCCGTGAAGTTCACGAAATCGAATGCCCGTTCGCGAATCAGCGTGAGCGTGGTGTCATGCTTCAGGAACAGGTGCTGGAACACGTCCTCCGGTACACCCGCCGCGTGAAAGGCATTCGCCAGGCGCTCCCCGACGAGGAGGGTCTGCGTCGCATGCTTCAGGACCACGGCGTTGCCCGCGATCAACGCCGGAGCAACGGTGTTGATCGCCGTCATGTAGGGGTAGTTCCACGGGGCCACGACGAGGACGAGGCCGCGCGGTTCACGACGGATCAGGCGCCGGAACCGGGAACTGTCTTCGACCTCGATGTCCCTGAGGGCGGCCGCCGCGATCCCGGCCATGTGATCCGAACGCTCGTTGAAGCCACCCCATTCGCCGCCGTAGCGGACCGGCCGGCCCATCTGCCAGGCAAGCTCCGGCACGATGTCATCGTTTTGCGCGCCGATCCGGGCGACACCCGCCAAGACGAATTCGATGCGCTCCTCCAGGGGGCGAGCGGACCAGGCCGGCTGGGCCCTCCGGGCGCTGGCCGCCGTCGCCCGTGCAGCGTCGGCGGTCAGCGCCGGACGTTCGGCGTAAACCGTCCCGTCGACGGGTGATATGCACTGCAGGTTCGTGGCCATGGGAGGTCCTCAGGCACGTTCCAAGCGACACCCCGTGCCCGGCGGATCGCGGCCATGACATGGGCTTCCCGCGCCCGACCGAGCGGTGCGTGGTTGGACCGTGTCGCGGCGACGGGCCGCGCGGTGATGACCGCCTGGTACGGGGCGGATCGCGGATCACGGTTCAGGAGGCGGCCCCGGTCACTCCGCGGGGCCGCCCCGTGAACGGGTTAAGTGTACCGATACGGCCGGCCGGCCTTCTCCATGTCCGCGTTGTACTGCTTGAAGATCTCGACCACCTTGGCCTTGGTCTCCGACTCAGCTGCGACCTCGTCCCAGAAGACGCGCGCGGCGGCTTCCACCTGGGCCCACTCCGCGTCCGGGATCGATGTGAGCTCCATCTTCGTGCCATGGACGCGCAGGCTGGCCTCGCCGCCCCAGTACCACCACTGGCGGTAATAGTGCGACTGGTCGCAGATAACCCGGAGGAGCAGCTGTAGATCCTCGGGAATCTCGTTCCAGCGGTCCATGTTGGCGTAGAACGAACCGATCCAGGCGCCCGAGATGTTGTTCGTGAGGAAGTAGTTCGTCACATCGGCCCAGCCGACCGTGTAGTCCTCGGTGATGCCCGACCAAGCGATCCCGTCGAGCTCGCCGGTCTGGACGGCGACCTCGATGTCTTCCCAGGGCAGCGTGACGGGAACGACCCCGAACTGGGTAAGAAACCGGCCCGCCGTCGGGAAGGTGAAAACCCGCTTGCCCTGCAGGTCGGCCAGCGAGTGGATCGGGTCCTTGGTGGCGAAGTGGCAGGGGTCCCAGGCGCCCGCCGAAATATGCTTCACGCCGACCTTGGCGTATTCGGCATCCCAGATCTCGTTGAGGCCGTACTGGTTGAAGAGGACGGGCACGTCGAGCGAGTAGCGCGACGCAAAGGGAAAGTACCCGCCGAACACGGTGACCTCGGTGGGCGAGGCCATGGAATCGTCGTCGGACTGCACCGCGTCGATCGTCCCGCGTTGCATCGCACGGAACAGCTCGCCCGTGGGCACGAGCTGGTCAGCGAAGAACAGCTCGATCTGCATCCGTTCGCCCGCGATCTTGTTGAACATGTCGATCGCCGGCTTCACCACGTGCTCGGCCAGGGCGGGACCGGCGTAGGTCTGCATGCGCCAGGTGATCTGCGCCTGGGCGAATACGGGTGTCGCGATGGCAGCGGCCGGTGCGACCGCGGCGGCTTTCAGAAGCTTGCGCCGTGTGGTCATGGTGTCACTCCTTGCAGGCGGGCGCACCGGCTAGTTCGCGTATACGTGGCCGGGCAGCCACAGCGCGATTTCCGGGAAGCTCATGACGAGGGAGAGCGCCACGATCATCACGCCGACAAAGGGGATGATCGATCGGTAGATGTCACCCAGCGTGACTTCCGGTGGGGCCATGGCGCGCATCAAGAAGAGATTGTATCCAAACGGCGGGGTCATGTAGGCGATCTGCGTGGTAATCGTGTAGAGGACCCCGTACCAGATGAGGTTGAATCCCAGTGCATCGACGAGCGGCACGTAGAGCGGGGCGACGATCACGAGCATCGCCGTATCGTCGAGGAACGTGCCCATCAGAATGAACGACAGCTGCATGAGGATCAGGATCGTCCACGGCGATAGTCCCATGTGATTCGTGAACAGGTTCTCGATCGCGCGCACGGCGCCAAGGCCGTCGAATACCGCGCCGAACGCGAGGGCGGCGAGGATGATCCACATGAACATGCAACTGATGCGGAGCGTATTCCGCAGCGAGTTCTCGAATACCTGCCGCGTCATCCGCCGCCGGACGACGGCGGCAAGGAAGGCGGCCAGCGCGCCGATCGCGGACGACTCCACCAGCGACGTCCAGCCGTTGACGAACGGCAAGATCATCACCGCGAAGATGAACAGGGGCAGCAGGCCGGCGCGAAGCAGGCGGTATTTCTCGGCCCGGGCAACGTCGCGTTCGGCCCGGGGCAGGACGGGGCCGAGAGCGGGCGTGATCCGGCATCGCAGCCAGATGTAGAACACGAAGAGCCCGGCCATCATGAGCCCGGGGAACACCCCGGCGAGCCAGAGCTGCCCCACCGGCTGGCGCGCGATCATCGCGTAGAGGACGAGGACCACGGATGGCGGAACCAGGATGCCGAGCGAACTCCCCGCCTGAATGACTCCCGTCACCATGCGCTTGTCGTAGTTGCGCTTCAGCAGTTCGGGCAGCGCAATGGTGGCGCCGATCGCCATGCCGGCGACGCTCAGCCCGTTCATGGCGGACACCAGCACCATGAGGCCGATCGTGCCCATGGCGAGCCCGCCCGCCATCCCGCCGGTCCAGACGTGGAACATCCGGTAGAGATCATCGGCGATCTTCGATTCCGACAGGACGTACCCCATGAATATGAACATCGGCAGGGTCAGCAGCGGGTACCACTTCATGAGCTTCATGGCGGCGGAGAACCCCAGGTCGTAGCCGCCCCGATCTCCCCACAGGAGGAGCGCGGCCAGGACGGCGACGAAGCCGATGGCGCCGAAGACGCGCTGGCCCGTCGATAGCATCACCATCATCGTCGAGAACATGAGGATGGCGATGAGTTCGTACGACATCAGGGCGCCTCGCCGCGAATTCTCAGCACGTCCTTGCAGAGCTCCGCGACGGCCTGCAGCAGCATCAGCACGATGCCCACCACCATGATCACCTTGATCGGCCAGAGATACGGGCGCCAGGCGGTGGGGCTTCTCTCGCCGCCGTACTGGAAGCTGTACATCGTGGAATCGATGCCGCCCCAGAGCAGGACACCCAAGTAGAAGATCAGGAAGAACACGGTGAAGGTGTCGACCCACGCCTTCGTGCGGGGCGACCAGGATCCGTAGAACAGGTCCATCCGCACGTTCGCACCCGTCTGGATCGCGTACGGACCTCCCAGGATGTAGTACGTCACCATCGCGAACTGCGCCATCTCGAGCGTCCAGAGCGAGGGGTCGAAGAACGTCTTGGACATCGAGGACCAGAGGAGGATGCCCATGATCGCGAAGATGCCGTACATCACGATGCGCCCGAGCCGGCGGTTGATCGTGTCGATCGCGGCCACGTAACGGCGCATGGCGGCGCTCATGCCGCCCGATCCCGCATCGGCACGCCGCACGCTTCGAGCGATGGGACGAGCACGCGCGCCAGTGCGTCGGCAACCCCGTCGATGGCAGCGGCGCTGTGCAAGAGGTCGTTCCGGACCTCGACCATCAGCGACAGGAGGCCATGCGGCTGGGCAACGGTTCTGAGCGTGTGGGTGACTCCGTCGGCGGGACCGTAGGGTCGATTCCGCTCCCAGCCCTGGGCGCCCGAGCGGGCCAGGACCGCCGATGCCAGTCGCGCATCGCGGTCATGGATGATCCCGATCTTGGTGGTGCGCGGGCGGCCCGCGAAGACGGGCGTGAAGCTGTGAACGCTGACGAGTGCAGCGGGCCGAACCGCGTCGATGGCGCCGGCCATCGCGGCGACCCAGGGCGCGTGGATGGCGTCGACCCGCGCCTGCCGTTCCGGCGCCGTGAGACCGGTGTTCCCGGGAACGTCCGTCGCTTCGCTGCGAGCGGCTATCGCGTCCGGGGCGTCGGGCGGCCGGTTCAGGTCGAAGAGGAGGCGCGATACCCGGGCAGAGATCAGGGGGGCGCGGAGCTCTCCCGCAAGTGCCCGGGCAAGGTCGAGGGCGCCGAGGTCCCAGGCGATGTGGCTCCCCCGGTCCTGCTCGGTGAGCCCCAGTGATCCGAACTGTGCCGGGAATGCGTTGGATGCATGCTCGCACACGAGCAGCACCGGCGCCGGGCCAGCACCCTCGAGTTCGGTAACTCCGAGTGGATCGTCAGCCGCGCCCGCCCCGCGCTCCGGTGCCGGATGCCCCGCTCGGGAACGCCCCTCGGGGATCGGACGGAGCGGCTGCATCGGCGAGGGCGGCGGCGATCAGCCGGCCTGCGGGCGCCGCACCCCGCGGCGCCGGCGGGCAGGCTTCCAGCTCCGAGCGAGTGCCTCCGGACAGACCATCATCCGCCCCTCCCGCTGTCGCTGCCTTGCGGAGTACGAGTGTAGTTCCCGGCACACCCCATTGCACTCGGGCGCGACCGACGTCTCACGAGTTCCGGGCAAACCGGTCGAGATGATGAGCGGTATCCCCGAAGAACGTGTCGATCATGGACAACCGCTTGAAGTAGTGACCGAGCGCGAGTTCGTCGGTCACGCCCATGCCGCCATGCAGCTGCACGGCCTCCTGCCCCAACTTCCGGCCTGCGTTCCCGACGTGCGCCTTGACCGCCGACACCGCGCGCCGCCGTTCGGCAGCGGTCCCGTCAAGTTTGAGTGTCGCCATCAACGCCAGCGAGCGCGCCTCCTCGCAGGTGATCAGCATGTCCACCGCGCGGTGCTGCAGGACCTGAAACGATCCGAGCGGTCGCCCGAACTGCTGGCGGGTCTTGATGTAGTCCAGCGTCATCTCCCGCATGCGATCCATGATGCCGACTGCCTCCGCGCACACGGCGGCGACGGCGGTGTCCGTCACTCCCTCGATGACGGGAAAGGCCTCGCCCGGTACACCGAGCTGGGCCTCCTCGCCCACCTCCACGCCGTCCAGCGCCACTTCCCCGGCATGCAGGCCGTCGACCGTCCCGTAGGAACGGATGCTCAGCCCGGCCGCACCGCGCGGTACCACGAACAGCGAGATGCCCTCGGACGCCCCCGGCTCGCCGCTGCTGCGGGCCGAGACGACGAGGAAGTCGGCCGCGGCGGCGTTGTGCACCACGGCCTTCTGTCCAGACAGCGTGAAGCCGCCGGACCCCGGTTCCGCGCGCGTTGCCACATGGGCCAGTGCATAGCGCCCGCCCGGTTCCCCGTGCGCGAAGGCGAGCTGGGTCCGGCCCGCGATCAGGTCACCGAGGTAGCGCTCGCGCTGGGCCGCATTCCCGGCCGCCGCGATCAACCGGCCGCCGAGGAGGATGCTCGGCACGTACGGCTCCACGACCAGTCCGCGGCCGAACTGCTCCATCAGGATCATCACGGCCACCGGGTCGGCGCCCAGTCCGCCCTCCTCTTCGCTGAACGGAATGCCCAGCCAGCCAAGGTCCGCGAACTGCGCCCATGCCGCGGGATCAAGTCCGTGCTCGCTGGCGGCAATGCGACGGCGGGTCTCGAAGTCGTAGTCGTTCTGGATGAACCGGGCGATGCTCTCGGACAGCAGTGTCTGGTCTTCGCTGTATGTCAGGTCCATGGCGGCGCCTCAGAGTTCCAGCACGAGCTTGGCAACAATGCCCTTCTGGATCTCGTTCGATCCCCCATAGATCGAGGCCTTGCGCCAGTTGAAGTATCTCGGCGCCGCTGCCGCCGCGTACTCCGGGCCGATGGGGTCCTCGTTCCAGCCGTCCCGCAGGGCCTCCGGCACGTACGGATTGGCGTATGTGCCCACCGCCTCGAGGGTGAGTTCGGTGATCCGCTGCTGGATCTCCGTGCCGCGGATCTTGAGGATGTTGGCCTCGGTTCCCGGTTCCTTGCCCGCCGTCTGCCGGCTGAGCGCCCGCAGTTCCGTGAACTCGAGTGCAAGCAGATCGATTTCCAGCGCGGCGATCTTCTCCCGGAATCGATCGTCTTCGGACAGCGGGCGTCCGTTGGACTGCTCGGCGGCCGCGATCCGCTTGAGATTCGCGACCTGCTTCTTCGAGCGCCCCACATCCGCGATCCCGGCGCGCTCAAAGCTCAGCAGGAACTTCGCGTACGTCCACCCGCGGTTCTCCTCGCCGACGAGATTCTCGACCGGCACACGGACGTCCTCGAAGAAGACGTCGTTCACCTCGTGGCCGCCGTCGATCGTGATGATCGGTTGCACCGAGATTCCAGGCGAGCGCATGTCGATCAGGAGAAAGGAAATGCCCTGCTGCGGCCGGGCGGCATCCGGGTCGGTGCGGACCAGGCAGAAGATGTGGTCAGCCCAGTGGGCCGACGTCGTCCAGGTCTTTTGCCCGTTGACGACGTAGACGTCACCGTCGCGCACCGCCCTGGTACGCAGGTTGGCCAGGTCGGACCCGGCACCGGGTTCGGAATAGCCCTGACACCACCAGTCCTCGCCCGACAGGATCCGCGGGAGATAGCGGGCCTTCTGGGCCGCATCCCCGAACGTGAAGATCACCGGCCCCACCATGTTCACGCCGAACGGCATGATCCGCGGCGCACTGGCCGCCGCGGCCTCCTCGTCGAACAGGTAGCGCTGCATCGGGGTCCAGCCGGTACCGCCGCGGGCCACCGGCCAACCGGGTGCCACCCAGCCCTTGTCATGGAGAATCCGGTGCCACGACGCATAGTCGTCGCGCCGCAGCTCGAGGCCGTGCTCGACACGCCGCCGAATGTCGGGCGGCAAACTGCCGGCAAGGAACGCGCGGACCTCGTCGCGAAAGGCCCGGTCCGCACTGGTCAATTCGATGTTCATGCCCGATCTTCCCCTGTGCGCCGTGCCGCCTCCGGGCCCGACGCCGCAGCTACTGTAGAAGCAAACTAGGCGAACCAATAGCGTTGGCCGAGCCCGTGAAGCGTGCGCAGTCACGATTTCAGATCCTATAAGGGCCGGCGCAACGGTTTTGTCGCCATCACTGGTTGCTATCCAGTTCTCCCGGCATTCGACATGCCGTAACGCCTATCGTTACGTTGGTCCGTGATCAAGAGCTTTGCCAATAAGCGCACAGCGGCCATCTTCGCAGGCTATGCCGTTCGCGGACTGCCCACGCCGATCCAACAGCGTGCTCGTGCCAAGTTGCTTGCAATCGACGCGGCTGGCCGCCTCGATGGGTGAAGTCCTAGATTGCCGAGTAGACGGGGTCGTTGCCGAGGCACGCCCCATCAGGGGAACCGGATCCTCGACTTGGTACGGCAGATGTTCGACCTCGCGGAAGCCTGGAGTCTGCGCACCGACGGCGGGAACCCGTGTCGCTCCGTACAGAAGTACAAGGAGAAGCGGCGGAATCGGTTCCTGATCGAGGAGGAATTTGCCCGGCTCGGCTCGGGGCTGGCCGAGGTCGAGGCGTGGAGACGCCGGCGGTCGTGGCCGCCATCCGCCTGCTCATGCTGACCGGCTGCAGGCTCGGCGAAATCCGGACGCTTCGCTGGGAGGACGTCGATCTGGACGCAGCGGAGTTGCGCTGGCGCGACGCCAAGAGTGGGGCCAAGATGATTCCACTGAACGGGCCTGCGCTGGAAGTTCTGGCCAACGCGGTGCGGATCGAGGGAAACCCCTACGTCATCGTGGGTGCCGGCGAAGGCGCGCATCTGACGGACCTTCGGAAACCATGGTGGCGGG
>JAGWAT010000031.1:0-18101 GCA_021296265.1 Alphaproteobacteria bacterium | reverse complement strand
GCGGATTCACGACCTCCGGCAGCCCCTGGCGCGGGCCGGTACCATCCGCGCGTGCCCCAGCCGGACTGGGCATGCTCCCCGTGGTCCGGCATTCACTGATGGTAGGCACCGAAACGATCACGCCAGCAGCCGGAGCCAATACATGGATCATCCTTCCGCCACTCCCGTGCCGCCATCGGGTCCCTTGTCGGGCGTGACGATTCTCGATCTCACCCGCGTGCTCGCGGGCCCGTTCGCCACCATGGTGCTCGGCGACCTCGGCGCGCGCGTGATCAAGGTCGAACCGCGCGATGGTGACGACGCGCGCACCTTCGGTCCATGGATCGGCGACACGTCTGCCTACTTCGGTTCTCTCAATCGCGGGAAGGAAAGCATCGCGCTCGACCTCAAGGACGACGCCGACCGAGCGGTGTTCGGGAAGCTGGCCGGGCAGGTCGACGTGCTGGTCGAGAACTTTCGGCCCGGTACCCTCGAGCGCCTGGGATTCGGATGGTCCGTGCTGCACGCCGCCCATCCACGTCTGATTCTCGCGTCTACCTCGGGGTTCGGCCAGACCGGGCCGTGGGCCAGTCGGCCAGCCTACGACATGATCGTGCAGGGAATGGGCGGGCTGATGTCGCTGACGGGGCACGCGGATGGCCCGCCGACGCGCGTCGGCACCTCGATCGGCGACATCGCGGCCGGGCTGTTCACTGCCATTGGCATCGTCGCCGCCCTGCACGAACGGAACCGCACGGGCCTCGGGCAACAGATCGACGTGGCCATGCTCGACTGCCAGATCGCGATCCTCGAGAACGCGGTGGCCCGCTACTTCGCCACCGGCGTGGCCCCGCCCCCCTCGGGCGCCCGGCACCCGGCCATCGCCCCGTTCGGATGCTTCCAGGCAGCGGACGCGCATCTTGTCCTGGCCGCCGGCAACGATCGCATGTTCCGGACTCTCGCGGGCGTCCTGGGGCGCCCGGCGCTCGCCGACGACTCCCGCTTTGCATCCAACCGGGACCGCATCGACAACGTCGAGGCCCTGGAGGCGGAACTCAACGCGTGCCTCGCCGCCGCGCCTCGCGCCGCATGGCTGAACCGGCTCGAAGCAGCCGGGATTCCGGCCGGCCCGCTCAACGACGTCGCCGACGCGGTCGCGTCCCCCCAGGTGCGAGCCCGGAACATGCTGGTTGAAATCGCGGGCGGGGGCGTCGACGGCCTCAAGATCGCGGGCAACCCGATCAAACTGTCGGGGCACCCGGACCCGGCCGCGCGGGGACCGGTGCCGGAACTCGACGCCGACCGCGCGCGCATCCTGGAACTGGTGCGTGAGCGATAGCACCCGGCCTCGGGCCGGGCTGAAGCCCGTCCTGAGCCTGGGCCTGGCCGCCTTGCTGGGCGCAGCGGCGGTAGCCTTGGCCCTGCCGCTGCTCGCGCTGCAGGCCGCCATGCCCCGGCTTGACGGAACGCTCGAGGTCCGTGGAATCGCGAGTTCGCTGGAAATCGTCCGCGACGCGCACGGCGTCCCCCACATCGCTGCTGGCAGCGAGCGCGACGCCTGGTTCGGCCTCGGGTTCGTGCACGCCCAGGACCGCTTCACCGCGATGGAGTTCGCCCGGCGGGCCGGCCGCGGCCGCCTCGCGGAAATCATGGGTGCGGGCGCGCTGCCACTGGACCGCAGGTTCCGGACGATCGGTTACGCGCGTGCTGCCGACGCGGTGGCGGCCGCGCTCGACCCGGAGACACGGGACCTGCTGCAGGGCTACGCCGACGGTGTGAACGCGGCGCTCGACAGCGGCCATCGCCCTTTCGAGCTGCGGCTCCTCGGACTATCCCCCGAGCGCTGGACGCCGGCGGACAGCATCCTCGCAATCAAGATGATGGGGACGCTCCTCTCCGGCAACGCGAACACGGAAGCGGCGCGCGCTCGCCTCCTCGAGACGCTGGGCGAGGAGCGTCTCCGCGAGCTCTGGCGCGCCGTCGACGCTCCGTTGGCCGGATCCAATGCCTGGGCGGTGGCAGGGCGGCATTCCGCAAACGGCAAGCCTCTCCTCGCGAGCGATCCGCACCTGCGCTTCGCCGCGCCGTCGGTTTGGTACCTCGCCCACCTCGAGGCCCCCGGCTTCCGGGTGTGGGGCGGCACGTTGCCGGGGATCGCCGCGGTCCCGATCGGCCGCAACGCTGAGGTAGCCTGGGGCATGACCTCGGTCTACGCCGACGTCCAGGATCTCTACATCGAAACCGTGGACCCGGCCGATCCCGGGTCGTACCTGACCTCGACGGAATCCGAACCCTTCCACGTCCAAGTGGAGACGGTCCGGGTAAGGGGTGCCGACCCGGTCCGCCTGACGGTCCGGGCCACCCGGCACGGACCCGTCGTATCGGACCTCCCTGAATTCGCATTCGCCGGTCCCGGGCAGGTCGTCGCGTTCCGGTCGGACGAGCTCCGCAACACGGACCGCTCGCAGCGGGCGGCGTTCCGGAGCGTGCGCGCCGCGACGGGCGCCGCCTTCGGCGAGGCCATTGGCGAACTCGAGGCGGTCGTCCAGACGGCGGTGCACGCCGACAGCGACGGCAACATCGGTTACGTGATGACGGGGCGCATTCCGGTCCGGGCCACGGGCGACGGCTTCCTGCCCGTGGACGGCACGGACCCCGGCAGCGCGTGGATCGGGCGGCTGCAAGGCGCCGCCCTCCCAAGTGAAGCGAATCCGCCGGACGGGCGCGTCGCGAGTGCCAACGAGTACCTGGCACCCGCCGGCTATCCGCATTTCATCATGCGGGACCTCCCGTCGAGCTACCGGGCGGAACGCCTGCGGCAGCTCCTTGCCGCCGTACCCGAAGGCGGCTTCACGCCGGGCCGGTTCGCAGACATGCAGACGGACATCGTCTCGCCCGCCGCCCGCACCATCGTGCCACTGCTGCTGGCCGCCGGCCCCTTTCCCGGGCCCGCCGCCGACGCGGCCGGACTGCTCGACGGGTGGGACTTCCGCATGGCCGCGGGCCGACCCGAACCACTCGTGTACTCGGCCTGGCATCGGGCCCTGGTCCGGCGCCTGGTCCCGGCGGTGTTCGGCGACGAAGCGCTTCCGGTGACCCCGCGGCCCCAGCTGCTCGTCGACCTGCTTACCGGGCGCATACCCGGCTGCGGCGATTCGGAGCAAACGTGCGCCGACATCATCCGCGCTGCCCTGCGCGATGCCCTGACATGGGTGCGGGAACGGCACGGCGCCGACGTGCATGCCCTGCGCTGGGATTCAGCGGCAATCGCGGTCCACCGGCACCGACCCCTGGGCGGGATCCCGATCTTCGGGCGCCTGGTCAACATCGTCCGTCCCCACGCTGGTGGGCCCTTCACGCTCATGCGGATGTATGCGGACTGGGGGGATGGCGAGCAGCCGTTCGCCGGAATTCACGGCGCGGGAATCCGGCTCGTCCACGATCTCGCTGACCCCACGCGATCGTGGGCGGCGCTGTCCACCGGCCAGGCCGGGCACCCGTTCTCGCCGTGGTTCCGAGACCACGCGGAAGCATGGTTCGCCGGACGCCTCCTGCCGCTGGAGACGAACTGGACCAAGATCGCCAGGACGCGGCAGCTGGAGCTCATCGCCCGGCCCGGCCCGTGAGCGCGGCAGTTGCGCCGAACCGGCGGCGTTCGCATAGTCGTGCGCATGCCGACACCAGCCCGAGCATCCTCCCGGCCGGACATTCCGGTCCTCGAAGACTATGCACACCGGGTCGACCGGGATATCCGGTTCTTCGACCTGGACGGCGTGGGACACGTCAACCACGCCGCGGTGGCCCGCTTCTTCGAGGAAGGTCGGCTCATGTATCTGGCAGACATCAACGACCCGATCACGGCGGACCCGGTCTTCATGCTGGCGCATATCGCGATCGACTACCTGGCCCAGCTCCACTGGCCGGGCATCGTCACGGTCGGCACCCGGATCGCGCGCTTTGGCCGCTCGTCGGTGCACTGGGACCAGGCCGTGTTCCACCGCGGCGTCTGCACCGCCCGGGCACGCTCGGTCATGGTGCTGGCTGACCGGACCCGGGAAGCGAGCGTGCCGATTCCCGATGATCTCCGCGTCCAGCTGGCCGAGCGGGGAGCCGGGCCCCGCCCGCCGTCCTGACGGGCGGCCCGGCGGAAGCTGTCCGCCTCCCATGACGCTTCCCATCGCGCTGACACTGCTGATCGCAGTCGTCGCCATCGCCGCCTTCGTCTCGGGGCGCTTTCGGCTCGAAACCGTCGCCGTCGGGCTCCTGCTTGCGCTCCTGTTCCTGTTCGTGACCGTCGAGATGCCGGACGCGCGGGCCCAGCCGGGCATGGTATTCGCAGGCTTCGCCAACACGGGCCTGATCACGCTGATGGCGCTGCTGATCGTCGCCAGGGGATTGACCGAGACCGGGGCGCTCAGCCGGATCGCCGACCTGATCAACCGGATGGCCCGTCATCGCCGGGGCGTGGTGTTTGTCTGCCTCCTGCTGATCGCGGCGCTGACGTCAAGCTTCATCAACAACACACCCATTGTCCTGATCTTCATTCCCATTCTGATCCTGGTCGCGTCCGATCGCCTGCCCCCGTCGCGCACCCTCATTCCGCTGAGCTATGCCAGCATTCTGGGCGGCATGACGACCCTGGTCGGATCCAGCACCAACCTCATCGCGGCCGGTGTCGCCGTGGAACTCGGGCTCCCGCCGTTCGATTTCTTCGCGTTCACCATCCCCGGTCTGGTCGTGGCCGGGGCCGGTCTCGTGTATGTCACCGCCATTCTCCCGTGGCTGTTGCCGAAACTGGAATCCGAAGCCGCGACACCCGTCGATTCCCGGCAGTTCGTGACGGAGATCGAGGTGCGATCCGATTCGCCCGCGGTCGGGGAGGCGTCGGTGGGCGGCATGTTCCCCGGCCTCGAGGAAATGACCGTCTTCTCGGTGCGGCGCGGGCTGGATACCTACCTGTTCCCCTTCGAGGACGTGGTACTCCGGGCCGGGGACGTGCTCGTCGTGGCGCTCTCCCGCACCCGGTTTCCCTCGATCTTGGGGTCGCTGGGCGGTCTGTTCCGGACCGCGCGGATGCGCGCCGAGAACGAGGCGAATTTCTTCGCGGAAGCCGTCGTCACGGTGGATTCGCCGTTCACCCGTACCCCGCCGATGACGCCCGAGACCTTCCGGCGCCGCACCGGGTGCACGATCCTCGGGCTGCGGCGCACCCGATTGACCAATCGGCGCGGCCGACCGCTGGAGGTCCCGCTGCAGAGCGGCGACATGCTGCTGGTGGAAGGCACCCAAAGCGCGGTCAGCGACCTCCGGCAGACCGGGATCGTGGTGCCGACGGAGTGGCGGCAGAGCCAGCTTCCGCCCGTCAAGTTCCGCTGGCGGGCCGCGGGCATTTTCCTGGGCACCGTTCTTGCCGCCTCCAGTGGCGTGGTGCCGGTGGTGGTTGCGGCGGTCGCCGGCGCGTTCTCGATGATCGCCTCGGGCACGCTTTCGGTGGGCCGTGCACTCGGTGCGATCGACGGGCGGGTCGCCCTGCCGGTGGCAGCGATGCTGGGCCTGAGCGGCGCCATGCAGATGAGCGGGGCGGCCCAGTGGGTGGCCGATGGCGCGGTGCAGGCGATGGATACGTTCGGGTTCGGCCCGGCGGCAATGATGTCGGCATTGTTCCTGGTCACGGCCATCACCACCGACATCCTGACCAACAATGCGGCAGCCCTGCTCTACATGCCGATCGCCATCGGCATCGCCCAGATTCTCGGGGTGGATCCGTTCCCGTTCGCGGTCACGGTGATCTTCGGCGCCAACATGTCGTTCTCGACCCCCATCGGCTACCAGACCAATCTGCTCGTGATGGGCCCCGCCGGCTACCGGGGCCGCCATTACCTGCGGAGCGGACCGCCGCTCACCCTGATCTGCTGGGGCACCTTTACCTTGTTCGTCCCGTGGTACTACGGGATCTCATAGGGCAGGCACGGCGGCCGGGACGGCCGTCGGCGGGACCTGCGACGTGCCTTGCACCCGGGCGCGCCTCCGCTTGCTAGCATGGCCGCCCATCAACCGCTTCGCGGCAGGGCCCGGCCATGACGCTCCCACTCGGCGACACTATTCCGATCTTTGTCGGGACCTCGGCTCTCCCCTGCCCGTACCTGCCCGGGCAGATCGAGCGCAAGGTGATCACCCAGATCCCGACGCAGCAGGCCGATCGATTTCACACCGATCTCATCCGGGCCGGGTTCCGGCGCAGCCACGGCATGGCCTACCGGCCGGCGTGTCCCACGTGCACGGCATGCCGGCCAGTCCGGATCGACACCAGCGCCTTCCAACCCGGCCGGCGATTCCGACGGGCCCGCCGTTCGTGCCAGACCTTCGTGTGGCGCGAATGCGAGCCCGTCGCCACCCGCGAGCAGTACGGCCTCTTCCGCCGCTACCAGACCGACCGCCACATCGGCGGCGACATGGAAGGGATGGGCTACGCGTCGTACCAGGCCATGATTGAGGAAACGCCCGTGGACACCCGCGTGGTGGAGGCCCGCGACGAGGATCACAAGCTGGTCGCCGTATCGCTGACCGACCGGCTCAGCGACGGATTGTCCGGGATCTACAAGTTCTGGGACCCCGAACGACGTCAGGACAGCCTCGGCACTGCCACCATCCTCTGGCACATCCAGCGCACGCAGTCGCTGGACCTTCGCTACTTCTACCTGGGCTACTGGATTCCGCGATCATCCAAGATGGCCTACAAGCAGCGCTTCCAGCCGCTCGAGGAGCTGACCGAACAAGGATGGTTCCGCCTGGGGGGCGACCCCGCCGAAGGCTGATAACACCGGCCAAGGGCCATTTGCGACTATGCTGTTGCGGTGGGGCCACGAACCCCCGCCCCCGGCAGGACCTGCCGCCGTTCCTGAGGAGCTCCCGAGTTGGATCGTCGCACCTTTCTTTCCGGCGCCGCTGTAGTCAGCGCCTCAGTCGCCCTCACCGCCTGTGGCGAGGATGAAAACAAAGAGAACCAGCAGACGGCGGAGACCGGCACCCCGGAGAGTCCGGGCGAAGCTCCCAGCGTGAACCGGGGGCTGCGGGAATGGCGGCTGGTCACGACGTGGCCCAAGAACTTCCCCGGCCTGGGAACCGGCGCCCAGCGGATGGCCGATCAGATCACGAGGGCGTCGGAAGGGCGCCTGACGGTGAAGCTCTTCGCGGCCGGGGAACTCGTGCCCCCCTTCGAGAATTTCGACGCCGTCCGGGAAAACAAGGCGCAGATGAGCCACGCTGCCGCCTATTACTGGATCAACAAGCACCGCTCGACCCCGTTCTACGCGGCCGTGCCCGGCGGTCTTGTGGCCCAGGAACACAACGCCTGGGTGTACCACGGCGGTGGTCAGGCACTCTGGGACGAACTCTACGCGGAGTTCGGCCTGAAGGCGTTCCTGGCCGGCAACTCCGGAACCCAGATGGGCGGCTGGTTCCAGAAGGAGATCAATTCGATCGAGGACTTCCAGGGTCTCAAGATGCGGATTCCCGGCCTCGGCGCCGAAGTCATCAACCGGCTGGGCGCGACGGCCGTCAACCTCCCGGGCGGCGAGATCATGCCCGCCCTGCAATCAGGCGTGATCGATGCCACCGAGTGGGTCGGCCCCTGGAACGACCTCGCGTTCGGCTTCTACAAGATCACGAAGAACTACTACGGGCCCGGCTTCCACGAACCGGGTACGGCCTCGGAACTGCTGATGAACAAGGCCGAGTGGGACGGTCTCGAGCCGGACCTCCGGGCGATCGTCGAGGACGCCGCCGCCGCGACCAACGTGCGCATGCTCGCCGAATTCACTGCCGCCAACAACGAATCGCAGCGGGTGCTCGTCGAAGAGCACGGTGTCGAGTTGCGCCCCTTCCCGACGGACGTGTTCAACGAGATGCTCGTCCACAGCGACGACGTGGTCCGGGCCACCGCAGAGGAAGGCGACCTGGCCCGCCGCATTTTCGAGAGCTGGGATCGGTTCCGGGACGAAGCGCGCGCGCGCAATCCGTATGCGGAACAGGGATACCTGCAATTGCGCGGCTGACCTGGCCCCGACCGGCCGCGAAGGCAGATGTTCAAGATGTTCTTGGGACACCGTTGAGCGTATTGAAAACGAACACTGGTCTTAAGTGATGGATCTGCTTCTGCCGAAGCAGTTGATCCGGGATTCATGTGGAAGTGCCACACGGCTTCCGCCGCCGCAGCGGCCTCACGGTCTCTGTGGGGCGTCGCTTCCACGGCGGTGCCAGACCGTCTGACCCCCGTCGGAGATCATCGTCGGCGAAGGAGGCTGCCCGCCTGGTGCCCTATTGCGGGTACACCACCGTCGGCAGCCAGGTGGCAAGCTCGGGCACCAGTGCCAGCACGCCCAGCATGAGAAGCTGGATTCCAACGAACGGAACGGCGCCCCGGTAGATCGCCGCGGTCGGCACCGACTTCGGCGCCACGCCCCGCAGGTAGAAGAGCGAAAACCCGAACGGCGGGGTCAGGAACGACGTCTGCAGGTTGATCGCCACCAGGATCGCAAACCAGACCGGGTCAATGCCAAGCATGAGGATGGGCGGCCCGATGATCGGGATCACGACATAGGTAATCTCGATGAAGTCGAGAAAGAAGCCCAGCAGGAACATCAGCGCCATGGTGAGGATCAGGACCGTCACCACCCCGCCTTGCAGGCCACCCAGGAACTCGGCCACCATCTCGTCGCCGCCGAATCCCCGGAAGACCAGCGAGAACAGAGCCGCGCCGACCAGAATCGTGAACACCATCGCGGTCATGCGGACGGTCGCCCGCATGACATCATTCAGAATCTCGAGATTGAACTGCCGCCGCTGGAACGCGAGCAGCATCGCGCCGATGGCGCCGACGCCGGCCGATTCGGACGGCGTGGCCAGGCCGGCCAGGATCGATCCGAGCACCGCGACGATCAGCAGCAGCGGCGGCACGAGGGCCCGCAGGACCCGACCGCGGAGTTCCGCCGCCGAGACCAGCGCCCGCTCGCTCTTCGGGATCGACGGCATCGCGTCCGGCCTGATGGACCCGTAGATGTACTGCCACAGGATGTACGCCGCCACGAGCGCGAGGCCAGGCAGCAGCGCACCCACGAAGAGATCCGTGACCGTCACCGCCTCGGGTGAAAAGTTGCCCTGGGCCAACTGCGCCTGCTGGTAGGCCGCTGAAATCTGGTCACCGAGCAGGATCAGCACGATGGACGGGGGGATGATCTGCCCCAGCGTGCCCGCGGCGCAGATCGAGCCGCACGCGATGGCGGGTTCGTAGCCGCGCTTGAGCATGGTCGGCAGCGACAGGAGGCCCATGGTGACCACCGTCGCACCGACGATTCCCGTCGACGCGGCCAGCAGCGCCCCGACGCAGGTCACGGCGATGCCGAGACCCGCGCGCATGCTGCCGAGCAGCAGTCCCATCGTGGTCAACAGCTCTTCGGCGATGCGTGAGCGTTCGAGCATCACGCCCATGAAGACGAACAGAGGAACTGCGATCAGGAGATCATTGGTCATGATCCCGTAAATGCGATTCGGGAACGCCGCCACGAAACTGAAATCGAACATCCCGACGACGTTGCCGAGGGCGGCGGCAAGCAGCGCCACGCCCGAGAGCGTGAAGGCCACGGGGAACCCCGCCAGCAGCGCTGCCAAGAGGGCGAGCAGCATGCCGCCGACCATGAGTTCCGGGGTCACGTGGCGGGGCTTTCAGAGGATCGAAGCAGCCGCGTTGTGCGAATGACCGTCGCGGTTCCCTGCAGGATCAGCAGCCCGGCGAACAGCCAGATGCAGGTCTTGAGGAGATACACCGCGTGCAGCCCGCGCTCCTCGATGGAGCCCTCGAAGTCGGCCCACGAGTTCAGCACGTAGTTCCACGAGAAGTAGATGACGCAAAAGCAGACAGGGAAGAGAAAGAACACCGTGCCGAGCAGGTCGACCCAGGCTTTCCGGCGCGGCCCCATGCGCTCGTAGAGCATGTCGACGCGGACATGAGCGTCATGCCTGAGCGTGTAGCCGGCCCCCAGCAGGAACACGGACGCGTACATGAAGCGCACCGATTCCTGCATCCAGATGAAACCGATGTTGAAGCCGTACCGCAGGACCACGATGACCACGGTGACCAGCACCATGAACAGGGTGAGCCAAGCGATCCAGCGGCCGATCAGCTCGTTCAACTGATCGATCGCAGCGGCGGCGGCACTCCGGCTCATGGCAGCACGACGGTGAAGGGTCCTGGCATGCGGCTAGTCGTCCCATCCCGTTGCAACAGCACGACTGCGGGGACTCCGCAGGAAACGGTTCCGTCCCGCCGCACCTGGGCCCTTCACCGAGGCGGCACCCGGGTCCGAACCTGCAGGCAGGATACCCTGCTTCGGTCGAGAGTCCCGAAACTGCCGAATCGGGCTCAGTCGAAACGCAGCGACGAGGGAAAGCCCTTCGGGACAGTTCGCCCGCTCTGGCCGCGCTTCCCGGTCCAAGGAGTCAGGGCATCGGCCGCAAATGTGCGCGTCCGGGTACCGGTCCGGCAGACGAGGCCCTCTTCCTTCGCGAACACCACCGCGTCCGACAGGTGCCCCGTCCGGTAGCGTTGCAGGTACACCCCCTGCCCCCGGCTTCGCTGCGGGAGTTCGGACGCGGCAAAGATCAGCAGCTTCCGGTTCGTGCCGACCACGGCCACATGGTCGCCGACCGCCGGGCGGCAGACGACCAGCCTGGCCGCGGCTGTGACCACCTGCCGGCCGGACCGGCTGCCGATCAGATCGCCGGCCTGGGCCAGGAACCCCCGGCCGTCCTCGGTGGCCAGCAGGGCCGGCCGGGGGTCCGCCGGCCAGCAGGCGACCAGTTCCTCGTCGTTGCCGATCTGCGCGTGCAGCCGGATCGGTTCCCCGAAGCCGCGCCCGCCGGGCAGCCGGGACAGGGACAGCGTGTACAACCGTCCCTTGTCGGTGGCTACGAGGACATCAGCGGTGCTCTCGCTGCGCACGATGAACCGGCCTTCGTCGTCATCGCGGTAGCGCAGTTCGCTTTCGTTCTCCACGTGGCCCCGAACCACGCGCACCCATCCCCGGCGCGAACAGATGAGCGTGACCGGTTCCGCGGCTTCGACGTGCTCCGCCCGGGGCTCGCGGGCCGTCGCGTTCGGGTCGATCCGGGTGCGGCGGGCGCCGCCCTCGGCCTCGGCGCCGAAACGGGCGCGCACGTCGCGGATCTCCGTTTCAATCCGCTCCCACTGCAACGCCTCGGATTCCACCAGGTCGGTCAGGCTGTTCCGCTCCTCGGCAAGCCGGGCGTGCTCGACGCG
The DNA here is from genome assembly GCA_021296265.1 of Alphaproteobacteria bacterium. Taxonomy (GTDB): domain Bacteria; phylum Pseudomonadota; class Alphaproteobacteria; order TMED109; family TMED109; genus VXPW01. The sequence continues at coordinate 6,808 of JAGWAT010000031.1, read as the reverse complement.
AAGCTTCTCCTCTTCCAGTCGCCGCAGCGTCCGCAAGCGCATGTTGAGCACCGCCTCGGCCTGCGTTTCGGTCAGGCGGAATACCTCCATCAGCTCGGACCGGGGCTCGTCGGTCTCCCGGATGATCTGGATAACCGTATCCAGATCGGCGAAGACGAGGAGATAGCCCTCCAGCACGTGGATGCGCTTTTCCAGCGCCTGCAACCGATGCCGGCTTCGTCGCAGGAGCACCTCGCGCCGGTGGTCCAGCCAGGCCTGCAGCACCTCGGCCAAGCCCATGACCCGCGGGACGCGGCCGCCATCCAGCACGTTGAGATTCAGGGACACCCGGGTTTCCAGGTCCGTCAGCCGAAACAGCACCTCCATGAGCTCGGCCGGCTCGCCGCCACGCCCCCGAAGCTCGAGTACGACCCGGACATCGTCGGCCGATTCGTCACGGATTTCCGCCAGCCAAGGAAGCTTCCGCGCCTGCACCAGTTCATCGAGCTGGGTGACGATGCGGGCCTTCGGAATGCCCCACGGAATTTCTCGGACCACGACGCGGAGCCGCCCACGGGACATGGGCTCAGCCGCCCACGCGGCCCGCAGGCGGAACCGCCCGCGCCCGGACCGGTACGCTTCCTGCAGCGCCGCCTCGCCCTCGAGCAGGACGCCGCCGGTCGGGAAATCGGGGCCAGGCAGGTGGCGCATCAGGGTCTCCAGCCGGGCACCCGGGTTGTGCAGCAGATGGAGGAGCGCCCGGCAGATCTCGTCGGCGTTGTGTGGCGGGATCGAGGTCGCCATCCCGACCGCAATGCCCTGCGCTCCGTTCGCGAGCAGGTTCGGGAACGCGGCGGGCAACACGGCCGGCTCGCTGTCCTCGCCGTCGTAGGTCTCGACGAAATCGACCGCATCCTCGTCCAGGCCCTCGAGGAGCGCGTCGGCGACCGCCGTGAGCCTCGCCTCCGTGTACCGCATGGCGGCGGCCCCATCGCCGTCGACATTGCCGAAATTGCCCTGGCCGTCGACGAGCGGGTACCGGATGGCGAATTCCTGCGCAAGCCGGACCATGGCGTCGTACACCGCCTGATCTCCGTGCGGGTGGTACTTGCCGATCACGTCGCCCACCACCCGCGCGCACTTCTTGAAACCGGAGGTCGGGTCCAGCCGCAGCGCTCGCATCGCATACAGCAGGCGTCGGTGCACCGGTTTCAGGCCGTCGCGCACATCCGGGAGCGAGCGCGACATGATGGTGGAGAGCGCGTAGCTCACGTAGCGCTCGCCAAGCACGTCGACGAACGGCGTCTCGCGGACTCGCCGGGCCTCGCTCACGGCCGGTCAGCCCGCCCGGCCGCCCCGGGCTGCGGGCGCGTGACCAGCCCGTCCAGCAACCGCAGGCGCGCCGGTGGCAGGGTGCGACGGCCGTGCGCGACGGCGTTCCGGTGCAGGAAGTAGCCGGTCAGTTCGAGGGCGCTCAGGAGATCATTGCGCTCGGGCGCCGTGCCGGCATGCAGGAAGCGCGGCAGGGACAGGAGCCGGGGAGCCCACGGACCGGCACCTGAGCGGGACACCGCCCGGCCGGTCTTCGGCGACACGTAGCTGAGATCGTCGGTGCTGCCGGTGACGGCACAGTGGGTCAGGTCCAGCCCCGCTCCCGTTTCGCGCAGCAGCGTCAGCTCCCAGAACACGTAGTCGGCCCGCCAGTCGCCCGTGCCGGCCAGCCGGTCGAGGATGGTCTCGCTCGCGGCATGCACGACCGGCGCCGGTTCGCGCTCCGCCAGGAACCACTCGGTCAGCGCACAGATCGACGAGACGGCGGCCAGTCGCAACGGATGATGGAGGACCCGGGCGGCGCGGGCATCGACCAGTTCGCAGGTGAAATGCCCCAGATGCTCGGGCAGTCGGCCGCTCCACCGCGCGTTCACGCGATTGCCGGGCGTGTAGATGGGCGCCCGGCCGGCCGCGCTGGCCCCGCGCACCAGACCCGCGTGGCGACCGTGCTCGGGGGTCAGCAGCTGCACGATGCGCGACGTCTCGCCCCAGGGTCGGGCCGAAAGGACGACGCCTTCATCCTCCCACCTCATGGCCGTCCGCGAGTCACGTGACGAACTCCAGTCCGAGCGCGTCGTAGTGCTCCTGCCGATCCTGCCAGGACGGGTCCACCTTCACGTGGACGAACAGGTGGACGACGCACCCAGCCGCCGCCGTGAGCGCCTGGCGGGCCGCGGAGCTGATCGACCGGATGCGCCGACCGCCCTCTCCGAGCACGATCGGCTTCTGGCTCGTACGACGCACCAGCAGACAGACATCCACCCTAACCGAACCGTCCGGCAGATCCTTCCAGCTCACGGTCTCGGTGGCGAGATCGTAGGGAAGTTCCTGATGCAGCTGCACGTAGGCCTGCTCCCGCACGCACTCCGCGGCCAGCAGGCGCAGGGGAACGTCCGCGGCCTGCTCCGGGGGATAGTGCCATACGCCCTCCGGACACCGCTCGGCCAGGGCATCCCTGAGCTCCCCCAGCCCGTCACCGCGCAAAGCCGAGATCAGGAAGAAGTCCGTCAGGAGGGCGTTCGCACGCAGCGCATCGATCAGCTGCAGCAGCGTATCGCGGCGCACCCGGTCGATCTTGTTGATCAGACAGAGCGCTTCGGTCCGCCGCTTGCGGAGCCCCGCCAGAACCACCTCGCTTTCCTCGTCCATCCCGCGGCTTGCATCGATCAGGACACATCGCGCGTCGGCCCCGCGGCTTTCCTGCCAGGCAGCTCGGGTCATGGCCCGGTCCAGGCGCCGACGGGGCCGGAACACCCCGGGTGTATCGACCAGCACCATCTGGGCGCCGGCATGATGGGCGATGCCGCGAAGACGGGCCCGCGTGGTCTGCACCTTGCTCGTGACGATGGCCACCTTCTGGCCCACCAGCGCGTTCACCAGCGTGGACTTCCCGACATTCGGCGCCCCGAGCAGGGCGATGATCCCGAACCGCTCCTGCGTCATCGGCGCTCCGACAGCCGCTCCAGGAGCCGGGCAGCGGCATCCTTCTCCGCCGCGCGCTTGGTCCGCCCGCACGCCTGTGCGGCCACGCTTTCCCCGGCTCCTGGCTCGACCCGGGCCTCGATCTCGAAGACGGGCCCATGGTCTTCCCCGACCCGACGCAGCAGCGTGTACTTGGGAAATTCGAGCCCGCGCGCCTGGGTCCATTCCTGCAGGGCCGTCTTGGCGTCCTGGGGGGGCTCCGTCAACGCCGCGATCCGGGCCGCTAGGTGGCACCGCACGAAGTGCCGCGCGACGTCGGTCCCGCCATCGCTCCAGAGGGCACCCAGCGACGCTTCCACGCAATCTCCCAGTGCCCGCCGGTGCTCGGGAAACGGCTCCGGCTCCATGTCCTGCGCAACCGCGTCGGCGAGGCCGGACTCGCGGGCCACGAGCGCCAGCACCTCGCCGCTGGCGAGGTAGGACAGCCGGATCGAGAGCGCGCCCTCCGGCGCGTCCGGATACTCGGTGAACAGCCGCTCCGTCAGCAGGAGACCGAGCACCCGGTCTCCGAGGAACTCCAGCCGCTGGAACGCAGTCGTGTCCGGGCGGGCCGGCGACGGGGGCAGGAGTGCGGTCCGCAGCGCGCGGTTGCGGAAGCGGTAGCCGAGGACCCGTTCCACCGCCGACGGGTCTGCTCCGTTCACAGGAGCGTGCCGATCCGCGCGAAGCGGATCGCCTGGGGCCAACGCCAGAATTCCCAGAACCGGGCAGAGCCATTGAACGAGACGAACACCATTTCGGCGCGCCCGACGAGGTTCTCTGCCGGAATGAAGCCGACCCGGTCGAGCAGACGGCTGTCCGAGGATTGGTCTCGATTGTCCCCCAGCCCGAAATAGTGGCCCTCGGGAACCCGGTACACGTCGGTGTTGTCCAGCGCGCCGAGCGGCGTCGCATCATACACGAGCCATTCTCGGCCGTTCGGGAGCGACTCCCGGAAGAGCTGATACGTCTGCGTGCCGCCGTGCCGGTCGGTCGCGCGCTCCTCGCCCAGCGCGGTGCGGTGCACGGCCTCATCATTCAAGTAGAGAATGCCGTCGCGAATCTGGATCGTGTCGCCGGGGAGACCGATGATGCGCTTGATGTAGTCAGCCTTCGGGTTGGGCGGGAACTTGAAGACCGCGATGTCCCCGCGTTCGGGCTCCTGGCCCAGCACCCGGTCGGAAATCGGAATCAGCTGCCAGGGAAAGGAGTACCGGCTGAACCCGTACGCGTACTTGGATACAAAGAGGTAGTCGCCCACCTGCAGCGACGGCTTCATCGACCCCGAGGGAATGCTGAACGGCTCGAATGCCAGCGAACGAATCACCAAGGCCGCCAGCAGCGCGAGCACGAGAGTGCCCAGATTGGAAGAGGCCATCCGGCCCAGGTATCGCAACACGTCGATGGACTCTCAGGCGGAACGCGCGGAAATGATTACGATCGCGTACGCGAGACCACGATCGTCCGACAGGGTCAGCTGGATGTCGGGCTCCATGCCCGGCGGGATTAGCACCCGGAGACGGACGGCCGCGGGGCCGGTGAGCCGCAGCGTCGGCTGACCGCTGGGCAGATTCCTGACCTCCAGGTCACGCCAGCGTACTCCTTGCCGGATCCCGGTGCCGAGCGCCTTCGCGCACGCCTCCTTGGCGGCAAAGCGGCGCGCGTACCCCTCGGCCCGGGCCCGGCGCCGATCACAGCGGCCGCGTTCGACTTCGGTGAACACCCGCTGGGTGAACCGTTCGCCGAACCGCGTCAGCGTACCCCGAATGCGACTGACATCGCAGACATCGTGTCCGAGCCCGACGATCACGGCGCAGTTCCGGCCACGTCATCAAGGACGCGGCGCATGCCCCGGACCACAGCCTCGAGTCCCGTAAACACCGCTTCGCCGATCAGGAAGTGCCCGATGTTCAGCTCGCAGACATGATCGACTGCAGTCACGAGCCCGGCCGTGTTGTAGTCGAGGCCGTGCCCCGCGTGAACCTCGAGACCAAGGCCGGCTGCCGAGGCCGCCGCTTCCCTGAGCTCTGCCAGTGCGTCGTTCTGGCCGGAAGGCGCGGCGTTCGCCAGTCGGCCGGTGTGGAGCTCGACCGCGTGCGCACCCAGTTCAGGAGCCCGCGCGATCATCTCGATATCCGGATCGATGAACAGCGTCATCGGGATCGCGGCGGCCGCCAGCGCCTCCTGCGTGCGGACCACGCTCTCCCTGGCAGCGACCAGATCCAGGCCGCCCTCCGTTGTCAGTTCGGCGCGCCGCTCCGGCACCAGGCAGACCCGCGCCGGCCGTGCGATCAAGGCCGCCCCCACCATTTCCTCCGTGGCCGCCATCTCGAGATTGAGAGGCAGCGGGATCGCCCGGCGCAGGGCGTTGACGTCCGCATCCGAGATGTGCCGGCGGTCTTCCCGGAGGTGCACGGTGATGCCGTCGGCACCGGCCGCGGCCGCGATGCGGGCGGCCCGCACGGGGTCCGGGTGCCGACCGCCGCGCGCATTGCGGATCGTGGCCACGTGATCGATGTTCACGCCCAGGCGGACGCGGGCCCTGCTCAAGGGTTCACGTCTCCGCCGCGCAACCGTGCCAAGCGGTTCTGCCGGACCGTCCTGATGCGCATGCGCCGGATCTTCTGATATTGCGACACTGATGAGCGGATCGCGTAGTAGGAGGCAATCCATACCACGATCGTGTACGGGATCGAGCCCACGGTCATCGTCGGTAGCAGGCGGAGCCTGGCGAGATCATCGATCGCCAAATCGATGTCCCAAACAAGGGCAAGGTTCGCCGCAGCAGATGCGAGCGCCACCAACTCGCTCGTGACCGCCGTCATGGACAAATCGGCGACGGCAACCCCCGGCACCAGAATCGCCCCGGTCTGGTAAATGACGATCCAGATCAGCGGAAACGTCCACGGATTGCCGATGGCGGTGCCGATGAGGGCTGTCACCCAGCTGCCGCCCAGGGCCCAGGAGAGCACGATCGCCCCAACACCGTGCAGGCCGATGAATGGAGTCATGGAGAAGGACGCGCCACAGGCAAACCCGATGGCCAGTCGGTGCGGAGTCCCGGGGATTCGTTGCATGCGGCGCAGCAGGTAGCGGCCGGCCCGTACCATGCCCCCGCGCGGCCAGACCCAGGACAGCAACCGGCTGGGCCAGCGCACTCGATGGCGTGAGCGAAACATCAGGAGGCGGACAGATGGCGGCTCCCGGGCTTCTCGGCCGGCAGGGCTGCAAGCTCGGGTGGCAGGTCGTCGGACGGGTAGGCTGGGACTTCGTAACTCAGCAGCGCCACCAGGGGCACGCCGGGGTCAGACTTGCCGCTGCTCCGGTCCACGAGGCAGGCCTCCGCGACCACCTCGCCTCCCGCCGCCTGGACGCAGGCAATGCACTCGCGTGACGACAGCGCGGTGCTGATGACGTCCTCGACGACCAGCACCCGGGTCCCGGGCCGGACGGCGAAACCACGTCGCAATGCGAACGTCCCCTCGACCCGCTCGGCAAAGATGGCCGGCAGCCGCAGATGACGGGCGGTCTCGTAGCCGACGAGAATCCCGCCCACGGCCGGTGCGACCACCAATTCGATCCCGGCGTGCGGGAGCTGGGCCCGGACCTTGGCCGCGAGCGCCGCGCACAGGCGTTCGCCACGCGCCGGATCCTGCATGACCAGCGAGCACTGCAGGTAGGTTGGGCTGTGTAGCCCCGACGTCAGGATGAAGTGGCCGGTGCGGATGGCGCCGGCCGCCCGAAATTCCGCGAGCACCTCGGCCTCGTCCGGAATTCGGTTCATCGCTTCGTCACCCGCTCGGCCTTGTAGATCTCG
>JAGWAT010000030.1:11599-31874 GCA_021296265.1 Alphaproteobacteria bacterium | reverse complement strand
ACCGCTCCTCCGGAGGAGACCTGAACATGCTGTAGACCGCGAAGCGACCGCCACTTGACAGGGGGCCCTTCATAAGAGCATCCGGCGTCGGGGACTGGCGCATCTGCACGGCGAGGGGCGTTCGGATTCACCGACTCCAGTGATCCGTGAAATGGATCGGAGGCTGGCGGCGTGAGCTGTCAACCCTTCGATATAAGTCCCCAAGGAAATGGCGGACATCGAGAAGAAGATCAGGACCGTGATCGCGGCCATCGAGGAAGGCGGCCATGTGCCGGGCATGTCCGACGGGCTTCGTGAACTGGAAGCCCGCCAGGAAGAACTCAGCGAGCGCCTCCGTGCTCCACGGCAACCTCGGCACCATCCTCGAAAGGGCCGGAAGCGACAGCCGGAAAAAAGGCGACCGATATCCCGTGAGGCGGAATCTCGGTCACGGTGGTAGCGGGGGAGGGACTCGAACCCCCGACACGCGGATTATGATTCCGCTGCTCTAACCAACTGAGCTACCCCGCCCCGGTGGCCGATCGGCGACCCAGACACCAGCAGGCTACACTAACCTTGACCGCGCCGTGCGTGTACGACCGATACCCGGTCGCTGTCAAGATACGGTGGATGACCGCATCTCGGGACAGTGACGGCATTATCGTCGATTACCTTGGCCTGAGCGGGGCATTTTAGTATTTCAAGTACTTCCTTGAACCCATTGGAAGACCTAAATATGGTACGCACATGCGGGGGACCCGCGGCGGCTATCGGGTCCAGCCGGTGGACTATTGCGAGAGTACCTGAGGCATGAGTTTGGCTCGATGGAGCAGGAGGTTTGCCGGTGCAGCAGGGTTGCTCCTGGCATGTGCAATCCTCCCCGCTGAAGCCGACGATGCCCGTTCCGGCGGTCTCGGCACACTCCACTTCGGCTCGTCGGACGTGGTGCCGTGCGCGCTGCGCACCCATCGGATCGGAAGCGGCGAAGCCTCCACGACATTCGTGCACCCCTCGCCCACCTGCGAAGAAGGCGAGGTGCGGGGTATCGGATTGCGGTCTAACACTCCATTCGAGACCGCCGCAACCTGGCAGGCCGGCTACTCCGAAGAAGTCGATTTCGCCGTTGGAGTGGTCTATCGCGCGGCGCCGGCGTCAGTCGCCACGCGCCAGCAAACTGGCGGGGAAACCGTGTCCCTGGTGGGCGCACTCCAGTATGGTCGATTCATGGTCGGCGCCGGCATTTTCGACGCCGAGGACTCCGCCATCGACACCGTACGGCGCGGTTACAACCTGGGCGCCAACTACCGGTTCGGCGCGTTCCGGGTCGGCACGTCGCTGATCACCACCTGGACCGACGGTTCCTGGACGGGAGGTGCGGTGAACCCGGCCTCCCGGCGTTTTCTGGACTCCGTGTCGGTCGACCTCCAGTACGCGTTCACACCCGGGTTCCTGGGCTACTTCCACTACGTCGAAGTGAGCCATCCGGACCATCAGCTGCAGAGCCGGCAGGAGCGGAGCAATCAGCGGGAGAGCATCTGGACCATCGGCGTGAGCGTCGGCTTCTGACCCGCCCCGTCGGCCGCCGGCCCCGGCCTGCATGAAATCTTCCGACGGCATGCGTCCTGACCCCTCGCCGGACGGGGACCCGTGGGCCGATATCCGCGACGGCGTCCGAAAGCTCTGCGCCCGCTTTCCGGGTTCCTACTGGCAAGTACTGGACCGTGACCGCATGTACCCCGAAGCCTTCGTTGCGGCCCTGACCGAAGCCGGCTATCTCGCCTGCCTGATCCCCGAAAAGTACGGTGGTGCCGGCCTCCCGGTCGCTGCCGCCGTCGCCGTTCTCGAGGAGATTCACCGGAGCGGGGGCAACGGGGCCGCCTGTCATGCCCAGATGTACATGATGGGGGCACTGCTCCGGCATGGCTCCGAGGCACAGAAGCAGCGCTATCTCCCGGACGTCGCTGCCGGAAAGCTCCGGCTGCAGGCATTCGGCGTCACGGAACCGAACGCTGGCAGCGACACCCTGGGACTCCAGACCCGGGCTGACCGAGACGGCGATTCGTACGTGATCAACGGCCAGAAGATCTGGACCAGCCGGGCCGAACATTCGGACCTGATGCTCCTGCTAGCTCGAACGGCGCCGGCAGACTCCGTCGCCAAGCGAACCGATGGGCTTTCACTGTTCCTGGTGGACATGGCCGAGGCCCTGCAGGCCGGGCTTACCATCCGTCCGATCCGCACCATGCTGAACCATGCGACCACGGAGGTCTTCTTCAAGGATTTGCGCATCCCAAGCACGGCACGAATCGGCGAAGACGGCAAGGGCTTCCGCTACATCCTCGACGGCATGAACGCGGAACGAATCCTGGTCGCGGCCGAATGCATCGGCGATGCTCGCTTCTTTATCGATCGCGCCGTCGCCTACGCCGGCGAGCGGGTGGTCTTCGGGCGCCCCATCGGCCAGAATCAAGGCGTGCAGTTTCCCATCGCGCGGGCCTACGCGGAAACGGAGGCTGCCGACCTGATGGTCCAAAGGGCCGCGCGCCGGTTTGATTCGGCCCTTTCCTGCGGTCCGGAATCCAATATGGCAAAGTTGTTGGCAGCCGACGCTTCTTGGCATGCGGCCGAGTGCTGCCTGCAGACCCACGGTGGTTTCGGTTTCGCGGAAGAGTACGACATCGAGCGGAAATTCCGCGAGACGCGGCTGTACCAAGTCGCTCCGGTTTCCACCAACCTCATTCTCGGCTACATCGGCCAACACGTCCTAGGCCTGCCCCGCTCCTACTGATCCGGACACCACGCCGATGCAGGACCTCGAAGGCATTCTGGTGCTGTCGCTCGAACAGGCGGTGGCCGCGCCGCTGTGTACCGCGCGGCTGGCGGACGCCGGCGCGAGGGTGATCAAGGTCGAACGTGATGGCGGCGATTTCGCCCGCCACTATGACCGGGTCGTGCTCGACCAGAGCGCGTATTTCGTCTGGCTAAACCGGGGAAAGGAGTCGCTGGTCGCCAATATCAAGGACCCGGATGACCAGGCCCTGCTCCGCGCCATCGCGGCGCAGGCTGATGTGTTCATCCAGAATCTCGCACCCGGCGCCGCTGACCGGGCGGGCCTGGGTTCCGAGGCACTCCGGATGGCGAATCCCCGGCTAATCACGGTCGATATCTCTGGCTACGGTGACAGCAGCTACGAAGACATGAAGGCGTACGACCTGCTCGTTCAGGCGGAAAGCGGCGTCTGCGAACTGACTGGCACACCGGACGGCCCGGCCCGCGTCGGGGTGCCTATTTGCGATCTGGGCGCCGGCGTGAACGCGCATACCGCCATTCTCCAGGCGCTGTTCCGGCGGACCCGGACCGGTCTAGGTTGCGGCATCCGCACATCGCTCTTCGGCGGGATCGCCGATTGGATGTCAGTCCCCTACCTCAGCCGCCGGTACGGCGCCGTGGACCTCCAGCGGCTTGGTCTCACGCATCCCTCCATTGCGCCCTATGGCGCGTTTCCCGCGCGGTGCGGGCGATTCGTCCTGATATCAATCCAGAATGAGCGCGAATGGCGCTTGCTATGCCGCGATGTCCTGGGAGATGAGGCCATCGCGAACGACCCGCGGTTCCGGACGGTCGGCGACCGGTTCCAGAACCGTGCCGACCTTGACAGGATCATCTGCGCCGCGTTCGGAAGCGAGGATCGGCCGGCCCTGCTTGAGCGCCTGCGCAAGGCAAGGATTGCCTGCGGAGCGCTCAACGATGTGGCCGACCTCGCAGGTCATCCGGCTCTGCGGCTAATCCAGTACGAGACACCTGGTGGGTGCGTCGAAACGATCGCACCACCCAATGACGTGGACGGGGCGACGACCGCCTATCGGCCGGTGCCGGGCCTCGGACAGCACTCGAACGCTATTCGCGCGGAGTTTTCGGCATGACCAAGGACTGGACACCCCAACCCAGGGTCCAAGAAGACGTCATCACCCGGTGGCCGGCGCAGGCGCTCGCCGCCACCTTGGACGCACCGGCGCCCGAACTGGGAGACCCGCTCCCCCCAGGCTGGCACTGGAGCTATTTCCTGGAAGCCGTCACCCCGGAACAGATTGGCATCGACGGCCACCCCCGCCGTGGCGATTTTCTGCCGCCGATCGACCACCTGCCCCGCCGCATGTATGCCGGCGGCAAGTTGCGATGGTTCGCGCCGTTGCGAATCGGCGCCACAGCCACGCGGACTTCAGAGGTGACGCGCGTCGACGAGAAGGCCGGACGCTCCGGACCGCTCGTCTTCGTGACGGTCCGCCACACGATCTCCTCCGGCGAGGACACCTGCATCGAGGAAACCCAGAACCTGGTCTACCGCGGCGCCCCGGAACCGGGCGCTGCCGCACCGGAGCCCAAAGCTGTGCCGGCTAAAGCGCAGTGGTCCCGCGTGGTACGGCCCGACCCGGTGATGCTGTTCCGGTACTCCGCCATCACGTTCAACGGACACCGGATCCACTATGACGCCCCGTACGTGCGAGAGGTCGAGGGTTACCCGGACCTCATCGTCCACGGGCCGCTGATGGCCACCCTACTCCTGGAGACGCTGCGCCATGAGGGCCGGATGGCGTGTCCCGACACCTTCACCTTTCGGGCCCTTCGCCCCATGTTCGCCAATACGCCGATCCGCGCGGAGGGCCACACCACCGAGACGGGCGCTGAGCTCTGGATTCGCGGACCGGATGGCGGTCTCGCGATGCACGCGGAGAGCCTGTCGCCCGCGACCTGACGGGAGAGCCGCGGCAGCCTCAGGCCGCCACGGCCGCGTCGACCGTGTGGTGGGCTGCACGGATCGGCCCCGTCAGGGCTGCAGCCGTCGGAAGATGCATCTCGGCGAAATACCGGGCGGTCTGAATCTTCGTTGCGAGGAACGGGTCGGTGTCGCCACCACGGATCCGCTCGGCCGCCCGCAGGGCCGCGCGACCCATGGTCCAGCCGCCTGCCGTGAAGCCGAGCAGCGTCAGGAACGGGGTCGCGCCCGCAGCGGCCGCGCATGGGTCCTCCCTGAACTTCTCCGTGAGCCATGCTCCGGCCTCGCCCGCCGCCGTGGCGGCCGCCGCAAGGAGCCGGCCGACCGCGGGCAGGTCCTCCCCTGAGCTCTCGGCCAGGCGCGCGGCAATGCCCTGGATATCGGAGATCAGTTCCCGGAACGGCTGACCGTCCGCGAGCTGCAGCTTCCGGCGCAGCACGTCCAGCGCCTGGATCCCGTTGGTACCCTCGTAGATGGGCAGAATCCGGGCATCGCGGTAATGCTGGGCGGCGCCGGTTTCCTCGATGTACCCCATGCCACCGTGCACCTGAAGCGCTGTTGAGGCGACGTCGACGCCCTGGTCCGTGCCCCAGCTCTTCACAATCGGAACCAGGAGCTCAGCGCGGAGTGCGGATCGCTCCTGCACCTCGGCGTCCGGGTGCGCGCGGGCCCGATCAAGGGCCTCCGCCGTCATGATCGCCAAGGCGCGCGCCGCCTCCGTCTTGGCCTTCATGTCCATGATCATCCGCCGCACATCGGGATGACGAATGATCTCGACGGCGGCTGCGCGCGGCTCCTCGATGGGTGCTCCCTGGACCCGCGTCCGTGCGTACTCCACCGCCTGCTGATAGGCGCGCTCGGCGATCGCGACGCCCTGGATGCCAACGTTGAGGCGCGCGTGGTTCATCATCGTGAACATGGTCTTGAGGCCGCCATGCGGCTCGCCGACGAGTTCGGCGCGCGCGCCCTGATCATCCCCATACATCAGGACACATGTCGGTGAGCCCATCTGACCCAGCTTGTGTTCAAGCGAATTGACCCGCACGTCGTTGTGGGCACCGAGCGAGCCGTCTTCAAGAACATCTCGCTTGGAAACGAGAAAAAGCGAAATCCCCCGTACCCCGGGCGGCGCGTCGGGCAGACGCCCCAGGACCAGGTGCACGATGTTGTCGCACATGTCGTGGTCACCGAAGGTGATGAAGATCTTCTGGCCACGGAGTCGCCACGCGCCGTTAGTCCCTTCCGCCCGGGTCTGCAGCCGCCCAAGGTCCGAACCAGCGTGAGGTTCCGTCAGGTTCATCGTCCCGGACCATTCGCCGCTGATGAGCTTGGGCAGGTAGGTCCGCCGCTGCGCCTCCGTGCCGTGGTGCGAAAGAAGTTCCACGGCCCCCTGCGTCAGCATCATGCAATTCGCCAGCGACATGTTGGCCGACTGCCAAATCTCGTTGAGCGCCGTGCTCACGACCCAGGGCAATCCCTGTCCACCCCAGGTGGTCGGCCCGCAGACCGCATTCCATCCGCCGTCCACGAAGCGTCCATAGGCCTTAGCAAAGCCTTCGGGAACCCGCACCACGCCGTTCTCGATTCGGGCGCCGGACAGGTCGCCGGAACGGTTGAGTGGTGCCAGCACCTCGCTGGCGAACCTGCCTGCCTCATCCAGCACGTGATCGACGAGTTCCGGTGTGGCACCGTTACTGCCTGAAACAGCTTCGAGATCGGCAACATCGTTCAATGCAAACCGGAGGTCGGCGAGCGGAGCCCGGTATTCGGCCATGGGGGCCTCCTTCGGAACAAATCGTCGGAAAACGGGAACAGCGATGCGACCGCGGCGCAGGCGCTCGGCAGCGTGCTCGCGCCAATATATCGCGACCGGAGTTCGGTTGACACGTGGCCGTCTGTTTCAGCGGGCGCCCGCAACCAGTTCTTCCGGTGATACGGCGGGCCGGAACGTGGCGCGGTCGCAACGGTCGGGGCGGACACATGTTGCCCGAGCGCCTGCGGCTGGATCGCCACCGAACGTCAGGATCTTGCTGCTGGCGGTATCCGCGTTGCTCTCGCCTCTGACAGGTTCCCGATTGGAGTCCCGCCCCCGCCTTAGGTTCGCGCCCGGCGTAGAAGAATTCATACTGCGTTTCCGTCCACGGGATTACCCTACGGCCCGATGGAACGGTGCCCCAGCCGACCGCTTCACCCGAATTCGGAACCATCCTCATGCCAAGCATCCGGGCATCCATGGCCACCTACCTGGAGCGGCGCATGGGCCGCATCTTTCTCCTAGGAATTATCAGCGGCTTTCCCTGGGTGCTGATTGGCAGCTCCCTCAGCCTGTGGTTGCAGGAAGACGGCCTGAGCCGAACCGCCATCGGCTGGGCGGGCATGATCTTCGGCGTCTACGCGTTCAACTTCCTCTGGGCGCCGTTCATCGACCGGATCCGCATACCGTGGCTATCTCCCCGCCTGGGCCACCGGCGCGCCTGGATCGTTACCCTGCAGGCGATCATCCTGCTGTGCCTTGTGGCGTGGAGCGCCATCGAACCGTCGGCAAACCTCGCTGGTGTCATCGCCATCGGACTCGTTATTGCCGTCGCCTCGGCGACCCAGGACATCACCATCGACGCGCTACGAATTGAGCAGATCGGCACAGAGGAGAGCGAAACAATGGCGGCCGGGGCGGCAATTGCCGTCGTCGGATGGTGGACGGGTTACAAGCTCGGCGGCGTGGTGGCTCTGGAGACCGCGGCAGGCCTGCAGGGTGCGGGAATCGAGAATTACTGGCAGGTGACATTCCTCGTGCTCGGCGTTGTCGTCATCCTTTGCAACATTGGACTGATGTTCGTTCGCGAGCCGGCTCCGGAAGCGAGAATCGCAGCACAAGCGGCAGACGAGGAACTGGTGGCCGGTCGCGTGGCGACTGCGGGCCAACTCGGGCGCGCCGGGGCCTGGCTGGCCAGCACCGTGGTTGGACCGTTGATGAGCTTCTTCCGACGAAACGGGTTCGCGATCGCGGCCGCCGTGCTCGGCTTCGTGTTCCTGTTCAAGATCGGCGAAGCGTTCATGGGGCGCATGTCGCTTGTCTTCTACAAGGAGATCGGTTTCTCCAAATCCGATATCGCGCTGTACTCCAAGGGCCTGGGCTGGGTCACCACGGTCGTGTTCACCGTGCTTGGCGGATTGTGCGCAATCCGTATCGGCCTCGTGCGCGCCATGTTCGTGGCGGGAATCGCCATGGCCCTGACCAACCTCCTGTTTGCGGCCCTGGCCTGGACGGGAAAGTCGGAAGGGTTGTTCGCGGCTGCGGTCGTCATGGATGACCTGACCAGCGCCTTCGCGACCGTCACCTTCGTGGCCTTTATCTCGATGCTGGTCGACCGGACCTACACGGCAACGCAGTACGCGCTATTGGCGTCGATCGGCACGGCGGGAAGAACGCTATTCGCGGCATCGTCCGGGACGCTGGTCGACTACCTGGGCGGCGATTGGGGAACATTCTTCGTCATTACCACGCTGATGGTCATGCCCTCGCTGCTGTGCCTCTGGGCGATACGGGGGAAGCTCAGGGGCATGCTGACCGGCGCAAGGGTGCGCCTATTCGGAAAGGACGTCAAAGCCGCGTCGTCTGCCGCAACCTGACGGCGGGCGGACGGCGCGTTCCCACCGACCCGCCGCCCGCAGCCGAGCTTCCGTCAACTGACCCGGAATCACGCCTGCCGGGCGACCCGAAGGCAGGAGACCCCGATAACGGTGCTGCTAGAATCCGGCCTCGCGCTCCTACGACGGGCGCCGGGTCATCGCGTCATCTCGGAAGGAAAACGAATGAAGGTCTCTCGGGGAGCCCACCGTCTCCATCGTCGAACTGTCCTCGCCGGGCTTGCCGCGAGCGGAGCTGCCACTCTCCTTCCCGTTCCCGCGATCGGACAAAGCACAGCGCTCCGCGTGGGCGCGTTGCTGCCGCTGACCGGTGGACTCGAGCGGCACGCGGCGCAGATGCGCCTCGGCCTTGACACCGCCGCAGACGCCATCAACGGGTCCGGCGGCGTACTCGGGAGGCCCGTCGAAATCGTGTACGCCGACACGGGCACCACGCCGCGCGGCCTCGCCGAGACGTGCGCTCGCCTAGTGCACGACGACAAGGTTTCTGCTGCTGTGGGCCCATTCATTGCGGCCGGGCGAAAAACTGCTGCCCGCGCCTTCGGAGAGTTCGGTGTGCCGCTGATTTCGGCGACGAACAACGAAGGCCTGTTCTGTGCCGACAACTATTTTTCTGTCGGACCGACACCGAACCAGGATATCTTCTCGCTGGTGCGCCACATCGACGGCGGAACGGGACGCAGCTACTTTCTCATCGGAACCTATTCCAGCTGGCAGTTGTCGAGCTTCCGCCAGGCCATTCTCAAGGTCATCTACACGTTCGACGGATCGGTGACCGGCCAGGCTCTTACCCCGATCGATGAAGAGGCGTTTCGGCCCATCATCCGCTGGATTGCCGACACCGGCGCGGACACCGTCCTGTTCTGCGTCCCGCGCATGCCCGGAGTGCATTTCGTCCGCCAGGCCCGCGAACTGGGATTACTCGAGCGAATCAGATTTGGCTGGGTTGGTTTCAACGAGATGCATGCCAACCGGCTCCCGGTGGCTGAGTCGGCGCAGGTTGCAACAGTGTCGCCATTTGTCGCGAGCGATTCCAGCGGTGGCGTGCCCGACCTCGTCGCGCGGATGCAGCGACTGGGCGGAAGCGATGTCCCGGCGACGTACTACGCCTACACCCATCACATCGCGCTTACCGCGATCGCCGCCGCTGCAGACAACGCCGGAGAGGTGCACCCCGGTGCGGTACTCAGTGGTCTCGCGGGCCTGACGTTTGATACCCCGACCGGGCCCGTGACCATCGACGCCGAATCGCGCCACGCCCACTTGGGCATCGTCGCCGCGCGGGGAAGCGGGAATGGCCTCGAGGTCACCGAGCGGCTCGGAACAATCGCGCCCGAATCCGGCTGTACCGCCTGAGCCGCTCCGGATGGACAGCCCCTGCCCGGTGATCGATACCAATCTGCGAAAGCGGTGGAGATTGCCGACGGCAGCCGCTTCACTGCCGCAAGCTGAAGGATCAACCCGGGTCATCACAGTGACCGCGCAGCGCGGGCGGTAGCCGTCGACCGAATCCCCGCTTGTGTTCGACCGTGCGCCGGGGCAGCTGGCCCGCGGTCGAAGCCCGGCGTGGAACCGGCCCGTCCCGGCACCTTGCTAAGATCGACACAGCTGGCTGCCCTGACACCACCGGCGATGTCCGGTGGACGGACATCCGGCCTCCGGGGTACCGGTCCTATTCCCAGAACCAGGCAATCCTCATGACCTTTGAGCAAATCCTCGTGCGTGTCGAGCGCGGCATCGCCACTGTCACACTGAACCGGCCGGACCGGCTGAACGCGTGGACCCCCCACATGAGCCGGGAGCTTCGGGCCTGTTTTCGGGCCTTGGCCGATGACCACGAGGTACGCGTGATCATCTTGACCGGAGCGGGGCGCGGCTTCTGCGCCGGCGCAGACATCGAAGCCCTGCAGGCCATTGATCCCGATTCGGAAGGCACCAGCGGCCGGCCGGCACCCTTCGACCCCAACGCGCCCAAGGGATTTCAGGGCGCGCACACCTGGTTTCCCACAGTGCCGCAGCCCATCATCGCAGCAATCAATGGCCCGGTAGCGGGACTGGGATTGGTCCTGGCGCTCTGGTGCGACCTGCGCTTTGCCGCCAAGGAGGCGGTCTTCTCAAGTGCCTTCAGCGCTCGAGGCCTTGTGGCAGAACACGGAATCAGCTGGCTTCTGCCGCGCCTGGTAGGACTTGCCCGGGCACAGGACATCCTGCTCTCGGCCCGCAGGATCTCGGGTACGGAGGCGGCCGAACTCGGCCTCGTCAACGCAGCGTTCAAGTCCGACGACCTCCTTCCGTCGGTGAACAGTTACGCCACCATGCTGGCCACGCAAGTCTCGCCGCGGTCGACCCGCGTCATGAAGCGCCAGCTCTGGGAGGCCCTCGGTGACGGCCTGGATGAGGCACTGGCCATAGCGGACCGGGAAATGGAAAAGAGCTTTTCCAGTGAGGATTTCAAGGAGGGCGTCGCCTGCTTCGCCGAAAAACGCGAACCGCGGTTCACCGGTCGGTAACGGTTCGCAAGGTGCGGATGTTGCGGGCGGAGTGGCCCGCGCCACCCGGTCTTCGACCCGAGCGCCGGTCAGCCGTTGATATCGCAGCCCAGGAAGCGGCGATCCGTCGCCTGGCACGCCTCCAGCACGGAAAATGAACCGGCCGCCGGATCGATGATCACGTCGCCCGGGTTGCTTACGGCCTCGATCAGGGCGGCCTGCAGGCCAACCGGTTTCCGGTGTGTGTGCCGGCTCTTTGCCACGGGCTCAACCCAGACGTCCGGGATGTCGTGGCGGGTCCATACTCCCTTGGCCCGGCGCGGCGGTTTCTGCAGCGCAACCACGTGCTCACCCACTCGACGCGAGCGGTATCCCATTCCCATTTTCTGCTTGCTCCAGGTGATCATGTCCACGACCTCGAGGCGCGTACCAGTCAACCATTCCTGGAAGCCCGAACAAAGATGGTACTTGTCCATCCACAGGAACAGGTGACCGCTCGGCATGAGCACGCGGCCGATCGCCTGCACGAATTCGGGAATTTCTCCTGTCATCTGCCGCAATGCCCGCCGAGGGCTGCCCCGCGTTTCTCCCTCGTTGCCGTAGGCCAAATGCTCCAGAACGCCCCGATACTGCGGATCGAAGAAGATCACCGGGACGCTGTCATCGGGCAGCGCGGCCAGCAGGTGCAGTCCCTCCATCTGGAGCCGCACATCGTACGCGAGGTTCCCCGACAGGCAGATTGCCGGCTGGGCGAGGTCGCGCGCGGAGGAGTACACCGAACTCGTGTCGCGAGCCGTGTCGAACAATGGCGGCGTCTTGTCGCGGTGCGGCATTCGCAGGTGTCAGCGCGACCGAAAAGGCCGACAGGCCTGCCGCAGAAAACTGGAGTCCAAGCAGGGATCCGTCACCAAGGGTGCGGACGCCTCCCAGCTGCACCGGTGGGCAACTTGTTGATCAAGTCTCTTCGCCGACGACAAAGCAAGCCGCCCCGGAAGGCCGCAACCTTCCGGGGCGGACGGGTGCACTGAATCGGATACCGCTATTCGCGGACGATGTGCAGTTCAGCCGGTCCAAACACTTCGCTTTCGCGGCGGCCCGGCAACTCCGGGTACTCGGCCCAGTCGCGGTCCGCCAACTCTGCGGGCAGCTGGTCCGCCACGTTCGAGTACTGCACCTTCACCTTGAAGCGCAGCTGGTTCATGGACTTCGGCGCGTCGGAGTTGATGCAGGTCGGGCCATGGCCACCGAACTCGCCACCACCCTCGGTTACGCACCACTCGGGTTGCGGACTGCGTTCGCTCGTCGTGACCATCCTGAGGATGACGCTCTTGCCCGCCTCGGGACCTCCCTGGACGTCCAGGACGGCCCAGTAGGGCTGGTCGACCCAGGAATCCGGCGTGTCCTCGGGAATGCCGCCCTTCAGGAACAGGATGTACGCGGGGTACAGCCCTTGGAAATACAGCCGAGCCTCCTCGCCCTTCACCGACACGATGTCGGCCTGCGCCGCGGATGCCGCGAACGAACCGGCGAGAAACCCTGCCACAATCAGTAACTTACGCATAATGCTCCTCCAGATGCCCGCACCGACCGTCACCCGGCATTGAAGACGGGGGGCGATCTGCCCGAGGCATCGCAAGAAAGAAGGGGAGCGCGGATTTCCGCGCTCCCCCCAGAAGCAAACCTTCTCAGGCCGTGCGGACGTAGCCGTACCGCTTGTTGGACGGTACTCCGCCCTCCTCCCGGAACCGGTGCGCCAGCTGCGCGAGCTTGTCCTCGGAGAAGTTTGGCATGTCCGGCATCTCGGACGCTGACTGCACGCCCACGTCGTAGAGACGGGCGGCGTTCAACCCGAAGATGGCCTGCTTGGTCAGGCTGTTCGGCCCACCCAGGGACGGCATGTTGTACTTGGCCTGCATGTCCTCGGGCACTTCGAGCCGACGCAGGGCCTCGATCTGCCATTGCGGCGATCCGTACCACACCGTGTCCGATCCCCAGATCACGTGGTCCGCCCCGAGGTCGCGAACGAGCGTGCCCATCAAGGCAGCCGAGAAGCGCGGGTGCGCCACGGCGGAGTTCGCGAACGATGTTCCGATTTCGCCGTAGACGTTGGAGACACCATGCTCTTCCGGGATGCGGGTGAGGTCGGTCACCCACTTGATCTCGCCGCCGGACTCCTCGAATTCCTTCCAAGCCTGGTCGGGCAGTTCAAGGAACGGCCGCAGACCGGAGTGGTAGATCACGAAGTTCATGTCCGGCCAGTCCTTGGCCGCCTGCGGAACGTCATCCAAGGTGGCGTACTGCCACACACCCGGGAATGACACCTCGTAGTCCGGAGGCAGCAGTCCCTTGTGGGTGCAGATGGTGTTGATGCCCGCCTTCAGCGATTTCTCGTAGAAGGGGTACATGATCTCTTCATCGTCCAGACGCCACGGGTACTTCGACGGCGATAGCGGGTCACCGATCGTGTAGGACTTCCATGACTCGGGGTGAAGGGTTTCAATGGCCTGGTCGACCACATCCATCCAGCCCGGCTGGCCAGGCGTAATGACGGTGTGCGCAAGCATCCGCCGCGCGCCGGCAAAATCGTTCACCAGGTCACGGGCGGAGGTGATCTGCTCGTTGGAGAGCAGCCACCAGGTCGGGTCGTCGAACGGCGCGCCCGACAACAGCGCCATCTTCGTGTCACTGGTGTACCAGAGCTCGCGGATGTAGTTCTCGAACTTGTACCGCGCGAGGCTGAGGCCTTCTTCCTTCAGCTTCGGGTTCCAGTGCTCTGCGGCAAATTCGCCCAAGCCGAGAATGGCTTCGTGTGCGAAGTCGTCACGCAGGAAGTGGGTCTGGTCGTCCAGAATAAACTGGCCCGACAATGCCTTGTCGCGCTCATTCATCATCTCTGGGTCGCGTGCTTCCGCCTCGCTGACCTGGAAGACCCCACCGCCATAAATCTCGTTCATGGCGAGGAACGCAGTCGCCATACCGCAGCTCGTGTGCATAAACGCACGCCGGCTCATGCCGAGGTATTTCGCGTTTTCTTCGGCTAGGTCGAGCATTCGCTGCTCAACGCGCTTCTGGGTTTCAGACTGCTTCGGGGGTAGATACTCCCCGTTGGAGACAATCTGCGTCGGGACCGGGAGATCGAGATCGAGCTTTTCCGCTCCATCGACCAGCGCCTGCTCCCGCTCGCTTAGCCACACATGGCCCATAGGTTTCCTCCTCCGTTCCCACAGCGCAGATGCGGGGTGAGAACCTCTATTGCACATCACCAACCATATACCGATGCCCTGACAAAGCAAGTTTGACGCGGCTGCGGAGCAGGGAAGCTTATGGAGAATTGACGTGCATCGGCCGGCGTACGCGATAGATTGCCGGCAGACCCTCGGGCTATGGAGACATCCATGATCACAACCCGTCCTATTTGCGGCTGTATGGCCTTGGTACTGGCGTTTGGGACTACTTTCCTCGCCGGTCTGGTGCCGGTGCCCGCTCACAGCGCGGACCGGGCACTTGAGCTCGCCACCCTGATGACCGGTTCCGAAGGCGAACTCCGGGACGCGATGGAAGCGGATTTCGTCCCGACCAAGAAACGTGTAGCGGGCTGCCGCTCGTTCAGCTCCGATAGCGGCAGCGGGAAACGGTTCATGAACTCCCGCCTGCTAACTGCCCGCCCCCATGCGGCCGTGCACATGGGTCCCGGCAAGCACTTCTGTGTGTCCGGATTCGTGGTCGGACGCAACCTTCGGCTTCAGATCGTGGGGGAGACGACTGGCTGGTTCCGCATCAAGCTTGGGGATGTCGAAGGCTGGGTCCCGGCCAAAAGCGTCCGACGGGAACTCTGATGACGGCACCAGTACCGTTGCCGGTTCCCGCGCCGGTGACGTGGCCTGACGCACTGTACGACACGCTGAAACAGGTCGGCATCGATCAAATCGGGCACGTCCCCGATGCTGGCCATGCCCGCCTCATCGACCGTTGCGAGCATGATCCGGGGATCGCCCTGACAGGTCTTACGAGCGAGGAAGAAGGCGTGGGTCTGGCGGCCGGAGCTTGGCTCGGAGGCCAGCGTGCCGCCCTGCTGATGCAGTCAAGCGGGCTCGGCAATTGCATCAATGCGATCGCGTCGCTCGCCGAAGCCGGGCAGTTCCCGTTGCTGATGATCATCACGATGCGCGGCGAATGGGGCGAGTTCAATCCGTGGCAGGTGCCGCTGGGCCGGGCGGCCCGGGACGTGCTTCTGGCCGTCGACTGCCGCGTGCTGGACGTGCATCGACCGGACGAGGTCGCAGACACCACCCTGGCCGCTGCGCGACTGGCGTTTGACTCGTCGCAGCGGGTTGCTGTGCTGCTGACACAGCGTCTCATCGGCACCAAGGCCTTCCGATGACGACGTGCACGTTGACCCGGCAGCGGGTCGCCGGACGACTGATCGACACGGATCCCGATCTGCTGGTTGTGACCGGCCTGGGCGGCACTTGCTGGGACGCCAGCCGGGCAGGAGACCGAGACCTCACCTACTACCTGTGGGGCGGCATGGGCCTGGCCGCCAGCACGGGATTGGGCCTTGCGCTCAGCCGTCCCGACCGGCGTATTCTGGTCCTGACCGGTGACGGTGAAGTATTGATGGGCCTTGGCAGCTTGGCCACGGTTGCCCGTGCTGCGCCCGGGAATCTGGCCATCGTGGTAGTCGACAACGAACTGTACGGCGAAACCGGTGGCCAAGCGTCCCACACTGCCGGCAACTGTGACCTTGCCGGTATCGCGCGGGCGGCCGGAATCGCCGATTCGCGTACCGTTTCCGATGTCGCCGAACTGGAGACACTGGCCAGTGCGGTCGGGGCGCTGGGAACGGCAGTGCAGGGCCCCCTGTTCGCGGTCGCTCGGGTACCAGGCCAGTTGTCCGGACCGCCCGCCGAACTCCCACCACGTGACGGCACCTACTTGAAGCACCGCTTCCGGGAAGCTTTGATAGGGCCGCACATACTTCGTTGACGGCATCGGACCCGGGCGGGCCGACCCGACCGGACTAGGCACCATGGCATGAAGACGGTTCGCACAGTCGCGGCGCTCCGGGCCGCAGTGCAGCACTGGCGGGAAGCACGTGGCAGTGTCGGGCTCGTACCGACGATGGGAGCGCTGCACGCGGCGCACGCGGCGCTCGTTGACGACGCCCGCACCCGCGCCGACCACGTGGTCGCAAGTATCTTCGTCAATCCGCAGCAGTTTGGCGACGACGAGGACCTTGCCGAGTACCCCCGAACCGAGGAAGCGGATCTTCAGCAGCTGCGGGAAGGTGGCGTGGAGCTCGTCTTTGCGCCGCCGGTGGACGAGATGTACCCGGATGGCTTTGCCACGACAGTTGTCTTGGCCGGCCCGGCTCAAGGCTTATGCGGCGCCGCTCGACCAGGCCATTTTGCCGGGGTCGCAACGGTGGTGACGAAACTATTTCTGCAATGCCGGCCGGACGTCGCCGTGTTCGGTGAGAAAGACTACCAGCAGCTCAAGGTGATCGAGCGGCTGGCACGGGACCTCGACCTACCGGTGGAAATTGTCGGTGTGCCGACCGTGCGCGAAGCGGACGGTCTCGCGTGTTCCTCCCGCAACGGCTACCTGAACCCTGATGAACGCGCATCGGCTCCAGCCCTGTACCGGGCGTTGCAGACAGCCGCGCAGCGACTCACCGATGGTGCTGCCGTGTCAGCTGCCGTCACGGATGCAAGCCACTCCATCCTTAGGGCGGGATTCCAGGAAGTCGAGTACGTCGAACTGCGCCGAGCGGATACCCTGGACCCCGCTCCCGTTCGCAACGGAACGCCAGCCCGCCTTCTCGCAGCAGCCCATTTGGGGACCACTCGTCTCATCGACAACGTCGGACTGATTTTCTGACAGAACAACCCTTGCCACATGAGTCCGCCGGACTACCCTATCGCACTTGGCAGCGCCCGTAGCTCAATTGGATAGAGCACCTGACTACGGATCAGGAGGTTGAGGGTTCGAATCCTTCCGGGCGCGCCAATCTATACATGAGGTTACGGGCGACGCGCGGGATCGAGAAGCGCCCGTGTCAGCATTATGTCAGCAAGTCAGCCGCAAAACCTTGCCGTGGAAGCCGGGCTGGTCCAATGGGAGTTCACTGCTTCGAGCCGGGTAAACGAACCATTGGCAAGCCCTCCACAGTCGAAACCGCCGATGAAACGTCACCGGAGCTTCCGTGAAATCCTGCGCGAACTCGCCATACCGCTGCTCATTGCGGAAGTGATTCGCGATTTGTGGAACGGGCCAAAAGAGGCAGTTCGTCAAGGATGGCACCACGTTGAACCTTGGCTGAACCTGTTGCGACTAAGGCTACCTACAAGAGACTGACGTCCTGCCTGCTTTGAGCCTGAGCCGCGCCTGCCTGCCCGGTTCGAATCGCGGAGGCTCGCCGTTCGACATGCCCTCGCGGGCCGCGTCCAGGGCCTTCCAATCCGCTTGAAGCTGATGCGGAGCCCTGTGCCCTGCCCCTGCACTTCACCTGCTGACGGAAGTGCGCCCTGTGGCTGTGGTCCTCAGGGGCGGGCTACTGGACGGGGGCCCATTGGATCAAGCTCAATTGCTCTGTAGGCACAGCCGGTTTAGCGATATCCATTCTTTGTCTTCGGGCCGCTTCACAAGCCATTCGCGCCGGCCATTCCATTCGGTTTTTCTCCCATCGCGGGTTCGACCGACTGCGCGCGAAGCCCTGCTAGGGGGCATGGAATCTCTCACCACCGACTATCCAAAATCCGCCGAGCATGACCCCATAATGTTTTCGTCCGTGGTTAATCATCGGTAACTGAGCTCCGTGCGGCAGTGACACGCTATCCCGTTGCCATGGGCGCGTGGCCCGCAACAGGCGTTGCATATTGCGACGGGGGGACTTGCAGCGCGGTCTAGAGCAGGCGGCAACCGTAGTCGGCGAAACGGCGGTCGGCGCTCATCAGCCTGACATTCCGCGCCATACTCTGCACGACGAGCATCCGGTCGAACGGATCGCGATGGTGAAATGGAAGGTCCTTCAGGAGGACGGCATCCGCCGCGGAGAATTCCAGCAGTTCGAAGCCCAGCTGCCCGGCGCAGCCGATCGCGTCATGCTCGAAGCGCAGCTTGCCGAGCGACGCTTTGATCATGATCTCGGCGATCGAGACCGAACTCAGATAGACGATGTTGGCGCGGCTCTCGAGCTCGCTTCTCTGCCGCGGCGACAGGCGTTCGGGTGTGGCGACCGCCCAGATGAACACGTGGGTATCGATCAGGATCCTCAATCGTCGGACCCGTAGAACATGCGCTCGATGTCCGCGTCCTCTTCGAACAGCGCCTCATCGGGAACGTCGACCTGCCCCTTCAGGATGCCCAGCTCCCGCTTTCCTTCTGGGGTATGCGGCACCAGATCGGCGACCGGAAGATTGTTCTTGGCGATGACCACCTTCTCGCCGTGGTAGACGCGATCGATCAGGTTCGAGAGCTGCGCCTTCGCCTCCGAAATGTTCACGATCATACGCTGGCCTCCCATATAAGGTCTGTCAGACCATATATGGCCAATAAGACCAATTCAGGTCCGGTTTGGCAATGCTGAGGACGATGCGACGATCGGATGCGGCGAGACTCCTGCTACGGGCTACCGGCGCTGGCTCAGGAACGCGCCGTCCGGGGGCGGCACGGTCAACACGGGAGCTTCCAACAGCGACGGTCGAGAGATGACGCTGTCGGACAAATGGCAGCGCTTCGCAGACGGCGCTCCAACGCTCCGCATGACAGAGGAACAGGTGTCCGAGGCCTGGCGGACGGCCGCGGGGAAGTCTACCCACAGGGTGATCCTGGCGGGGCCCGTGGGCTTCGGCAACGATCCCGGATCACTCATCACAGTGGAGACCTGGCCGGCCTTCCCGGCGGAAGCTGAAACCTGCTCGCCTGGCGATTGCGACTTCGATCCGCCTCCGGATAGCGCCTGGGCGTTCGCTCCGGTGCTGGAGCACAAAGGCCTCCCGCTCGCTGAGTTCAAGAGTCGCTTTACCGAGACCAGAACCCTCGAAGCGCAAGAAAGGGCAGACGACAGGCAAACCAATCTCGTCGATTCCCTGACCTTCGGCGGCTGGCTCAAATACACGCACTTCAACGTCTCGCTCACACGCTGGTGCACAGTCGGCTCGCCGGGTTGCGCAGACACAAATGATACCGATGACTTTGACCCGCTCTACGCCGGGGGAGGGGTC
Organism: Alphaproteobacteria bacterium; assembly: GCA_021296265.1. Classification (GTDB taxonomy): domain Bacteria; phylum Pseudomonadota; class Alphaproteobacteria; order TMED109; family TMED109; genus VXPW01. Next base: position 12,759 of record JAGWAT010000030.1, on the reverse strand, counting down.
CTGGGCTACATGGCCGGCCGCTACGCTGGAACGACACCGTCGGGCGCGCGAACAGCCACATGGACCGGCGTCATGGTCGGCATGGAAGACCTGACCTCGACCGCACTGCAGCGCGAACGGCCAGACGTGCTGCTCGGCGAGGCGAGGATCATGATTGACGACCTCGCAGCTCCCGATGTCGATGCGTCGTTCACCAACATCCACAACGTCATCGAGGGAACCCGGCGCGGTAACATGAGTTGGGAGGACCTTCCACTTAAAGACGGCCTGTTCGGCAGGGTTTCCCGGGAGAGCGACGGGGAGCGTCGCAGTCACATTATCGGGATGTTCACTGGCCCCGGACACCAAGAAGTGGGTGGTGAGTTCCGCGATTACGGCATCGCCGGCACCTTTGGCGCGAAACGCCGTCCTTGACGACCTCAACACCGAGAAGCAGCACCAGACCGCCCCCGACAACACCGCTTCCACGTCAGCTCGCTGCACGCACCGAGGGTGCCTCTTCCACCAACGCCCGCCCTCGCCTGAGCGGAAAAACAACCCCTTTACGTCAACGACTTAATGACCCCACGATTCCGCGCCGGTGCGGGGCTTCCACGACAAAACGCCGTCATGGCTGCTTCCTGTGCGACCGCCCAGCCGCGCCGCCAAAAACAGGGGCCGCGACCGTGCTCTACCACAAACGGCATCGGACGACCGAACTATGTGATCAGCGCGAACTGCACGCCTGCTCGTTCACCACCTGGTACTCGCCAAGAAACTTGTCCACGGACTTGTCGACCAAGGCCAGAATCGTGTCGGAATTTCCGCCGTGGGTGCCGGTGGCGCCGGTTGCCCAAGTGGTAGCGAAGCCATGTTCGCCGGAATATTCATCATGCAGGCGCTTCTTGAAGGCCACGATGATGTCAAAGGCCTCGCTCATGAAATTCACATTGACAAACAGATAAGTATGGGCCTCGGGATCATGGAGGCTGGCGGCTCGCAGGCGACTCTCTGCAGCGGCCACAATCGAATCCCTCGAAAGATTGATGGCTTCAGCTTCCGGGTGTAGCCCTCCGACACGAAGGCTGAACGGTTCGCAATTGGTGGACAGCTTGAACGCTGCCAGACGCTCGTCCGTTTCCTCGGCTCGTACCGTGCCAGCCAGCAGCAGCGAGACAGCC
>JAGWAT010000030.1:10780-11225 GCA_021296265.1 Alphaproteobacteria bacterium | reverse complement strand
GAGCGATGATCCAGGGAGGACGGCCATTCGCGGGCGCACCCGGTCGTCCGATTGGTCTCCTTCGGGCGGCATAACGGGCCGTCTGCACATTCGATTGCACGGGGATGACGGGGCGAGTGGCGCTCGTGTGGCGGCCGACCAGGTGCTAACCCATGGTTCTTGGAAGCCACAATACGATTTCAGGGAACGCCAGCAGGACGGCGACCGTGAGCAGGTCAGCGATGAAGAAGGGCCCGATGCCCCGAAAGACATCCTGAAGCGGAATGGCGAGCGAACGTCCCTCCGCGTCGCGAAGCTCGCGTGAGACGCCGGCGACGACGAAGCAGTTGAGACCGATCGGCGGCGTGATCAGGCAGATCTCGGCCATCTTGACGACAATGATGCCGAACCAGATCGGGTCGTAACCAAGGGCCACAACCGCAGGAAAGACCACCGGGAGCGTCAG
>JAGWAT010000030.1:0-10714 GCA_021296265.1 Alphaproteobacteria bacterium | reverse complement strand
GAGCGTGACGACCCAATCCGCAAAGATGCTGGGCAGGCCGGCGAACCCGAGAAACCGGACAAACAGGAAGACACCCCAGATCAGCGTGAAAATCATGACGGTGAGCTTCGCGGTTTCCATCAGCGCCATGCGAATTCTGCCGCCCATCTCGCGGATCGCCCGTTCGCGATAGGCCCGGATCGCGTAGAAGCAGAACACCACCATGGCGCCGAGTGCGCCCGCTTCGGTCGGCGTCGCGGCACCGGTATAGAGGGCACCGAAAATGACGCCGATGACCATGAAGATGGGCAGCGTGCCCGGCACGCTCTGCAAGCGCTGCCGCCAGGTGAAACCGGTGATCGACTGACCAAGGTCGGGGCGGATCCGGCACATGCCGATGATCAGCCCGGCGTAGATCAGCGCCGATACGATCCCCGGGAGGAACCCGGCAAGCAGGAGACGTCCCACCGACTCCTCGACGATGATCGCGTAGACGACGAGGATCGCTGACGGCGGTATCAGGGATGCCAGCGTGCCGCCCGCCGCGATGACGCCGGCCGTTAGCCGGCGGTCATAGGCGTTCCGCATCATGTCGGGTATGGCGATCCTGGAGAAGACGGCCGCCGTCGCGGTTGAAGCGCCGGACACCGCCGCAAAGCCGGCAGCCGCAAACACGGTCGCGACCGCCAGCCCTCCGGGCACCCAGCCGAACCAGCGCCGCGCCGCCTCAAACAGCCGCGCGGTCAGACCGGCGTGAAAGGCGAGAAAGCCGATCAGGATGAACAGCGGCAGCACCGAAAGCGGATAGGTGACCGCCTTCGAATGCGGAATCATGCCGGCGATTCCTGCTGCCACGTCCCAGTCCCTGAGCGCCAGCAGGCCAAGAAACCCGGTCAGCGCCGCCGCCACATATACGCGGACTCCGATGACCACCAGCGCGATGAGTAGGCAAACCCCGGCGATCCCGATGGTCACATTGTCCAAGCCGAACATCAGGAGGCGTTCTCTCCCGAGCCCGCATGGGGTCGGTCATCGGGTACCGCGTCCTCGGTCTGACGGATATTTTCGGCTGCCGTTTCCTCCACCTCCTTGAGCAGCGGTACGGCAACCGGTTCCCGGTCGGGGTGGATGACGAGACGAACGTAGCCGGCAAGCTGCAGCGCCAGGCGACCCCAGAGGATGGTGAGTGCGACCGGAACGACGAGCTTGGCCGGCCACGTGACGATCTCGATGTCGATCGTCGAGTCACCGAATTCGAAGGCGCGCTCGAAGTGGCGATACGAGTAAGGAATCAGCACCGCGACAATGAACAGGGCGAGCGCCGCCCCGACGGCTTCGGCGAGCCAGAGCGTTCGCCCCTTGAGGCGCCCGACCAAGAGTTCCATTCGCACGTGGCCGCCGACGCGCTGGACGAAGGAGACCGCAAGTACCGCGAAACCCACCATGGAAACCTCGACAATGTCGATGTAGCCGAAGATCGGCGCCCGAAACACGGTCCGCAGAGCGATCTGGGCGACACCGAGGAGCATCAACGCGAATATCAGCAAGCCAGCCACCAGATTGAGCCGGGTCTCGACCCAACCGAGCCAACGATCGGCCTTCGTCAGGCCACGCCCGAAGCCGTCGCTCATCGAAGTGTCTGGTTCAGCAGCGGATGCACCGGAGCCGAGACTGACATGACCAACGGGAGCACACGAAAACCGCTAGTACGACTGCCCCACGGCGTTGAAGATCGCCTCGATCACTCCGCGGGCGTCAAACCGATCCTGGTTTTCTTCAATCCAAGCGTCGATCACTGGTCGGCCGGCGGCAGCTTGGAACTCGGCGAGGGCGGCATCTGAGTAACGGATCTCCTGCAGCTCCTGCCGGAGCATGGGCAGATTTTGCTCGTCCATCTCGATGTAGGCCTGGATCTGCACCTCCACGACTTGGTCCTTCACGTCCTCGAGCAAGGCCTTGTATTGATCGGGCAAGCTTTCATATGCGCTGATCGAGAACGCTACAGGGCAGTCGGAGGTGCCGGGCGTCAGGTTGGAAGTGAACCAGTCCGTGACCTCGTGGATCTTGTAGTCGACGTGGCCGTACGAGAACGGAAAGGACACCGCGTCCATCGTTCCTTGCTGGATACCGGTGTAGACCTCGGTAGGCGTGGAACTCGTCGGTGTTCAGCCCAGCACCTTCATCGCGCGTCCAAGCCCGCCACCGGCGCGCACAGTGAGCCCTTTCCAATCATCCAGCGTCAAGGGCGCCTTCCCACGGCCGAGGAACTCGTACTGGGGCAGGTAGGAGGAGACGTACGTCATCGCGTTCCAACGGGCAAGCTCCTTCCTGATAGCGGGATGCGCGTAGACCGCGTCACGCGCTTTCCGATTTTCCTCCCAACTGCGGAGCGGCAGGAAAGGCATGGTCAGTGCCATCAGCGCCGGGTTTTTTCTGGGGTGGTAGAAGTTGCAAAACATTGCCGCCTGAAATGCGTCGACGGCCAGACCATCGAGATTCTCTCGGGCCTTCGACAGGGCTTCGCCATAGTGGAGCACCATGATCCAGTTGCCGTCGGTTTTCTGGGCGATCAGCTGAGCGAGGCGCTCGACACCCGCCGTAAAGGCTCGTTCCTTGCCCCAAAGCGAAACGTCCCAGGTCAGTTTCGGCCCAGGTACCTCTGCCGCCCGTGACATGGAGACAGCGAGCGCAAGAACGGCCAACAACGCCAATCCCGTTCCACTCATTCTCTTCACTGCACCTGGCCTCCTGTTGTGCCCGGGCTCTCGTGACTGACACCGGCACCCGGGGCCAAGCCGGGAACAGCGCCCGAACAGTCGGACCTAGAGCATATCCGGCGCTGGAACCGCACGGTGCCCCCCGGCCTCCGGCCGTCCCGACTGACCACGATGGGCGCGACCGCCCGACATTCTGGAGCCCGGCGGTTTGTCCCCGGGGAGGCAGCGCTGCCTGAACCATCGCTGCATGTCTCGGTCGATGAAGCCTCGGCCCTGTCGCCGAGAGTGCTTTCCCGCGAAGCCAGGGGAAGTTGCCACCCGCGCGGACCGGACGACACCATCAAGCTCTCCCGATTGGCACCATGGCCGCGGCTCCAATCGCAAGTCGCCCGGCAGAACGATTCCAGCAAGTGAAGATGCGAGTGACAGGTGTGATCAATGGTCGACACGCTTGCCTTTCCCGACTCGGAACAAGCCGGATCCTTCGTCCCGACCGAGACATAAATCCTTACATCGTGGTCACAATGGCGCCGCCGATTGCCGCGCCGGTCCAGCCAAGCGACGTGCAGATGACCGCTCGGCGCAAAGAAGACTCAAGTGCTGGCTGCCGGGGGACAGGATTCTCGAGGCCCGGCAACTCCGCATCCGGAAGCCGCCTTGATGTCAGTAATCGCGAGGATGATTGCCGCAAGCGCGATCCCTCGCAGCAGTCCGGAGGTGGTGAGCAGGCAGGTATGGAGGAATGAGCGATCCGGTCCATCCCAGTTTCCGAAACGAGCACTACGCAGGCTCCGGTGCTTTCCGATACATCGTTTGCGACGGCAATTCGCCAAACTGCAGCTTGTAGAGTTGCGCAAAGCGACTGTGACTCCAGAAACCGCATTCGGCAGCGATGTCCCCCACCGTCTTCTGTCCCTTGCGGAACGACAGCAGTGCCCGCCGCGCTTCAGTCAGCTTCACCGCCCGGAAATAGCGCAGCGGCGTGGTGCCGGCGTGCTTGAGAAATGCCGACTGGATGGATCTGACACTGCGCGAGGTGGCTTCGGACAGGCGGGCGTAGTCGAATTCCGTCATCGCGCCCGTCGCCATGATGTCCTTGGCCTTCATGAAGGTTCGATAGTCGCCTGAGCGAGATCCGCAGGGCCATTGGTCAAGAACGGCCTCGTGCAGTGCAAATTCGGCCTCGATCGCCGCGGCCAACGGGCGGGCGACGTTCCGTCGAACTGCATGCCCTGCGCGGGCACGGATCGCCCGGAGCAGATCAATCGAGGCCCCACGCAGTCGCGCCGCCAATACCGGCGCTTGAAACACTGCAATCCGACCAGCTGAAGGGTCGAGTGGCTGAGGGAGTTCTCCGCCGGCCGCCGCCCGGTCGAGAGCCCACTGCTCGATGCAGATGGCGAGAATCTTGCCGCCCGCCGGGCTGTAGAGACTCAATTCGCACCCTGGATTCGTGACCAGCAATCGGTCCCGGCCGAGCTCGACGCCGTTGGCTCGGAATGAAGGACTCTTTCCGACCACGAGTCCGAGGCTGATCATCCCGTCCGGGCAACCCACCCTCTGCTCCAGCGCCCGGTTGGCCGTCTCCAGGTGCAGGGAGATTCCCCCGCCCAGAAAAGCTGTGACAAATCGTCCCCGAAATGCCCCGGGCGACATTTGGACGTATTCCTGATCATGCCCCACTAGTTGCTCTGATTGGGCATCGAAGTCGTCGAATCGCTGGTCTACGCAGGCAGGCAGGACTTCGCTATTGGCGCATTCGGGGCGGGAATGTGAAGACCGCTCGCCCACAGCTACGATATCGAGCGAGCGATGATGTGCGTGAATGGCATAACCGTCCGACCCTCCGGCCCATAGTCTAGCGGGATCGTAGTCCACGGTAGCGGAGGGTCGGCATGCTTCGACGCACACTTTTCCAGGGCGCGGCGGCGGCACTCGTGGGGAGTGCCGCGGTGCATGCGGCGCCAAGTCGGGCGGATGCGGTGCCCAAGACGGCATTCGTGCTGGTGCACGGCTCCTGGCATGCCGGCTGGTGCTGGGGGCTCGTCAGCCCGAAGCTGCATGCGGCAGGCATGCATTCTGTGGCTTTGGACCTGCCTGGGCACGGGCTCAATGCGGTACTTCCGCAATCGTATCAGCGGCGTCCGCTCGACCCGGCTGCTTTTGCCACGGAGCCGTCGGCGCTGGCGGGCGTCGGTATCCACAGCTACGCGGATGCCGTGGTCGAGGCAGCGCGGACCGCGCGCGCCATGGGGGCGCAGCGGGTCTTCGCAGTGGCTCACTCCATGGGCGGTGTGCCCGCCACGTTCGCTGCCGCCAAGGCACCGGACGCCTTCACCGGACTGATCTACGTGGCGGCCCTTCTCCCCACGCCCCACAAGCCCGCCGGCGCCTATCTCGCGCTGGAAGACCAGCACGCCAACAGTCTGATAGGCCAGGTGATCATGGCTGACCCGGCCGTCGTCGGAGCGTTGCGCATTGACCCTCGATCGGTCGATTCCACTTACCTCGCGGGCGCAAAGGAAGCGGTCGCCGCCGACGTCGACGACACCCTCTGGTCAGCCGCACTCAACATGCTCACACCCGATGCACCCGTATCGATCTATGGAGACGACGCCACGTTCGACCCCGCCTTCGGCCGGCTCCAACGCACCTACATCTGTGCGACCAAGGACCGCACCTTGGTCCCCTCCACGTGCGAAGCGATCGTAGCCGATCTGGACAGTGCCTGGCCGAACCACCCCACTACCCTTGTCGACATTGACACGTCGCACGAACCGATGTTGGCACAGCCAGACAGGTTGGCGGAACTGGTGATCGCCGCGGCGGAAGAAACACCGCTTCGGTAAGGAACGACCGCGACCCCCTACTGCCGATTCAGTCCTGGCGGGAGCCGTGCGCCGCCCGAAGCATTGCGCGAGTCCTGCGTCCTCCACCTCTGTCGAACTTTCGTGTCGCGCGAACAGGCACTTCACGGAGCGGGAGGACGGGACGAGCGTGAGACGATCCAGACCAGGACGCACCCCAATAGCCCGGCCATCACCGCGAAGGCCCAGAGCGGCCAGTCACGGGACATCGTCAACCATGCAAAGCTGCCCGCAATCGCCACCGATGCTGCGCCCTTGGCCCACGGCGGAATGACGCGATGGTCTTCCCAGCCCCGGATCAACGTCCCGAACCGCGGATGATGTCGGAGCCACTGCTGCCAGCGTGCTGAACTCCGTCCGAAGGCCCACACTGCCAGCAAGAGAAGAGGGGTTGTCGGGAGCAGCGGCAGCACCAGTCCGAGGCAGCCCAGGCCGACGCTGATCCATCCGATCACGAGGAACACCCCGCGCCCGGGCCTGCTTCCAAGCAGACGCCTCATCGGGATCGTGCTTTCGTCCAATGGGTTCCGGGATTGCACGGCCAACCGGCGGCACGCTGCCGCACGAGTTGGGCACAGCAGAACCGGGAAGCCGGCAGATGTCGCCGCCTCGAAACGACTGCGGCACCTGAACGGACCTGAGCCCAGTCGGCATCACTGCCGATGCTCGAGCGGCAACCCGCGCGCTGCGAAGCGACGGGACGAGTCACGTTTGCCTGCCCCGCCGTAGCCCACGCCGGACCAGCGCCTACTCGACGAATGCTGCAGTTAGCCGTCTGCGGCGCACGGCCCGCCGCCCGGCAGCGCGGAAACTACCGCAGATAACCGTATTCCGCCCACTTGCGATACGCCTCATGAAAGGCGAAATAGGATTCAGCCACCCGCGCGAAGTCCGCATCTTTCGCCGATTCTTCGGCGACGACCTCCTGCCAGCCCTGGCGCATAGCGTCCAGAATCTCGGGTGACCAGTGGTGAAACTGGACCCCGAGTGCCTCCAGTTCGGCCAGCGCCGCCGACTGCGCCGCTTCTCCGAGCGCCGCGCCGCGCACGAAATTGGCCTCGCAGACGATCTCGATCTGGGCCTGCCGCACCAGCGACAGCTCGTTCCAGCGGTCGATCGAAACCAGCAGTTCGAACAAGCTCGTCTGCTGGTGCCATCCGGGAAAGTAGTAGTGCTTGGCGACCTGATAAAAGCCCTGATTGAGGTCGATGACGGGCATGGAGTACTCGGCGGCGTCAATGGCTCCGAGTTCCAGGGCGGGGAAGATATCTCCGCCGGCCAGCAACTGGGTCGATACACCGAGCTTTTCCATCACCCGCGCACCCAACCCGAAGAACCGCATCTTCAACCCGCGAAGATCCTCGATCGATTCGATTTCCTCCCGGAACCAGCCGGACCCCTCCGGGGAGTGCAGCCCGCAGTGCATGGCGTGAATGCCGTGCGGCGTGTAGAGCGCCCGATAGGTCTCCTCGGCGCCATCCGCATACAGCCACCCCAGGTATTCGCCGATCCCGGGGCCAAAGGGCACCGCGGTAAAAAACTGCAGGGCGGGGATCTTGCCGGCCCAGAGACCAGCCGATGCCCAAGCCGCGTCGATCGAACCCTGTGACACCGCATCGAACATCTCCAGCGGAGGAACCAGCGCGTTGGGCTCGAAGAACTGAATCTTGACGGCCCCCCCGGTGACCTGCTCCACCTGCTTCGCCAAGTGGGTCCCGAGCTCGCCCTGAATCGGCCATTGGCTGCCAAAAGCGCTCGCCATCTTCCACCGGACCTGGGCGACGTCGCCGCCGTCCGCCGTACCCGCGACGGGTTCCGGGTCTGGTCGTCCCGCCTCGCCCGATTCCCGGTCTGACGCGAGATACCCGCCTACCGCACCTATCAAGAGAGCGCAGACGACAATGACGACCCGTCCCATGGCGATGACTCCCCTGTACCGTCCGTGAAGAGACCCTAACACACCTCCTTACCGCGCCACCCGGCGCAAAAGACGCTGCAACTGCCCGTTTCTCAGGCTACTGCGATGTCGACCGATGCGCGCAAAGCCGGAATCCGTCCGGACAGCTTCTTCTCGAGTGCACCGGTCAGGCGGGGAATGCACGTCGAACCCATCAGCCCTTGGGCAGCGTCGCCTGGACCCCGCATCGCCCCGTTCGTCTGCATGGGCGCTGCTCAGGTCCGGCGCCCGAAACTCTACCCGTGCCTGCCGCGAGCAGCGAGTCGGCCGTCGCTCGACGCGAACGGCCCGCCCCAATGTGAGTTGAAGGCCACGTGAGCTGAAGGCGCTTGACGCCGGGCTCGGCCGCTACCGATGGTGGTCCCCAGGCGCGTCGACGCCGCCGGCCAGGATCTGGCCGGCGGCGTGACACAAGCGATTGGCCACCATGAGCCCCTCGCTTCGGGAGGAATCCTCTAGACCGAGTAGTACATGTCGAATTCGGCGGGATGCGGGGAGTAATCCAGTCGCTGGATCTCCTCGCGCCGAAGCTCGATGTAGCCCTCAATGGCGTCCTTCGCGAACACACCGCCTTCGGTCAGGAAATTATGATCGCTCTCCAGCGAATCGACGGCTTCCTTGAGGCTCGACGACAGCGTCGCAATCCCGCTGCGCTCTTCGGGATCCAGGTCGTACAGGTTCTTGTCCAGCGGGTCGCCCGGATCGATCCGGTTGCGGATTCCGTCTAGACCCGCCATCAGCATCGCGGCAAACGCCAAATACGGATTGGACGATGGGTCGGGGAACCGCACTTCGACCCGCTTGCCGTTGGGGCCCGTCGTGAACGGAATCCGACAGCTAGCCGACCGGTTTCGGGCGGAATAGGCAAGGAGCGTCGGCGCCTCGAAGCCCGGCACCAGCCGCTTGTAGCTGTTGGTGGTCGGGTTCGTGAACGCGTTCAGCGTGCGGGCGTGCTTGATGATGCCGCCGATGTAGTGCAGGCACATCTCGGAGAGCCCGGCGTAGCCGTCGCCCGCAAACAGCGGTGAGCCCCCTTTCCACACCGACTGGTGCACGTGCATGCCGGAGCCGTTGTCGTCAACTACGGGCTTCGGCATGAAGGTCGCCGTCTTGCCGTAGGAATGCGCCACCATATGGACGCAGTACTTATAGATCTGCAGCGCGTCGGCGGCCTGCACCAGGGGACTGAACTTTAGCCCGAGTTCGTGCTGGGAAGGCGCCACCTCGTGGTGGTGCTTCTCCATCTCGAGTCCCATCTCCGCCATGGTCGTCACCATCTCGGAACGGAGATCGTTGGCGGAATCCACCGGCGGCACGGGGAAGTACCCGCCCTTGGCCACGGGGCGGTGCCCCACGTTGCCGCCTTCGAATTCCTCGCCGGAATTGTACGGGCCCTCCTCCGAATCGATCCGATAGAAGGTGTGGTTCATCGACACGTCCCAGCGCACATCGTCGAACACGAAGAACTCGGCCTCGGGGCCGAAGAACGCGGTCTCGCCGATACCGGACGACTTCAGGAAGGCCTCGGCGCGGAGCGCCGTGGAACGCGGGTCGCGCTCGTAGGACTCGCCCGTCGTGGGCTCGAGGATGTTGCAGAAGAGGATCAGGGTCGGCTGGGCCGTGAACGGATCAATCACGGCGGTGGACGCATCCGGCATCATGCACATGTCGGACTGGCTGATATCCTTCCAGCCGGCGATCGACGAACCGTCGAACATGACGCCGTCGGTAAACGTGTCCTCGTTCACGATGGCCGTGGTCTGGGATACGTGCTGCCATTTTCCGCGTGGATCCGTGAAACGAAAGTCGACGAACTCGACATTTTTTTCACGGATCAGTTCGAGAACGTTTTCTACATCAGAAGCCATGTGGTCCCTCCACGGCATGCTCACAGAAGAAGTTGGGGGAATGGGCCGGACGCAGCCGGCGGCGCGGCTAGATTACAATGTCGCCTTCTTCGCCGGTCCGAATCCGGATCGCCTGCTCAACCGGCGTCACGAAGATCTTTCCATCACCGATCCGTCCGGTATGGGCCGACTTCTGGATGGCCTCGATCGCCTTCTCAAGGACCTCGTCCCGAAGTACCACCTCGATCTTGATCTTGGGCAGGAAGTCGACGACGTACTCGGCACCACGGAACAATTCCGTATGCCCTTTCTGACGGCCGAAACCCTTGACTTCGGTGACGGTGATCCCTTGCAAGCCTACCTCGTGAAGCGCTTCCTTCACTTCGTCGAGCTTGAACGGCTTGATAACGGCTTCAATTTTCTTCACGGGCATCCTCCGAGCTGGTGCCGACGCGGAGACCGTCGGGCAACTGTTGGGAAGAAATAAGCAAGCTATGTACCAACGCTGAAAACGCAAGGCCAGACTGGCCACGGGCAGCGGAGGGCAGGATTGACTGCGTACATTCTGTGCACACCGGCGCCTAGTTCGTAGGCGTTGTTCGGGACCGGCGCCGGCCGAAGGTCGTCGCGCCCGGTTGTTGCAGTCCCGACTCTCGCAGGCGATCATGAACCACGACAGCGGTCGGATCCCTATCAGAGTTATGGACTATTTCGCCCAGCAGTTCATCAACGGTGTCAGTCTCGGAGCAATCTACGGCCTGATCGCGATCGGTTACACGATGGTCTACGGAATCATCGGCATGATCAATTTCGCCCATGGCGAGATCTACATGATCGGCGCCTTCATCGCGCTCATGGTCGTCGTGGCGTTCGGGATCAGCGAGGGCGGCCTGGTGGTCCTCGCGCTGCTGTCGGCGCTGCTGGTGTCGATGGCCCTGACGTCGCTCTACGGCTGGGTGCTGGAGCGCGTGGCCTACCGGCCCCTCCGGGGCACTCAGAGGCTGGCCGCGCTCATCTCGGCGATCGGCATGTCGATCGCGCTACAGAACTACGTCCAGCTCACGCAGGGGGCGCGCGTCAAGACCCTGCCTCCGATTATTCGGGGCGGGTTTGAGTTTCAGTTCGGCAATACTGAGTTCATTGTCCGCCTGAGCACCCTCCAGATCATGATCGTGGTGGTGACGTTGTCACTGATGGCCATCTTCGCGCTGCTGATCGCCAAGACGGCACTCGGCCGCGCACAGCGCGCCTGCCAGCAAGACCAGAGCATGGCGGCATTACTCGGTGTCAACGTGGACCGGACGATCTCGCTCACGTTCGTCATGGGGGCTGCCCTCGCCTCGGTCG
>JAGWAT010000029.1:36353-37519 GCA_021296265.1 Alphaproteobacteria bacterium | reverse complement strand
CCGCCGTCACGACGCACAACCCGGTGGCAGGGGATTGCCACCGCCAGCGGGTTCGCCGCGCATGCACGGGCCACCGCCCGGGCCGCGCCAGGAGCCCCCATGCTTACTGCGACGGCGGTGTAGCTATTGGTTGAACCGGCCGGGATGCCGCTCAGCGCCTGCCACACGCGCTGTTGGAACGCGGTACCACGCACGTCGAGCGGCAGGTCGTGCCCGAGCGCGGGTTCCTCGACGAGCGCGATCACGCGGGCGACCAGTCCCTCGAAGGCCTCGTCACCCCCCACGAGGTCGGCATTTGCGAACTGGTCCTCGCAGTCGCGCAGCAGGGCTTCCGGATCGTCGCCGAGGTGGATGCCGCACACCCCCTTGGCGGTGGCCGCGACGAGGATTGCGCCGAGCGAGCACTGCCCCAGCGCGAAACGGATGGTCTCGGCCTGGCCTCCACGGCGGTAGCGCGCCGCTGCCATCCCAAGCACCTTCTCGGCGCCTTCGTAGAAGCGGCTGGGGGAACCGAAGCCGGCATCATGGATGGCGCAAGTCACGGAGGAGCCTTCGCGCAGCCCCGCGCGCAGGCGCTCCGCACGACGGGCGGACGCATAGGCCCGTGGCGTGAGACCCGTGGTCGCCTTGAAGACCCGATGGAAGTGATAACGGCTCATGCCCGCGGCCTCCGAAAGCGCATCAAGGTCGGGCATCTCCTCGGCGGTCTCAATGAAGCGGCAGGCCCGTGCCACCGCCGCCGCGTGCCGCTCCCTGACCGAAGCTCCATTCGGCAGGCAGCGCTTGCAGGGCCGAAATCCGGCACGTTCCGCTTCCCCGGGGTATCCAAAGAACCGGGCGTTCTCGCGCCGCGGCCGCCGGGCGGGGCATCCGGGACGGCAGTAGATGCCGGTCGTCGTGACGCCGAAGACGAAGTGTCCGTCCGCGTGCGGGTCACGGTCCACCACTGCTCCCCAGCGATCGTCGTCGCTCTCGAATAGCGACATGGTGTGAGCTCGGGCGTCCTCCCCTGCTGGTCTTCTGCTGCGCATGTCGTGCTCCGCCAAACATTCCCGGGACCGACGCCGGCTCGGTGGGGCCGGCGCCGCACATGATGATCGCCCCGGAGCAAGTTCTCCGCACCCCGGTTCTTGCTGTCGAATTCCAGGGGCCGTGCGCAGGCGCGA
>JAGWAT010000029.1:35831-36238 GCA_021296265.1 Alphaproteobacteria bacterium | reverse complement strand
GCCATACCGGCATCGGATAGGACCGCCATGCCCGACATCATCAACCACGCCCGCCAGCGCATCGAAGCCGGCGACCTCGCGATCGGCGTCGGCCTCCGCCAGGCCCGCACGGTCGACATCGGCCCGATCATGAAAAGCTGCGACTACGACTGGCTGTTCATCGACCTCGAGCACAACACCATGACCCTGGACACGGCGGCGCAGATCAGCGTGGCTGCCCAGGCGGCAGGGATCACCCCGGTCGTCCGCGTGCACGCGCTGGCACTGCACGACGCGACGCGCGTGCTCGACGGCGGCGCGCTGGGTGTGGTCGTGCCCCATGTCGACACGCCGGAGCGCGCGGCCGAGGTGGTGGCCTGGTGCAAGTACCCGCCCATCGGCAAGCGCTCGATTACCGGCGCGATTCC
>JAGWAT010000029.1:28222-35826 GCA_021296265.1 Alphaproteobacteria bacterium | reverse complement strand
CCCGTTCCGGAGGCGACTGCCGTCATCAACGCGGCAACACTCGTCGTCGTCATGCTGGAAACGCCGCTCGCCATCGAGAATGCCGGGGCCATTGCGGCGGTACCCGGCATCGACGCCCTCCTAGTCGGGACCAACGATCTCACGATCGAAATGGGCATCCCTGGCCAGACAGGTCACGCGCGGGTCGCGGAAGCCTACGAAGCGGTACTGGCGGCCTGCTCGGCCCACGGCATCTACCCGGGGCTGGGTGGCGTCTACCAACGCGACCTGATGGCACGGTACGTCGGCATGGGCTTCCGGCTGATCCTGGCCGGCAACGATCTGCCGTTCATGATGTCCGCTGCGAGTGATCAATCCGCATTCCTGCGGGGGCTCGAACCGATCTGAGGCGCCGTCACGGATCGGGGCCGGCAGCGCACCCGGCCCCCCAACGCCTACCCGGCGAGGTCGGGACGCGTCCGGCCATCCGAGGCGGCCCGGTGATCCTCCGGGCAACCCCGACAAGCCAGGATGTCGATCCACGTTCGGCATGGGCATGCGTTGGTGCGTCGCAGGGACCTCGCAGCTGGCGGGGTCCGTTGCTGCCCGCCCCTGGGGCCAACGAACCTTGATACGATGATGTGGTAATGCGATGATGCTGCAATGCGTACTACGGTGACAATCGATGATGACGTACTGGCGGTCGCCCGTGCCCTGGCAGCCCAGTCCGGCGGCAGCCTCGGCAGCGCCTTGTCGGAACTCGCCAGACGCGGTGTCAGAGCGACCGGCACGACGGAGCGCGACGGAATCCCGGTGTTTCGCATCGACGACGATGCCCCTCCCATCAGCAGCAACCATGTCTACGGGGCACTTGACGAGTGGCCTTGACGGCGCTGCTCGATGTCAACGTCCTGATTGCTCTCGCGTGGCCCAATCACGTTCATCATGACGCCGCCCGGAGCTGGTTTGTCGGGCAACGAACAAGCGGCTGGGCGACGTGTGCGCTGACTGAAGCCGGATTCGTCCGGGTTTCCTGCAACCCGGCAGTGGTCGGGCACACCGTGCCCCCCGCCGACGCGGTTGGACTGCTTCGGCGTCTTCGACACCTGGAAACCCATGCATTCTGGCCCCTCGATCGATCCGTGGTCGAGTTGCCTGCCGCGATTCTCCCTCGCCTTCAGGGGTACCGGCAGATTACGGACGCGGTGCTGCTGGCCGCAGCAATCCGCCACGGCGGCACCCTGGCGACATTCGACTCGGGCTTCGTCCACCTTGTTCCGAAAGCGGACCGGCACGCGCTTTGCGTGATTCCCGTCTGACGGGCCGGCGATCAGGATCAAGCGTACTGAGGTACCAGGCGAACGGGGCCCTCAATCTCCACACCTTGGCCCCGGTCGTTGCCGCCTGCGGCGGTGTCAGGAGCGGCCCCAGCGCGCCTTCCGGCCTCCGGTCTGCCCTGAGCCTCCCGGAGATGCCCCCGGCGATCGCCTACGGTCCTGACGGACCCCGCCACGGCCTGAGCACCAGGTCCCGATGGACCAGCACCGTGAGCGGCCAGCCGGGGCGCACCCGGAGGGTCGGCTGGACATCGAGTTCGCGTTGCACAAGCGCGCCCGCTGCCTTGTCGGTCCCGTCCTGTACGGACTCGCGGAACGCGCGGGTCACGTCGCCTTCGTCCTTCCACGCAAGCTCGGTGCCCACCCCAAGCAGCGAGGACAGCAGGATCCCCCGGGCGAGTTGCCAGCCGTGGATGTCCACCGTGTCACTGAGCCCGGCGTAGCCGGCCTCATCGGCGGCGGGCAGGTTCTCGACGACCACCGACGCGCCGTCCGGCAGGATCAGGCGCTGCCAGACGACGAGGGCGCGTTCCTGCCCGAACGCCACCCCGCTGTCGTAGCGCCCGAGCAGGCGGGTTCCGCGGGGCAGCAGGACAACGGTGCCGGTGACGGAGTCGAAGACATGCTCCGTCAGCTGGGCGACGACGAAGCCCGGGAGGTCCGAGTTCAGTCCGGTGACCAGTGCCGCCCGGAGCACGCTGCCCGCCATCACCTGCCACGGTGACAGCGGTTCCTCGAGGAGATGCGGGTTGTAGATGTCGGCCGATGGCCCCGCCTCCAGGAATGCCTGCCGCCGGTCCTGCGCATCCGGTTCCGTTACCGAAGCGAAATCCGGGCCGGCGCCCGGCCCGGCGGGAGCGGGCGGCGGCGGGGGGACCGGGGCCGAGCCCCGTACCGAAAAAAAGAGTTCGGAACGCATCGCGTCCGTCGCCCGCTCCGCCTCGCGCCGGCGGGCGGCCGCCTCGGCGTCGGCATGCGCCGGCACGGTTCCTTCCGTCTCCGGTTTCTCCGGATTCACCGCCGCCGCCGCGGCACCCGGCACCGTGAACGCCATGTCCTGATAGGTCGCCGGCAACTGCTCGACGGCCTCGAGGCGGGGTCGGCCCGGCACTCGGATCTCGGGGGCCGTCGCCCCCTCGTGCCGGTCGGGGGGCGCCAGGGCGAACGAGAAGATCCCCAGCACCGCCAGCACGCCGACGCCGGCCAGGACCGCGAGAACCCGTCGGTTGATCCGCGTGACGCCGCGCGGTTGAACCCGAAGCTCGAAGTCCGCCGGATCGCCCTTGGGCGGAGCTGCGCCCGCACCATCGGGACCAGGGGGCGGCGCTTCGGTTTCCCCGTGACCTGGCCACCACGAATCCTTTCCGCCAGTCACCTCGGTCCCGGCGCCCGAGCCCGGAGGAGATGTCGCGTCGGCGCCGTTCACGAGCGGCGCTCGATTCGGACCACGGTCTGGTTGTCCGTCCCGAGTCGGAGCTCGGCCACGGTGAACAGGCGATCGACCACGTAGTATGAGCCGCGGACGCGATAGTTCACCAGCGCAACCTCGCCCTCGGGCCCGACCAGGAACAGGGGTGGCGCCTCGGTCGTGCCCGGCGGAAACTGGATGAACACCCGCTCCCCGTCATCGAAGGCCCTGACCGGCCGCCAGGCCGGCCGGTCGCCGAGAATGCGGTACCCGAAATGCAGTTCCTCGGGGCGGATGCCGTCCGCCGCCGGGTGCGTCTCGGCACGCTGGCCCGCGGCGACCGACCGCCGGAACGCCAGCTCCTCCTCAGGGTACGTCCAGGACACCGAGGCCATGTAGGCGGCATCCAGCGACTGGAGCTCCACGTGGTACACCCGGCGGTCGGTGGCGATGACGAGGTTGGTCACCAGCTTCGCCGCGGTCGGCTTCACCAGGACGTGCGGACGCCGGTCGCTCCCGCTGCCGCTCGCGGTTTCCGCGACCTTCCACCGCACGGTGTCCCCGGCCGACAGCGACACCAGCTGTTCGCCCGGCGCCAGGGCCAGGTCGGTGACCTGGCCGGGTGCGGTATAGACCTGGTACAGCGCCCCTTCCGTCCACGGATAGACCTGGATCGCGTTCACGTAGCCGTCGGTGACCGGTTCCAGACGGGCCGCTGCATTCGCGGCGTGGACCCGCTGCGCGGGGTCCGGGTTGGGCGCGGGCGCCGCGTCGTTCGCACCGGTCGCAGGTGCCACGGGCTTGAGCTGGCCCGGGAGCGGGAGCGGGGTCGGTACCGCGACGACTTCCGTGTCCGGTTCGATGATCCGGGTCGCCGGCACGGCCACCGCCGGGGCGGTGCCGGGCGTGCTGCCATTCTCGACCGGCGGCGCATGCGCACAGCCGGCGGCAACGGCGGCGAACAGCAGGGCGGTAACACGGTGCATCATGGTTGGTCTCCTGTCACGAGGTCGCGCGACCAGTGGAAATCGGTGATGTAGATCCCGAGCGGATTGGCCCGGAGGGCCGCGGCGTCGGTCGGTGGCTGCACGACGTAGGAGAGCAGCGCGGTGTACCGGCGGGTCTCGACCGCCCCTCCCCGAACTGATTCGTCCTCGCGCCAGCGAAGCTCGAAACTGATCTCGGACGAGCGCACCGCGCTGGTCATTTCCACCGTGACGGTGCGCACGCCCACGTCCCGGAAGGGCTCGGCGGTCCGGGCGTAATCGCTGAGGCGCGTGGCCGCGCGGCTGGTGACGTAGGCGTAGGCGCGGAGCCAGTTCTTCCGGACCACGACGGGGTCGATCGGAACCGCGCGGACGCTTTCCACGAAGTCGGCAAGGTGGTAGGCGATCTGGCCGTCACCTGGGCGGTGGTCGCTGGCAGCCGGACCCACGGCGCGCACGGCGCCCAGCGCATCCACTTCCACGACGTAGGGAACGACGCTGCTGCGGCTCGCCGTGTGCCAGAGACCGGCGGCGAGCACCCCCGCGATCGCCATCGCGCCGAGGCAGGCGAGGCGCCAGTTCCGGGCCTGGACCCGCGCGCTGCCCAACCGTTCGTCCCAGACCTGTGCGGCTTTCTGGTACGGGGTCACCGGGGCCGGCGCGCGCCCGTAGGACACGCCGGGACGTTTCGGAATGCTCATGGGCGGTCCTCTCCCTGGTCGCGGTCAAAGGTGAAACGGTCCTGGTCCCCGGTTGTGGGCCCCATGTCGGCCGCCCGGGCAGACCCGTGGGCCGCCGTCCCGGAACCCCGCCGCTCCCGGGTCCCGGGGGCTTCCGGTGACCGGGAGGGAAGGCGGGCAGCGGCCCGGGCCGCACTGGCGGTTCGCTGGATCCCCGCCGCGCCGCCGGCGGCCATGCCTGCCGCGCCGGTCAGCAGGGCCCCGGCCCGGTGGCCGGTGGCGGCAGCCGCACCGGCGTCGAGCTGCGGTCCGCCGGCGATCAGGCCGCTCGCGACGGCCGGGCCATGGATCCCGATCCCCAGCAAGGACAGGGCCGCGAGCAGGAGCGGCAGGGCCCGCGCAATGGACACTTCCTGTCCCTGCAGCGCGCTCGCGACGTCGGCAAAGATCGTGCTGCCGATCCCGATGATCACAGCCAGCACCATGACCTTCACCCCGGATGCCATGACGCTGCCAAGCACCCGCTCGGCAAGGAAGGTCGTCCGGCGCCAGAGGGCGAAGGGCACCAGCACGAAGCCGGCGAGCGCCATCAGCTTGAACTCGACCAGCGTCACGAACATCTGCACCGCGAGCACGAAGAACGCGGCGACGACCCCGAGCCAGGCCAGCAGCAGGATCGCGATCTCGACCGCGTTCACCACAATTTCGGGAAACCCGATCAGCGTCTGGATGTCGAGCAGGATTGGATGCGCGGCGGCGATGCCGGTGTTGGCGACAAATCCCGGCCGGAGCAGGTCATCCGGACGCAGCGCGGCACCCGACGCCGCGAGCCCGAGATCGATGAATGACGCGAAGATGATGTCCGCGAGGGCCGCGTAGTTGTTGAGGATCAGGGCGAAGGCGCCGACGTAGAGAACCTTCCGCAAGAGGCCTGCGAACACGTCGCCTTCGGCCGTCATCGCCCACGTCAGTCCGGCCAGCACGATGTCGATGGTGACCAGGACCCGGATCAGGAAGCCGACATCGGGTCCCAGCAAGCCGAAGCCGCTGTCGATGAACGTGAGGAACGTCTCGGTGAACCCGTCGACGACGTTGAGGTCATCCACGCTGCCCGACCCTACGGAAGCCGCGTGTAGAGGTTGCCGGTGCCGATCGAGGCCCCGAACCGCGCCTGTGCCGCCCGCGCCGCCGTATCGAGTCGCAGCCGTTCTTCCGCCTGCGCGCGCTGGTGCGCGGCGACCAGGGCCTGCGTGCGCAGCTGTTCGCGCACCTGCATGGCGGCGATCTGATTGCCGGCCTGCGTGACCGACAGCGCGCCCACCGCGCCCCGGGATTCGGAAACCAGGTTCCCGAGCAGCGTTTCGGCGGATCGGTTCTCCTCGATCATGCCGGTCTGCACGCCGTGGCTGTGCCGCCAGCTCTCCCGGACCGTCGTGGCACGGGTCTCCGCCTCCAGCACGCGTGTGGCCCGGGTGAGCGCGGGCGCGATCGTGTCCGGGAACAGCGCCGCCACGCTGTCAGCGGCCGTGCTCCGTTCCCAGGCGATGCCGGGTGCGTTGGCGAAGAGCGTGTGCAGCCAGGCCTTTCCAGTGTCCAAGACGGCGCTCCCGTCGAAGCCGAGCTGGCGCAGGTCCTGTTCCAGGCCCGACACCATCTCCGCGAGATGACGGACGGCGGCAAGTGAACGGACAGCGGTCAGCAAGTTCTGGGCATAGTTGGCACCGTCGTAGACCGCGAAGGCTGACACCGGCCCGGGCGCCATCACCAGCGCGGTCGCCAGCACAAGGGCGATCCCCTTCCGCTTCATGACCGCTCGCTCCGGTAGCCGCTCTTCTCGGCCAGGAACGCCTCCAGAAACCGCTCCGGTCCTGCCCGCGCCAGGGCGGCGTCAATGCGCGCCTGATCCTCCTTGGACGAGGCACCGGCAAAGGTGAGGGCGATCTCCCCCAGTTCGAGGTCGAAGACGCGGGCACCGCGGCGCGACTGGTAGTAGTAGTCGCGCTTGGGGGTGGCCCGGGCCAGCAGTTCGATCTGCCGGTCATTGAGGCCGAGTCGTGTGTAGACCTCGCGCGCGGCCGGCTCCTGCGCCCGCTCGTTGGGG
This sequence comes from Alphaproteobacteria bacterium, assembly GCA_021296265.1. Lineage (GTDB taxonomy): Bacteria > Pseudomonadota > Alphaproteobacteria > TMED109 > TMED109 > VXPW01. The sequence continues at coordinate 29,335 of JAGWAT010000029.1, read as the reverse complement.
AGAAAGATCCGCGACGGGCACGATTCGAGGATCGCGGGCGCCACCGAGCTCTCGACGATGTCGCTGGGCGACTGGGTGGCAAACACCACGGAGACGTTGCGCTTCCGGAGGGTCTTCAGCCACTCGCGAATCTTCGCCGCAAACAGGGGGTCGTCGAGAAAGACCCATGCCTCGTCCAGAACCACCATCGTCGGCCGGCCGTCAAACCGCTCCCGCAGCCGATGAAAGAGGTAGCCGAGAACCGGCGCCGCGAGGCCTTCGATCTCCAGCAGCTGCTCCATCTCGAAACCCTGCACCTCGGACAGCGCCAGGGAATCGGCCTCGGCGTCGAGTAACCGGCCGTGCGGACCCGTCAGGGTCCAGGGCTGCAGCGCATCGCGGAGATCCGGTCGGGCCAGGAGCAGACCCAGGCCGGTGAGGGTTCGCTCGGCGGGCGGAGCGCCGGCGAGGTTGGTCAGCGCTTCCCACAGTTCCCGCCGGACACCCGGGTCGATCGCGATGCCGGCGCGCCGGAGCAGCGCGGCGGTCCACTCGAACGCAAAACCGCGCTCCGACTCGCGGTCTATGCCGCGAAGCGGCTGGAACGCAAAACCCTCGGACGTGCCGCCGAGATCAATGAACGCGCCGCCGATCCCCAGCACCGCGGCGCGGCACGACGCCCCCTTGTCGAACACGTACACCTGCGCACCGGGGTATCGACGGAACTGGAGGGCGAGCATCGCCAGCAGCACGGACTTGCCCGCGCCGGTCGGCCCGACCACCAGCGTGTGCCCCACGTCGCCGACATGCAGCGAAAGACGGAAGGGGGTCGTGCCACGCGTACGCGCATACAGCAACGGCGGGCCGCCCAGATGCGCGTTGCCTTCCGGGCCGGCCCAGATTGCCGAGAGCGGCATCATGTGCGCCAGGTTCAGCGTATGCACCACCGGTTGCCGGACGTTGGCATAGGCGTGTCCAGGCAGCGACCCCAGCCACGCCTCGATCGCATTCAGCCGCTCCCGGATCGTGGCAAAGCCCCGGCCGTGCAGGACCCGCTCCAGCTCCAGCAGCTGTTCAGCCGCGATGTCGGCCGACTCGTGCCTCACCGTGACACTGGTGGTGACATACCCGAAG
>JAGWAT010000029.1:20430-28193 GCA_021296265.1 Alphaproteobacteria bacterium | reverse complement strand
CGGCCTTCAGGTCGGCGTCCGAGTTGGTCAGCGCCGCCTCCTGACTGAACGCGACCTCCTTCAGCATGGCGAACACGGATTTCCGCTTGGCGAACCACTGCCGCCGGCGGCGCCCGAGCTCGCGCTCCGCCTCATCCTTGTCCAGCACGAGGAACCGCGTCATCCATCGGTAGGCGAACGGCAGGTCGTGCAGGTCGTCGAGCAGGCCGGGACGCGTCAGATTGGGGAACCCGAGGACCGTGAGCGTCCGCAGGTGATGGGTTCCAAGCACGGGCTCGATCCCGCCGGCCAGGGGCGTGTCGGCCAGAACGGCATCGAGGTGCGCGGGGATGCCGGGGGCGTCGACGCGCCCCCCGGCGGTGGAGACCGTGTCGTGCAGATACGTGAGGGTCTCTTCGTCCGAGAGCGGGACCAGCTTCGGCATCACGTCGCCCAGCAGCGCGAACGCGCGGTCGGTCTGCGCCTGAAAGCGCTCGAGGTGGGCTCGCCAGGTGGCCGCTCCGCCGGAATCGGATGGCGGCCGCTCAATCAGCGCATCTCCGGCCCGTGACCACGAATCAGCAGGCGGGAGGTAGGCCAGGGTCAGCCGAAACACGGATTCGAAATGCTGCCCCGCGGCTCCGAAGCCGCGCCGGCGCTCGTCATCGATCAGCTGCGACAGCCGGTCCGGAAACCTGCTGCGCGGGTAGCGCCGGGCGGGCACGCGCTCCGCATCGAAGTACAGGGCCCAGCCCGACCCGAACCTCCGCAGCACGTTGTTGACGCGCGCCGTCACGGCCATCAGCTCTGATTCGGTCGAACTCTCGAGGTCGGGACCTCGAAACCGAGCCGACCGCTGGAACGATCCGTCCTTGTTCAGGATGATTCCGGGCGCGACCAAGAAGGCCCACGGCAGGAGATCGCTGAGGCCGGCAGGCCGGGTCCGGTACTCCGACAGGTTCAGCATCCGTGGAAGTTCCGGTGCCGGAGGTGACGGGCGAGAACGTCCATGAACTGTGGGTCGTGCCGCGCACAGAACACCCCGATCGCCTGCAGGATCAACCAGAGCATCAGTCCGGCCACCCATTGCTGGAGGCCCAGCCCGACGGCAGCGGCGAAGGTGCCATTCAGGATGGCCAGCGAGCGCGGCACGCCAGCCAGGAGAATCGGCTCGGTCAGCGCACGGTGCAGCGGCACCTCGAAGCCCTCCGGGGGTGCCGTCCGGCTCACGGAACGAGCGCTCCGCCACCGAAGGAGAAAAACGAGAGGAAGAACGAAGCGGCACCGAAGGCGATCGACAGGCCGAACACGATCTGGATCATCCGACGGAAACCGCCGGAAGTGTCGCCGAACGCCAGCGTCAGGCCGGTCACCGTGATGATGATCACCGCGATGATCCGGGCGACCGGCCCCTCGACCGATTGCAGGATGCTCTGCAGCGGCGCCTCCCAAGGCATGCCCGAGCCGGCGGCAAACCCGGGGGAAGCGGCCCCCAGCACCAGTAGCAGGACAAGTGCGGCGTACACGGCGCGCCGGCGTGAAGTTGGCTCAGTCATGATGCGGTTGCTCCCCCATGTGGTCCGGGACGGCGCCCTTGGCGCCGAAGTGTTCGATCTCGTAACTGCCGTCGGGGCGAAGCCCGCCCACCGCCAGGAGCGTCTCGACCCGCCGCCGGGTCTCAGAGCGGCCGACGAAGACCACGAGGTCGACGGCTTCGGCGATCAGCCGGCGGTCGACGGCCGCCACCTCCTGGATCAGTTGTTCGAGGCGGGCAAGCGCCGCGGGGGCCGAGTTGGCGTGCAGCGTGGCCACGCCCCCGGGGTGCCCGGTATTCCAGGCCTTGATCAACGCCAGCGCCTCGCCGCCGCGCACCTCGCCGACCACGATCCGGTCCGGGCGCAAACGCAGCGTCGAGCGCAGCAGATCGGTCAGCGTGACCCGACCGGGCTGCGTGCGGAGCGCAACGCTATCCGCGGCTTCGCAGACCAGTTCGCGCGTGTCCTCCAGCAACAGCACGCGATGGCCCAGATCCCGCATCTCATGCAGCAGGGCGTTGGTGAGCGTGGTCTTCCCCGATGAGGCGCCGCCAGCGACCACGATGTTTCGCCGTGCGCGGACGGCGTCGCGCAGGCAAGCCGCCTGGGCCGGCGCCAGCACGCCATTGGCGACGTAGGCATCGAGCGTGATGACCCGCCCGGCCGGCCGGCGAATCGAGAAGCAGGGTTCACGGACCACCGGCGGGAGCACGCCCTCGAAACGTTCCCCGGCACCAGGCAGCTCCGCGCTCACGATGGGATGATCAGCGCCGGACGCCCGGCCCGCCTGGCTGGCAACGAGGCGGATGATGCGTTCCACGGCGGCGTGGGCGAGGCAAACGCCGGTATCCACGCGGCCGCTGACGGCATGGTCCAGCCACAGCCGGCCATCGGGATTCACGGTGATTTCTTGGACGTGCGGGTTGGCCAGCGCTTGGTTCACGTCCGGGCCCATGGCGGTCCGAAGCATCCCGGTACCGCGGGCAGTCGCGGCGTCAGTCATCAGCGGACTCCGTGGCCGGAGGGGACGCGGCCGGTGCGGCGAAGTCGGCCACTGTGAAGAAATCGCGTTCCGCCGGCCGGATCTCCTCCAGGACGTCGTTGAGCAGCGTGCGGCCGCCCGCGATGCGCTCGGCGAGCTGGGTCACGAAGTACTCGAAGCGCTCGAGACCCAGTGCCCGGGCCGCATCCTGCTCGTCGTCGGACACCGGCGGGGTCACCACCAGGAAGTACCGGACGAACAACGCCAGCGTTTCCGAGATCACCACGTGATCCCGCGACAGGCGGCCGAGCGACCGCGAGACCCGGTCCAGCCTTCGGATCAGCACCTCGTCCCGCCGGTCGGCGGCCTCCGGCGTCAGGAACCCCCGCAGGGCCGCTTCCACCAGCGCGGTCTGCGTGACGCCGCGGCGCGCCGCTTCCCGGCCGAGCCGGTCGCCAAGATCGGCCGGAACCCGCACGGTCTTCGCAGTCGTCACAGGACCTGCTCCCCACGCACCGGGATGTCCCCGGCGTCCCGGAAGAGACGCTGCTCCGCCCGCACCCGGGCCGGCGCCGATGGCTCGAAGTCAGCGGGCGGGGCCTCGGGGATCGGCAGGTCGCTCCAGTCATCATCGCGGCTGGGCGGCAGATCGCGGACGTCGGGGGCGGGCGGCTCCAGGCAGCGGGTCCGGAGCGCGCGATCCTCGAAGTAGCGCAGCTTCTGCGCACGGATCGGCCGGGAGCCGGACACGAAGACCAGCTCTTCATCGGCGCCCAGCTGCATCACCTCACCCGGCGTGAGCAGCGGCCGTGCGTTCTCCTGACGCGACACCGTCACGCGGTTCAGCCAGGGCGCGAGGCGGTGCCCCCCGTAGTTCCGCTGGAAACGCGCCGCCGTGGCGGTTCCGGTCGTGTCGCTGACGCGTCGCGCCGTCCGTTCGTCGTTGGTCGCGAACGCGACGCGCACATGGCAGTTGTCGAGAATCGCGCTGTGCTCGCCGTACGCCTTGACGATCTGGTTGAGCGATTGGGCGATCAGATAGGCCCGGATCCCGTAGCCCGCCATGAAGGCAAGTGCGCTTTCGAAGAAATCGAGCCGGCCGAGCGCCGGAAACTCGTCGAGCATCATGAGCAGTCGGTGCCGGGGCCGGCGGCGGGTGTCGCCCTCGAGCCGCTCGGTCAACCGGCGCCCGATCTGGTTCAGCAGGAGGCGGACCAGCGGCCGGGTGCGCGACAGGTCGGAAGGTGGCACCACCAGGTACAGCGAGACGGGGTGCCGGGCGTGCACCAGGTCGCGAATGCGCCAGTCCGACGCTCCGGTCACGCGGGCGATCGCAGGATCCCGGTAGAGCGCGAGGAAGCTCATGGCGGTCGACAGGACGCCCGAGCGCTCGTTGTCCGACTTGTTGAGCAGTTCCCGCGCCACCTGTGCCACGACTGGGTGCGGCTGGTCGGTGCCGTGGCGCCTGACGTGCGGCGTATGCAGCATCCGGGTCAGGGTCTGCTCGAACGAGTACGCCGGATCCGACAGCGTGGTCGCCACCTGGGCCAGGGTCTTCCGCCGTTCGGCATACAGCACGTGGAGGATGACGCCGACCAGCAGCGCGTGGCCCGTGCGCTCCCAGTGGTTCCGCCGGTCGAGCGCGCCGTCCGGGTCGACCAGGATGTCCGCGATGTTCTGGACGTCGCGGACCTCGAAGCGGCCGCGTCGCACCTCGAGCAGCGGATTGAAGCGGACGGAGCGCGGATCCGTCGGGTTGAAGCAGAGGCAGTGGGAGAACCGGGCGCGCCAGCCGGCGGTCAGGCGCCAGTTTTCGCCCTTGATGTCATGGACGATGGTCGAGCCGGGCCAGACCAGCAGCGTCGGTACCACAAGTCCGACCCCCTTGCCCGAGCGCGTCGGCGCGAACGCCATCACGTGCTCGGGTCCGTCGTGCCGGAGGTAGCGGCCATGGAAGCGGCCGAGCATGACTCCTCTGTGGCCGAGGAGACCGCTCCGTCTGACGTCGGCCCTGCCCGCCCAGCGGGCCGACCCGAACGAGGTGGCCGGGCCCTGCGTCCGGGCCCGCCAGAGCGAACCCCCGACGGCGATCAGGACGGCGGCAACGCCGGCGGCGGCGGCCAGGCCCCCCGTCAGGACGAACTCGTCCGGGGCCACGCTGTCGTAGGCGTACCACCACGCGAAGACTTGCCAGGGGTAATGGACGTCGAAACCGAACATCCCGAACCACGGCGCCCCCAGCGCGTATCGCTCCCCGAGTAGCGCGGCCGTCCACTGTGTGGCGCCCCACAGCATGGCCAGGACCACGCTCACCACGAGCATCCCCTGGCCGATCAACAGGCGCGTCGGGGTCATCGGCATGCCCTCCACGGTCGTGCGGGCCGGCGAGCATATCGGAGGAAAAGAACAAATCAAGAACAAATAATCTTCCTGCGCATACATGCGCAGAAGATCCAGAGGCGTGGTTGCCGAGCGGGCACCGAACGGCGCGGCAGGTCCGCGCCTGACTGCAGGCGGCGGCCCTACCGGCCGAGGTCGCGTCCGCGACCTGGAACGCGCGCATCACGGCGAGGCGGGATGAAGCGCCGCCGACCTTCGCCTCGGCCCGATGCAGGATCGCCGGCACGCCGGTCCAGCCGCTCCTGCTCGTGCTGCGCGCCGCGCCTGCCGGCAACATCCAGGACGTTCCCTCGGGCCCGTCGCTCGGCACACGCCTGCTGCACGGCCAGCCCGAATCCCCGGTCTGCCAGCGGGGGCGACGAACTGGCGCGTCGCAGCGGGTCGAGCCAGGTGGTGGCCGGATGCACCCGTTGCCGGTCAAGCGGGCGGTGCTCGAGCACCCGCACGCGAATTTCCCGGTACTGCCTGGCCAGTCCGGCCGCGCGGATCCTTTCGACGGTTTCACCGGCCACCCGCCAGCGGCCGGGCCCGTCGGGCATTGCGAGGCCGGCCCGGGCCAGCGCCCGCACCCGCTGGTCCGCATCTTCGTGCCCGGACCGGCCGGCTCTCCAAATTCCCTTCCGCGCCGCCGTGTCCGCCTCGATCGCCCGATCCACGGCGGCAAGACCGGGGTACGCCGCGGCGAGCTCCACGATCGCGCCGCGGCGGATTCCCCCCGGAAGATGCGTCACGTCCGCGTACCAGACCCGCCCGTCGGTTGCGTCGACCACGACGTACGGCGTCGCCGCGGCGCCGGCCCGACGGCCGTGGTCCAGCAGCGCCCCGACGACGGGCGTCCGGGGTACCCCGTCGCCGGCGATCGAGCGGTCCCGGACCGGCCGGTGGAGGCCGGCATTGGCAAGCACGCGCTCCAGCAGGCGGTAGGTTTCCCGGCGCCGACCCATGGCCCGCAGCGTCGGGAGAGCCTGCGGTGCCAGCTGCCATTGCAGGGGCGCGAACTCCCTGGCCAGCCCCATGCGCGAGAGCGTGCGCACCCGGTCGATGGCGCGCGCCCGGGCCAGCCGCTCCTCGCGACCGCGCGGCCGGGCGCGCAGGTCGACCGGGTCCCCACGGGCCCGCTCGACGAGGCCCAGGTCCAGTCCGGTCAGCTGTTGGCTCCTGGCTTCCGCCCGGAGCCGCTCGCGGAGCGTGCGTTCGCTGTCCGGTCCGAGTTCTCGCATCAGGGCGGCCATGGCCCGTCCGCGAACCTCTCGATGGAGCCTCCGGGGGTCCCAATGCAACGGCCTCCCCGCTATATCCCGCCCGCGCAGCACGACGTGCGTGTGCAGCCGCCCCGTGTTGGCGTGGTCCACCGCGACCCAGTCGAGTTCACACTCGAGTTGGGCCGCCAGCCCGGTCATCACGTCGCGTGTGACGTCGCGAAGGTCGGCGAGTTCGGACGCGTCGTCCGGAGAGAGCATGATTCTCGCCTGCGCGGGATCGTTCCTGGTGCGCTCGAGGAACGCACGCGGATCCGTCGGCTGCCCAACAGGTCCGTACGGCACGCCGGGCCGCCCGTCGGGCTCCACTCCCTCCCGCTGGAGGTACCGGAGGTGTGCGCCCGTGCTCCTGGCGGCGGGCGCACCGAGACAGCGCACCCGGACAACGCAACGCCGCTGACCAGGTGCATGAAATCCCCGATCTCCGCGGCCAGCGTGCCGACGTCCGTCACGAAGATGCGCAAGGGCATGCACGCGCTGCAGGAACGGCGCCGGCGCGTGCCCCTCCGATCGGAGCCGGGGTCGGCCCGCGAGCGTCACGGTGCGACCCCGGTGAACGGCCGGAAGGACCGCATCCAGACGAGTCGCCCCGCCAGCATGGATGCCGTGGTCGGACCGAAATACCGGCCGTCGAACGATTGCGGATGGTCCTGAAGCAGGAACGTGTCGCCGTCGCCGAGAAGCCGGCAGCCCGACCACGCGGGGAGCGGCCGGCCGGCCCGATCAACGACCAGCGCGGTGGCCGCCTTGCGGCCGTTGATTCGCACCCGCGTTCGGAACCGGCACACCCGGTCGTCCCGGGCGGCGGCCACGCGCTTGATCAGGGGTGTGCCCGTCGGAACCAGCCCACGGGCCGCGGCGGCATGTCCCGGTTCGCTGTCCGCCCGGACGAGTACGTAATCCCCGACGTCCGCCGCCTCTGTGGATCGCGCGTAGAGCCCGATCGGGGCGCTGCCCGACGGGTTGTAGACCAGCCAGGGGCCCAGGGACCCGACCCCGGCGACGACCGCAAGCCCGGTCAGGACCGACAGGGCCGTCACGAGTCCCAGCCGGTTCACCCGCCCACCTGCCCAAGGGCACGGTGCGCAGCGTGCTGGTCGTCAGAGTACGGACGCGGGCGCACGTCCATCGCGACGGCGGCACCCATCGCTGCAAACCAGGCCGGGGACGCCGTCGCTGGATCGATCCCCAGCCGACGGAACGCGGTCACGGCCCGAAGGACCCGCTCGGATCGGCCCTTGCCCGTCACGCAGAGGAGGATCTCCGCCCCCGGGTACACCCCCGCGATCCGGGTCATGCGCTGCTGCGCACCGCCGGCCCGGAGCACCATCAGCCGCCAGCGGTCGGGGCCTCGGGGGGCTGACGCCCGCACCAGCTGTGCAAATACCGCGCCCGGCGCAAACCCGCTCCTGCCATCCGCCGAAACCGCGACCGGGCACCCGAACGGCAACGTGATGGCGCAGTCCGGGCGCATGATCCGAACTGCGCAGGTCAGCCTCCGTGGTGCCGCGGTCGAATGTTGGGAAGCAACCAGAGACCAACCTCCGACGTACCCGCTGCACGGACGCAGGACTACCTGTTCACCGCGTTGGACACCTGACGCCAGGC
>JAGWAT010000029.1:0-20377 GCA_021296265.1 Alphaproteobacteria bacterium | reverse complement strand
CCAGGATTGCCGCGTTGCCATCGAGGAAGGTCAAGCGAGTTTGCTGGCCTCACGGGCGATCGGGACGTCTGGTTCCAGCCGCTTCCATGGCGCCGGTGCCAGCGGACCGGCCCACGTCAGGCGCGAACGTCTGTCAGGCACGATTCCTTGATCGATTGGCCGGGCCTGCGGACCGTGCGTGACCCTGCGGCGTGGGCAGTGCCCGCGCCCAAGGATCCCTCAGGAATCGCTCATGGTAAGCAGCGCATGGATGGGGATGCCGGCGTCGAGCAGGCGCTGCCTGCCCGGCAACCCGGTGAGCTCGATCACGACGGCAAATTCCTCCAGGACACCACCGAGGCGACGAACGAGATTGGCCGCCGCGACCGCCGTGCCGCCCGTCGCGAGAAGGTCGTCGACTAGGAGCACCCGCTCGCCGGCATCGATCGCGTCCCGGTGGACCTCCAGCGTGTCGGTGCCGTATTCCAGCGCATAGGTCTCACTGACGGTCTCGTGCGGCAGCTTGCCCGCCTTCCGCACTGGGACAAAGCCAACCCCTAGGAACGCCGCCACAGTCGCGCCGAAGATCAGGCCGCGCGCCTCGACGCCGGCGACCTTGTCAAGCTGACGCGTCTGGTAGCGCGCGGCAATCTGGTCCGTCACGTGACGAAACCCGGTACCATCCTGGATTAGCGTTGTAATATCCCGGAAGAGTATTCCGGGCTTCGGATAGTCGGGAATGGTGCGAACAAGGGAGACGAGGTCTATGTCGCTGTCTCGGTGCTGCATGGTGATGTCCTTCGTGTTCGTCGCTGCAAGTCCCGCCGAAGCCCGCAATCCGGCTCAATCCGACCTTGTGGGTGCCATCGGGCACTACCAGGTGAAGGGTACCGAGACGCTTATTGAAGTTGCACGTCCGCGCGCACTCGCATTCACCGAAATCATGAGCGCAAACCCCGGAGTCGACCCTTGGGTCCCGGCCGCCGATACCCGCCTGCTCCTGCCGTCGCTGCATGTCCTGCCGCAAGGACCGCGGACGGGTGTCATCATCAACGTCGCCGAGCTGCGACTGTACTACTTCCCCGAGGATGGCAGCGGGCCGCTATCGTTCCCCATCGGGATCGGACGCTACAACTGGACCACTCCCCTCGGTACCACGCAGATCGTGCGAAAAGCCAAGAACCCGTCATGGTACGTGCCGAAGTCGATCCGCGAGGAAGATCCGACACTACCGCCCGTCGTCCCGCCCGGACCCGACAATCCGCTGGGAGGTCACGCCCTGTACCTGGGGATGCCGGGCTACCTGATCCACGGCACCAACAAGCCTTGGGGGATCGGCATGCGGGTCACCCATGGATGCATCCGCATGTATCCCGAGAACGTCGCACAGCTCTTCGAGGTCGTGCAGCCCGGTGCCCCGGTGGAAATCGTCAACCAGCCGATCAAGGCAGGCTGGGACGGCCAGCACATCTACCTGGAGGTGCATCGCGAACCGAGCTACGCCCGCGAAATCGGCGAGGACGGGACGGAACTGCGCGAAGCGGCGCCGGCGCAGCTCTATCCGACCGCCGCCAAGGTCGTGCAGGACGTGGCGGGAACCGAGATCGGGCGGATCGACTGGACGCAGGTACGGGACGCGGTACGGGACGCCACCGGCGTCCCCGTCCGCGTCAGCCTCGAGCCCGACATCGTGGATTCTCGGATCTCTGACGCCGCCCGCTGACATCCCGGCCGAAGACATCGCGGCACGGGTATCTGCCTGACCTGATTGACGATATCGGCCATGTGACGACGACCGCGGACCGGGTCCGACCATCCACCGATCGTGCTCTACCTCGGGGGACGTGCGCCCCGGCAACGCTGCCCAGCGGCCGGCCGACAGCTACGCTGCCGCGCAGGCGACCGACCTGGCGCGAAATCGCGCCCCAGCGAAACCCGCTGGCCTCGATCGGCCTATGGAATGTCCGGCACCCGGCCCGAAAAAGCGAAAGCCCAAGGGCCGGGGCCCCTGGGCTCGTTCGGATCACGCTCGAAGCAGGTAACTTCGGGCGTCAGCACCTACTTCCGCGACATGGTCGCGAACATGCGGTCGACCTTCTCGCTCAGCGTGCGCAGCGCGGCGCGGTTCTGCTCGGCCATCGCCATCGCGCGTTCCACCAGGCGGCGCAGTTCCACGTCTCCATCGGCGTTCTCCGCGATCATCGCGCTATTGGCGGCGGCGGCCTGATTTGCAGCCTCGGCAGCGGCGGCATTGGCCTCGGCGGCGGAGCTCATGATCGCCATCTTGTCCTCGCAATCGGCACCGCAACCGCCGGCGCACGCAGAGAGCGTCAACGCGGCAAAGACAACGACGAGGACACCAATACCGGTGCGGGGCAGGTCTTGCATGACTGGAACTCCTCCTAATGCAGGCCGACGAATCGACAGGTCTAGTGCCGTGTCAGATCTGAGGCAGCATATGGGGGATTCGGACGCCTGACAACCAATCCTTACCATTCGCATCGGGTCCGTCAAGCGGTGGGCCCAGGCGTACGAGCCAGCGATCTTTTTTGCCCGACTGGCGCCGGATTGGTAGTCAAGCGCGGTTGCGCCGATAGTAGCGCCACAGCGCGTTGAAGACACGAACAGCGCTGACCTGCGCAAGTTGCAGACTGAGGCGGAGCCTCGCAAATGCGCGGTACCAGACCAACGCATTCGGACTCCGCGTGCGGTTGCGCCGCGATCCGGGCACCGGCGCGCAGTCCAGCTCTTGATAGTGCCCTCTGGCAAAGGCACTTGTCGATACGCGAACCCCGGTTGGAGCCTTCGGGCCGCCGGAATCATCTGGACCGTCGCAGCGACCACATCGGCCCGCCGAGCGCGTCCCGGCATCACGACGAAGCCGCAACGGTGCGCTCAGGCGGCGGATATTCTTCACCGCACTGACATCGCGAACTGTCGCCAGTCTGGAATTCATGTCCGCCCTATCTTTGCAGTCCTGGCACGAGACAGCGATTTCGCAAGGACGTACCAAGCCTGCTTCTTCGAATATCCTTGCATTTCTGGCATCATCTGTCATATATACTAGAATGCTGACACGTCAGAAACTGCAACTTGTTGGCGCTCGACTGGACCAGTTCCCGGCCGTTGCCCTCCTCGGCCCGCGCCAAACAGGCAAGACCACGATGGCCGGGCTGATCGCGGAAGAGCGAGCGAGCACCTATCTCGACCTGGAGGCCACGGCGGACCGCGAGAAGCTGCGCGATGCCGCGCTTTACCTGTCCGGGCACGCGGAGGAGCTGGTGATCCTCGACGAGGTCCAGCGAGTGCCGGAACTGTTCCAGACCCTTCGGGGCCTCATCGACGAGGGGCGTCGCCGCGACATCCAGGCGGGACGATTTCTGCTTCTGGGTTCAGCGTCGATCGACCTGCTCAGGCAGTCGGGAGAATCCCTTGCCGGCCGCATCGCCTATATCGAGCTGGGACCGTTCAATGTTCTCGAAGTCCACACCGCTGCGCACGAGAAACTCTGGATCAGGGGCGGTTTCCCGGACAGCTTTCTCGCCGATAGCGACGAAGCCAGCGCAGTCTGGCGGGAGAATTTCGTTCGCACTTACCTAGAGCGCGACATTCCGCAGCTCGGCCCGCGCGTGCCGGTAGAAACGCTGCGCCGCTTCTGGACCATGCTGGCCCATCTACAGGGCGGCCTGCTCAACGCCGCCCAGCTCGCACGTGGCCTTGCCGTCGATGGCAAGACGGTCGCCCGCTATCTGGACCTGCTCGTCGATCTTCTGCTGGTACGACGGCTGCCACCGTTTCACGTCAACGTCGGCAAGCGCCTGGCGAAATCCCCGAAGATCTATGTCCGCGACACCGGTATCGTCCACACGCTGCTCGGCCTCGATGACCGGGATGCCGTGCTGGGTCATCCAGTCGCCGGTGGAAGCTGGGAGGGGTTCGTGCTGGAAAACCTCCTTAGCGCGGCCCCGGAGCGGGTCAAGCCGTGGTTTTATCGAACTGCTGCTGGCGCCGAAATCGACCTGGTGCTCCAGATGCCAGACGGAGAACTGTGGGCGGTGGAGATCAAGCGCGGTCTCGCCCCGAGGCTCGACAAGGGATTTCATCACGCGCGGCAGGACCTCAACCCGACGCGCTCCTTCGTCGTATATTCGGGCGCCGAACGATACCCCAAGGGTGAGGCCGTCGAAGTGATCAGTCTAGGCGAACTGGCATCGCTCCTCGCTACGGTATGAACAATCAGTCCGCCGGCAAATATAAGTGAGGCGGTAGCAGCGCCGGAGCGCTGCCCTGGGGGTGACTTTGCATTGGGACCGGCGGTTGTGCAGGGAGTGGGTCTGTTTGGTCAGGTTCGTGATGGCGGGGCCTGCCGGCGCGGGCCGCTTGGGGCGGGGGCGGCAGTAAGAGCAGACCCTGACCCCACACTCTAGCCTGACACCGTACGTTATCCGCTTTAGCAAATAGATAATCATCAATAATCTGTTAAAATAGATCGTTAACGGGCATGTCCGTTGATGCTGATATGATTCTTTATATCATATCTGCAACAATGATATAGCAAAGCATATCAATGATCTACGCAACGCAGGACATTATCGACACGCTTAAGGGCGCAAGAGCAGCCAAGGGCCTCAGCCAGCGGGCCTTGAGCAAACGCACGGGCATTCCGCAAAGCCATATCTCCAAGATCGAGAGTGGCGGAACGGACATCCGCCTGTCGAGCCTCATCGAACTGGCGCGCGCGCTCGATCTCGACCTCAAGCTGGTCCCGCGCAAGGCGGTGCCTGCGGTGGACAGCGTCGTGCGCGGTACCGTCCCGACCGTCTCGGCAACGCCAGCAATCAGGGAACTCAACCGGACCCTGGAGGCAATCAGGAACCTCAGCGCCGTCTATCCCAACTTGAGTGAACTGAAGCAGCTCCGGGACGGCTTCCACGCTCTCAAAACGCTACGCGACGTCGGCCAGAAACTGGGAGCACTGCGGGATATAGGCAAGCGAATCCGCGGACTGCAACAGACCGGCAGCAATCTCGCGAAGTGGGGGAGCCCCATTGAGCAGTCAAAGGCAGCCCACCACGAGGCGAACATTCCAGCGGAGCACCTTCAGGCGCTACGCGGAGCAGTGAGCGCCGTGCAGAACTTGCGCAACCGGCTTGTGCACACCCAACCCTGGCAGCCATCGCCGCCGCGGCCGGCGTACCGCCTTGATGATGTCGGGGAGGACGAAGATGGCTGAAGTTTCCGTCCTCACCGTCAATCTCTATGGCGAAACGATCGGCACGCTGACGCGTGTCAGCGGCGATCGCTCGCTCTTCAGCTTCATGGATCAATATGTCGCCGACGAGAACCGTCCGACTCTTGGCCTGGGGTTCAAGGACGAGTACGGGCAGCTGATTACCGAGCTTCCGGTCAAGCAGAAGCGCCTGCTGCCCTTCTTTTCGAACCTGCTGCCCGAGGGCTATCTGCGGGAGTACCTCGCCCGCCTTGCCGGCGTAAATCAGGAGCGTGAGTTCTATCTGCTCTGGGCCCTGGGCCAAGACCTCGCGGGCGCGATCACGGTCGAGCCCGCAGGCGGCGAAGAATGGCCGCCCGGCCTGAAGGACGACAGCGCCGAAGACACCAGGATGAAGCACGCGAATGCGCTGCGCTTTTCGCTCGCCGGCGTGCAGCTGAAGTTCTCGGCGGTCCGGGGCGACCGAGCCAGTAAGGGCTTGACAATACCGGCATCCGGTGTCGGCGGTTCTTGGATCGTCAAACTGCCCTCCGCGCAATTTGAGGGCATACCCGAGAACGAGTATGCGCTCCTGACCCTGGCGCGAGAGGTTGGCATTGATGTGCCCGAGATCCAGCTCGTCGAGGTCGAGGCGATCGCAAACCTGCCGGAGGGGATCAGCAATCTCAAAGGACAGGCCCTTGCGGTCAAGCGTTTTGACCGCACGCCGGAGGGCCCTGTTCACACGGAAGACTTTGCGCAGGTCTTCGGCGTCTACCCCGAAAAAAAATACGACACGGCGAGCTACCGCAATATCGCGACCGTACTTGGAAGGGAGACCGGCGAGGCCGACGTGGAAGAATTCATCAGGCGTTTGACCTTCTGCACGCTGACCGGCAACGCCGACATGCATCTGAAGAACTGGTCGCTGATCTATCCGGACAAGCGGACGCCCGCGCTATCGCCGGCCTATGATCTGGTCTCGACCATTCCCTACATCGAGGACGAGCACACGGCACTCAAATTCGCGAGAACGAAGCGCTTTGACGGCTACACGCGCGACGAACTGTCCTACCTTGCGGCCAAGGCCGGTCTCCCTGAAACACCGGTGCTCGACACCGCTCTACAGACGTTGGACCGTTTCCATGACGTCTGGGAGAAGGAGAGGCACCACTTGCCACAACGACGGCAGGTAACGGAACGGATCGACGCCCATCTCAAAACGCTACGAATCTAGATTGCGGGCACTTCCGATGCGACGCGACGCACGCCCGGTTGCTCGCCCTCCACGGCTTCAGGCGGGCGCAGTCGGGAACTCCGATCGCCCCTCGCGATCTGCCTGACAGGATTCCCGCCCGGGCTCCGCTCTTCGGGAGGTGCCCGAAGAGTCCATTCTTGAGGCGATAGATCGGGGCTCCTACCTGTCGCCGCCGCTACTCCTGATGCTGCCGAACATAGGCGCGGTTCCAGGTCGGGCTGACCACGATCTCGTTCAGGCAAACATGTGCCGGCATCCGGGCGATCGACAGAATCAGGTCGCCCATGTCCTCCGGCTGCACCATTTTCGCGCGGTCTTCCGCCGATACCGGAACCGGGCGCTGGTCCAGGATCGGGGTCGCCACCTCGCCGGGACATAGCGCGCACGAGCGGACCCCGTGGATGCATTCCTCGATATTCAGGTTGGCGCTCAGCGCCGTCAGGCCGAACTTGGAGGCCCCGTAGGCAGGGCCCGTGATGTGGCTGTGATAGCGCCCGGCCCAGGACGATACCTGGATGATGAGTCCATCCGCACGCGCGCGCATCATCGGTAGCACCGCCTGCGTGCAGTAGAAGGCGCCGTTGAGATTGACGGCGACCACCTGGTCGAAATCGGCATCGGCGACGCTGCCCCAGTGGCGGTCGCGGATATTCAGGCCCGCCGAATTCACCAGGATGTCGCACCGACCCCAGCGCTCCTCGATCCGCCGGGCAACCGCCTCGATGGCAGGCTTGTCGGTGACGTCGAGCGGCTCGACCACGGCGACGCCGCCGCCATCCGCGATCGTGCTTGCCGTGCGTTCAAGTTCGGGCCGGCGGCGGCCCGACAGGATCACCCGCACACCGTCCGCCGCCAGGGCAACGGCTCCGGCCTGGCCGATACCTGAGCCCGCGCCAGTGACCCAAGCGACCGTCCCCGAGAGATCGCGCAGCAAGGCTCAGTCTCCCGTCTTCTCGCACCCGTGCAATGGACTAGGCCGGCGCCGGGCGGGCGCGCTGATTATTGAGCAGCGCGCGCCGCCGGGCCTGCTCCTCGTCCGACAGCGTGGCCAGGTCCTCGCCGAAATCAGACCCCACGGCCATGCCCGCCTGCACGCCGGGGCGAGCCGACAGTTCGTCGAACCAGCGCTTGACATGCCGGAACTCCGCGATGTCCTGCCCCTGCGACTCCCAGCCGACGGTCCACGGGTAGCAGATCATGTCGGCGATCGTGTAATGGTCGCCGGCAACGTAGGGACGGTCGTACAACCGATTGTTCAGTACGCCGTAGAGGCGGTTGACCTCGTCGTCGAAGCGTCGCATTGCGTAGCTCTGGTCACCGGCGGATGGGTGCGCACGGTTGAAGTGGCCCAGCTCGCCCGTTTTCGGTCCCTGGTTGGCCATTTGCCACATGACCCACTGCTGAACCTCGTGCCGCCCGCGCAGGTCCTGAGGAAGGAACCGTCCGGCCTTCTCGGCGAGGTACAGCATGATTGACCCGGACTCGAAGACGGTGACTGGCTCGCCGCCATCCGCCGGCTCATGATCGACGATCGCGGGCATCCGGTTGTTGGGGCTGATGCGCAGGAACGCCTCGGCGAACTGGTCGCCGCGGCCGATGTGGCAGGGGACGACGGTGTAGGGAAGCCCGCATTCCTCCAGCAGGATGGTGACCTTCTTGCCGTTGGGGGTCGGCCAGTAATGCAGGTCGATCATGCGGCGGCGGCGGCCTGCGCGTAGATGCCCGGGACGCCGCGGACGCTGATCCGCCAGAGGAGGCGTTCCGTGCCCGGGCCGTTCGGAGCGCCGATGGGAGTCGCGGAGTGCATGGTCATCTGGGTATCCCAGATGGCGACATCGCCGACCTCGTACTTGTGATCGTAGATGTACTTGTCCTGCACACAATGCGCCTTGAGTGTCCGGATCAGGACGTCGGCCTCATCGGGCGGCATGCCTTCGATGTCGAAGGCCGTACCGCCGATGGCGTAGAGCACGCGCTCGCCCGTGACGGAATGGGGCCGCACCAGCGGGTGCGGGACGGGCGGCACGTTGGCGGCCTGGGAATCGGAGAGCTTCGGGGTCGGGAGTTCGCCGTCGCGGCCGGACGTCGCCCCGTAGAAATGCACGGCGACCAGTCCGTCGATGCGCCGGCGCGTGTCCCCGTCAAGGTCCTCGTAGGCGGCCTTCATGTCGAGAAGCCGAGTCTCGCCGCCCTGGCCGGGCACCTTGCGCGCGTACAGCATGGTCGCCGTCGCGACCTCCGCATCGTAGGACTGGTCGGTATGCCAGAACGCGGCACTGTTTCGTGCGAGGGCGTCCCGCCGCCGCCGCTCGGACATGTTGCCGATCTCGAGCAGATCGGGATAACCCGGCATGCGGGCCGTATCCACGACATGCTGGATCGGCACGCCCCACTGGCGCCCGAAACGGAGGTAGGCATCCTTGTCGCAGGTCTGGCCTTTCAGCACCAGCACGCGATTCTGGTACAGGGCCTGCGACAGCGTGCGGAACTGGTCGTCATCAACCCCTGCCGCCAGGTCCACGCCGTACGCCGCGCAACCGAATGGACCATCAAGTGGCACTAGTCGGATCATGGCGGAACCTTAGCTCTGCATTGCCGGTACTACTTCACCTTCCGTGGTCGCCCGCGAGGTGTCAAGCCACCGGGCGGACCGGTAGTCGCAGCCGCGCGCCGAACGGGCAACCCGAGGCGGCGAGGAGCTTGAAGGCTCCTGATCGAGCCCCACCTCACGGACTCCGCACTCGACGCTGGGTTGTCATCGATATGTACCACGACATCAGGCGATCGGACCGTTCACCGCGTCGGGGAGATCGGCCGCGGGCAGCACGCTGACTGCATCGTCGAGTTGGTAGGGCTCGGGCCCCGGATACACGATCCACACGTGTTTCAACGGCAGGTCTCGCAACACCGCCCGGATACTCCTCGTCATCCTGGGCGCATCCCGGTACTTAAACTCCATTCCCCACAGCGCACCGTCCGCCTGCCACACAAGGTCCAGTTCGGCTCCGGTGTGCGTGCGCCAGAAATATGGGTTGGCCACGCCCATGAGGCGGATCGCCTGCTCCAGCGCAAATCCCTCCCATGATGCGCCCAGTTTCGGATGGGATTCCAGCTGCACCCGGGTCACAATGGCGTGCAGCGTGTGAAAAAGCCCGCTGTCCCGGATGTACAGCTTCGGCGCCTTCACCAGTCGCTTGCCGACATTCGCATGCCACGGTGGCAACAGCCGGATCATGAACGTACCGCTCAGGATCTCGAGGTAGCGACGAACCGTGTGATCCGAGACGCCAAACGACCGACCGAGTTCGGAGAGGTTGAGCGTTTGGCCGTGGTAGTGACTGACCATCACCCAGAAGCGGCGCAGGGTCTCTGCCGGGATGGAGACACCGAGGGCAGGAATGTCGCGTTCGAGATAGCTCCGGACGAAGTCTTCGCGCCACTGAGCGGAGGTTGCCTCGTCCTCGGCAAGGTAACTGCGCGGAAATCCCCCTCGGAGCCACAGCGTGCGCCATTCGCTGACACCAGTTTCGTCGATGGCAAGGGGACCAAGGTGGTGATACCCGACCCGACCGGCAAGACTTTCGGAGACCTCCTTCACCAAGTCCGGTGAGGCGCTGCCCAGCAGCAGGAATCGTGTGGCCCGCTCGCGGTCTGCGAGGACACGGAGTAGCGGAAAGAGATCCGGCTTCCGCTGCACCTCGTCAATCACCACAGTGCCGGTTAGTCCCTCCAGGGCTGTTTGCGGTTCGTCCAGCCGAGCCTGGCTCCTCGGATCTTCAAGGTCGAAGAAGTGCTCGGGCTTCAATGCCTGGGCCAGCGTCGTCTTGCCGCATTGCCGGGGACCGAGGAGGGCTGTGACGGGCCCGCGGAGGAGCCTGGCTCGAACGGCCTCCAGCTCTCTTGGACGAGGCAGGTAGCGCATGGCAGAAAGATAGCAGCATAAACATGATATCTCGAATCTATATTTCGGGATTTCATGTTCCTGGCACACCGGAGACGATGTGTGCTGGCCTCGCCACAGTCTGCGGGAACGCCGGCGAGCGCTGGAATCGCGGCGACCACCAAGGCCTGCACACAGCCGTCGTTCGACCGCTACTTCAGCCCTCCAGAGTCCCCGGGACCAGCGCGTCGGCTTCCCCAGCAACGAATTCTGGCGCATGGGCCGGCACGTGATCGTCAGCGCACTAGCGGACACGGTTGATCATCCCGACGACGCAGCCGCATCGGCCCGCTTCGCGCCAGGCGTACCGCCTCCCCGCGATCCGGAAGCCGCCCGCAGCGAAGGTCACGCGGTCGTCCCCGCCGATGCGCGCACTGAAGTCCGGGCGCCTGCCCTGCCTCCGGAGACACCGCTGCCACGCCCCCGCTTGGCACTTCTGGCTGTACACCGCCTTGCAATCCTTCAGGAGGCGGCAAATTTGTTCCTTACTTCCTTGATAAAAGGACACGGACATGCTCGCGAAGCTGACTGCGAAGAATCAGTTGACCCTGCCCAAAGCGGTGTTGTCGTTCTGCCAAGGCACCGAATATTTCGACGTGTCCGAGGAAAACGCACGCATCATTCTCACGCCCGTGCGGCTGAACCGCGCCAATGCGGTGCGATCCAAACTGGCCGATCTGGGCATCACGGATGAAGATCTCACTGACGCCGTTTCGTGGGCCCGCGGCAGGGCGACCCCGCCCGAATGACCGGGTCGAGAGTGGTTCTCGACACGAACGTCCTGCTGTCTGCCCTGCTGTTTCAGACCGGAACGCTCACCTGGATCCGGAACGCGTGGCAGTCCGATGTGATTCATCCTCTGGCCAGCCGCGCCACCGTCGAAGAACTGATCCGCGTTCTGGGTTATCCGAAGTTCCGCCTCACGAGAGCGGATCAGCAGGAACTGCTCGATGACTACCTGCCGCAGTGCCAAACCGTGGACGTCCCAGGCGACATCGCTACCCCGCCGTGCCGCGACCCCGCGGACCGTGCCTTTCTCGCACTGGCTCTCGCCGCCCATGCGGACGCGCTGGTAACCGGCGACCATGACCTGCTGGCCATGACGGAGGTGTCAGCAGTGCCAGTCCTGACGCCTGCGGCTTTCTGCAAGTCTCGGGCAGAACTCTGAAGCGCTGTCCTCGCGAACTCCTGCCCTCCGTATCGCGGTCTCACCAGCCTGACGGGCCCGTTGCGCAGGCCAGCACCCTGTCTGGAAGGCCAAGAAACCGGGAAGCGTCCGGTGCGACAGGTGCCTTCGCTGCTGCATCGCGGAGTGCCGGGTGCTGCAGCGATTCCAGGCCCTCACGCGTCGAGGGTCGCGCAAGCCAGGGCCTCGGCTTCGTTAGTTACGACCTCGGGCGGATGGGCCAGTACGTGATCGGCGGTAAAGCGCCCGCGGAACCACGTGTCCTGCCGACGGGCGTAGCGCCGTGTCTCGTTGACGGTGAGCACCGCGGCCGCATCGAGCGAGAGTTCCCCCTGGAGGTGCCGGGTCAGCGGGCGCAGGCCGTGCGCCTTGCGGACCGGAGCATCCTCCGGCACGTCGAGCGCCTGGAATGCCCGGACCTCGTCCAGCGCGCCGGCGGCCAGCATGCGCTCCACCCGGGCTTCGATCGCGGCCCGCACCGCATCCCGCGGCGGGCGGAGCAAAACCCTGCGAACCTGCAGATCCGCCGGTGATGGCGCCGACTCCTGCCACGATGAGAGGGCCCGTCCCGTTGCCTGCCAGACTTCCCAGCCGCGCACGATCCGCTGCCGGTCGCCCGGCTCCAGGCGAGCGGCCAGCACCGGGTCGACCTCGCGCAACTCGTCGTGCAAGGCCGCCGGGCCGATCGCCGCCAGGCGTCGGGCCGCCGCCTGGCGGACCGAGTGCGGCACGCACGGGATGGGGGCGAACCCGCGGAGCAGCGCCTCCAGGTAGAGCCCGCTTCCACCGACCACCACGGACGGACGCCGCGCTGCATGACCGCCCGTCACGGCGTCCAGTGCCAGGCTCCGCCAGCGCCCGGCGGAGCAGCGATCGCTCGGACCGAGAATCCCGTACAGGCGATGCGGCAGGCGCTGCTCAGCGGCCTGACTCGGCCGGGCCGTCAGGATTCTGAAGGCGCCGTAAAGCTGCACGCTGTCCGCGTTGACGACCTGTCCGCGGAGCCGTCGGGCGAGCGCCTCAGCCAGTGTCGACTTGCCGGAAGCCGTGGGCCCGGCCACCACGAACACGCGTGGCCGATCAGTCTCCATGGCCGCCGGGGGGAAGCCCCGTCGGGGTCAGCTGTCGGCGCTACGCAACGCGACGAACAGGTTGCTGCCCTCGCGATTGACGAGCAACAGGATCGACGTCTGTCCCTCTTGCTGCAGCCGGTCGACCTCATCGACCGCCGCAGCGGGTGTTCGCACCGGCTTGCGCCCGACCTCCACGATGACGTCGCCCACCTGCATCCCCTTGGAGGCCGCGTCCGAATCGGGTGAGACGCCGGTCACGACGACACCGAGGACATCCTCATCGATCGTCAGGCGCGCACGCTCGTCGGGCGTCAGCGTTGCGAGCGTGAGCCCCAGAGTCTCGCCGGTGGCCGGCTCCACCTCTTCTGCACTTGCCAAGGCCGCCTCGACGGCCTCGAGCTCGCCCAGCTTGACGCGTACCGTTTCCATCCTGCCGTCGCGCCAGAGGTCGATCTCGATCTCGCTGCCGACCTCGGCCCCGGCCACCATCCGTGGCAGGTCACGAACCGTGGGGATGTCGTCGCCGTCAAATTTCAGCAGAACGTCACCCGGCTGGACTCCTGCGTTGGCGGCCGGGCTGTCGGGAAACACCACCGCGACCAATGCCCCAGCCGGCTTTTCGAGTCGGAGCGACTCGGCGATGTCCTCCCCGACGCCCTGAATTTGCACGCCCAGCCAGCCCCGACGGGTGCGCCCCAGCTCACGGATCTGGGCCACGACCGTCTTGGCAATGGAGGACGGCACCGCGAAGCCGATGCCGACCGATCCCCCGGCCCCGCCAGGCGGCGAATAGATCGACGTATTGACGCCGATGACCCTGCCGTCGAGGTTGAACAGGGGCCCGCCCGAGTTGCCACGGTTGATGGCCGCATCCGTCTGGATATAGGAATCGAAGGGACCCGAGCGGATGTCGCGCGCCAGCGCCGAGATCACGCCCACCGTCAGGGTGCTGCTGAGTCCGAACGGGTTGCCGATCGCGAAGACCCAGTTCCCCATCCGCGCCGTGTCAGAATCTCCCCACTCCACGACCGGCAGCGGTTCGTCCGGCTCGATCTTGAGGAGTGCCAGGTCCGTCTTCGGATCCGAGCCCTTGACCTCGGCGGTGTACGTCTTCCCGTCGTGCAGGGTCACGGCAATCTCGGCGGCATCCTCGATCACATGATGGTTCGTGACGATGTAGCCATCGGCCTCGATCAGAAATCCGGACCCGCCGCCGAAACTGCGCGGCGGTCGTGGGCTCGGTGCCTGCTGCGGCCCGCGCTCGAAGAAATCGCGGAAGAAATCGCGAAACGGCGAGTTTGGCGGAAACGCGTCAGGCGGCAGCGGGAACTGGGGCCGGGACCGGTGACCGCTGGCCGTCCGCATGACCGTCGCGATGCTGACCACCGACGGTAGCAGCCGTTCCGTGAGGTCGGCGAAGTCGGGAAGCGCCGTGTCTGCCGCTTGGGCCGGGACCGGTGAAGTCTCAACGACGACGGCGACGAAGCACAGCGCAGCGACTGCGCGGTAGACGAGGGACGGGCGGATCATGGAATACCTCCGGCCAGGGAAACGGTGCCTTATCCCCGGATGAGCCAAATCACGAACAGGCCGCCGCCGGCGCTCGCGATGCCGGCCGCCCGCACCGTGGACGTCGGAATATTGAGCGAACGCTTCAGGACGTTCCGCATGCCGTCCGGGAACAGCGCATATAGTGCGCCTTCGATCACCAGCACAAGCCCGATCGCGGCCCACAGATCGTTCAACTGCAAACGTCCGCCCTATTCAGTGACGGTCGCGGCGTCGGTGTCAAAGAACTGGAAAAACTGGCTGTTAGGCGAGAGCACCATCGTCGTGTCGTCGGCAGACAACGCCTTCTCATACGCCTGCATCGAGCGGTAGAAGGCAAAGAAATCCGGGTCGCGCCCAAACGCGTTCGCAAAGATGCGGTTCTTTTCAGCCTCGCCCTGGCCGCGCAGCACGTCCGCATCGCGTTCGGCTTCCGCCAGGATCACCGTCTTGTCCCGATCGGAGGCGGCCCGCACGCGGCGTGCCTCCTCTTCGCCCTCGGCGCGGATCTGCGCCGCTTCCTGTTGGCGCTCGGTTTGCATCCGACGGTAGATCGCTTCCGAGTTCTCGCTTGGAAGGTCGGCGCGCCTGATCCGCACGTCTTCGATGTGGAGGCCGAATAGCAGTGCCTCATTACGCACTCCGTTGGCCACCCTCGCCATCAACGCCGCCCGCTGATCCGAAATGACCGACTGGAGCGGCACGCCGCCGAGCACCTGCCGGAGGCTGTCGTTGATGATCGATCCGAGCCGGGTGCGCAACGCCAGTTCGAATCGAATGGTCTGATAGAACAGCAGCGGATCGACGATCCGGTACCGTGCGAACGCGTCGACGATCAAGCGTTTGCGATCGGAAGAAATGATCTCCTCGACCGGGCTGTCGAACAGCAGGATCCGTCGATCGAAGACGGTCACGTTCTGGATGAACGGGATCTTCCACCGCAGGCCGGGTTCCTGCACCACGCGCCTGGGCTCCCCGAACTGCAGCACGATCGCCTGCTCGCGCTCGTCGACGATGAAGAAGCTCTCGTAGGCCGCGACGGCCGCCACCGCGGCCAGCGCGCCCAGTGCGATTCCGGCAATTCGCGACATCAGTTCGCGCTCCCCTCGATCGCCCGGCGGCGGAGTTCCGGCAGCGGCAGATAGGGCACCACGCCCGCCCCTCCCGAATCGTCGACGATGACCTTGTTCATGTTGCTCATCAGCCCTTCCATCGTCTCGAGGTAGATCCGCTGGCGAGTCACGTCCTTCGCCTGCTCGTACTCGTTGTAGACCGACAGAAAGCGCTGGGCGGCACCGTCGGCTTCTGCGATCACCTGCTGCCGGTAGGCTTCCGCGCCCTCACGAATTTGCGCCGCCTCACCCTTGGCCTCCGGCACGATCCGGTTGGCGTACGCCTGCGCCTCGTTCACGAGGCGTTCCTGGTCGGCACGGGCACGCTGGACGTCCCGGTAGTCGTCGATCACCTGCGGCGGGGGATCCGCGCGCTGGAGCAGCAGCGCCGAGACCACAATCCCGGTCTTGTACCGGTCCATGATTTCCTGCAGCAGGGCCTGCGCCTGCTGGCGCACCTGGTCACGTCCCTCCGCCAGGGCGAACTCGATCGGCGTGCGGCCCATGATCTCGCGCATCACGCTTTCGGCGCTGTCCCGGACGTTCTGATCCGGATTCCGAAGATTGAAGACGAAGTCGCCTGCATTGCCGATCACCCACTGCACGACGAAGTTGACATCGACGATGTTCTCGTCGCCGGTCAGCATCAGGCTTTCGTCGTCGATGTTCCGGGGGCCGCTCCCGCCGCTGCGGAATCCGATCTCGACGTTCCGGGTCCGCGTGACGGGCACCACGATCGCTTCCTCGATCGGGGGCGGCAGCACGTAGTTCAGACCGGGCTCGGTCGTCGAGACGTACTTGCCGAACCTCAGCACGACCCCCTGCTCTTGCGGGCCGACGGTGTAGAAGCCGCTCGCCAGCCAAAGCCCGATCACAACCGCCACACCGAGCAGGATAAATTTCTTGCCGCCCGGGATGAACGACTGGAAGAGCTTGCGGGCGGCCTTGGCGGCGTCGCCCAAGGGGTTTTGCGGCGGACCGCCGGAGAGGGGCCCCCCGGGCCCGCTCCCCCAGCCGCCGGACCCGCGGTCCGAACCCCAGGGGCCGTTTTGATTGTTCCAGGACATGCGTGAACCCGCCCGGCTGCGGGTAGAGATGCCCGCGCCTCGACTGCAAGGTATATACGAACCCGCGGATGCTCCGGCAACCTACGGCATGCGAGCAACCACGCTTGCGGCGGGCGTCCTCGACGCGGCGGGGCGGACAACTTCCCCAACGACTAGAGCCAAGTAGCCGGTCGCGAGGGCCGTGAGGGCAGGAGAGAGGTCACGGCGACTGACCAGGCCTTCGCTCGCCCCGTTGCGATCCGAGCGTGCAGATCGGCCAGTCTTCATCGGACCCCGTACTCCAGCAGCCGGCTGGCGACCAGGGTCTCGTTCCAGAGCGGATTCGGGGGGCGACGTTCCTCGGCAACGAGACGGGAGAGCGCCGCGGAGGTGTTGAGATGGATCAACGGCCGTGCCGGTCACTACGCAATTCGTCAAAGATGTCGGACAAGGAAGGAACTGGAAAGGCCTTCGGCGGTGTCCCGGTGCTCGGGATCGCCGGCGGTACCAGCAAGACTTTCCAGACCAAGTCGGCGAGGAATACGTCAGCCGGATACCGGCTTCGGACCTCGTTCGGAGGGCTGAATTCGGCGACGACCCGGCCACGGTCTGTCACGAGTAAGGTCTCACCGGCCGCAGCGAGCAGCACGTATTGGCTCAACCGACTGTTCAGGGCTCTTTGTTCTGAACTTCCAGTACAAACCATATGATGCAGCAACTAGATGTAGTTACCTGTAGCTACGTACTAGATTGGCCTATCGCTTGAGTCCCGTCGGCTGGCTTGACCGAATGTCCCCAGGTTCATTGCCTGACGGCCGGTAGCGGAGATGGCGCTTCGGCTGGAAATGGCGGGCTGGTCCAATGCCGAGCTCTGGCTGCGGCGCCAGACCACCTACGATCTCGTGCAGGCGCGCAAGGACCAGGACCGGATCCGTGCCAGCGATACCGGCCGCAGCCCGTCGTTTGAGCATCCGGAGATTATTGCTGAGGTCTGGGCACGCCCCGCACCCCCTGGGATCCCTGTCCCGACGCCGATCGCTCCACATCGCGGAGCCGGCTGCCGGCATCAACGGTAAGAGCCAGGTCGCTGGCGTCGTAGGCGGTAAGGTCGTGACTGCGAGCCAGTACCAGGATGTGGCGGTCCTCCTCATCGCCCGGACCCCGGAACGGCAGTCTCCGCATTCGAGCCATGGACGCATCGGGGTGTCCCTGATCGATCCGTCCGTGATGTTCTACCGACGGCAAGAGATTGCGTGCTTCGTCCCAAAACAGGCCAGGAACCCAAGGCGTCTCAGGGGCGGGCCGGTTCAGCGCATCTTCGGCCAGCGTCACCTCCTCATTCGGCAGCAACCCTGCGCCGGCGATCGAAGTATCCGCTACGAATGCCGTCAGTGGCTGTGCCCTTCGTGGCGCCAGACCATGATTTCCGATGTCGTAACAGGACTCTGTTTGGCCCGCTCCCTGCGCAGGACCACCCGCAAATCGTCGCCTTCTGCTTCGCGATGGATCCGCGTAACCCGAGCAATCGGCTCGGGGCCACGGCATTTGATCAAGTCTTCGCCGGCCTCGACGTCCGCCAACAGCGCAGACAGGCGGGGCTTGGCCTCGCCGATTGTCACCCGTCGTGTCATAATCTCTCGATCCTCGCACGACGTTCCAATTTACGCTGACCGCAGCCAGCTCCGTTTATCCCACGGGCAGACGCAGGGGTTGGCCACCCGCTTGGTCGACGGGGTTGTCCGTCAGCTTTGAGTTTGCGGTGAGTTGCCTTTGTTTGAGATCAGAGAGCGATCGAGGGGCAGCGCGTGCCCAATTCCGGCTGACGGTGTGCATGGGCGGTAATTCAAAGTGCGGACGTTGCCTCGACAGGTACTCATTGGGATTGAGCAGACGATAGAATCCCATCTGTAGCGGCTGCACCACACCAGTGTTGCAATTTTGTGACTCATGCTGCAGGATTGCCGCGAACGGTCGGCGTTACCCTTGGATTTCGTGTCCACTAGGGTAATTTTCCCGTCTAATCTCGACAGGGCTTCGCCGTCAGTAAGCGATGGTTGCCCTTGTCGGCAGTCTTTTTGTTGGGCCAAGACCTCGGAAGGGTCTGCGGCCTATGGGTTTCGGGAAGGCCGGATAGCTGCCTCGAGGCCAGTTAGCAGGGCCGCCCGCGGTCCCGCGGTTAACCACAGGGGAACATCCTTATGGCACAGATTCTTCGTCGGGTAGCGGTGTCAGGTCTCGGCCTTGCGCTGGCTACCTTCTTCGCATTTGCTGAAACTGCGCATGCGCAGGGCGAGGTCACCGTCGGCGGCGTCGTTGAGGTCGTCGGTGGGGTATCCGATACTGGTCAAGACGGCCTGGACCGTGGTCTGTTTAGCCGGATCAATGTCGGGTACACCAACACCCTCGAAAACGGTCTGGTGATCTCCGGAAGCATCTCTTACCAAGTCAATCAGCGTGGTTCAGGTGGGACCGCAGCGGTTAATACGGATGACATCAACGAGATGATGATGACCGACGGCTCCGGCATGATGATGGACGACATGGACATTGATGTCACGGGTTTTGAATCCACGACCAATTACGCGCCCGACATTCTGTCCCTCAGCGTTGGCGGCGGTTTCGGAACCCTGAGCTTCGGTGCCCACGCTCCTGCCAGCTGTGCGGTCCTTCCGCGCCCGATCGCGTTCGTGCCTGCTGGTGTGAACTTCACCTGGTACACCCTGTTCACCGGTTTCGACTCTATGAACGCGACGTTCTCAGAGGCGAACTACTGCGGAACTTCTGAAGCCATTTCGTACGCCACCCCCTCCATGGGCGGCCTGTCCGCGATGGTCACATACGCACCGAACATGGCCGCAAACCAAGGCGTGTCAATCGGGAATGCCGTTGATCAGGCGGGCAACAAGCCAGATTACGTCAGCATCGCTGGCAGCTTCTCCACGGACATGGGCGGAGCCAACTTCGCACTCGGTGCGGCTTTCCAGACGTCGGACGAAGACATGGACGGCAACAAGATCGACTCTGCTGCCATTTCAGGCACGGTCGGCCTAGGTGGCGCGTCCCTCGGTTTCGCATGGTTCGAGAACAGCGGCAACGCCGACGCGAATGACGACATCGATGGTATGTCCCTGGCTGCCAAGTACTCGTTGGGTGCCATCACTCCTGGCGTCGTCTACAGCGTGCAGGAAAACGGCGCAGGCGAGGAAGAGACAGCCTTGGTTGTTGGTGCCTCGTACGCGATTGGCGGCGGAATGAGCGCCATGGTTGAGTACATTTCGCTCGATGAGAGTGGCGGCGGCGCCGACGACGAGGACACTCTCCTGATGGGGGCCATTTCCGTAGCCTTCTGATCAGGTTCGATTCGGAAGGCTGTCCCCCGACAGCCTTCCGTTTCCAATGGCGGCGGCGGCCTTCGGGGCGCCGCCTTTTTTTGGTGTGCCCCGAATGACCGACAGCTTTGAGGTGAAAGCCCTCTATCCAGCCTGATGGCGACGAAGGAAAAGCGAAGCGTGAGGGCGTTGCTGCAAGGCGAGATCTGAAGGAAGCCTGAAGCAAAGCCGCGACCTGTTGGACAAGAACCGCTTACACAGGCGATCTGACAGTCTCCGCCGGATCGGCCGCGACCTTCCGGTACTGGTCCCTCGCTGCCTTGCCCGGCACGCTGCGCTCGAGGCGATTCAACGTGCTCGAGCCCGCCAGCGCCTGCCAACGGTCGCGCACCGCCGCCGCTCACCGGTCACGTCCGCACACCCGCACACTCGCTCGCCAGCGCCAGCACGCTGTCGAAGCGCAGACGGTCGTGGTCGTGCACCCTCGTAGCCCGCCGCCAGGCCCAGCACCCGCTGCGCCACCAAGGTCTCCAGACGATGCTCGATCCGCGCCACCGAGCGGTGGCCCCGGAAGCACCCCGCCAGACGCTCCGTCACCCGGAACCGGCGGTCGACCTCCCGCAGCAGCAGCACGCCACCGTCCGTCGTCAGCCGGCCCCCGTCGAACCGGCCCACCACGGACCGCCGGCCCAGACCT
>JAGWAT010000006.1:1839-78283 GCA_021296265.1 Alphaproteobacteria bacterium | reverse complement strand
ATTGCCCCTGCTGAAGCACTACGCCGTGGTCGGATTTGGAGGCGGTGATGGCCGTCAACGATTCGATAGAAGTCCCATAGCTAGCCACGGATCCACAACCTGCAGCTGTCCCAATGACCCGGGATGTCGCTTGACAATTGTCTCTTTCTAATGGACGATAATCTTATGTGGGCGCAGTAAGTTGCGTTCTGAGGGAGTATATCAATGCGACGAATCGCTTCGGCGTTGGCCGTCTTGGCTGTGTGCGTGTTTGGTGCGGGCTACGCACTTGCAGACGCGCACGGAGGTGTGAAAGTGTACTGGACTGCCAGCGGCAAATTCGGTCCTTTCAACATTCAGGGTTTGATTCCAACCTACCCGGAAGCCCGCGACATTCTGATCCCCATCAACATGTGGGTGATCGACCATCCCAAGGGCGTGGTCGTCTACGACACCGGCAACAATGTGGCGATCTCCGACGGCAACTGTGCGTCGCACTGGGCCCAGGGGAATTGCGACTTCCTGCTGCCAAGCCAGACCCGGGCCGATGTGATCGACCAGCAGCTCGAGAAGCTGGGCTACAGCACGAGCGACGTGAAGGTCGTGATTACGTCGCACTCGCATCTCGACCACATCGGCAACATCGAGATGTTCCCGGACGCGATTCACGTGATTCAGAAGCGCGAGCTCTACCAGGCCTGGTGGCCCGAGAAGTTCCAGCGTCCGAGCGGCGCCCACGTGGTAGGCGACTACGACGACGCCCGGGAGTTCAACTACCACGCCATCGAGGGCGATTACGATCTGTTCGGCGACGGCACTGTCATGATCCTGAGCACGCCGGGTCACACGCTGGGGCACCAGTCGGTGCGCCTTGAGCTGGCCAACACCGGCACGGTCGTTCTCTCCCAGGACGCGATCTGGATGGAAGAGAACCTTGAAGGACATCCAGCTGGTCTGAACTACAGCATCCTGGACTACTTCGACTCCGTGAACCGGCTGAAGATGATGGCCGACATCCAGGACGGGAAGCTCTGGTTTGGTCACTCCATCAAACAGTACGACAGCATGGGTGAGAACTGGTACGACTGACGTCGAACCATCGCCTAACGAGAGGCTCTCCCCATCCGTGGGGAGGGCCTCTTCTTTTTTCACGCTGCATAGGTTCCTTTGGACGCGATCCGCGCATCCCTGCCGGTCGAGTGATAGCCCGTGCCCCATCCAGTCGAACTGCATAGCCTGACCAAGACCTACGGCGAGCGGACCGTCGTCGACCGAGTGTCGTTTCATGTAGGCCAAGGTGAGATCGTGGGCTTCCTCGGACCGAACGGCGCCGGGAAGACCACCACCCTTCGAATGATCGCTGGTTACCTGGCGCCGACCTCGGGGCAGGTGACCGTTGCCGGCCAGGACGTGGTCAGTTCGCCCGCAACAAGCGCGTCGGCGATCGGATACGCGCCGGAACGACCGGCGCTCTACGACAGCTTCGATGTTCTCGGTTACCTGCGCTTCGTGGCCCGCGCCAAACGGGTGCACCGTGCCGACACGGCGAGCCAGATCGACCGTGTCGTTGCCGCGTGTCGGCTGGAGGCGGTTGCCCAAAGCGAGGTCTACAAGCTGTCGAAGGGGTACCGCCAACGACTGGGACTGGCCCAGGCCCTGCTCGGTCACCCCGAGGTGCTGCTGCTCGATGAGCCGACGTCGGGACTGGACCCCGGGCAGATTTCGGAAACCCGGGAAGTCATACGGTCGTTTGGCCGTGATCATTCCGTTCTGCTGAGTACCCATATCCTGCCGGAAGTAACCCTGCTTTGTGACCGGATCGCGATCCTGCATCACGGTCGCCTGCTGGCCATCGATTCTCCGTCGGGATTGGGGGCGGCAGTGGGGCGTGCCAACCGGGTCGAATTGCAGGTGGCGCCCAACGGACCACCCGACCTCAAGGATCGACTGCTTGATGTCGGCGGTGTGGTCCGGGTTGACATCGATGACCGGCAGGTTCCGTGCTCGGTCAGCTGCGCGGTGGACTCCAGCGGCAACGTTGAGGCGGCCATTGCCAGGGCGGTTTCCCGCGACTGGGAATTGCTGGCGTTGCGGCGGCACGATCCGTCGCTCGAGGACGTGTTCCTGCATTACGTTGAGAGTGCGGCATGAATGGCGTGTTGGCCGTGTACGGCAAGGAGATCAAGCTCTATTTCCGGTCGCCGATTGCCTATTTCATTTTGGCAGTGTTTCTACTCGGGACCGGGTACTTCTTCTCGTACAACCTGTTCGTGTCAGGGCTTGCGACCATGCGGGAGACCTTCCAGAACATGGGTCTGCTGGCGGTCATTCTGCTGCCGGCGGTGTCGATGCGGCTGTTCGCGACTGAATACAGCGCAGGTACCTACGAACTCTTGGCGACGCTGCCGCTGGCGCCGTGGGAGGTGGTCGTCGGAAAGTACCTCGGGGCCCTCACGATGCTTGGTCTCATGGCGCTGGGGACGATGTTGGACCTGGTGCCGCTCTACCTGTTTGGCGCTCCCGAGACTACGACGATTATCTCGGGCTATCTCGGTTTTCTGTTGCTCGGGAGCGCTTGCCTGGCGATTGGACAACTCTGTTCGTCACTGACCCGGAATCAGATTGTGGCAGCGTTGGTGACCGTCTCGATCCTTCTGGGATTCTGGTTTGTAGGGCACTTGCAATCGTTCCAGACGGTGCAGTTCCTGCGCGAGCTCTTCCTCAATATCTCCTTCGCCTGGCACTTCGGCGAGTTCATCGAGGGCCTCGCGAGATTCGAGTCACTGGCCCTGTTCGTGCTCTTCTCGGCCGGGGCGCTGATCTTGAACGTCTGCGCGCTCGAGTGGAGACGTTGAGATGAAGGCCTTTCACGCCGGCTTGGTGCTCCTCGCCGCGGCAGCGGTCCTGGTTGGAGCGGTCGCCATCCGGCTGATCGCCAACGAATGGAGCCTCATGAGCGTCCTGCTCGTGCTGGCGGGGCTCCTGCTCGCGGCGGTCGGAGGTTATTTCTTGAGGGTCCAGCTGCGTGCAGGGATGACGCGGCGCCGCGGAGAAATCTTCCTGTTTGGCGTGGGCGCGTGCGCGGTCCTGGTGGTCCTGGGAGCATTGTCGTACCGCGTCCCTCTGCGTTTCGACCTCACACCGCAACGGTCTCACTCGCTGTCGCAACAGACTCTCGACATGCTCTCGCGGTTACCCGCGCCGGTCCACATTACGTTCTTCTACGATTCCGCCCTGCGCACGACGGTCGAACTCTATGAACTATTCGACGAAGCGTCGCGGCAGGTGACGGTCGAGTTCCACAATCCGAATCTGAACCCGGCTGCGGCCCGGCTGGCAGGGGTGCAGTTTGCCGGCACCGCCGTGCTCAAAAGCGAGGGGCGGCAGCACTTTGTGCACGGGCCGACCGAAACCGACATTGCCAATGGCGTTCTCCGCGTGTCGCTCGGCGTCAAGCAGAGAGTCTGTTTCCTTGACGGCCACGTGGAGGGTGATCCGTTCAGCCTCGAGTCGCACGATCATCAGGAGGGATCGCCGGGCCACTCGCACGGGCTCGGGGCAAAGTTCGTCCTGCATGAGCAGCACGGGATGGCAAAGGCGCGGAACGCGCTGGAGACGATCAACTACGAGGTCGTGAAGGTAACCTTGGCCGGCCAAACAGAGTCCCTCGATTCCTGCTCGGTCTTGGTAGTTGCGGGTCCCAAGACCGCGTTGCTGCAGGACGAGATCGAAGCGATACGCGCGTGGCTGGAGCAGGGAAACAACGCGTTCTTCATGCTCGATCCGTTCATCGAAACCGGGTTGGAGCCAGTTCTCGAAGACTGGGGCATCGTCCCGATGGATGCCATCGTGATCGACGACGCCAGATATTTCTGGGCCGATGTCTCGTCACCGACCGTCACGACATACAATCACCACAAGATCACTCGGGATCTGGCGCTGACGTTCTACCCGGGAGTACGGCCGCTCATGCCGACCGAGGAGCGGGTTGCCGGAACAGCGGTGATTCCGGCGGTCAACTCATCCCCCGCCGCATGGGCGGAAACTGATCGGGCCAGGGCCGAGCGGGATGCGGAGGAACAAACTGGTCCGCTCACTCTCGTCGCGATCTCGTCGCGGCGTTTGGACACCGACACCGACGAGGTTGATGCGCCACGGTCGCGCATCGTGGTGGCCGGCGACGCCGACTTTGCGCAGAATTCTTTCTTTCACTTGCTGGGCAACGGAAACCTGTTCCTGAACATCGTCAACTATCTGGCGGAGCAGGAGAACTTAATCGGACTGGAACCGCGAACCTTTGATCTCCCCGCGATCAACATGACCAACCGGCAGATGAAGGGGACCTTCTTTTTCGCCGTGGTGCTGTGGCCGGCCTTGCTGGCGTTTGCTGGCACCGTCATCTGGTGGCGGCGGCGGTGACCGGACGATCCTGGTCTGGGTACTGTTGCTGGTAGCGGTCGCGGCACTGGTGCAGATGGACCGAACCCCGACCGGGCAGCACGACGCGCATGACCACGGGCCGGAGGGGCTCGACGAACTGCCCGAGGGGCGGTTCCCGATTTTCGCGTTTGGGGAGCCGGAGATCGGCTCGGTCACTGTCGACTGGAAGGGCCGCCACGTCGACTTTGCACGGGACGCAGACGGGCGCTGGGTGCAGGCGAGTGACCCCCATGACGACGCACATGGCGCCAATGGGCACCGGCATGAAGTGGAAGGCAGCGCTCATGACCATGGCCCCGACGGCCACTGGCATGATGCGGAGGGCCACGCACATGACCCTGGCGACCTGAAGAGATCGGCGAGCAGTTCGAGATTTCGGCGAGGATGCTGGCTGACCGGGCACTTGAGCCTGACCGCCCGCTGGCGGAGTACGGCCTCGAGGTACCCGACATCGTGTTCACGTTTCGGGACCGCCTCAATGGTGACCCGCTCGCTGTGTTGCGGGTCGGTGACCTGCTGGTCACGGGATATGCGTACTACACGATGCTCGAGAGACGGCCCGGCCGGCTGTTGCTGATTCCGCGCTATCAGATCAACCTGTTGCTGGCATTGGCATTTGGAGACCAGGCCCCATCACTGGTGCCGGTGCGCGAGGACGCGCCGGACGGGGCGGACAATCGCGGCGTCAGCGTCGGGCGCGGGAGCGAGCCAAGAGGAGCGTGAGCCAGTCCTGGCGCCGCACCACGCGCCGAACGGCCAGGCTCTGGTTCGTGTACGCATGTAGAACGGGCAACCGCTGGCGTACCAGCAGGCCGGATAACGCGGCGTACCCACCCGTCGACAAGCTGCGAGCCAACTGCGGCGCCATGACGCGGAGCGGAGCCGCAAACAGGTTGGCGGCGATCACGTCGAAGACGTCGCCGGTTGCGTTGCACCCGTCGGCCTCGACGACATCGACCCACCGCGTCACTCGGTTCCGGACGACGTTTTCCCGGGCGTAGGCTACGGCGTCCGGGTCGTGGTCGACGGCCAGCACGGGACAGCGCCAAAGTCGAGCCATGACGATGGCCAGCACTCCGGCCCCGGTGCCTACGTCCAGCGCGCGATGCGGGCGGAAGCGGCGCAGGGCGAGTCCGGCCAAGGTTTCGATGACCATGGCCGTCGTGGGGTGGTGGCCGGTGCCGAATGCCGGACCGGCGTCAATGCAGATGTCGTGACGAACGGTCGGGGGGGCAGGGAGATGACTGCCCCGGAGGACGAACCGACCTGCCCGTACGCACGGCAAATTGGCCAGTCCCTGGGAAACCCAGTCATCATCCGGCACGGTTTCGAGCTGGCAGGCGGCGGTGTGGATGCCCGTGCCGGTCAGGGCCGCCGCGAACTTGCTCGCATCCGGTCGCCGGTACGAGTAGCCAAAGACCTCCACGTCATCACGGTCGATTCGGACGCGGGTTGCGTCGGCAATCCCGAGCAGCATCTCCTCGACAGTGGTCTGCATGCTGGCCGGCACGCGCACCCGGATCCGGTACATCGCGCGGCGTCAGGCGCGTTCGGCCGGCCGCAGGTAGTCGCCCATGATGGTTTTCATGCTGCTCTTGTCGAACCGAACCTCGACGGCGCCGTCATCGCTCGCAACCACGGTGCCGTAACCGTACTTGTCGTGAAAGACTCTCTGTCCCTCGGAAAACCCTTGGCCAGGCCCGTCCATCCGGGGCAGGACCGCTTCCGGGCCGAGATCGACAACGGTCCCGGCGGTGTCAAAACGCGTAGCAGAGGACCCCGGCCAGCCATAGGCGCCCTGAGCTGCGGTCTCGATGGCAGTGTGTTCCGCGGGCAATTCGCGCAGAAACTGCGAGGGGAAACGATCTTCCCAATTCCCGAATGTCCGGCGTCGACTGGCCCATGAGACCCGTGCCTCGCAGCGGGCGCGGGTCAGGCCGACGTAGGCGAGCCGACGTTCCTCTTCCAGACCCTCATCGCCACCTTCCAGCACTGCAAGATCGTGCGGAAACAGGCCGTCTTCCCAGGCAGGTAGGAATACGACATCGAATTCAAGGCCCTTGGCGGCGTGCAAGGTCATCAAGCTGACGCGGGGCTCCGTGGCTGGCCCGTCGCGGTCGTGCACCAGTGCCACATGCTCGAGAAAGCCCTGCAGGTGTTCGAACTCCCGCAGCGCATTGAGCAGTTCCTGCAGATTCTCGTACCGGCCTGCAGCGTCCGCGTGGCTATCTCGGCGCAGCATGTCGAGGTAACCCGACTGTTCGAGGACGGTCTCCGCCAGCTCATGCGGTTTCTGGTCCGGGGCGAGTTCGCGCCAGTGGTCCAGGGCACGGAAGAGTTTCCGCAGGCCACCCCGAGCGGTCCCCCGAACCTGCCCTGCCGCGAGTAGCGCGCGGCCGGCGGACTCGACGGATGTATTCCGTAGCCTTGCCTCACCCGCAAGTTTCCGAAACGTGGTGGTCCCGATTCCACGCCGCGGGCGGCCGATGATGCGTTCCAGCGCCAAATCGTCATGTTCATGCTGGACCAGCCGGAGATACGCCACCGCGTCGCGGACTTCCTGACGCTCGAAGAAGCGCAGACCGCCAACGACCTGATAGGGGAGGCCGATCTTGAGAAACCGCTCCTCGAACCCCAGAATCAGCGCGGTGGTTCGGAGCAGGACGGCGATCCTGTCTAGCGGCGTGCCTTCTCGGCGGAGCAGCTCGATTTCGTCGCTGATCAAGCGGGCTTCGTCTTCACTGTCCTGAACTTGCCGGACGCGAACGGGCTCCCCGGCGCTTCCCTGGGTCCACAGCGTCTTGCCAAGCCGCATTTGGTTGCAGCCGATCAGGGCGGAAGCGGCACCGAGGATATGACCGGTTGAGCGGTAATTCTGTTCGAGACGAACAACTTGTGCAGCGGGAAAATCCTCTCGAAAGCTGAGAATGTTTCCGACTTGGGCTCCCCGCCAACCGTAGATCGACTGGTCCTCGTCGCCCACCGCGCACACGTTGCCGCGGGCCCCGGCGAGCTGCCGGATCCAGAGATGCTGGGCCGTATTGGTGTCCTGATACTCGTCCACGAGTATGTGGCGGAACCGGGCCTGCCATTCCTCGAGGATCTGCGTGTCTCGAAACAGAGTTAGGTTGTGTAGCAGCAGGTCGCCAAAGTCAGTCGCGTTCAGTTGCTGCAACCTGCGCTGGTACGCGGCGTAGAGCTCCAGGCCGCGGCCGCCTGCGAATGCCTTGCCTTCGTGATCGGCCCGGTCGGGGGTCAGGCCAAGGTTCTTCCACCGATCGATCGAATAGAGCAGTTTCTCCGGCGGCCAGCGCTTGGGATCGATATTGTTGGTACTGAGGACCTGCTTGATAACGCGTTTCTGGTCGTCAGTGTCCAGAATCGCGTAGTCCGAATCCAGTTCAACCAGTTGCGCGTGTCTTCGGAGGATCCTGGCGCCGAGCGCGTGAAAGGTACCGAGCCACCAGCCGGACACGGCGCGGCCTGTCAGGGCCTCGACGCGGCTCCGCATTTCTCTCGCGGCCTTGTTGGTAAACGTCACCACCAGCAGCTCCGAGGGTCGCGCCCGTCCCGTGGCGAGCAGGTGTGCGACCCGCATCGTGAGCACTCGCGTTTTGCCGGTTCCGGCACCGGAAAGTACCAGCAGCGGGCCGTCGCCGGCCTCGACGGCCCGGCGCTGCTCCTGGTTGAGACCATCGCCGCTACCGTCCCCGTTGGCGGTTCCCGGAAGCCGGTGACGAAGGCTGAAGGTTGGATTCACGGGCCTAACGGGCCCTACGGCCGTCGACGCGGGCCTCAGATTGCGGTCCAGCCACCATCGATCATCAGAAGGTGGCCGGTCACCATGCTGGCGGCGGGCGAGGCAAGGTACAGGATACCGCCGGCCATTTCCGACACCTCGGCAAAGCGTCCGAGCGGGGTACGCGATTCGATGTAGGCCACCCGTTCGGGCTGTTCCAGCAGCGGCCGCGTCAGGTCCGTCTTCACATAGGTCGGCCCGATCGCGTTGACACGGATTCCATGGCTGGCCCATTCGCATGCGAGCGAGCGTGTCATATTCACGACCGCGCCTTTCGTCGCGTGGTAAGGCAGGTTGGGGGCGGCTCCGCCGCCTGTGACGCCCATGATCGAGGATATGTTGACGATGGCGCCGCGTTTCTGCTCAAGCATGGCGTGTGCAGCCTCCCGGCAGCACAGGAACATGGAGGTCTGATTGAGACGCAGGACTTCCTCCCACGCCGCAAGCTTGATCTCCGTGGTGGCCATGCGAGGGCTGCGGCCGACGTTGTTGACCAAAATATCGATCCGCCCGGTGGTAGTGCGAACGGCCTCGAACACCTCCACGATCTCGCGTTCGACGTTGACGTCAAGCTTGTGGGCCGACGCGTCCCGCCCGGCGCTGCGGAGTTCGGCTGCTGTCTGCTCTGCCGCCTCGCGGTCGATATCAGTCACCGCGACATGGGCGCCGGCCTCGGCGAGGGCGAGACAAGCGATGCGGCCGATCCCATTGGCACCGCCCGTGACGATCGCGGTCTGTCCGTCAACCCGGAAGAGGTCAAGGGCCGAGAAGGCGGATGCCGGAGGCGGAGCTGGCACGTGGACCATCGCTCAGAACACCCGGTAACGCTTATAGGCTTCCTGGGGATCCTCGCCCTGGCGGATGGCGTCGCGTAGTGCGTCCTCGGTGTTGGCCACCCGTTCGGCTTCCGCGACGATCTCTGCGGCGGCAGCGGCTGGAATTACCACAACGCCATCGGCATCCCCCAGAACGTAGTCACCGGATCGGACGGTCAGGTCACCGATCTCTATCGGCTCACCCATCGAATCCACCATCCAACGCGCGCCGACATCCGCGGGAGTGGCGTAGCGGCAAAAAACCGGGAAACCAAGTTCGTTCACACGCTCAACATCCCGGCAGCCTCCGTCGACGACATATCCTCGCACCCCCCGCAGCTGCAGGGTCTCGGCAGAGAGTTCACCCATGTGCGCGATCGAACTGTCATTTGGCTGGCAGACGATGACCCGACCGGTCGGCGCGGCGGAGAGGAAGCCCGTCCATGACAAGAGCGTGTCGTCAATCGACACGCCATCGCGCGGAGATCCGGCGAGGGTCCAGACGGGCCCCGCTACCTTTCGTCCGGGATGCAGACTCGTGATCTCTGGCGGCAGCGCACGCTGGTGCAGCCCGGCTGAGGTCATGGTGTCGTAGACCACTGCCGAGTAGAGCTTCTCGAGGCGTGCGGTGAGTTCGGTCAAGGCGTCAGTTCCGCCCCCAGCTGCAAATCGACGGGAACAGTGCAGCGGGCCTGCTCCACGTCGTAGTCGCCCGAACAGAGCAACTTGACGGGATTGTAGCCGCCGGGCTCGGGGAACGTCGCGCAGGCGGCCACGCTCACCGCCATCACGGTCATGGCGGCGGCGGCGACAAGGTCAACTTGATGGGTCAGACCAGGAACAGCGCCATCAGCACGAGCAGCACAATCACACCGATGGAGGTGTAGATCGTGAGCCGTACGAAATTGTGCCAAGTCTTTCTGTGTGCTTCGTAATCTGCGTCGATCTCTTGAGCCATAGTGCACGACCCCAACTCCGGCGCTGCGTGGCCAGTCCGGACGAAAACCTAGCAAACTGGCGCAATCGCAACAACGCAGAAATTGCTCTGGGCGGACCCGTCCGGCCGATGTGCGCTTGCGAGAATGGACGGCCCGGACAGGGGGCGTGCAGCCCGGGTGCCGCTCAACCGGGCACACCCGATCACTGCGGATCCGGACCTTTTTCGGATCCGCCGGCAAAGCCTTGCATGAAGGCCTTCCGCAGGTCCTCCCATTCCCGAAGCCCCGTCGGCAGCCAAGCCTTCATCAACGCCTCGGGATCCATCGACTTGACCTGTTCGGTCATGCGTTCCTGGACGGCTGCCATCGCCGCCTGCTGGAGTTGCTGTACATCGGGAAACCCGAAAAATTGCCGAGCCTCGTCAGGCGAGCATTCGATGTTGATCGTGATTTTCATGCCGGTCGTCTTTCTGGAGCTGCGCGTCTGTCAGCTGCGTACTTGAACGTAACTGCCGGGCGCAGGTTCGATGATCCCTGCCGTGCCCGCTCCTACGGTCCGCGCCGCAATCTTGGGGCCCGACCTGCGAGCCAGCCATTTGTCCCAGTCCGGCCACCACGAGCCCGGGTGCTCCACCGCATCCTCGAGCCATGCGTCGAACGTCGGGTACGACTTGCGCCGGGTGTTCAACCAGTGCTGGTACTTCTGTTTTGCGGGCGGGTTGACCACCCCGGCGATGTGGCCCGCTCCGGCCAGGACAAACCGTTTCGTGCCGCCGAACAGGTGATTGAGCTTGAACACGGATTCAGCGGGGGCGATGTGGTCTTCGACACTCGCTTGAATGTAGACCGGAACCTTGATGGCGCTCAGGTCGAGGGGTGTGCCCAGCAGCTTGAACTGACCTTTCTGCGCCAAGGCGTTCTGCTGGTACATGCGGCGCAGATAATCCATCAGGAGCTGGGCCGGGAACCGGGTCGAATCCGCGTTCCAGTACAGCAGGTCGAAAACCGGAGGTTCTTTGCCCAGCAGGTAGTTGTTGATGACAAAATACCAAATGAGGTCGTTGGCCCTGAGGGAATTGAAGGTGCCGGCCATCTGGGCGCCGTCAAGGTAGCCCTTGGCCCGCACCTGGTTTTCCAGCAGGTCGACCTGGGTCTTGTCGGTAAAGACGCGCAGGTCCCCCGCGTTCTCGAAATCCGCCTGAGCGGCAAAGAACGTCGCCGCGGTAATCCGGTCGTCGTCGGTGGCAGCCATACGGGCCAGGGTCGCCGTCAGCAGCGTCCCGCCGATGCAGTAGCCGATTGCCGTGACCTGCTTCTCGCCGGTCGCCTGCTCGATCCCGTCCAGTGCCGCGAAGATCCCTTCCTGGACGTAGTCGTCGAAGCTCTTGCTGGCGTGGCTCTCGTCCGGGTTGACCCAGGAGACCATGAAGACGGTGTAACCCTGTTCGGTGGCCCAGCGGACGAATGAATTCTCCGGCTTGAGGTCGAGGATGTAGAACTTGTTGATCCACGGCGGCACGATCAGCAGCGGCTTCTTGTAGACCTTCTCGGTACTGGGTGCGTACTGAATGAGTTGCATCAGTGGCGTCTGATGAACGACGCTGCCCGGCGTGGTGGCGATGTTCTTCCCGACCTCGAAGGCCGTCATGTCCGTGTGTTGCGGTCGCAACCCGTCCCGTCCCTCCCGGAGGTCGTCGCTCAGGTTCTGCATGCCACGGACAAGATTCTCGCCCTTGGTTTCCGCCATTTCGCGGAGCACTTGCGGGTTGGTGAGGGCGAAGTTCGTCGGTGACACGGCATCCACGATTGCCCGCCCGAAAAACTCGAGTTTCCGGGCCGTGTCGGCGTCCAGTCCGTCGGCTTCGGCGACCGCCTGACGCAGCCAGCGCGCATTCAGGAGATACGACTGCTTGATGAAGTCGAAGACGGGATTGCTGGTCCACTCGGCGTCCTTGAAGCGAAGGTCGCCTTTTTCGGGCTCGATCACGGGCTGCGCATCCTGTCCGATCATGCGCGCGGTCGTGCTCAGCCAAAGCGACTGGTAGTCACGCCAAAGTTCCAGCTGCCGCATCATGATCTTGGACGGATCGAACCGGACGTCGGCGAGATCTGCGGGCAGGGGCGCGAGACCGCTCTTCGGTTCGATCCCTTCGTCTCCTGGCTTGGCAAAGGACGACATCCAGTCCACCCAGTTCGCCTGGAACTGGGCCGCCGCTTTGCCAAGAGCTTCGGCAATGCCGGTGAAGTCCGTCGCTGATCCGTTTGGGTTGCTTGCTGACATGGCCGTCCTCAGTACATGTGTTGGCCGCCGTTGACCGACAGCGTGGATCCGGTGATGAAGCCGGCTTCGTCGGCAGCGAGGAATGCGATCGCGCGGGCAATTTCCTCCGCTTTGCCGAGGCGTCGCACCGGAATGCGCTGCACGATCTTTTCCAGAATATCGCCCGGCACTGCAGCGACCATTTCCGTGTCGATGTACCCCGGGGCAATCGCATTGACGGTGATGCCGTGGGCAGCGCCTTCCTGCGCGAGCGCCTTGGTGAACCCGTGAATGCCTGACTTGGCCGCGGCGTAATTGACCTGGCCGTATTGTCCGGCCTGGCCGTTGATCGAGCCCACATTGACGATCCGGCCGAACTTGCGTTTTCGCATGCTGGCGATGACGGCCCGCGACATGTTGAAGCATGAACCGATGTTGGTCTCGATGACCTGGCGCCACTGGTCGTAGTCCATGCGGTGCATGGTGGCGTCCCGCGTGATACCGGCGTTGTTGATCAGGATCTCGACCGGGCCCTGTTCGGCCTCCACTTTGGCGACCCCTGCCTGGCAGGCTTCGAAATCCGACACGTCCCACTTGTAGACGGGGATTCCGGTCTCGTTGTGGAAGTGCTTGGCTTTCTCGTCGTCCCGGCCGTAGACAACGACCACGATGCATCCCTCGGCCTTGAGGGCGATGGCGGTGGCGGCGCCGATTCCCCGGGTTCCACCGGTCACGAGAGCAACTCTGCTCATGATTTGCCCCTGTTCATGAAATGTCTGACTGACCAGGGCATTCGCTGGACCGGTTGCTTCGACTGAAGTCTAGGTAGGAACGTGCCCTTGAGGAAGGGCATGCCGCCGGCGGCGCCATGCCCCTCGAGTGCCTCGCCCCGGGAACGGCCGGGGCCAGGCGTCAGGCTGCGCGGGGGGTGACGAACGACTTAACGGTGCTGTCGATTCGGCCCTTGATGGGCTCGAGCGCCTTGGTCATCGTTTCCGCAGCGATCTCGTTCATTTTTGTCGACTGGGCCACGGCGCGGTTGACGGCCAGATTGGCGGCTTCGACCTGCAGGTCCATGAGCTCCTGCGGTGTCTTTACCGTGAAATATCGCTGTACCATGTCCATGTGCTCGGCCATCGCGCTCTTGGTGTAGTCGACGACGCCTGCGTAATAGGCTTCCCAGCCGGCAACCACTGCGGCGGCGGATTCCGACATGGCGTCAAGGTTGTCCTTGCCATACACGGTCGCCTTGCTGTAGCTGTCCCTGGTCTTGTGGAGGTGCTCCCGGCCGAATGCGGTGGCATTCTTGTAGCTCTCCGCGGTCGCGTCGGCCCCCATTTTCATGACGGTCTCCAGGGTTTCCTTACCGGCGGCGGCAATCTTCTCTGCCGTTTCGCTGGCAACCTTCTTGGCGTGAGTCTCGGTGGTGGTCATGATTGTTCTCCGTTCGGCGGGTCGGATCGGCGGATCCTGGGCGGAAGACTGACGAATTCAGCCAGTCATTTTGCGATGCAAAAAGAATTTAAGGGAAGCAGAACTGTCTGTCAAGAGGAGTTTTTTGCACTGCAATGTGTTGCCTCACGAACGGAAGGGCGGTTCGGTTCGACCGTCGTCTGACCTGGAATCAACTGACTCAAGCCATTGACCAGTCAGCCGATATCGGAAACTCTCGCGGTCGGGTAACGGCTGCGGGACAGCGCGCCGAACCACTGCCCCCGGTGCGTTGAACGTGTTTTGGTTGCCGCGGACAGGTTCTGCAGTGCATAATACAATCGCCTCGTCTCGCCGTGGCCCCCCCCCGGAGCCTTGCATGCCCCAAGGAAACGAATCGGCGGGGACCGCGGCGACGGAAGCATCGGGCGACGTCCAGCCCACGGTCATTCGGAAGTACGTCAATCGGCGTCTCTACAACACCGCTACCGCGAGTTTCGTGACGCTGGACGACCTCCACACCATGGTCAAGCAGGGTGAAGCCTTTGTGGTGGAGGACGCCAAGTCCGGCCGGGACCTTACGTGCTCAGTCCTCGCCCAGATCATTTCCGAGGAGGAGACCAAGGGGCACAACATGCTGCCCCTGAACTACCTGCGGCAGGTCTTGCAGGCTTACGACGCCGGTTTCGGTCCACAGTTCCGATCCTACGTAGAACACAGCATCGATGCCTTCGCTGCCAATCAGAAGCAGGTCGTCGAACAGATGCAGAGTCTGTTCGGCGGCGAGACCTCCAGCGCTGCCGTGCAGCAGTTCGTGGAGTTTGGCCGGCAGAACGCAGAGATGTTTCAGCGCTCCATGCAGCTGTTCACACCCCCGCTCGGCGGGCGGGAAAGTCCTCCGGACGCCCGCACGCCGTCAGGAGAAGGTGCGCGGCCAGGAACGAAAGAACAGGAGATCGAGGAGCTTCGAGCGCAACTGGCCGCCATCGAGAAGCGCTTGGATCGCCTGTCGGACGACCAATGAGGGCGTGCGGCACACGGCCCGTAGCACTGTGGAAGCATCTGTCGCCAGGTGCGCGTGCTCGAAATCTTGAGGTACAGCCGCAAGTGGCGACGCCCCCCGGATTCGTTAATCGCCTTCGGCTGCGGGTT
Organism: Alphaproteobacteria bacterium; assembly: GCA_021296265.1. Classification (GTDB taxonomy): domain Bacteria; phylum Pseudomonadota; class Alphaproteobacteria; order TMED109; family TMED109; genus VXPW01. The sequence continues at coordinate 63,469 of JAGWAT010000006.1, read as the reverse complement.
GCTCTGCGTCGGCGATCGGATTGCTGCGCTTGGCGCAGCGCGGGCAAGAATCATGGATTGGGTCGAGCCCGGGCCCGAAGAGAGGGCGACGATTGACGCGCGCGGCCGGGTTCGCAATAAACCTGCTGGCACGATGCCGCGCGGGAACTTAAGGTAGGTGACGCTGGCTTCAGGAGTGTAGCTCAATTGGCTAGAGCACCGGTCTCCAAAACCGGGGGTTGGGGGTTCGAGTCCCTCCACTCCTGCCAACTAGACCGCGCGTGGACTGGGCCGAAGTCCGGATAAGGCAGTCGGACGCGTAGCCGGTACGCGTGTGCCGAGCGGACGAGCGGCCCGGACACCGTCCGGGCGCGATGAGGCGCACGGCGTTGTGGGAATTCTTCGCCCTGCACCGTCAGTCCGGGTTGGCCAGAACCCTTGGTGTATCGCACGTTGCGCTTGTGGTCTGCCTCCTTCTACGTCCCCCGGAAACGTGGCGGGCGGGATTCGCGGAAGGCGGAGACGCCTTCGGCAAAGTCCTCGGTCAGCTCCGTCAGCATGACCTCTTCGGTGTCCATATGAATGGCGGCGCCGGCAAGTGCGCCAGCCACCGCATTGACGGTCGATTTGGTCATGCGGAGCGGCACCGGGGGCATAGCGGCGGCGCGCGAGGCGATCTCGAGCGCGCTTGCCGCCGCGTGGCCGTCGTCCACGATTTCCTGCGCCAGACCCCAGGTGAGCGCGTCTGCCGATTCGATGCGGTCGTTGCCAAGGCAAAGAATCTGCTTCGTGCGTGCTGGTCCGACCAGTGCTACGAGCCGCGGGATCGTGCCCCAGCTCATTGACAGGCCGAGCGCAACCTCCGGGGCGCGGAAATGCGCGCCCTTGCCCATCACGCGCAAGTCGAGAGCGGCCGCCAGTGCAAGTCCGCCACCGATCGCAAAGCGTTCCACGGCGGCGATCGTGAATTGCTCCAAGCCTTCCCATGCGGCGCACAGGCGCTTGCCCGCTCCGGCCAGATGCCGCCAAGCCAGCATGGGCTGGCTCCGACGGCGCTCCATCGCAGGGTCCGAGAGATCACGCCCAGCCGAAAAACCGCTGCCATCCGGCGTACGCAACACGATGGCTGAGATTTCCAGGTCGTCGGAGAAGCTGAGCGCCACTGCGGTCAGTTCCTCGATCGCCTGCAATGACAGCGAATTGAACCGGTTCCCCCGGTCAAACATGACGGTAGCGACGCGACCCTCGCGCGCGACGGCGACGAATTCGTGAGTCATGGTGGAATCGCTTTGTATCGAATGGCGGAAAGATCGCCGAATGGCGGGCAGCTTGGCCGCTGGATGGGCCGCTTGTCGCAAGATCCATCCAGCGGCCCGGCGCAACAACAACCGGTGCTGACGACCACTGTACCGGTGCCGGCGAATGCCAAGACCGACCTGGTCGAACGCGGTCGCTGCGCGTGCGGTTGCCGATGGGCCCGACAGACATCGCCGGGGGCAACTGCTCAGAAATTCACGCCGGCGATAGCCCCGCCCGATGCAGGCGCGGCGTCCGTGGCCAGGGACCGAGCATGCCGGCGGCATCGATACGACCAGCACGCCGGCTTTGCCCAGCAGCCTGTACGGAACCACCACGCTGGCGCTGAGCACGTACTGCTTGCGGGCGTCAATCCAGAATCATGGCGGGGTGCATCCCGCACGCGCCGCGCAGGCTACCCGCCAGCCGCTCGTCGTCAGACGGGCCGATGCTCATCTATGGTTGGGAGGCCTGCCGAGGCAAGCGGCGCGGTTGGAGGAAACTCGGTGAGCAATCTCGACAGTTGGCTTAGTCGGGTCTACGAGGCTCGTTCCACGGCAGAAAGCCGACATATCTACGACGATTGGGCAGAGAGCTATGATGCCGACGTCTCGTCGGGAGGCTACAACTATGCCCCGCTGGCGGCGGGTCTGTGCGGGCGTCATGTCGCACAAGGGGATACACCGATCTTGGACGCCGGCTGCGGCAGCGGTTTCATCGGGGCGACCCTGGCGTCTCTCGGTTATGCCAATCTTGTCGGGGTCGATCTCTCAGAGGGAATGCTGCGGGTTGCTGCTCGGAAGGGCGTGTACCGGGACCTCCGTCGACGCGTCCTTGGCGAATCGTTGGATTTCGGGGACGGCACGTTCCAGGCGATCGTCTGCACCGGTGTCTTTACGCCGGGCCATGCGCCGCCTGAGTCGCTGAACGAACTCATACGGGTGACTGCGACAAACGGTGTACTGATCTTTTGCTGCACGGAAGCAGCGCTTTCCGGAGGCGGCTTCAGAGCCAAGATCGATGCGCTCACCGGCGCCGGCCTCTGGACACTCATCGACACGGCCGGACCCGTCACGGCGCTACCCCGGGCCGCAATCCAGCACGATGCGACATTCTTCGTCTATCGGCATTAGGGCGGTTGTCTCGCGTTGGCGGCGTCAGCCACCACGGCGCAGGCCCCTTCCCTCGAATCCCGGAGATCGTTGAAATCGGTCACAATCGCACACGGGTGCGGTTCGTGCTCTTGTGGCGGGGTGTCCGCCGGCCGCTCAGGTGAAGCAGAGATAGAGCAGCGTCTCGAGAGACCGCCGGCCATAGCTGTCGACGGGCAGAATCGTGGTCGGCTATTGGGCCAGTGGCGCGACCGATAGGCGGCCTTGGACGCCGTGCTTCGCGATCAGGCCTGCGACGAACCCTGAGGCTTTCGACGTTTCCACGAATTCCCTGAGAAAGGCTGCACCCGCGTGCCGCCCGCGCGTGCATCCCATGGCTTGCTGGACCGCGGTGAACTGGCCGTCAAGTATTCGGGCACCTGGCAGCTTCTCGGCATCGGAGACCAGTCGGGGCCGCAGCCCGGCAAGGGCGTCCAGACCTTTGTGTACGAAGAGTTCAAGTGACGCATCCAGGCCCTCAGCGCGCACGAGTTCGGCATGCCGGACATGGCGTTCCAGCCACAGGTCGTAGGCACTGCGCGCCGAAACCGCGACGCGCACCCCTAGGCGGTCCACCTCCTCGATTGCCTTGATCCGCGAGCCGGCAGGCACCAAGTACGTCGCCTGTATCTCGCAATAGGCGGCTGTGAAATCGATCTTTTCGGCGCGCTTTGGTTCGGTCCCGATGTTTGCGATATCCCAGACACCGGTTCCTGCGTCGTCGGCAATCTCGCCCGGTGTCCCGTATGGCAGTAATTCAAGCCGGACACCGAGTTGACGGGCCAATTCTCGCGCCATGTCCGGCGACACACCCTCTGGTTCGCCGCTTCTCGTCCGGCCGGTCACCAGCAGGAAGTTGGACATGTTGATGGCGGCGCGCAACGTCCCGCTTGCGGCGAGATCACGCACCACCTCGGGGGAGGCGCTGGAATTCCTGCTCGTTTCGGACATTCAAGGCATCCTTGTTCGAGGCTCAGGTTCCGGCACAGCAATTCTCGTGGCGCCGGCCTTCGGCCAAAGGGGCTATACGATCACGATTCCTGCACCCTAGGCAATGGCAGGGAGGCCCTGTCCAGGACCAGGGCAATAGCTTGACGCCTGGACGGCTAATTCGTTCCGTAAGAAGCAATCTCGAGCAAATTGCCCTCCGGGTCGCGGAAGTAGACTGAGGTCATCTCCCCCAAGGCTCCCCTCTGGGCGACGGGGCCGTGGATGATGTCGATGCCCTGTATGCCCAAACGCTCAATGGCGGCACCGATGGGGCCGTCCGTGATGAAGCACAGATCCAGTGCGCCCGGCGGATCGACCTCCCCTGTCATCCAGCTGCTTGCCCCGCTTGGACGTAGATTGATCTTTTGCTGGCCAAACTTGAGCGCGATCCGTCGAATTGGGCCGAAGAATTCCTCTCGTTCGAACCCCAACACCCGCTCATACCAATCTGCCATGGCTTCGACGTCACGGCAGTTGACGACCACGTGATCGATCCGACTGATCATCGTCCCCCTCCCAAGTTGCAAATGACTCTCGACCTGCCGGTCCCGTTGCTGGTACTTCGCGGGGCGGTAGCGACGGCCATCGACCACGCCGATTGGCCCGCTCCGCCGCATGTTCCGGCGATGGCAGCCAGGACCGCCGGCGACGTGTTCACGAGCGTGTTGCCCTCGTTGGCCACAAGGCGCGAGATACCTCCGCGTGTCACGCCACGAAGGCAAGTGTTGGCACTACCTTCACCCAAGTGTCCCCTGGAATGAAATGCCCGATACGCGGGATACTTCGATGGAAGTGCCCGCCACGTCCCCTGCGGCCCACCACTAAATCCGCGCACCCGGATTCAGTTCGTTCCCTTAGGTTGCAGCCGAACTGTCAAGATGTCGGTGTCGTGGTATTGGCGATGCTGCACCGATGTCGCATAGTGTCGCAACAGTCGGAGGGGTGTCTCTGCTTCATTCGGAATATCTGTTACGCCCTCGTTCAACATCGCGAGCTGATCCTCCAGGTTTGTGCCGGATCCACTGGCAATGAACTCAAGGTCCGCGGATAGTTCATCTGTGCTCGCTATCAGCAGCAATTCGCGGTCTTGGTCCTGAGCTTCGTTGCCAAGAAGGATGTGCAACGCTTCCTCACCGGCCGCGCGCAGCCGGACCGTCATCTGCTCGTCGTACTGTGCCCGCTGAGCGAAGTCCGACAGAAACTTGTCAATTTCGGCCAGAGCGTTTGCGGACAGAGCGGTACGCAACCTCGTCGGCCTCCTGGTGGTCAGATCAAGAAAACCGGACAGGAGGATTGCGGTGATCCCTCCTGCCGTCATGCCGTGCCCCAACAATTCGCCCCAGGCACCCTGCTGGAGTTCCGGATAGACCATGTCGTACTGGAAGGCGAGACCCACGGAGAAGGCGAAACCGACGATCAGGCTTTTTCGGTAGTCCAGCCCGTCCTCAATGAGGATCTGCACGCCGAAGATAAACAAGAGGGCGATGGCTGCCGCGAAGTAGGCTCCCACGACAGGTCCCGGCAGCGCCAAGATCGCGGCAACCGGTTTCGGCAGGAACGCCAGCGCGACAAACAGGATGCTGACGCATACCCCAACGGACCGGGCAGCGATACCGGTCAGCTCGGTCATCGCAATACCGTTGCCGTACGTTGTATTGGGAACCGTCCCGCCGCGGCCGGACAGGAGGTTGCCGAGACCGTCCGCGTTGATGGCCCCCTGGATCGCTCGGAAATCGATGGCTCGCGGCCGACGCCACGAGGCGCGTTGAATCGCGATAGCATCGCCCAACGTGTCCATGGCCCCGACCAGGGTAATGATCAGGAATCCCGGAAGCAGGGACCAGAACGTGGCATCGAAGCTCAGGTCGAGGCCCGGATAGGAGCTGAATTCGGGGAGGCCGATCCACGGAGCGTCAATCACACGACCGATGTCATAGAGACCAAACGCGATCCCGACGACGCCTACTGCAATAATGCCGATGGCAGGGGCACAGACGCGCAAGGCGCCCGAAAATCGCAGTGCAACCAGAATGATGGCAGCCAAAGTCACGAATGCGGTGATCGGCGCGGTAAGTTGCGCGGCGCCATCAGGAACGTCCGTGAGCTTCCGGAAGACGATCGGCGAGATGGTTATCGGGATCAGCATGAGCACCGTGCCGGCCACGGTGGGCGTGAAGATCCGCCGCAGCATGGCCATCTTCGCACCGAGAAAGAACTGCACGAATGAAGAGAAGACGATCAGGGTGGCTAACAGTCCTGGTCCGCCTTGCTCGAGCGCCGTGACGCTGACCGCCAGGAAGGCCGAAGTGCTGCCCATCACCAGGATGTAACCGGCCCCAAACCTGCCGATACGGAGGGCTTGGACGACTGTGGCGATTCCGCTTACCACCAGCGCCGCGAACACCGCCCAGTTCAGGTAGGCATCACTTTTGCCGGCGATCGTGATGAGCACCGCCGGAATCGGCACGACGCCGGCAATGGACAAGACGGTGTACTGAAGGCCCAGACCGATCGTGAGGGGGACAGAGGGACGTTCGTCGGCCTCGTAGCGGACTCCGTGGCGGATGGGTCTGAAGCCATAGTGGAACTCGAACCAGAGGGACCTGGGATTGCTATGCCGGTGATAGCGGATACCGGCCGAAGCGGAGAACATAGTCCAGAAAATCTGAAGCCGTCGGTGCACATGGCGCGGGAAGCGGTTGAGGTGTCCCCGCGGCGCATGTGGACGGGGAGCACAACGGGTCAACCGCCGGGTTGCTCCCGGTTCATCCGTCGATGGTCGCAAGCATCACCTTCTGATCGTGAAGTCACGCCGGAACATTGCAATTCTGCCGGCGTTGGTGTGACGCGGGCCGACGAGATCAGCGCCGCGATCGAGTCAGCACTGGGTTCCGGAAGGCCGCCTGCAGTCGAAACCGTTGCGGAAGATCACGGTCGATGGACCCACCTGGTGCGCACGACCGGTATCGGCCAGAGCAAAACCGATGCGACACTCGTTTGTAATGTGGCGCCATTCTGCATCGGGTCGGTCGTGAGGGTAGGGGCGGCATGTCGCCGCTTGCCGGCCGCGAATGTCGATCTCAGAGGTCGCAGCGCCCGGTCGGAACCCGAGGCGGGCGATCACGGCCCGCCTAGCCGCTTCTATTCGAGGACGCGAAGAAATCGGTTGTCGAGCAGGGATGAACGGGGAAGTCTGAAATTTCTCCTGACCGGAGGAGTTGACTGCCCGTGGTTGCGTGGGGTGTGCGACGAATCACTGCAGACAGAGCGCCCGAACGCATCTTGGTTTCCGCAGCTGGCACACGATCACCTTTCGCTAGCTGCGCTCTTCCGCGAGATAGCCCTCGGCATCAAGCGGCCAGAAGGGGTTGTGCGCAATTTCCCAGACGTGGCTATCCGGATCGGCAAAATAACCTGAGTAACCGCCCCAATAGGCTTGGTCCGGCTGCTTCAGGACAGTGGCCCCCGCCGCGACCGCGGCGGCAAACGCCGTGTCCACTTCGGCCGGCGAGCGGTAGTTCTGCGCCAAGGTCATGGCCCCTTTGCCGAGGCCAGCTCTGGGTTGTCCTTGGTCCGCCGACAGGGCATCGATACTGATCAGGCCAAGCATCAGGCCTTTCAGCCGATAGAATCTCACCTCCGGCAATTCTTCCGCTGCCTGCCAGCCGAGGGCTTTGTAGAAGGTGCCGGATCGTTCAAGATCGTCGACGCCGAGGGAAATCAGGGTTACCCGTTGTGCGGTCAACTGTTGAGCCATGGTCTCTCTTTTCGTCGTTGCGCCTGCGTCCAGCCAGCCGATGCGCGCCGTCGCCTACCCGCGACTTGTGATCATGTAGGGGGCGGATTGGCTGCGGCTGAGCCACGGAACCAGATCTTTCGGTTTGCTCTAGTCGGTGTCAACGGTGCTAGGAAGAATGGCTTGTACATGCTTGATTTGGCGATAAGTCGAGGCGTCGTGCAGTGGCTGCCGGCGCGTGCGCGCCGCCGGGTTGTTTCCTGCCTGTCTCGGGCTCTTGATCGATGGGGTTCGTCGTTGCGCCTGTCGTGCGGCACGCGGTGTTGCAAGCCGGACACGACTTGTGCCGAAACGCAGCTGGGCTCGGTGTGGCCGGCGTTCAATGGAAATCTCGAGATCTCGGAATGACACGCTGGTTCCTCGGATGGCGCGCGGTCGTGGGGATAGCGGCATGGTGTGTTCGGTTCCGGGCAGCCGTCACGGTGTTTTCCGACAGCAGGGAAAGCCAGCCCGTGATGTCCTCAAGGCTGTCGGCGACCAGATGGACGATGTTTCCGGTGCGCTGAATGCGTCCCCTGACCAGTGCCAGCCGGCTGGTCATCACGGCCCGGCGGAACCTTTCGGTGATTCGGGGCCAGGCCACGATGTTGACGACGCCGGTTTCGTCTTCCAGGGTCATGAAGATGACCCCCTTGGCGCTGCCGGGGCGTTGCCGCGCTAGGACGATGCCGGCAGTGGTGGCTCGCTGGCCGTCGCGGGCGTGCCGATTGATCTGTTCGGCCGGCAGGGCGCCTGAGCCCGCAAGTTTCCCACGCAGGAAAGAGACGGGATGCGCCTTCAGGGACAGGCGCAGGGCTCGATAATCGGCAAGAACCTGTTCGCCCGGCGGCATTACCGGCAACGGAATGTCTGAAGCGTCGCCGGCTTCGAGATGGGCTGCGAACAGGGGCAGTTCGGGCGTGTCCTCGAGGACATCCCACAGCGCCTGTCGTCGATCGAGGCCGATGGAACGGAAGGCGTCCGCTTCGGCCAGGCACTTGAGAGCAGTATCCGACATGCCGGTGCGATGGCGAACATCGGCGACACTGACGTACCGTCGGCTGCGTTCCTTGACCACGAGATCAGCGTCGCGTTCGCGCAATCCCCCGATCTGGCGCATGCCAAGCCTGAGCGCCAGATGCCCGTCGGGTGTCGGCTCCAGCGAATTGTCCCAATGGCTCATGTTGATGTCGGCGGACCGTACCTCAACACCATGCTCGCGAGCGTCGCGCACGATTTGCGCCGGCGCATAGAAGCCCATGGGCTGTGCGTTCAGCAAGGCACAGGCAAACGTTTCGGGATGGTGGCACTTGAGCCATGACGACACGTAGGCGAGGTGCGCGAAACTGGCGGCATGGGACTCCGGGAACCCGTACTCGCCGAAGCCCTCGATCTGGCGGAAGCAGCGGGCCGCAAGCTCCGGGTCGTAGCCGCGCCTGATCATGCGGCCGAGCATCTTCTCGCGGAGCAGGTGCAGGGTTCCGCGTTTCCGGAAGGTGGCCATCGAGTGACGCAGGGCATTGGCCTCGTCGGGACTGAAGCAGGCGGCCGTAATCGCAATGCGCATCGCCTGCTCCTGAAACAACGGAACCCCCAGGGTTTTTTCCAGCACTCTTTGCAGTTCGTCCGGCGGGCCATGATCCGGGTTGGGTTTGGGGTAAACCACCGGTTCGAGGCCGTCGCGTCGCCGCAGATAGGGATGCACCATGTCACCCTGGATTGGACCGGGACGGACGATCGCGACTTCGATCACCAGGTCGTAGAAGCAGCGCGGCCTGAGACGTGGCAGCATGTTCATCTGGGCGCGGCTTTCGACCTGGAACACGCCAATGGAGTCAGCCCGGCAAAGCATGTCGTAAACCGCCGGGTCTTCGCGCGGCACGTCGGAGAGCTTCAGGTCGATGCCCCGGTGGCGTTTCAGCAATGCGAACGCCTTGCGAATGCAGGTCAACATGCCGAGGGCGAGCACGTCGACTTTCATGAATCCGAGAGCTTCCAGGTCGTCCTTGTCCCATTCGACAAACGTGCGATCCGGCATGGCCGCATTGCCGATCGGCACCATTTCGCACAAGGGGGTACGGCTCAGCACAAACCCGCCGACGTGCTGCGAAAGGTGGCGGGGAAACCCCATCAGCTGGGAAGCCAGGGCAAGGGTCATGCGAAGGGCCGGATCGGCGGGGTCGAAACCGGCCTCACGGACGCGCTTTTCAGAGAATCCTCCCTTTTGCCTGAGGGAATCGGCGAGGGCCGACGCCGCATCTTCGGATAGGCCCATGGCCTTGCCGACTTCACGGGCGGCGCTGCGGGCGCGGTAAGTGATCACGGTCGCGGCCAGGGCCGCACGGTCTCGACCGTACCGTTCGTAGATGTACTGGATGACCTCCTCGCGGCGTTCATGCTCGAAATCGATGTCGATGTCGGGCGGCTCTCGGCGCTCGGGAGAGATGAAGCGCTCGAACAGCAGGTCGATCTCGGTCGGATTGACGGCGGTAATGCCCAGGCAGTAGCAGATCGCCGAATTGGCTGCCGAGCCGCGTCCCTGGCAGAGAATGTCCTGCTGCCTGGCGAACTGCACGATGTCGTACACCGTGAGGAAATAGCAGGCATAGGCGAGTTGATCGATGAGTGCGAGTTCGTGTTCCAGGGTGCTGCGGAGGGCCTCGGGAATCCCGTCGGGGAAGTGTCGGACGGCTCCTTCCCAGGTCAGCTCTTCCAGGTGCTGCTGCGGGGTCTTGCCGACCGGCACGGGCTCGTCCGGGTATTCGTATGCCAGCTCGTCGAGACGGAAATCGATCAATCCGGCCATCTCGATGGTGCGGGCGATCAGCGCTTCGTTCCCGGCAAAGAGGCGCGTCATCTCGGCCGGGCTCTTCAGATGACGCTCCGCGTTGGCGTGCAGCAGGTAGCCCGCGTTCTGGACGGTCGTGTGTTCGCGGATGGTCGTCAGAACATCCTGCAGCGGGCGGCGTTCAGGGAGGTGGTAGAAAACGTCGTTGGTGGCGATCAGCGGCATGTCATGGCGGTCAGCGAGCCCGCCCAGCCGGGCGATGCGGGCTCGGTCATCGCCTCGGTAGAGCATGTGAGCGGCCAGGTAGCACGGCCCTGTGAGCCGGTTGCGCAACGTGGTCAGGCTTTCGGCGAAGGTGTCCACGGGCGGGCCGGGAGAGGGTAGAACGATGAGGACCTGGTCCTCGGCATGGGCGCAGAGGTCGCTCAGACGGAGCTGACACTTGCCCTTGTCTGCGCGCCGCTGTCCCAATGTCAGCAAGCGGCAAAGGCGACCATAGGCTGCACGGTCGCGCGGGTAGCACAGCAGGGAAAGGCCGTCCTCGAGATCAAGGCGGGCACCAGCCAGCAGGCGGATTCCTGCCTCCCTGGCAGCCACGTGGGCCCGCACGATGCCGGCCAGCGAATGCCGGTCGGTGATGCCGATCGCCGTCAGTCCCAGTGCCACCGCCCGTTCCACCAGCTCCTCGGGATGGGAGCCGCCCCGGAGGAAGCTGAAGTTGGTGGTCGTCTGTAATTCGGCGTACAAGGGCGCGTCATCCGTACAGGCCGTGGAGAAACCAGCGCGGGACGCCGTTGCCATGGAGGTCAGCACGGTAGAGCCAGTAGCGATGGCCATCCGTGTCTTCGACGCGCCAGTAGTCGCGCGTTGCCTGGCAGCTGTCCGGCGTCCACCATTCCGGGGCGATGCGCTCAGGGCCGGCGGCCCGGGCGATGTGGAAGCGCACTCGTCGCCAAATGAACAGGCGCGGCGGGCCATCCGGGATCAGGGCGATGACCTGCAGGGGCTCCGGGCGTTCAAACAGACGCAACGGGCGCGGGGGGACGTCCGGGTACGAAGACGGGAAGGTTGAGGCTTCGCCAGGTCTGGCAAGGCATTCGGCCTGTTCCGGGAAGCGGTGCTCGGTGGCAACCGGACACCGGACAGCGCCAGCTCCCAGGCGCGCCACGAGCCGGTCGATGAGCAGGTCAAGATTGTCCTGCTGGCCGTCGTCGAGCAAAAGCTGCCGGGCTACCAGCGGTTCAACCGAGGTCGCGTGCAGCACGATGGCATCGATCCCGAACCCGGGATCCACGGTTTCAAGTTCGCTCACAAACAGACGCTGGAGGTGATCCGCGTCCCGGGTCGGCCGGGATGCCGCCACGGTGCGTTCGGTTACGCTTCCATCGATCCCGAAACACCAGAGCACAAGTCGTCTTGCACCGCGTTGGTCGCGTTTCAGCGCAGCCGTGGCGCGGGTCATCACGTCGACCAGCGCGGTTTCCAATCCCTCTCTGTGCATGACCGGCTCCGCAAAATCGAGGCGCCAGCGATAAACCGGCGGCGGGACCAGAGGGGAGAGATGTTCGTTCCGGTCTCCGAGAACCCGGTCGAGGTGCTGAAGCAATCCGTTCCCGGTCCTGCAGGGTGGGAACCTGCGCAGCAGGGCTGTGCGCGGCAATCGAGTGATCGCCCCGATAGTGGTCAACCCCAGGTGGTGCAGTGTCAGGGCATCATCGCGCGTCACGCCAAGCGCTTCGACGGGCAGGGGTTCCAGGGCTTCCCGGAGGGAGCCGGGGGGAACGATGCGTTGGCACTCAGGGGCGAAGCGGGCCAAGGCCCGGGCCGCGCCCGGGGTATCGGTGATCCCCAGGCGGGTCTCCAGTCCGAAACCTGTCAGCCGTTTCGAAACGGTTTGCATCATCGCCGGCTCGCCCCCGAACAGATGGGAACAACCGGTGACATCGAGCAGAAGACCGTCGGTGCCGTCGCATGCGACGCGGGGTGTGAAGCGGCCGCACCACAATCCCAACCGCATCAGGACCTGCTGGTCGGCGACCGGGTCCGCCGTTCCCACGGCGACCCCGGCCACCAGGGCACGGGCATCCACCAGACGCATGCCGGGCAGCAGGCCGGCCTGTTCGGCCCGCTGATCGATGGCCGTCAGCACCATCCCGCGTGGACCGGAGGCCGCCAGTACCAGCGGGGAAGATTTAACCGGCTCGAAGGAGTGCGGAGCGGAGTGTGCTCTGCTGATCAGCGAGCGCTGCCGCCGGTCGATGGCCCAGCGCGGCAACCACACGGAAAGCACTCGTCTCATGGTGCCATTCCACATCGCACCGAGCCGGCCGCCCGCCCCGGCAACGGACGAGTCCGAGCTGCCAACGGGGTGCTCCGGGAGCGCGGATGTCGAGCGGGTCGTGAGCGGAGGGGAGAGTCCTGATCAGCCATCGCGTGGCCGCTGCGCTGGTTGGAACGAGTCCGTCGTCGCGCAGCAGCAAGGCGGGCGTCATGCCTTCCTGGGCGGCCAGCGACAGCCGCCGGGCCATGGTGAAACCGGTGCTCCTGATGGCCGCGAACACCGCCGCCAGGGCTTTGGAGCGCAATCCCTCTTCCATGACCCATAGGACCTCCTTGTCATGCCGGGCCCGGACCATCAGCAGTGCGGCTGGATTGCCGCCGAGGTCGCGCCATCCCCAGCCGTACAGACGGCCGGATCGACCTGCGCCGCTCTCGCAGACTAGGACGGTCTCGCGTCCGGCGCGGCGCGACAGTCGCTGCAGAAGGGCGGCGAGGAAGGCTGCGGCTGACGGTCGGTCTGCACCGGTGGCGCCGGCTGCTTCGTGCAGGGCGCCCAGGGTCAGCCCGTGGGGGGGAAGGGCGCCATCCAGCGTCTTGATCCCCGGAAGCCATGCGGTATCCGGTTCGACAGATACGCGCTTTTGGGTTGGCCGTTCCAGTGCCGAGATTCGTTGGCGCAAGGCTGCCAGTGCGACGAAACGGGAGTTCTTGTCCACGACGTACCCACCTGGTCGGTGCATCTGAAATCTGAATGTTCTTTATATGTTCTCTTAATGATGTGTCAAGAACTGGATCCCGGGTGCCATCATTCGTACCCCCGTCATCACCGAGACCGGCATTCCACCTTGCGGGATGTCGGTCTTCCTCTTTCCGCTGCCGCTTCCGGCGCATGCAACGCTGGTGCCGAGATGACCGTGCGGTGTGGCGTGCCTCTTGCCTGATCACTCGCCAGGAAGGAGCACGCTGCGCCCGATCAGCCCCGGACGGCGTTGGCTGTTTCGGCGAGGTGCCCGGGCGCGATCCACGGGCTCTCGGCGGACAGCTGGCGGCTGCGGGCGAGGGTGAACGACAGGCTTGCCGGTTATCGGCACTTCACCTCAGTCCAGGGGCCTCCGGGAGGCCATGACGCAACCTCAGCGCGGGTCAGCATGGGCTGCAGGAAGGCGCGTAGATCATCAATGACCTGGACGAGTGAAGCGGATGTTGCTTCAAGGCGGTCGCGCGCGAGGAAAGCCCGCCACTGGGTTTCTCTCTAGGGCAAAACTATCGCTGAAGCCGACAGGTACTTGTTCCGGCAAAGGGGTTCGGCGCCGCTGGAAGGTCCGACGGATGGCCGCCGCCAGGTCGTCGCGTTCGAACGCGAATGTCTGCGCGATCATCCAGAGGTCGTAGAAATCCTTCATGCGGCTGTTCCCGATACCGAGCGATACGATCGCTTCAGCTTTCTCGGCGACGACGGTTTCTGGCGGATACGCGCGCAGGATGGGCGCCCGGCGCGTCGAGAAGGGCGGGATATTCGATCTCGATTGGCTCAGGCGTGATCACGTCGCCGAAACCGACATCGATCTGGATGGGCAAGCGCGCGCCGGCGGCGGAGCATCCGGATGCATTCCTGGCTGGTCTGGCGGGTCGCTCCCGGTCAGGCCTGGTGGAGATCGGACCGGGAAGTGGGGCGGGACATCCAGTGGGTAATCACGCGGGCCACGATGGCGGAGACGGCAAAACAGAGCACGAGGAACGGCCCGGCGGGAAGGTCAGCGGCGGTCGATGCCAGGATTCCGGCAATGACCGCAACGCCGCCGCTCAACAGGGCACGCCACAGATTGTACGAGCCGTCCGCCCGGCGCCCGGCCATTGCCGGCAGAATCAGGCTCGCGAAGACGACGTACACGCCCAGCAATTGAACGGATGCGGTGACCGCAAGTGCAAACAGTAGGAAGAAACCCTGTCCGGTCCGGAGAGCCGGATACCCCAGCCACAGTCCCGCGACCAGCAGGTACACCGGCAGGAATGCCGCCAGGTCCGACCATGACGTGAACAGGATCTGGCCCGAGAGAACGTGCTCGAGCTTTTCCCCTCCGTGCGGGCTGTTGACGAGCAGCAGCAGTGTCACCGATGCCGCGACGATGAAGCAGCTGCCGATGGCCGCCTCCTGCTCGTCGGGGATGGTCCGTTCAATCCACCGGAACAGGAAGGCGAACGCCACTGCCGCCCCAAATGCCGCGACCTGCGTTCCCGCCCACGACGGATCCATGACCCAGATATTCAGCGCGACGATCGCGACGCCGGCCACCTGTGCCGTGGCAAGGTCGATGAAGACGATTCCCCGCCTCAAGACCTCAATGCCAAGGGGCGCATGCAGCGCCGTACACAGGAGGCCGGTCGCGAACGCCGGCAGGACGATCTCAAGGATCTCAGTATTGATCACGCACTTCTTCAAGCAGTGTGATCGTCACTTCAAAGAGGTCAAACAGGTCATCGACACCCTCCTGCCCCCCGACGGTAAAGGGCAGATCGACAATCGGGATTCCGGCCTTGTCGGAAAGCCACTCCATCCCCTCGGAAGGCTCGTACGGAGCACGGAGAATGGCGACGGCACCTGCATTTCGGGCCAGTTCCAACACCAATTGCAGATGGTTGGCGGTCGGCGGGACACCTGGCAGGCGTTCGATCGACGCAACTTGCTTGATGCCGGTCCACTCGAACAGATAGGCCCACGCTTCGTGGCGCACAACGACGGGCATGCCTTCCAGATGAGACTTCCGTTCCATCCAGTTGGCAGTAGCGTCCTTCCAACGCTCTTGGAAAATCGACAGCTGACGGCGATACATCTCGGCGTTGTCCGGGTCGATCACCGTGAGCCGGCGGGCCAGCTCGGTCGCAAGGAAAGCAATGTTCTCCGGCAGGAGCTGCACGTGTGGATTGCCCTCCGCATGCACGTGCCCTTGGCTGCGGTCAACGAGGCTGGGAGGGTTCAGCATTCGGACATGCTCGCTCGCCATCAGGTGACCGGGTTGATCACGCTGGATGGTCACCCGTGCTCCACGCTGCAGCAGCACCGGGAGCCAGCCTTCCTCCAGGCCTGCCCCGGAGCAAAACAGGAGATCGGCCTGGCGTACCTGGGCAATGAGACTGGGGCGTGCCCGGATGTAGTGCGGATCTTGGCGGCCATGCGTCGCCGAGTAGACGTGCGCCACGTCGCCTCCGATTTCCGAGGCCAGAGCCGCCCACTCCGGTTCGCAGGCGAAAATCTGTACTTCAGCGGAGGCCGGGGATGGTTTGACCATCCCCGGCACGGCCAGCGCGATGACACAGAGTGCCCGCGCGAGTCGTTTCAACTGCATCGCTCGGCCCTGATCAGTACGCATGCGCTGCGTGGGCGCCAAGGCTCATGATGTACTGCAGGTACAGCTGGTTGTCAGTCTCCTCGTGGTGGACGGATTCCCGGTTGAACTGCAGTCGGATCCGGCCGAACTCGCTGTTGGTCCAGTCGCCCATTACCGAGACGGTGGAGGGGCTGTGTTCGACCTCGTACTCGTCATCGCTCGTCACGTCGGCCGCACTGATCGGATCGAGGCGTGAGTAACGGGCACCGATTCGCCAGGCACGGCTGAACTTGTAGGTGCCTTGCACGTACCAGCCACTGCTTGTCCCGTCGACTTGAGTGAATTCCGTTTCGTCGCCTTCCGTGACGGCGTAGTAGCCATCCTCGGCCCGCCAGAAATACTCGCCCTGAAGGGTGATTTCCTGCTCGCGGGGATTGCCGGTGGGAGCCCACGTGTAGCGGACGTCGAAGCCGTAGAGCGTCGAGTCCCCGGTGAACAAGCCTTCCGCGAACGGATCGTGGTGTTCACCTTCGTGCTCGTCCTCCCCCGCGTGCATCTCGTCCTCGTGTCCGTGCTCGTCCTCATCTTCGTCCGCGTGCATGTCGTCTTCATGCCCGTGCTCGTCCTCATCCTCGTCCGCGTGCATCTCGTCTTCGTGCCCGTGCTCGTCCTCTTCCCCGTGGGCATCGCCTTCCGCACCATGGGCGTGGCCACCCCCGCGCATGGCGGCTGAACCGTTCAACACGTACGCGCCGATCCGAAACGACTGGTTGGAGCCGATATCACCGCCGAGCCGGGCGTAGGCAGAGGAGGCGCCGATGCCGTCGTCCGAGCCACCAAAGGGGAAATCGTCGCCCCGGAACAGGCCAACGCCGGTTTCCGCGAACATGTCGGTCGGAAACACGTAGGCAAATTCCAGGCCGTTGTCGTTGTATGACTTGTCAATGAACACCCGGTAGGGCAGCGGCCGATCAGCGAAATCATCCGCGTGGGGATGATGTTCGTTCATGTATCCCAACGTCCAGAACGCGCGCCCAGCTTTGACGCGAAGACCGTCCGGCAGGCCGGCGCTAGGCAGGGTCTGGACATAGGCCTCCTCGATTTCGAAAGTTTCTGCGCCCTCATCGGTATGAACACCGATAGTGGTACTACCGAAGAACTTGTCGTCGATGTTGGCGGAGAAATTGAATTCGGTCTCGATCAGGGCGATACCCTCTTGACCACGTTCGCTTTCGTGCCCGAGCTGAAACCCTGAGATCTCCGATGCCGGCGCCGAAAAGTTCGCCACGGCGGCATTGAGAATGACCCCGATGGCAGGATTAAAGGTGTTGTCCTGGCTGCGGATGCCGCTTACCGGCGGCTGGGGCGCAGCAGATTGCGCATTGATGGCATCAAGCTGGGCCTCCAAGTTCCGGATGCGGGTTTCGTAGTCTTGTTTCAGCGCTTGGATTTCCGCAGCGAGTTCTGCTGCGGTGGGCGCCTGGTCTGTTTCCGATTGCGCTGGAAGTGCAATCAGAATGATCGGAGTTGCCAGAAACAAGAGTCTGGCTAGTCCACGAAGGATTGACATGGTGTTCTCCGTACGTACACGCGAGGGCAATGGTCCATGCGCACACCCACCCTGCGGCGAGCACATGCGAGGTCCATGCTGTTGAGTCGGGCACTGGCACCCGAGCTTGTAGATTTCAGGTCAGGGGGGACGTCGGAGGAGCACGTATGCAGTTCGCTCTCGATGCGCGGGTTGCGACCGGAAGCGAACTGGTTATGGCTGGTGGCTCGAGAAGGCTGGGTGCGCGATCCGGCAGAGCTAGAGGGAGAAGAAAAAGCTCCGCAGAAACCAGCGGGAACACGCAAGACCCGTGCTCGTCGTGCGAATGCTCGTCGTGGCCGTACTCCACCGCATGGTGGCTGAAGGCGACTTGCGCGACCAACAGGCCAATGGCGATGGTGAGGCCGGCCCAGCCTCGGGCTATTCGCGTGTATCTCTTGCCAGCGGAACGAGCCATCCCCGCAGATTACATCACCTGTCCAGCCCCTACTTTCCGCCGCCGCATCAGCGTGATCGGAGTTGGCGTGGCGATCGATGTTCGCCCTGGCCTTGGCTAGCCCTCGCGCAGAGCCGGCTCGAAGCTCATGGTCGGACCCTCTCGCCGGGCCTGCTTGCGAGTGCCGCTGACTGGCCAGACGCCAATTTGCCTGCTCGTTGTGGATCAGGGTCGCTCCGGCGTTGCGGACCTAGGTTGGCCAAGTACACTGCCGCCGCAAGGAGGATTGCGAATGAGTTCCCCAATCGTTGCCCAGTCTGAGCCGTACAGTGTCGAGTTAGAGGCCGGAAAAAATTACGCCTGGTGTGCTTGCGGCCGAAGCGCCAACCAGCCTTGGTGTGACGGCTCACACCGGGAAACCGAATTTTCACCGTTCGTCTGGAAGGCGGAGAAAACGGAGACCGTGTTCCTGTGCGGGTGCAAGTCGACGGGCGATTCCCCGTATTGCGACGGCACGCACAACCTCCTGTGACCATGTGGACTACCGAGCAGTCGGCGGCACTGCTGCTGGAGCACCGACGGGCGCTGCGGTCCCAGGACGAACTCCCGGCCGGAGCCGTGCCCTCGGATCGCGACTCTGCATACCGGGTGCAGGATGCACTGATCCAGCTGCATTTGGATGCCGGGGATGGTCCGGTAGCCGGCTGGAA
This sequence comes from Alphaproteobacteria bacterium, assembly GCA_021296265.1. GTDB lineage: Bacteria > Pseudomonadota > Alphaproteobacteria > TMED109 > TMED109 > VXPW01. Next base: position 45,189 of record JAGWAT010000006.1, on the reverse strand, counting down.
GGTTGCCCTCACCAACCCGGCGATGCAGGAGATGTTCGGGGTTGACGAACCGGCGGAGGGCGCGATCTTCCGCCCGCTTGTATATTCGTCAGCCGCTCGACTGGACCCGACGAGATACCGGCATTTGGGTGCGGAGGGCGAGATCGTCCTCCGAATGCGCGAATCGCTCGTGCCCGATCAAGCTCCCTTTACCGCGGCCACAGTGTCGGAGGCTGTTGGCGGGTATATGGCCGGAATCGAAATCGTGGATGACCGGGATGCGGGCGCGGACGCGACCATCGGACTTCTCGTCGCAGACAACGCGATGAATTACGGCTGTGTGATCGGTCAGGAAGTCGCCTACACGCCGACCGTCGACCTCGCAGCCGTTTCGGGACGCCTGACCATCGACGGGCAGCCGGCAGGGGAGGGCGTGGGCGAAAACGTGCTCGGCGGGCCGCTGCAGGTGCTCGCTCTGCTGGGAAACTCGCTGGCGAGACGTGGGCGCAGCCTCGATGCCGGCGCCATCGTCATGACGGGCAGCTTGGCAGTGACCGTCTGGCCACAGCCCGGCGAGACGGTCCGTTGGGAAGTAGACGGCCTGGAAGCCGTCGAATTCACTCTCGAGGCTTGAGGGGACTGGGCGGCGATGGGCATGTTGGAAGAGATCCGCGTCCACCGGTTGGTGGAGCGTCTTCTGGCCGATCGGGCCGATGGTACGGCATACGATGGCGCCTGGGACAAGAGCTTGACGCCGCAGACCATGGTGGAGGCCTACCGGGTCCAGGATTCGATCATCCGACGCATGCGTTCCCGAGGTACCGAGCCGGGGGGCTGGCGCATCGCGTTGACCACCGATGCTGCCCAGAAACAGCACGACATCGTGCATCCGATCGTGGGGCCGATCTGGCGTCAGGACGTGCTCAGTTCGCCATCCACGCTACCCGAGAGCGAGCGGCACAGCCCGGAGGCCGGTGCCGAACTTGCGCTCCGAATCGGGAAGCCGATGGGGGCGGACGACGGCCCGTGGGACCGAGAATCAGTTGCCGGTTGCGTCGGTGCTGTGGCATTGGCGATAGGCATCTTTGATGACCGCCATGTTTCCGGACTGGCGGAGTACACCATTGGTCTCGGGATTGCGGACCTGGCCGGGTCAGCCGCCTGCGTGCTCGGCCAGGAGATCGATGATCTGAAGGTACTCGATTGCGACTCCCTCGAATTCAGGACGGCGCTCGATGAACGTGAGGTCGGGGTGGCCAGCACGTCGGCGTACTTGGCGCATCCCTATGAAATCCTGTCGTGGGTCGCGACCCATCTCAATGTTCGGCGTCGGCAACTGGAACCCGGGGACGTGGTGCTGCTCGGTTGCCCCGGCGAGCCGTTTCCGTTGGGTTCGGGAGATCAGATCACGGTGACGAACGATGCACTCGGCACCGTGACACTTGCGCTTGAGGGCCAGCCTACAGCCGCACAAGCCAGCTCATAGACGGGAACGTTCTTCGCAGACGAAACGCGTGTAGCGGTCCCGCGTGTGAAACAGTAATCCGGAATTGTCTGCTGGCGTATAGCGCGACTGCTTGACGTCGGTCCATTCACCGTCGTCCCTGAGGCCTCGGCAGATCACGTCGGTATCCCCCGATCGATCTACCCGCAACTCATACTGGTTGACACAGTCACAGGCGCAGACTCGAAGCTCGTTGAACCCCTCGACGGGAACTACTTCGCCGGCGTGGGCATAGGCGACCAAGCCCCCAGCCACGATCCAGCCAGTCACGATTCGGAGCACCGATTGCATATCCGCATGGTGCACTGAACGGATCGATTTGCCAAGTCGCGCCTGTAGCGGAGGCACGCAGGAGGGGCCTGTTCGTGGGGCGTGCAGTCGGGTGAGCTGCCCGACGCCCTATTGATCGAGCGCTTCGACATCCGTCGCTCAGACAACGACCGTCGGAAGATCTCCCTGGAGGATATGGCGTCGATTCGTGACGTTGCACCTTCGGATAAGTATGAGGGTTCCATCGAGCAAGTGGCACGGGCGCTGCGCGGCGTTTCCAGCAACGCCGAAGCAGATATCTTGGTGCTACTTGGTCGGGCCGTATTCGCGTGACTCATCGCCAATGGCGATTTCCACTTGAAGAACATGGCCGTCCTCAGGGTTGCCCCTGACGGCGGGCAGAATTTCTCGTCCGTCCGGTTCGCGCCGACCTATGACACTGTGACGACACGGGACTTTCCTGGCTTTGAGAACGACCAGCTGGCGCTCTTGCTGGCGGGCAAGCGGAATCGGTTGTCCGCCAGGGATTTCGTCCAGGCAGGCGTGACAATGGGTGTCAGGGCGGAGGTAACTCGTACGTGCATCGAGTCTTTGTGTGGCCGTCTGAGCGCGCACCTAGAAGATCTTGAACCCGCCTCGAGGCGCGTTGAGCGCGCAACTGAGATCTGGAAGAACAGGATCGAGACCACGGTCGGTTGATCAGCCCCGGTTGATGGGTCCAATCGCAATGTTGGTGCCGGGTGGGTGCCGGGGTCAAGCCGGCTAGACGGCGGTGGGCAGCGGAGCCGGATGACCGGCTGGGGGGAGGCGCTGCCTCGGATCATCGGGAACCCGGAGCGGGCGGGGCCGGCGACACGCAGGGCAGAAAAAAGGCCGGACGGGCAGTGCCCGTCCGGCTTTCGAGTTCGCATCGGAGTACCGGGGCGAGGCAGGACCCCGCCCCGGTTTCCGTCTTGGGTCAGCCGGCGGCGATGTCTTCCGGCCGGATCGGCAGATTGCGAATCCGCTTGCCGGTCGCGGCGAAGATCGCGTTGGCCAGAGCCGGAGCGAACGGCGGCACCATCGGTTCGCCGACACCACTCGGAATGTGGTCGTTCTCGATCCGGTGGAGATGCACGTTGAGCGGAGAGTCGTCGATCCGCGACACTGGGTAGTCGTGGAAGTTGCTCTCGTTCACCGCGCCCTGGCCGTACGTGATCTGGCCGAACCTGGCAATGGTGTTGCCGTAGACGGCAGCGCCCTCGCACTGGGCCCGGATCCGTTCGGGGTTAGCGCCCAGACCGCAGTCCAGCACCGTGTCGACCCGCGTGACGGTGTAGTTGCCGTCGTCCGCGACCTGCACCCGCACCGCCTGGGCGATGTAGGACAGGAACGAACGGTGCACCGCGAGGCCGAGGCCGTGCCCCTTCGGAAGCGCCTTCCCGTAACCGGAAACGTCGCGCGCCTTCCGCAGGACGGCGGCCAGACGCCCGGTGTCGATCGGGTAGTCCTCGATCGGGTCACCATAGTTCCAGTAGTCCTCGACCTTCTCTTGCGTCAGGTCGATGATCGCCGGTTCGCCGATCAGCTCCAACTGGAACTCGACCGGGTCGCGGCCGATTTCGTGTGCCAGCTCATTCGCGAAGCTGTTGATCGCGAAGGAGTGCTGGATGTTGTTCACGGAGCGGTACCAGCCGATCCGGGTGTGCAGGTTGGCATCCCCGTTCTCGATGCGAATGTTCTCGATCGAGTTGTAGGGCATGTCAATCAGGCCGAGACCGTGCTCAATGTTGAACCCGATCTTCTGTTCCGGGACCCACAGGCCCAGGATGGACGGGAACGCAACACCGTGACGCCATCCGGACACCCGTCCGGCGTCGATCACGGCGCTGATGCTCTGTGCACTTGCAGCGTGGTAGTAGCCGTTCCGGACTTCGTCTTCACGAGTCCAGACCAGCCGCACCGGGGCACCGACCTCGCGTGAGAGGTAGGCCGCTTCCACAGCGTAGTCCGCCTTGGATTTCCGGCCGAACCCGCCACCGAGGAGGGTGATGTGCACCAGCACGTCTTCCTTCTCGATGCCGAGCACCTCGGCGATCGTGTCCCGAACCGCCATCGGATGCTGGGAGGCTGCCCAGATCTCGACCTTGCCGTCCTGGTAGTTGGCGACCGCTGCCGGCGGCTCCATCGGTGTGTGGATGAAGAACGGCACGAAGTAGTCGCGGGTGAACTCCTTCGCCGACGCCTTGTCCCGGGCCAGCTCGTAGCTGCCGCGTTCACGGATCGTCGTGCCGGGCTCAGACGCCGCCTTGCGCAGCGCGTCGTCGTACGACGGGCTGTCAAGCGCGCTGTTCTCGGACTCGGCCCACTGGACCTGGAGCGCCTTGCGGCCTTCCAGGGCAGCCCACGTGTTGTCGGCGATCACCGCGACACCACCCAGCTGCTTGAACGCAATCGGCAACTCCGGCATCGGGATCTCGACCGTTCCGCGCACGCCCGTGATGGCCATGGCGGCGGAGTCGTCGTAGCTCTCCACCTTGCCTCGGTACACCGGCGACCGTGCGACGACGGCGGTCTTCATGCCGTCGAGCATCGTGTCGGCACCGAACATGCCCTTGCCGGTGGTCATGTCGACCAGGTCGACGTAGGCGTCCGGCGTGTAGGCGGATTCGTTGGCGATGTACTTCCAGTCGCTCCGGTCCTTGACCTGGACCGTTGCCGGGTCCGGGGCCTCAAGGCCGGAAGCCGTGGCGACGAGCTCGCCGAAGTCGGCGGAGCGGCCGCTTGGAGCGTGGCTCACGCGGTGGTTCTGCGCGACACACTCTTCAGCTGGCACCCCCCACATCTCGGCGGCAGCCATTTCGAGCATCTTGCGAGCGCCAGCGCCGGCTGCGCGGAGGTGGTTGATGTCCCGGCGGACCGAACGGGAGCCGTCAGTGTCGAGCTCCTGGCCGAAGTCATTCCACTTCTGTTCAGCGTCAGCCTGCACGACCGAGCAACGAGCCCAGTCGGCTTCCATCTCGTCGGCGATGATCATCGGGAGCGAGGTGCGGACACCCTGACCCATTTCGGATCGGGCACAGGTGATGGTTACGGAACCGTCACCGTCGACCGCGACGAAGAGGTTTGCGTCGAGCTTCCCTTCGGCTGCGTTGGCGGGAAGGCCCAGCAGCTGGTCGGCACCGATGCGGGCGCCAATGACGAAACCACCGGTTCCGGCAATGCCCTTGAGAACCGTCCGTCGGCTCAGATTAGTAAGCATCGTCATGGTCAGACCTCCTTCGCTGCCGTTTTCACGGCGGCGAAAATCCGCTGGTACGTGCCGCACCGACAGATGTTGCCGCTCATGCCGTCCAAGATTTCCTGATCCGAGGGATCCGGGTTCTGGGAAAGCAGGGCCGCCGCTTGCATGATCTGGCCAGACTGACAGTAGCCGCACTGCGGGACGTTGTGGGCACGCCAGGCGCGCTGCACGGGGTGGTTGCCCTCCGCGTCCAGGCCTTCGATCGTGGTCACTTCCATCCCCTCAGCGGCCGATACAGGTGTAACGCACGCCCGTACCGCTTCACCGCCCACATGGACGGTGCACGACCCGCAAAGGCCGGTGCCGCACGCGAACTTGCTCCCGGTAAGCCCGAGAACATCTCGGACGTACCAAAGCAGGGGCATGTTCGGGTCGCCGCCGAATTCCTGCGGGCTGCCGTTGACAGTCAAATTCATGTCAACTTCCTCCTCGTTGTGTCCGGGCCCGCGTCGCAGGCCCGAAACCGGTGGTCGGCGTGACAACCCCTCCATCCGGGAGCCGCCGCCACGTCGACAGCCCGCCCATGGTACTTTGCGAGGCCCGCAACTCCAAATCGTGGCGTTTGGCCCGGTCAGGCGGCAGTTGCGACGGCTCATGGCGTGGGCTGTGGAGCGAACGATGGACAGTCTCGTTTATGCCGACGAAACGTGGTACGAGGGCGACCCGCCACTGATCGGCGCGCTCAGCCAGAGCTACATGCACGGCACGGCCGTCTTCGACGGTGCGCGGCTGTTCAACAACTGCGTCCCCGACCTTCGCCGTCACTGCGAACGACTGCTGCGTTCGGCGGTCGTCATGGGGCTGGACCAGCCGGTCGACGCGCCGACGATAGAGGCCCTCGCGCGCGAAGGAGCGCGTCGCTTCGAGACCGGCGCCGAACTCTATATCCGCCCGTCCCTGTACGCTGCGCGGGGATTTCTCACGCCCGAGCCGGGCAGCACCCGTTTCCTGCTGTCGCTCATGCGGATGACGATGCCGGCGCCGACCGGGAGGGCCGTGACCGTAAGCCCGTACCGGCGGCCCGGCCCGGACATGGCCCCAACCGAGGCCAAGGCCTCCTGTCTCTATCCCAACGGGTCACGGGCCCTGCAGGACGCCGAGCGGCGGGGGTTCGACAATGCACTGATGCTGGACGGGGACGGCAACGTGGCCGAGCTCGCTTCGGCCAATATCTGGCTGGGTCGGGATGGAGCGGCGATTACGCCCGTCTGGAACCGGACGTTTCTCAACGGCATCACCAAGCAGCGGGTGGCGGATCTCCTGGCGGACCGCGGCATCGAGGTGGTCGAACGGACGGTGTCGGTCGACGACGTGCTGGGGGCGGACGAGGTCTTCAGCACGGGCAATTGGGGCAAGGTCTTGCCGATTACCCGCGTCGACGACCACGAGTTCCCGGTGGGCCCCCTGTATCGCGCGGCGCGCGAGGCCTACTGGGCGTTTGCCGAGACGGAGCCGCTGTAGAGCCGGTCTCGGTGGCGCGATCGGCGCGGGACAGCCCCGTCAAGGCTGGCCTGCCAGTCTCCGGCCGGCGCGCCAGGAACCGCCCGCGCCAGGGTGCTTTTCGTTCGAGGGTGATCGGCTCGCAAGAGCGCGCGGAGCCGCGGTGGCCGGCGGCTTGACCATATTGATAAAGGGCGCGGACACCGCGTTGGCCCTGCCGGACGGGGTGGTCGCGATGTGCGGGCCGGCAGGGTCCTCGGCGTGATCGCGCAGGGCATGACCGCGTTCAATGCGGCTGTTGCGCCAACCTGGCTGCACGGGGAGGCGGCGGCCGCGTTCGGGACGGGGTTGATTGCCGAGGATTTGCCGAACATGGTGCCGGCGGTTCATCGCCGGTTGCACGCAACATGAGTCAGTCCGAAGCAGAGGTCTCCCGACTGTTCGACCGCACGCTCGCGGGGTTGAAGGAGGCCGTACGCGGCCTGATCGGCGGTGACGGACTCGACCCGGACCCGGATCTGACGAAGGGGGATGCAGAACGCATTCGCGAACGCCTCTGGGCCTGTCTCGAAGGCAGGGGCGGGGAGGTCTCGGCGCGCAATCGTGCCGCCGAGCTCGGCAGGGCCTATCTCCAGTTGTCGCAGACCGGCCGCCGCCGCTACCTCACCATCCTGGCGACAGAGTTCGACCGGGACCCGGCCTCGGTCGAACAGGCCATGGCGGCCCTGGCGACGGTGCCGCCAGAGGGTCGGGCCGCTGCGGAGGATGCGCTCCGGGATGCATTGAGCGCTCCGCGCGAACGCCTGTTGAGGCAGTTCAATGCGCTTGCTGGCGGCGTGAAGTTCCTGGTCGACTTGCGCTACGACCTGATGCGGTTTGCGCCCGAGGATGCGGCGCTTCCGGGCCTGGAGAAGGACTTGAAGCGGCTGCTCGCGAGCTGGTTCGATGCGGGTTTCCTGGAGCTCAGGCGGATCGACTGGAACGCCCCGGCCTCGCTCTTGGAAAGGCTCATCAACTATGAAGCCGTGCATGCCATCCGAAGCTGGCAGGACCTGAAGAATCGGCTCGACTCCGACCGCCGCTGCTATGCCTTCTTCCATCCGAGCATGCCGGACGAACCGCTGATCTTCGTCGAGGTCGCGCTGGAAACGGGACTTGCGGACAACGTCCACGCGCTACTTGACGAGGAGAGCCCGGTCGGCGACGCGTCGCGAGCGAATACGGCGGTCTTCTATTCGATCTCCAACGCCCAGCGCGGCCTGGCTGGCATCGCGCTCGGAGATTTCCTCATCAAGCGCGTGGTGGACGATCTGCGCGCCGAGCTGCCCAACCTGAAGACCTTCGCCACGCTGTCTCCGATCCCCGGTTTCGGGCGGTGGCTCGAGCAAAATCCCGACGAAGGCGTCGAGGCCGCCCTGGCGAAACCGCAGTGGTGGGAGGACCCTGAAACTGCCGAGGGGGCGAAGGGGCCGGTCTTGCGAACGGTGGCGCGCTATCTCGTCCATGCGAAACGCGAGGGACGGGCGGCCGATCCGGTCGCGCATTTCCATCTCTCCAACGGCGCGCGCATGGAGCGGCTGAACTGGCTGGCGAACGTGTCCGAGACCGGGCGCGCCCAGTCAGCGGGCGTGATGATCAACTATCTCTACCGGAGCGACCTGATCGAGGCCAACCACGAGGCCTATAAGGGTGAGGGGCGGATCGCGATGTCGTCGTCGGTGCGCGCGCTGGCCGGGAAACAGGAGAGGAAACCGCGATGACCGCTACCCGCCGTCCGCGCGTGACCGCCAACCGGAATATGAAGGGTTTCGCCTTGGCGCGCTCCCTGGTGGCCGCGCCGGAAGGGGTGGCGAAACGCCTGGTCCGCCCACCTGCGACCCTGCAGGCCCCGGTCACATCCGCGCGCTCCGGCAGCCCGGTCGCGCTCGGCGGGTAGAACTGCCATGGCCTCAGGGGGGAATGCCGCGATGCAGCTCAGACTTCGGCAAATCTGTCTGGTTGCCGCCGACCTGGATCCGGTGGTCGCCGGGTTGCGGCAGGTCTTCGGACTGGAGATCTGCTACGTCGACGCCGCCGTCGCCGAGTACGGCCTTGTCAACGCCCTGATGCCAGTGGGCAACCAGTTCCTGGAGGTGGTGGCACCCACCCGGCCCGGCACCGCGGCGGGCCGTTACTTGGAGCGGCGCGGCGGGGATGGCGGCTACATGGTCATCACGCAGTGCGACGATCTGGACCGGCGCCGGAAGCGGGTCGACGAGCTGGGGATCCGGGTCGCTAATCATCTTGACTACGATCGATTTCAGGGCATGCAGCTCCATCCGAAGGATACCGGCGGCGCATTCTTCGAGATCGATCGGCAGGCGGATGGCGATGCGGGGGACGGCCCTTGGCATCCGGCGGGCCCGGATTGGCAGCCATATGTCAGGACGCACGTGGTGTCGGCGATCGTGGCGGCGGAAGTCCAGAGTCCTGATCCGGACACCTTGGCGGAGCGTTGGAGCGCCATCGCGGAGGTCCCGTTGGTGCGCAGTGAAGCGGGCGTGGCAACGTTGCCGCTGGCAAACGCGGACCTGCGATTTGTCGCGGCTTCCGATGGGCGAGGGGAAGGTTTGGCCGGGGTGGAGTTGCGGGCCGAGGACGCTGATGCGGCATTGGCCCATGCCCGTGCGCTGGGCGTTCCGCAAGCGGGCAATGTGATACAGGTCGCCGGTATGCGATTTGCGCTGGTGTGACCGATCGAGGAATCTTGCGGGGAGCCGGGTCGATCCGCGACCTCCCTGAACGGTAACGGCAAAGCAGGTCGAGGGACCTCGGAGGCAAACCACTGATGTCTGAACATCTCCTGGAAACGCGCGACCGGGGCGTCGCGTGGCTGACCCTGAATCGCCCGGATCGCTTGAACGCGATGAGCAACGAGATGCTGGATGATCTCCTGGCTTCGATGCAGCGGTTGGCTGCCGACCGGGACACCGGCTGCGTGGTGCTGACCGGTGCCGGCCGCGGGTTTTGCGCCGGCGGGGACGTCAAGGGTATGGCCGAGGGGTCCCTTCAGGACGACAGTCTGGAGGGCCGTACGCAGGCATTGCGGCGCCGCATGGAGGTAAGCCGCGTTATCTACGAGATGCCGAAACCGGTGATCGCCATGATCCGGGGGCCGGCGGCGGGGGCCGGGCTTTCGGTCGCGCTGGCCTGCGATCTCCGGGTTGCCGACGAGACCGCGCTGCTCACGACGGCGTTCGCTCAGGTCGGGTTGTCCGGTGACTTCGGGGGATCCTGGTTCCTGGCGCGACTGGTGGGTGCCGGCAAGGCCAAGGAAATGTATCTCACTGCTGCCCGGGTTCCGGCCACCGAGGCCCGCAAGCTCGGCATTCTGAACCGGGTCGTTGCTGCCGACACGCTGGAGGCTGAGACGCGGGCGCTGGCCGAAGGGCTGGCTTCGGGACCGCGCGTGGCCCTGGCGTACATGAAGCAGAACCTGAACGGCGCTTGGACGGCGTCGCTGTCCGAGGCGCTTGACATGGAAGCCCGCAACCACAGCCGTTCCGGTTTCACGGAGGATCATCTGGAGGCGTCGAAGGCCTTCGTCGAGAAGCGGAAACCGGTGTTCCGCGGCCGCTAGCCGCGCCCAGCCCGCGCCCCCATCGCGGCCCCGGGGGGCAGCCGGCGCACTCAGAGCATCCGCCGCAGGGTTCCGTGCTTGTCGATGAACTGATGCTTCAGCGCGGCGCCCGCGTGTATCGCAATGACTGGCAGCAGGCCGTAAGCCGCCACGTAATGAATGGTGATGGCGAGGTCCCGCACGGTTTCCGAGCGGGGCAGGAGTGCCGGGATTTCCCAGAGACCCAGGAAATGGAAGCCGCTGCCGGCGGACGTGGAGATCACGTAGCCCGATGCCGGCACGACGAACATCGCGGCGAGTAACAGGAGGTGCATCGCTCGGGCGCCGGAGCGCTCCCAGGCCCGAAGTTCGGCCTGGAGCGGTGGCGAGGGCGACGCAATCTTCCAGAACGCGAACAAGAGTGCCAAGCCCAGCACGATCATGCCGCCCGACCGGTGGAGCGCCGGCGCGCGGTTGTACCAGCTGTCAAAGTAGCTGAGGTCGACCATCCAGGCGCCGAGCCCGGTCAACCCAATGATCCCTGCCGCGATGAGCCAGTGCAGTACCTTGCTCGCGATTCCGTAGCGCGCGCCGGTATTGAACAGCACAGCCCTGCCTGGTGCTTGTTGGGCTACTGCCGGATCGCCTCGATCATCAGCTGGATCTCGACGTCTTCCGCGGCGGGACCGAGGTTGTAGTCCATGCCAAAGTCCCGGCGCTTGAGGACATAGGTGCCTTCGAAGCCGGCCCGGTAGCCGCCCCAGGGATCGTCGCCCTCGCCGATCAGGCGCACGTCGAACGAGATGGACTTGGTGACTCCCAGCAGGGTCAGGTCGCCGGTCAGCGTGCCGCCGCCGGGGCCTCCGGCAAAGCCGGTGCTGACAAAGGTCACGGTCGGGAACTCCTCGACGTTGAAGAAATCGGCGCCGCGGAGATGCTTGTCACGTTCCGCGTGATTGGTGTCGAGGCTGGCGGCATCGATCGTCACGCGGATCCCTTGCGTGTCGGCGCCGGCCGCGGGGTCGTAGCTCATACCCCCGTCGAAGCGGTTGAAGCGTCCGACCAGCCAACTGAAGCCGAGATGCTGCGTGCGGAACTGAATGAACGAGTGTCCCGGGTCGATCATGTACTCGGCCGCATGGCCGGTAGGTGCTGCGCCAACGGTGAGGAAAAGGGTCAGCACGGCCGTCGCGATGAGTGGTGGCGTGGATTGGTACAACATGGGCACCGTGGTAGTCAGCGACAAGAGAACAGAAGTTTAGCATCATGGACGGCACCCGGTTGGACGACTGTCGGGGCCTGGTTTGCGGGGTTCGGCGGGCCGGTGGCGAGTGCGTGGTGGTATGCTGCCCCCCTATGGCATTCATCGGGCCAGTTGTACGCCTGTTGATCCGCCGGGCGGCGGCCGATCCGCGCGTGCAGCGAGCGGCGGCCGAGACGGCCGCCACGGCGGTTCAACAAGCACGTGAAATCGCCAGCGACCCGTCGCCCGCGCGCCGGCTCGGGCGTCTTGCTGGTCGCGCGAAGCGGCGGCTTGCGGAGGCCGTGCGGAGCGAGGACTAGCCGTGATGAGCCAGGTTCGAAGCCACCGTGCGCCGGTGTTGGCGGTGGCCGGCGCGCTCGCGGTGGCGGCGTGTCAGGGGCCGGAGGTCCCGGCCCGGCCGCTAAACCCCAACGTGACCGCGTTCGACCGGCTCCAGATGGTCCTGCCCGGGGGGGACGGGCCGATCGATGCCGAGGTCCTCGTGTTGGCCGCCATCGACAACGCGCCGGCTCGTCGGCGCGCGGAGGCCCGTCTAGCCCGCGCGATGGCGGACGTGCAGTTGACGCAGGTGAACCGGCCGTTCGTGTACGCGTCGGAGATCGAGTACCACACGGAAGGGGCGCCGTGGACACTGGGATTGTCTGTGGAGCGGCCCTTCACGCGCGAAGCGCTGCGGACCGCCAAGACCGACGCGGCCGTCGCCGAGCGCGTGGCCGCGCAGTGGGCGCTGGACCGCGTCGGGTGGCAGGTGCGCGACCAGATCCTGAAGGCGCTGGTCCGGATTGAGCACACCCGTCTTGAGATTGCGTTCGCCGAGGAGGAAGTGGAACTGCGCTCCCAGGTGGAAGCGGCGCTGCTGCAGGGAGTCCAAGCCGGCGTCGCCCGCCTGACAGATGCGCAGCTTGCGGCCGCCCGGGCGCAGGCGGCCAGGCTGGCGCTCGATGCCGTGCGATCGCGCGCCACGGAGGCCGAAACCGAGCTGGCCGCCGCCCTCGGGGTCTCGCGGACCGCAGTCCAGGGGCGGGAAGTCCGCCCGCCGATGGCCGGGGTGCTGCCTTCGGAAGTTGATCCCGCCCAGTTTGACGCGATGCTCCGCCGGGCCTTGGTCCGCCGCTCCGACGTGCTCGTGGCGATTGCCGGCTACGGAGCAGCAGAAGCGCGCCTCCGGGTCACGCTCGCTGCCTTGACTCCGGACCTTGCCCTCGAGCCGGGCATCCTGTGGGACCAGAAGGACCTGGTGCTGCGCCTGGCCGGCGCCATGGTGCCGGTGCCCGACATCACCGACGCGAAGGTGGCCATTGCGCTCGCGCATCGGGATGAGGCACGCTTGGCCTTCGAAGAGGTGCAGGCCCAGGTGCTCGCGGAAGCCGAAGCGGCCTGGACACAGCTGGCCACGGCCAGTCGGGAAGCCGTATCGGCCAACGCCGAGATCGAGGCCGCGACGGCATACCTGCGGCAAACCGACGCCGCGATCCGTCAGCGTACGTTGCCAGCCGTTGCCCGGCCCGATGCCGACCTTCGGCTGCTGGCGGCCCGCCGGGCGGCGGCGGCGGCGGAACGGCGGAGGCAGATGGCGCTGATCGACCTCGAGTTCGCGGTGGAACGCATTTTCAGCGACGCTTCAGCGCCCCGCGGCGCGCCGTGGCGCCTGGCCTCGGAAGACACGGGATGAGACCGGGGGAGCTCGCGCCGTGCGCCTAGTTTTGGCACTGGTCGCCGCCTTCTTGGGAGGCTATGCCGCCGTGCACGGGCTCCAGCGGTTTGCCCCGGAGGAGGTTCTGGCGGCCGTCAGCTTTGGCCTGCTGCCGCACATCCAGGAGGAAGAGAACGCCGAGTTCGGGATCGACGAAGCGGCGCGGGAGCACGACGATGACGACGGGGATGACGATGACGACGATGATTCCCCCGTGGCGCTGCTGGAACTCGACGACGATGAGCGCGTCCTGATTTTTCCGCCCGGGGTGGCCGAGGCCAACGGCATCGTGGCGACCCCGGTGCGCGCGACCAACTGGGTCGATCGGCACACGAGTCTCGGTGCCGTCCTCGATGTGGCGCCCCTGCTCCGCGAGGTCGCCGCCTTGCGTGGCACGGAACTGGTCCTTGACCAGTCGGAGGCCCGGCTAAAGCCCCTGCGTGCCCGGCTCGAACGCCTCCGGCAGGCCCACGAAAGCGGGCTCGTGTTGCTCGCAGACGTGGACCTCGCGGAGCGCGCATTGCGCGACGAGGAGATGGTGCGGGCGGAACAGACGGCCGCCCGGGCCCGGACCTTGCGGCAGATCCGGCACGCGTGGGGTGCCAATTTCTCCAGCGCGGCGGCCGACCGGGCTCCGTTGCTGGAGGCGTTGGCCGACCGCAGCCAGGCGCTGGTCCAGGCGGCCTTTCCGAAACCGTTGAGTGGTCGCGAATTCCGAGCAGAACTGCGGGCCGGCGATACGGTTCGCCCCGCCGAGCCACTCGGACCCGGCTACGCGGAAGTGGCCGGCATGGGGCCTGACGCGGTCGTGCTGCTGGCCGAGGGGGGCGGTCTGCGCCCTGGGCTCCGGGTCGAGGTGTCGTTCGTGGCGGCCGATGCCGCGGAGCCTGGCTTCGTCCTGCCAGCGGGCGCAGTCCTGTTCCATGGTGAGGGTGTCTGGGTCTACTGCGACCTCGGCGGCGGACGGTATGGCCGCCGGCCCCTGAGCGGCCTGCGTCGCCTCGATCGCAGCTGGTTTGTACCGGAGCCGGTCCTGGAGTCCGGCGTGCGCGTCGTGATCCGGGGCGGCCAGATGTTGCTGGCCGAGGAGTTTCGGGCCGACATCATGCGCGAGGACGACGACTGATTTCGTGCTTGCCCTGATCGTCAGATTCTCGATCCGGCATCCGGGGATCGTGGTGACGCTGGCCGCTGCCTTGGTGGCGGCGGGGCTGTGGCGCCTGTCCGAAGGGGCCTTCGACATTTTCCCGGAGTTCGCCCCGCGGCAGGTGATCGTGCAGACGGAGGCGCCCGGCCTGACTGCCGAACAGGTGGAAACCGGGGTCACCCGCCCGCTCGAGGAGGTCCTGCGGGGCCTGCCGCGCCTGATCGGCACGTTTTCGGAATCGATCAGCGGACTGTCGATTGTCAATCTGACATTTGAGGACGGCACCCGCGACGAAATCAATCGAGCAGCCGTGGCGGCGCGTCTCGCCGTCGCGGCGGGCCAGCTTCACCGGTCGGCCGCCACGCCCACCATCGTCCCTCTGTCCTCTAGCGCGGCGACGGTCATGACCGTCGGCTTCACGGCCGAGCGGGACCCGGAACGCCTCCGCTCCACGATCGAGCGCGTGGTGTTGCCGCACCTGCTGGAAGTACCGGGTGTTGCCGACGTCAACGTCTTCGGGGGTGATTTCGAAGCCCTGCAGGTCCGGCCCGATCCGGAGCGCCTGGCCCATGCGGAGGTCACGATCAACGATCTGACGCGCGCGGTACGGACCGCCGGCTATCGGAGTACCGGCCGGATCGACACGCCCAACCAGACGCTCGCGGTGGTCGTCGGCGAAGGGGGGTTGTCGGAAGCCGCCCTCAGGGCGCTCCACGTCACGAGGGGGGATGGCATCCGGATTCCCCTGACCGATGTCGCCGACATCGGCTTCGGCGCCGCCCACCCGATCAGCATGGCGACGGTGGGAGGCGAGCCCGCGGTGCTGCTCATGGTGATCGGCCAGTTCCGGTCGAGCACCGTGGCCGTGACCCGGGGCCTGGATCAGGCCCTCGACAATCTGACGCCGGCCCTTGCCGCAGTTGGGGTATTCGTGCACCGGGATCTGTTTCGCCCGGCGCACTACGTCGAGCGATCCGTGGGGAGCATTTCCGCGCATCTGGCAATCGGGGCCGGGCTGGTCGTGCTGGTGTTGCTGGCGTTCCTGTTCGACGTGCGGGCCGCGATCATCACGGCGAGCGCGATTCCAGTGTCCCTGATTGCCGCTGCGCTCGGGATGCTAGAGACCGGTACGACGTTCAACATCATGGTCATCGGAGGGTTGGCCATCGCTCTCGGCGAGGTGGTCGACGACGCCATCATCGACACCGAGAACATCCTGCGGCGACTGCGGCAGAGACTGTCGCTTCCGTCGCCGCCACGGCTGGACGACGTGGTGTTTGACGCGTCGATGGAGGTGCGCGGTTCGATGGTGCATGCGAGCGCCATCGTGATGCTCGTGTTTGTCCCGCTCTTTGCCGTGTCCGGGGTCGCGGGCCGCATGTTCGCGCCGTTGGGCCTCGCCTACATCCTGGCGATTTTTGCGTCCCTGGTGGTCGCCCTGACGCTAACGCCGGCCCTCTGCCGAACCCTGCTCGCGACCCGCGGAGTTTATCGCTCGCCGCCGCTCATTCGTCTGCTGGCCCCGGCCTACGGCTGGGTACTGCGTCTCCTCGGGCGGGTCCCGGGCGCGACGATCGTCGTTGCTCTCGGCGGATCGCTGTTCGGCGTGGCGCTGCTGCCCAGCCTCGGTAGCTCGTTCCTCCCGGAGCTTCGCGAGGGGCACTACATGATTCACACGTCCGGGCTGCCCGGCACATCCCTCGAGGAGACGATCCGCGCCGGCACGCGCCTGACCCGCCAGGTCCTGCAGGTGGAGGGGGTGCGATCCATGTCGCAGTGGGCCGGGCGCGCCGAGCGGGGGGCTGATACCTACGGGAGTCACTACGCCGAATACGAAGTCGAACTTGAACCGCTGTCGGGCGCTGAGCAGCAGGCGGTATTCGACCAGATTCGCGAAATTCTCGATCGGACACCGGGTCTCGCATCGGAACTGAACACGTTCCTGATCGAACGCGTCGACGAGACGGTCTCCGGTTACGCCGCACCGCTGGTCATCCGGGTTTTTGGCCCGGATCTCGCCGTGCTCGATGCCGCCGCTGCGGGGGTCGCTGACCTCCTGGAGGATGTGCCTGGGCTCGGCCAAGTGCGCGTGCGTGCAGCGTTGGGGCGCCCCCAGGCTGAAGTCCACATGGACTGGCAGCGCCTCGGACAGGCCGGTATCGCACCGGCCGACGTCGTCGAGGCCGTCGAGGCGACGTACGGCGGCCTGGAACTCGGAACGGTGTTTCGCGACGGTCTTCCGTTCCCGGTCACTCTCGTGTTCGAGGCAAGCGATCGCGCGAACCCGTTTGCCCTGGAGGATCTACTGGTGCGGCGCCCCGATGGGGTTCTGGAGCCCCTGGGTGCGTTTGCCGATATCCGGATGGGCCGCGGGCGCTACACCATTCTTCGCGATGGCGGCCGCCGGCTGCAGGTCGTGACGGCCCACATCCATGACACGGACGTGGAAGCGGTGGTCCGCGGGGTCGAGGAGACGCTTGCAGGAGCGGACATCCTCCCGCGCGGCGTGTATTTCGATCTGGCGGGAACGGCACTCGAGCAACGCCGCTCGCGGGAGGAACTGCTCTTCGCTGCCGTGCTGGCTGGCGTGGGCATCATGATTCTGACCAGAATGGCGCTGGGGCGGGGCCGGGCACTGCTACTCGTGCTCGCGAATCTCCCCTTCGCGCTGGTAGGTGGGGTCGTGGCGGCGTTCCTCACGGGTGGCGTCGTGTCACTGGGATCCCTCGTCGGCTTCGTCACGTTGTTCGGGATCACGCTGCGGAACTCGATCATGCTGGTGTCGCACTACCGGCACCTCGTCGTGGTGGAAGGCGCTCCCTGGACGATCGACACGGTTGTCCGTGGCGCCGTGGAACGGTTGCCGTCGATCCTGATGACGGCACTCGTAACCGCGCTGGCCATGCTCCCGATCGCTCTTGACGCGGACAATCCCGGCCACGAGATCATGGGGCCGATGGCAGCGATCATCATTGGCGGCCTGGCATCGTCGACGCTGCTCAACCTGCTGGTCCTGCCACCGATCATGCAGCTGTTCGCGAACTTCGAGGCCGAACGCCGGACCGTTGGCGCCGATGTACCGGCTCCGGTTACGTACAAGCGCGGGGCCCGGACGGAAACCTAGGGGCGGCCGTCACGCGACGGCCATGGAACCCAGCGCGTCATGCAGGGATTGGTGTTCCGCGAGCGCCCGCCGCCATCGCCGGGCGCCTGGCTGGCGCCTGTACAGCCCTGCCAACGGGCGCGCCAGGCGGTGGAACGGCTCGCCGTCCGCGAGGGCGCGGGCGATGTAGGGGGCATGGGCGCGGAGGGCCTCTTCACGCGTCAACGGCGGGGCATGCGCCCCGAACACCCGCTGATCGGCCTCGGCGAACAGCCACGGGTGATCCCAAGCGGCCCGCCCGACCATGACGCCGCTGAATCCCTCGGCGAGAAAGCCTGTCACTTCCGATAGTGACTGGATGCCGCCGTTCACGACGATGTCGAGGTCGGCGTGGCTGCGGGCGAGGCGTCGGACGCGCGCGTAGTCGAGCGGTGGAATCGTCCGGTTTTGCTGCGGATTCAGCCCGGTCAGCCAGGCCGAGCGCGCATGAATGATGAAACTGCGGCACCCGGCATCGGCGGCGGCGCCCACGAAATCGTCCAGGAAGGCCTCGCTGCGGTCAGTGTCGAGACCGATTCGGGCCTTGACCGTGACCGGCAGATCCGTGTTCTCAACCATCGCCCGCACGCATTCAGCCGTGCGCGCGGGCGTCCGCATCAGGACGACGCCAAAGCCGCCGTCCTGAACTGCGTTGCTGGGACAGCCGCAGTTGAGATTGATCTCCCGGTACCCGTAGCGCTCGGCGAGCTTGGCGGCAGTCGATAGGCCGGCCGGATCGCTGCCCCCGACCTGCAGCGCGACCGGCTGCTCGGCCGGTTCGAGCCGCAGGCGCCGCTCGCGCGGCCCGTGCAAGATCGCGCCGAGTGGAATCATTTCCGTGTAGAGCAGGGTGCAGCGCGTCAACCGACGCATGAACCGCCGGAAATGGCGATCGGTCCGTTGCATCATCGGGGCCACGGAAAGCCGCCGGTCCAGGGCCCGAGGACGATCGAGCCGGGCAGTTGCTTCAAGCATCATCTTCCTGCAATGTGCGCCGAGCGCACGGATCGGGGCCTGCGCGGCTCGTGCTGGGTGCGGACAGCGCGGAGACCCGTGATGATTGAGCTGGCCGCGATCGTCGTTGACAGCTTGGTCTATGCATCCTGGCTGTTCATTGTCTCGATCGGCCTCACCCTGATTTTTGGGGTGATGAATGTCCTGAACGTGGCGCACGGAAGCCTGTACGCGCTGGGAGCGTACACCGCGGCCTGGGCCGTTGGAATGTACGTCAACGGCGCCCCCGATGCAGGATTCGAGCTGCTTGCCATCATGCTGGTGGCCGCCGTCGTCGTCGGCATCGTCGTCGGGCTGCTGATCGAGCGCGGGGTCCTGCGCTGGGTCTACGGCCGCGACGAAATCGTGATCGTGCTGGCCACCTACGCCGTGTTCCTGGTCCTCGAAGACGTGATGAAGCTGATCTTCGGGCCGGAATCCTACATCGCGTTCCAGCCGCGCTTCCTGTTCGGCACGGTATCCGTGGCCGGGATTCCGTACGTGGGGTACGACTTGCTGCTCGTGCCCGTGGTGGCCCTGATTGGTCTCGGGATCTGGGGCGCGATCCATCGGACCCGACCAGGCAAGCTGCTCATTGCGGTCATTCACGACCGTGAGATCGCAGCCGCCCTAGGGATCAACGTGACCCGGTTCTTCACGGTGACCTTCCTGTGCGGAGCGATGCTCGGGGCGCTCGGCGGCGCCCTCAGCGCCCCGTTGATTTCCGTCGTGCCCGGCATCGGCGTCGAACTGATCGTGCTGGCGTTCGCGGTCGTGGTCATCGGCGGACTGGGTTCGGTCGAGGGCGCGGCCGTCGGTGCACTGCTGGTCGGGCTGGGCCGGACGGCCGCCGTATTCTTCCGGCCGGAGCTCGAGCTGTTCGTGGTGTTCGTGGTCATGACGCTGGTGCTGGCGGTGCGGCCGGAGGGGCTGTTCGGCAAGCCGAAGGCCCGCCGGATATGACGCTCCTCCGAAGCGTGCGCCTCACCACGGTGGGGATCACGGTGGCGACTGTGGTGCTGCTCGCGCTGTGGCCGCTGCTCCCGGCCTGGGCGGCGCACACCGTGGCGGTGTCACTCGGCGGCGGACTGGTGGTGCTGGGCCTGCTGATCCTGATCCGGTTCGGCCTCGTGTCGTTCGGACAGGGCCTGTTCTTCGCGATCGGTGGGTATGCGGCGGCGCTTGCCAACCAGTTTCTCGGCATCACGGACATGCTGGTGATGAGCGTTGCGGGAATCGCCTCGGCAGGGGCGGTCGCCTGGGCGCTCGGCTACATCGTCCGGGGCCACCGCGGCATCTTTTTTGCGATGCTGAATCTGGCGTTCTCGATGATCCTGTTCGGCATCCTGGCGAAGACGGTAGTGCTGGGCAGCACCGACGGGTTCAGCGTGGGGGTGCCCACCTTGCTCGGTTTCGCACCGGACCCCGAGGCCGGGCGACTGACGTTCGTGCTGTTCGGCTTCATCGTGATCTCCACGGCCGTGGTGGCCTGGTGGGTGGACCGAATGCTCGCCAGTCCCATCGGCTATGCCGGCCAGGGCGTGCGCGAGAACGAGCTGCGGCTCCGGTACCTGGGCGTATCCGCCCGGGGGGCCGTCCACATCGCCTATATCGCAGCCGCGAAGCTCGCGGCGCTCGGTGGCGTGTTCACGGTCCTGCTCATCGGCCATGTGACCCCGGAGGACACGGCCTATTGGACCAAGTCGGGCGAGTTCGTGTTCGTGGCGATCCTCGGCGGATCAGGGAACGTCGCCGCGCCCTTCATCGCGCAGGCGGTCTTCGAGCTGGTGCGTACGTTTGCCCTCCAGTACGCCCCCGACGCGTGGCAGATGCTGCTGGGCATCACCCTGCTCCTGGTCATCCTCTTCCTGCCGGGCGGTCTTTGGTCGCTGGCCGACCGGTTGCGCGGCCGCGATGCCTGAAGTCCTGCTCGAGACCCGCAGCCTCGGGAAGCGGTTCGGCGCCGTGATCGCCGCGGAAGACGTCAACGTATCGGTGACGGCGGGCGAGATCGTGGGCGTGATCGGTGCCAACGGGGCCGGGAAGACAACGTTCTGCAACATGGTCACCGGCTACCTGACACCGGACCTGGGACAGATCCTGTTCCGGGGCAAGGACATCACCGGGTGCACCGTGGGCGAGGCCACCGAGGCCGGGATCCATCGCTCGTTCCAGATTCCGCAGCTGTTCCCCGGCCTCACCGTGTACGAAAACCTGCTGCTTGCCGTCGGCGTGTTCGGCCACCGCCGCCCGCCCTGGTGGCAGCCCCTCGTGCGGCCGGAAGTCGAGAACGAAGCGACGGCGATCATGGAACGTTACCGGATAGCGGAGTCGGCGGCGACACGGGTCGACCGGCTGCCGCAGGGGGTGCGCAAACTCCTCGACATCGCCATGGCGATGGTGGGACAACCGGCGATGATCCTGCTGGACGAGCCGACGAGCGGCATCAGCACGAAGGAGAAGTTCGACGTGATGGGCAACGTCATCGACGCACTCCGAAAGTCGGCGGCGACGGTGCTGTTTGTCGAACACGACATGGAAGTGGTCGGTCGTTACGCCGACCGGGTGATCGCATTTCGCGAGGGACGCGTGCTGGCGGACGGTACGCCGAGAGTGGTCCTCGAGGATCCGGCGGTGATCGAGCACGTGGTCGGCCGGCGGCCGGGACATCCACCCGATGCTTGAGATCCGGAATCTGACGGTCAATTTCGGTGGCAGCACGATCCTGCACGGGGTTGATCTGACGGTGCAGGGCTTCACGGGGCTGGTCGGACGCAACGGCGCTGGCAAGACGACCCTGATGCGTGCCGTCATGGGGCTGATCCGTACCCGTGCTGGCCAGATCCTGCTCGACGGCGAGGACATCACCGCGACCCCCGCGCACCGGCGTACCCGCCAGGGGATCGGGTACATGCCCGAGGATCGTCGCCTGATTCCGGGCCTGACCGTCGAGGAAAACCTCCTGCTGCCGGCGTGGGGATCCCGGCATGCGGACGGCGCGGCCCGGTGCGCGCGGGCCTACACGTTTATTTCCGAGGTTGCCGACATGCGCGCGCGCCGGGTGGAGCAACTGTCGGGAGGTCAGCAGAAGCTGGTGGCGCTGGCCCGTGCCCTGGTCGCCGGGGGTACGATGCTACTGCTCGACGAGCCCTTCGAGGGGGTGGCCCCGGCGCTGGCCCTTCGGCTGGCCGAAGTCTTGGCGAATCTCCAGCGGGAGGGCACGACCGTCCTGATCTCCGAATCGGAAATGGAGCGGGCGGGCAGCCTTTTCGAATACACGTACGTGATCGAGCGCGGCGCAGTCGAACCTTGGCGCGACGGCTGATCGGCAGCGCGTATGGAACGGTTCCGGGGAACCAGCTGTCGGAGGGGTGCAACTGGAGCGGACTCTGGACTGCGTTGCCAGCCTCGCGGACAGCGCTATGACAGGAGGCAGGAACAGCTTGCCAACGTCAGTCGCCGGGGCGGCAGCCGGTAAACCGCCAGACGCCCTCGCGCACACCGACTCGATTGCCACAGACCCAGCCTGATGCCGGGATCGCTACGACACCATTTCGCCGACGTGGGCGACGTTCGACTGCATTACGTCACTGCGGGTCGGGGACCGGCGGTGGTCCTTCTCCATGGCTGGCCACAGACCTGGTACATGTGGCGCGAGGTGATGGTGGGCCTGGCCGGGGACTACCGTGTCATCGCGCCGGACCTGCGGGGATTGGGGGATTCGTCGCGCCCCGCTGGCGGCTACGACAAGAAGACCCTGGCGCAGGATGTCTGGCGCCTGGTCCACAACGTGCTCGGTGAGCAGGAGCTCTTCGTCGTCGGGCACGACTGGGGCGGGCCGGTCGCGTTCGCGCTGGCGGCGCAGCACCGGGAGGCCGTGAAACGCCTCGCGGTGTTCGATGTTCCCGTGCCGGGAGATGGCACTTCAGCGATGTTTCAGAATCGCTGGCATCACGGCCTGCACTGGGAACCGGACTTCCCCGAAGCGCTGACCCGGGGCCGTGAAGACATCTACCTGGGCTTTTTCTTCCGACACTGGGGCGCTCGACCCGACGCCATATCGGAAGCGGCGCAACGCGAATACGTGCGCACCTACCGACAGCCCGGGGCAATGCGTGCCGGCTTTCACCTCTATTGCGCCACCCCGCAGGACGTCACCGACAACCAATCGTTCTTGTCCCAGGGCAAACTGAGAATGCCGGTCCTGTGCTACGGGGGCGCCAAGGGGCGCGGACGTGGAGAGGCAGCGATCGAATCGTGGCGGCGCGTCGCGGACGATGTGCGTGGTGGCGTGGTGGATGACTGCGGCCACTGGATTCCGGAAGAGCGGCCCGACTGGGTCACCACGGAATTGCGTGCCTTCTTCGGAGAGGAGACTGCCTGACCGAACGCGCGCCGCCGTCGCATTCCCTGCAAGGATGGCAAGGCGCTGCCCAAGGATGCCCGCACGCCGGACCGGCTACAGCCCTCGACGACGGGCGGTCCGACCCGCTGGATCCTACAGACCGTCCAGCAGGATCAGGTTGCCGATCGAGCCGGCTTGCCGAGCCCGGAGCTGCGGCTGGTATTCGGCCGAGTGATACCAATCGCGGGCGCGGGCGAGAGACGGGAACTCGATGATGACCGCTACGCTCGGCACCTCCGCCGGGCCTTCGAGTTTTTCGATTTCGGTGTTGCGCGCGATGTAGCGCCCACCATACGATTCGACCTGCGCCTGCACTTTCGGGACGTAATCCTCTACCCACGATCTGTCGGTGACCGTCACCGTCCCCATCACGTAAGCGACCATGTCTCGCCCTCCCGTCGGTCAAACCCGGCGCGATGGTCCCGCGCCGGGTGGTTGCTGCCGGTCACCCGCGCAGGAAGCCCTCGAGTTCGTTCTCGGCCCAGGAAATAGCGTCGTCGAAGGATTCGTGGTGGGCGGTGACCCGCGCCACCAGGTTGCCGAAGATGCCTTGGGTGAAGATTTGAGCGGCGACATCGTTGGGCGCCGGCGTTCCGCACAGGATGAGCTGTTCATCGCCGCGCGGCGCGTAGTTGTAGAGCGTGCCTGCGGGCGGCCCTGCTTCCTCCACGACACCGAAATCGCGGAACGAATCGAAGATGATCGCTTCGTAGCCCTTGCTCGCGGTGACCAGCTGCTCCGCTACCTCGCGCGTTGCCATGTGCCGCAGCAGGTCCTTTGCTGCGTCTTTGTTTGGCGAGAAGTGCCAGATGCCCCAACCGTTCGGGATCAGATGCCGAAAGCGCCCGCGCGGCCCGGCGGGCAGATCATGGTGCCAGATCAGCGGGGCGAGTTCGGGCGCGTCGCGTTTCGCCACGGCCCACGGGCTGGGAGGATTGATCACCATGGAACCACGGCCCGAGAGCATCCAGCGGTTGTTGCTCGCGTCATCCCACGCGTAGACCGTATCGGACATGGACTGGCTGAGCTCTTTCATGTATTCGAGCACCGCCCGGGTTTCGTCACTGTCCACCGTGATCTCGCGGTCAGCGTTGACCAGAACCGAGCCGAACGCTGCGAACAGGGGCGCCAGCCAGAACGTGCCGTCCGCCGTCGGCGACAGCGCGGCGCCGAACCCCAACCCCTCGGCATGCAGTTTCTGCGCGGCGACCAGCAGAGTGTCGTAGGTCCAGGTCGCGACTTTTCGGGGATCGCGCGGGCCAGCCGGAAAGATGTCAGGCAGATCGATGCCGGCGATATCGCGGAAATGGTCGATCCGGCTGTTGCACGCATGCGTCTGGCCCATAACGGCCACTGGCGACGACCTCCACGCCCCGTCAATGTAGAAGCAATATCTCGCCGCCGGGTCCATCGGGCCGACGTCGGCCTCGATGTCGGCAATGACCTCATCCAGCGGCTCGAGCTTGGTCCGTTGGATGCTCGGACCCCACAGCCCCATCTGGAAGATGTCGTGGCCGGTGCCGGCGCGGGCTTCGGCTTGCGCCGTCAATGCCAGCTTATTGCCGACGCTCGTGATGAAATCGACCCTGACGTCGACGTTGTTCTGCCGCCCCCAATTGGTGCAGATTTTCTCCACCACCGAGTTGACGCCCGGCACCCAGTGGTCCTGCACTCCGAGTTCGAGCCGCCCTGCGGACTGAGCCCGCTTGATGTACGGGGCGGCCAGCGCGGCAGCCGCCGCCGATCCAGTGCCGAGGAAGCGGCGTCTGCTGAGGGTGCCGGTCATGGCGGCGCGCTCCTTTCCGGGGTTACGCCCTTCTCCGGTCGGTGGTCAGCCGAGGTTCACGGTAGCAGACCGTGCCTCAGGCGGGCGGGACCCAGGCCCGCGGCGCAATCCCGTCGACGTCGGTTTTCACGTCCACGACCGCGGGTTTTCCCGCCGCGAACGCCTGTTCGAGCGCGCCTGGCAGTTCGCTCGGCCTGTGCACCGTGGTGCCGAAGCAGCCCATCGACTCGGCGACCTTCGCGAATTCGGTTTCGGGGAACAGCCAGAGTTCGTCGGACCCGGCGGTTCGGCCGCCATACACTCCTTCGACACCGTTCTTTTCCTGGTTCAGCGAATGATTGTTGTTGACTACGACGACGATGTTGATGCCGGACTTGCGCGCCGTGTCCAGCTCGCCGATGTGGTACCAAATGCCGCCGTCACCGGTGAAACAGACGACCGGCCGATCCGGCTGTGCGCACTTGGCACCCGCGGCTGCCGGCAGGCCCCAGCCCAGGGACCCGGCGCAGCGCAAGTAGCGTTGGTCGGGGTGCTTCAGGTCGAGCATGGTCCCGGTCCAGACACCGGAATGCCCGGTGTCTGACACGAGAATCGCGTCGGCCGGCAGCAGGTTCGAGAGCTCCCGGCACAGGCGCTCGGGACGCATCGGCAGATTGTCGGAGGCGGCGAGGGCGCTGACGCCTTGCTTCCAGGCCTCCACCAGTTCCTGCACTCGGTCGATCCAGGTCTGTCGGGACGAGACGGGTTCGGCGCGGTCCAGCATGCGGCGGAGCGAGTTGCGCACGTCGCCCTGCAGACCGACCTCGAGGGGATAGTTGCGCCCGAGTTCTGCGGGATTGATGTCCAGCTGGATGGCCGGCGTGCCGCGCGGCGGGACCGTGTAGCCGTTGGTGACCTGGCCGCCGGCGTGGCTGCCGACAAAGAACACCAGATCCGCTTCGCACAGGGCCTGGTTGGTACAGGCGCGGGAATAGGATCCGGGCACCCCGAGCGCGAGCGGGTGGTCGCTCGGGAACATGGTTTTGGCGTTGAGCGACGTGGCCACCGGAATCGAGAGTTTCTCCGCGAGCGCGCGTAGTTCGGCACCCGCGTCGGATGCGGTCACGCCGCCGCCTGCCACGATCACCGGTCGTTCCGCACGGGCGAGCACAGTGAGCGCGGCCGCCACTGTGTCCGCGTCTGCCTCGGGCCGGAACGGCGGGACGCGGGCGAACGTCTCGTCGACCACGACGTCAAGTTCGGCTTCCACATCCACGACGAACTGACCGGCTAATCCTTCCAAATCCAAATGCGCCGGGCCGGGCGTGCCCGACGTCGCCGCGCGAAACGCCTGCGGCAGGTAGACCGGCAGCTGGTCGGGCGTGGATAGCGTGGCGCTGTACTTGGTCACCGAGGAGAACGGGCCGGCGTGATCAACCTCCTGATAGGCGTGGCGCTGCTGGCTGATCTGACGTTCCCGCCCGGTGATCGCGATGACCGGTGAACAGGCCAGGAAGGGGTCCTGCAATCCGGCGGCAAGATTCATCGCGCCTACCGACTGCGCCATGCAGAGGCCGGGGCCGCGGCGCGCGCGCGCATAGGCGTCGGCCATGTAGGCGGCTGCCTTTTCGCCGTGAGTCTGCACGCGTCTGATGCCGAGTTTCTCCATCTCCATCAACGCCCGGGGGGCGATGTAAGGTACGAAGAATGCATGGGTGATGCCGTAGCCGTGAACGGTTTCAGCGAGATACCGGCCACCGGTCATCTTGGTCATGGTGTGCCCCCCCGACTTGTGCGGCCCGGTATCAGACCGAATGCCGCTGGCGAAAGCAAATTGCCACCGGGAGGCGGTTCGGCGATTGCCCGCCCGGTCGCAGTACCAGCGACGACCAGTCGAACAGGGGGTCCAGAGACCGGCCTAGGTGTCCGCCGGGTGTCCGTCTAGACACTTGGATCGAGGGGTTCCAGGGCCCTTAGCAATGCGATCAAGTTCCGGTCGCGCCACCGCTCCAGGGTGTCCGCATCGCGGTTGCCGGTCATCTCATCGACCGCCCCGATCGCCACCTTCTCAAGTTCCGGCGGGCCCGACCAACCGAAATGCGCGATATTGCCCCTGATGCCGCCCTCGCCGCCCGTAAAGTGCATACCGAGGATCGGGCCCATGAACGCCCAGCGGAGTCCCGGTCCGTAAATCAACGCCTGGTCAGCTTGGTGGTAGTCGCAGATGCCGGCCGCAACCAGCGAATCGATCTCCTTGCGCACCACACTCTGTAACCGGTTGGAGACGTAGCGCTCGATCTCGCGGCGCAGCCTGAGCGGGCGTTTGCCGACGTGGCGATAAAAGGCCATCGCCCACTCCATCACGGGCTCCGCCGTTGCGTCGCCGCCAACAACCTCCACCAGAGGCATCAAGTAGGACGGCGTGAACGGATGGCCGACGATGAACCGCGCCGGCACACGGCAGCGGCTGGCCAGGACACTGGGCAAGAACGTCGAGGATGAACTCGCGATGACCACGTCGTCGGGAAGGTATCGATCGATCCGTTCGGCCAGTTCGACCTTCAGGTCCCGATGGTCGGGTGCAGATTCCTGGACGAACTGGGCGCCGTCCAAGGCAACCTCGAGGTCAGCCTCGAACGTCAGCTTCGACGGGTCAGCGTCCGCAGCCAGTCCCAGCGCATCCAGACTCGGCCAGGCACGCGCGACCAGCGTGCGTAGGCGGTCTTCCGCGCCGTCCGCCGGATCGCATGCCACAACAGCCAGCCCCTGGCTCAAGAACAAGGAGGCCCAGCCGGCGCCGATGGTTCCGGCGCCAACGCATACCACGCGGTTGACGGTTGCTGGATCAGGCAGGTTCATCCGACTTCCCCCGGACGGGCGCCGCATCGGGCCAAGCGCGGTGGAGCAGCACCAGGACTACGATTCCGGCAACGCGCCCGCCGGCGACCGGCGGGCATTGAGCAAACAGGACTCGCCATATGACGATCAGAGCACCATACCCGGGCCGACTGCCCGGTGGTGCGGCAGGATCCCTTCGGTACCAGGAGGGAGCTCGTCCAGCCGCATTCCGCCAGGCGAAGATCCAACTCGACGAGCCGCACTGGGTAGATGCCGCCATCTCCGCACCCGGCCGTTCGATGATGCCAATCCAGATGTCGCCCGGGTGGGAGTTCTGCAGGGGCGGCGACCGCGCATCCGGCGGCCGAGACGCGGCAGCGTGTGAGCACTCGCGGGAGCGCAGGTTGGCGTCAGGTCAGGTTCTCGATCACCGCCAACGGTGTTGCCGCCAACAATCCTGCGTCGATGGGCAGGATGACTCCCGAGATCCAGCGCGCCTCGTCGCTCGCCAGGAATACTGCCGCCCACGCGACATCCCACGCATTGCCTTCGGTGCCGAGCGGCCCGGCCTTGCGCCGCAGCTCCAGTTGCTCCTCTGTCATGGCCGCCACGAATGGGGCGTGGATGTGTCCGGGCGCGATGCAGTTGACACGGATGTTGTCGCGCCCGTGATGCACCGCCATGGCCTTGGTCAGCGTGATCAGGCCCCCCTTCGCTACCGAGTAGGGAACATTGTGCGATGCCCCGGCACGCAAGCCGTCGATCGAGGAAACGTGAATGATCGAGCCGCCGCCGCTGGCAGCCATCTGCGGGACCGCGAACTTTGACACGAGGGCGGCGGACTTGAGATTGCCGTCAAGGGCGCGTGCCCATACCTCGCTCTCAATTTCCGTGACCTTGCCGGGCCCGAACGCACCCACGTTATTGACCAAGATGTCGAGGCGGCCGTACCGCTCGGTGCAAGTTTCGGTCAGGGCCAAGCAGGCCTGCTCGTCAGTCACATCCGCTTCGAAAACCGACGCTTCACCATCCTCTTCAGCGATTTGCCGTTCGGTTGCGCGAGCGCGGTCGAGATCCAGGTCGGCAAGCAGGACCTTGGCGCCGTGACGCGCAAACAGAATCGCGATCGCCTGCCCCGTGCCGACGAGGGATCCACGGGCACCGGCGCCGGTTACCAGCGCCACCTTGCCGTCGAGGCGCCGCTCAGCCGTGCCCGAATTCATTCCATCACCGCCCCGCCGGCAACCGTGACCGACAAACCGGTCAGGAAATCCGCTTCGGCCGATGCCAGAAACGCAGCGGTCCGGGCCACATCCTCGGCATTGCCCACGCGCCCCAAGGGGGTGTTCGTTTCCGCTCGTGTTCTCATTTCCACATGATGCGCCTCGGTCGTGACGCCTTCGGGAGCCAGCGCGGCGGCGATTTCGGCAACCCGCTCGGTTTCGACATATCCCGGGCAAATTGCGTTAACCGTGATCATGTGCGGCCCGAGTTCCTGTGCCAGTGCCTGGGTGAAGCCGCGGACTGCGAACTTGGACGCACAGTAGGCGGCGAAACGGGCGACGCCGCGCTTGCCTGAAACCGAGGACAGATTGATGATCCGCCCGCCGTCGCCCTGTGCGATCAGGATGCGCGCGACCGCTTGGGAGCAGAGAAAAGTGCCCTTCGCGTTGACGTCTTGCACGCGATCCCACTCGGCTTCGTCGAGATCGATCACCGGTACTCGATCACGTCCGGCGATCGCTCCGGCGTTGTTCACCAGAATGTCGATCCGGCCAAAATGGTCGCGCACCCGGTTGACCATGGCATCGACTTCGCGCGCGTTTGACACGTCGGCGACGACGCTCAGCGCCCGCCGACCCGAGGCTGCAATCTCGCGCGCCACGTCGGGCAGCCCGGCCCAGCCCGACGAGCCCCCGCGCCGCTCGACGATGTCGTTGATGCCAACGTCTGCGCCTTCCTGCGCCAGACGCCGGGCAATGGCGCGCCCCATGCCCTGCTCACCGCCGGCCCCCGTTACCAGCGCCACTTTGCCGTCCAACTCGTACATTGTTCCGTCTCCCGCCCAGCCGGCCCCGCGGCCCCGGTGCCTGTCCTGCCCCCGCACGCGCCCCTCGCACCAATCCGCTGGGCGTATGGCGTCGGCTTGCCGCACTGGCGCAGGAATCGGCGCTGCCGCCCAGAGCTTCACCGCGTCCGGTGCGGACAGCACTATACGGATGTTCGATCAGCGCTCGCCGGTCGCGGTTCCTGGGGCGGGCTGGATCCGGAGCGATCGCCGTGGCGAGTTCTGCCGTGCATGCCACGGGCGCAGGCATCCGGGAGCGCTAGGTTCCCGGCCATTGGCGCCGCGAGGTGCCCGCGACATCTTTGATCTCGCCGCCGGCAATCTTCGCAGTGCAGCCCCCGCACCGCGCTCCCGGGCCAGGGGTGCCGGACGTGCGGGTCGGTGGCCCGCACCCGAAGGACCCGGCAGATTCACACCGCCCCGTGTACGGGAACGAATGACATGTCGAACCGCGCCATCCGTTTGAACGACGCCACCGAAGCTTACTTGCGCCGGGTATCGATCCGGGAAAGCGACGTGCAGCGGCGCTTGCGTGCAGAGACCGCCTCCCTTGAACACGCAGGCATGCAGATTGGTCCCGAGCAGGGACAGCTCATGCGCTTTCTTGCCGGTCTCATCGGTGCGCGGTACGCGATCGAGATCGGAGTGTTCACCGGTTACAGCGCACTGAGCGTCGCACTCGCCCTGCCCGAGGACGGTCAGCTCATCGCGTGCGATGTCAGCGAGGAGTGGACGTCGATCGCCCGGCGCTACTGGTCCGAGGCAGGGGTGGGGCCGAAGATACTGCTCAGTCTGGGGCCCGCTCTCGATACCTTGGAAGGACTCATCCGCAGTGGCCGTGGCGGCACCTTTGACTTCGCATTCATCGATGCAGACAAGACAAGCTACGACCAGTACTACGAACGGTGTCTCGTATTGCTGCGCCCCGGGGGCCTGGTCCTGGCGGACAACGTGCTCTGGAGCGGAAAGGTGGCCGACGAGCGCGACAATTCCGATGACACCTTGGCGCTTCGCGCCTTCAACGCCAAGCTCCGGGATGATGCCCGCATCGAACTGTGCATGCTGCCCGTTGGCGACGGCCTCACGATCGCGCGCAAACTCGGGCAAGACACCCATGAACCCACGTGTTGAGGCATGCAGGCACACCACCACCAGGTTCGGGACGAGGCTGCTGAAAGTTCGTTCGGCCCATGCTGCCGTCCGGTCCGGCAGGTAAGACCGCGGGCGACGGGCCATCGCCCTGATTCTGCGTCGGACGTGCGTTCTGCCAATCGGGCCGGCTACGTCAGTTTGCAAGTGCCGCCGCGGCGCGATCTGAGCTTTGTAGCGTTTCGTGCGCTTCTCATCTGACGAGCAGAGGCTCGGCGGCAACATCCAGGCGTTTGATCGTGCTTGACCTGCCGGTTGCAGGCCAATCGCAGGCTGCCGGCTTCGTCCGGTGCGATGATGGCGCGCCGGCTGGACGTTCCTTCAGGACTGCGGTGCCGCGGCCAGTCACCGCACACCGAGAAAGAAAGGATTCCAGATGGCGGCCGCTGCGCTAGTCGACGTCCGGCACCACCGCCTCAAGACCTCCCGCATCGACGGAAGTGGTTTCCAGGTGGCGGGCAACTTCCCGCAAGATGCCGGCGAGTGCACGCTGCGCCTGATCGTCGTCGGATCCGGTTGGGAGATAGACGGTGACTGCCAGAAGGCCCGGGGCCCTCCTGCCATCCCCCCCATCGTGGAACCTGAAACCAGAACGTCGAACTTGGCTGTCGAGTGTCCAGTATCAGGATTGCTCTGAACGTCGACATACCTGATTTCAAATTCTTGCATACCAATCCTCCCTCCCTTTGATCTGGCACCCTAGCACGACAAGGGCCAGCGTCTGCTATCGAGTGTAGTATCACAATTCGGAATGACGGAAGTAGTCACAGACTTGCGATGAAGAATCGGTGGCAACCTGATTCGTATCAACAATCCAGTGGGTCACGATAGCGGCGTCGCCGATGCAGCTGACTCATGCCCGAGGTGCCGCATACGCGCGCTGCCTCGCGCATGCGGTTCCAAACGCCCGCTCGACCAGGATGGTCGCTAGGCGCGAGCGCTGAGCGCGTAAGGCCAGGAACGGCAACGGTCCACATCGGGATGGCGCCTTGTCGTGCCCGGCGAGCGGAAACGCCGGTCCATCAGTCATCGTGCCATCCTTGAGGATTGCCGCGGCGTGTTCGCCCACGGCGTCACGCCGTGGCGCCCGGTCGACCCTACAGCAGTCTTGTCCAATCAAGCTCGGAATTGACAGGCACTACGGTGCTGCCACGAGCGTGCGACCGCCCGGACATGTCGGGTGCAGCGGCCATTCCTGATCTTGATTCGGTGATCACAGTGCGCGTTGAGGCGATAGAATCGCGATAGGCGTCGTGGTCGGGCAACCCAGTACTTGTCGCACTTGCCGCGGCGGGATCGATAGCCATCTGTGACAGGGCCGTCGCCCTCGGAGTCTTCGATGTCGTGCGCGTACGGTTCCGGCTATTCGCCGCCCGGCGTCGGGAAGCCGGCGTGGGTCGGGACGGACCTGCACCGACGGAGTGCGATGCCCGTGAATTGGCGACCGATATCCTGCTGTTTCACATGGCAAGCCGGTGCCGACGGGGCGTTGAAGTGTATGCATAAGTGATTGCTAAATAATATGAAATAACCTCATTTGTCGTAATGTTTCCCACTTCCGTTTTGCCGTAAGTTTCGCTCGTTGGCTCGTGGCCGGCGCATGGACGACGTCAGTTTGAATTTTCGGCGGGCCATGCTCACGGCCCTGCACGCACGTCGACAGTCCCAGAAGGCCGAACGAGTGCCGTTCGGGTTTCGCCATTGACACGGCGCCCCCGCAACCGCCGAGACTGACCACTTTGGCTCGTGGGTGCCAGCATGGCACCATCATTTCACGTCAGTACACGCAGCGCGGTCTCCGGGGCCTTGTCGAGTATCCGCAACAGGGCGCGCGCCGCGCCGGTCGGGGAGCGTTTTCCCTGCTCCCAATTGCGGATCGTCTCATGCGACACGTCGATGCGGCGCGCCATCTCCATCTGGCTCAGCCCCAGCCGCCGCCGGATCCGGCGCGTATACCGTGCCATGTCCGGCAACGCTTCGGCCTCGTCTTCCTGTTCCTGCAAGGCGATCTCCGCTTCAGTGGTCGCGTCCACTACCGAACGGTTGATCCGTCCCTCAGGGAATGTGGACGGATCGTTGGGATCAATCCTGACGCGCGTTGTGCTCATAGTCCGCGACCTCCTTCGGGTTGGCCTTGCGAGCTGAAATGATGCGAACGACCGAACTCCGAGCCGTGTACACGACAACGTAGGTGCGCCCGTCAATCATGCCGAGCAGCCGGCAGCGGTCCTCGCCATAGTCTCGTCGGCGGTCCTGGACGACGATCCGCTGCGGATCGAAGAACACGCGGACGGTATAGGCGAAGTCAAAGCCGCGGCGCTCGAAACAGGCGTTGTTCTTGGCATCGTCCCACTCGAACTCCATCCCAACCATATAGGCCATTGGCCTACTGACATCAAGCCTGCAGTACTAAAGCGGCACGATCCCGGCTGCCTCAGGATCGCCATTCGAATGGATCAAGCGGCTCTAGCTAGCCGCTTCACGCTCTTCCTGATGGCGGATCCTTTGTCCCGCTCGGCAACCTCTAACTCGTAATGGGACTGGAGATTGAGCCAGAACGATCCGGATATGCCGAAGGCCCGCTCGAGTCTGAGCGCGGTGGCCGCCGTGATGCCGCGCCGGCCGCGCACGATGTCGCTTATCCGGCTCTGTGGAATGCCGAGCGCCTTCGACAATCTGTTGGTGCTGAGTTCGTACGGCTCCATGAAGTCCTCATGGAGGGTTACGCCCGGGTGAATGGGTCCGATCATCAGCGATAGTCCGTTATCTCTACGTTGGCGGGGCCGTCGTTCCAGTCGAACACGACGCGGTATTGCTCGTTGATGGCAATGGCCCACTGGCCCTCACGATCAGCTCCGAGCCTGTGGAGTCTTGCCCCGGGGTTGTGTCGCAGGTCGTCCAGTGTGGCAACCGCGTTGAGAACATTGGGCCTGCGTTTGGCTCGGGCCAGGGCACCTCGGAAACGGCGCTCGCGCCGGTCAGGCCAAACGGTCTCCGTATCTTTGTCCGCGAACGACCGTATCGCCATGGCAAATTTCTAATACGGTGTTCGCATATATCAAGGATGTCCAACTGGTCGGTTGTGTGCTGCTTCCCTCGGCAATGCCCGACCCAACGAAACGGACCGAAAGGCGCTCACCTGGGACGCCTCTATAGGGGAATGCTGCAGCTATCGTATGGAAAGGGTTTCGCGTACATAAGCTCCTTGGGAACTGACATGGGGCTGCCCCCCCAATGTGGCCCCCATGTCGATGCCG
The DNA here is from genome assembly GCA_021296265.1 of Alphaproteobacteria bacterium. Lineage (GTDB taxonomy): Bacteria > Pseudomonadota > Alphaproteobacteria > TMED109 > TMED109 > VXPW01. The sequence continues at coordinate 11,394 of JAGWAT010000006.1, read as the reverse complement.
CACGATTGGAGGACGAGGCTTCTTGATGTCACTTCCAAAGTGATGCCGGTCCCCCACAGTTCAGGACCGGAGCGCGTCGCTACATTCCAAGGTCGAGTTCGATCGACTTTGGCGCCGGCGCCATCGACTTTTCTACCGTTTTTCCCACGCACGAAACAAGACTTCACGGGAGTCGGTGAGGACCGTAAAGAATTGGAGGATGCGATAACTATATGCTTTTACGCGGCTTACGTTGTGTTTGCGGGAATGTTCGGCAACTTCTGATAATGGCACGTGGTGCCGACGGAGGGACTTGAACCCCCGACCCACGCATTACGAATGCGTTGCTCTACCGTCTGAGCTACGTCGGCGACAATGGCCGAAGAAATCTACCCTAACACGTCTCGACCTGCAGCCCGGGGGAAGGAAACGGCCTTACCCCGGCAGCTGACGGCCGACCCGGTTTTCCGGTTGGGTGCCGGGCAGCCGGATCCGAATCCGAAGACCGGGGCCGTTGTCCTCCAGGCTCAAGGCCCCGTCGTGAAGGCGGACGACTGCGGCCACCAGGGAAAGCCCCAGGCCGCTGCCGGGAAGGTCCCGGCTCGTGCTGAGACGGACAAACCGGTCGAGGACCCGCCGGCGTTCCGACGCGGGGATACCGGGTCCGTCGTCGGCGATGATGAGTTCGCTGCCGTCGGCGGGAGTGACGCGGACGACAATGCGGATGCTGCCGCCTAGCGAGCTGTACTTGATGGCGTTGTCCAGCAGGTTCGACAGACTCTGCGCAAGTAGGGTGCGGTGCCCGGAACACACACACGGCGCTTCTTCCGCGTGGACGAAGAGTGCAAGGCCCGATTCGTCCGCGACGGGCTCGTAGATCTCCGCCAACTCCCGCACCAGCAGAGCCAGATCCACCCGTTCGAACTTTGGCTTGACCCCGCTCTCCAGTTGCGCGATCTCCAGCAATCCGTTGAAGGTTTCAATCAGCTGGTCCGCCTCGGCGATGGCCCGGTCCAGGGCATGCTGCTGCTTGGTCAAGTCGTTGGCGTCGAGCAGCGCGGCCTCAAGGCCGCTCCGGAGGCGGTGGAGGGGAGTGCGGAGATCGTGCGCAATGTTGTCGGTGACCTCCCGGAGGTTCTTCACCAGTCCCTCGATCCGCTCCATCATGATGTTGAACGTACCGGCCAGGCGGTCGAGCTCGTCGCCGGATCCCCGCTCCGGAATGCGCTGAGTCAGGTCGCCTACCAGCACATTGCGGGCGGCGGAATTGATCCGGTTTACGCGCAACAACGTTTGGCGGGCGATGAGCGCGCCGCCGGCAAAACCGAGGACGAGGACGATGCCTCCAGCCCAGAGGAAGGATTCGGTGAAGCGGCCTTCGATCATTCGCAGCCCTTGGATATCCCGGCCCACAAGGATCTGCAGCCCTGGCTGGAGCAGTACGATCTGCGCCCGCGCCGCTCGGGTTTCGAGCAGTCCGCCGCGCTCTGGCAGTGAATAGCTGAAATTGACCCATCCGGCGGGATCGATGTCGCCGGCCGGCCACGAGTCGAGATTACCGGTGGTCAGGGTTGGTTGACCCGCGAATGAGAGCAGGTAGAGACTGGTCGTTTGCCCGTAACTCCGGTCTTCAACGAGGTGACGCAGCGTCCTGGGCCCGCTGCGCCGCAGCTGGGCGGACAGGAATTGCAGTTCGCGTTGGATGCTCTCGTCGGTTTCACGGTTCAGCAACCCGACGGACATGGTGTGGACCAGGGTAAGCAGGGCTGATCCGGTGACGGCCACCAGCACCAGGTAGAGCAGCGTGAGCTGGACCGCGGCCGTGCGCAGGAGCGAGAAGCGCGGTAGCGGCGGTACGGCGCCCGCCATCAGTGGGCCGTACTAGATGTACGGAGTGAGTAGCCAGCTCCCCGGATGGTCTGCAGCAGCGGCTCGGGGAAGCCGCGGTCGATCTTCGCGCGCAGGCGGCTGATGTGGACATCGATGACGCGCGTCCTGGGCTCGAAGTGGTAGCCCCAGACTTTCTCCAGGAGCATGGTACGCGTGACAACCTGGCCGGCGTTCTCGAGCAGGAATTCCAGCATCCGGAACTCGCGCGGCTGCAACTCGATCGGCTTGCCGGCGCGCTGGACGGTACGTTTCAGGCGATCAAGTTCGAGATCCGCCAGCCGAAGCGTCGAAGCAGTCACCTCCGAAGAGTGCCGCCTCACCAGGGCATCCAGCCGGGCTCGTACCTCGGCGAACGCGTACGGTTTGACCACGTAGTCGTCGCCGCCCGCCTCCAGGCCGCGCACCCGGTGGTCGACTTCCCGCAGGGCCGACAGGAAGAGTACGGGGGTATCGATCTTCTTGGCGCGCAGCTGCCGGACCATGGCGAGTCCATCTAGTTCGGGCAACATGCAATCGACGATCAGGGCGTCGGGCTGCGTGTCGAGAGCCCGGTCCAGGCCGGTCAATCCATCCGGGGCGTGATCAACGACGTGGCCGAGCTCAGAGAGGCCTTTGACTAAGAATTCCGCCGCAACCGTGTCGTCTTCTACGATGAGAATGTGCATCGACGACGTCTCCTGTCCTTGCACACGAATTGTATTCCCCGGAATGTCCGTGCAAATCCAGCGGTTGCCACCTCCTAGGATGGGAACTGCGACCCTCGATCGGGCGCTTCCGTCTTGGTCACGATCCTAGCCCGCGGGGCCTGACTTGGCGATGTTGCCCGCCGAATGCCACGGCGCGTTGACGCCGTGCTCTGCGCCGTGTCGGGCCGGCAACTGCTGTGCAAATGTCCCGGGGCGGTACGATGCCTGCGTCGGTGCGCGTGCTGTCCCGCAATCGATTGCACGCGTCCCTGACACTCGGGAATCGCGCACCCGATCACGGGGCGAATGGCGCCATACTCGGGAAGCCGGCAGGCCCGCCCGTCTGTCGTCAGGCGGAATCTGGCCGGAGCATCAGGAACGCGATCGCGGTGTGGGGATGGGACGCGACTTTGTTCGGAAGCCCGACGTTCGGGGTGTCAGTTTACGTTTTCGGCCTTGAGGGTGTAACGGCCCTTCTCAGGGCCGTCGAACAGTCGAGGAATCTGCGGATGCAGGCACGGCTGCCTGCTCGTGTCCGGCAACAGATTCTGCTGGCTGACGTAAGCGATGTAAGGCCCGTCCTCACTTTCCGCGAACAAGTGGTAAAATGGCTGATCCTTGCGGGGACGGAGATCTTCCGGAATCTGCTGATACCACTCCTCGGTATTGTTGAATTCCGGGTCTACGTCGAAGACGACGCCGCGAAAAGGATAAATTCGGTGCCGGACCACTTGGCCGAGCCCGAACTCCGCGCGCACGTTCAGCGGCTTCTGCATGATCGTGTCCTTTTGCGTGTACCGACAGGTACTAAACTACTCCCACTTTACCAGATGGGGTCCGGCCAATATAGGTTCAAGTCCGGGTTGGACTCATGCTGCCAGCGTTTCCCGGACCAATTCGAGACGGTCCTGGCCGAAGAACATCTCGCCGCCGACGAACATCGTCGGGATCCCGAACAGCCCGCGTTCCACGGCGGCATCCGAGCGTTCCCTGAGCTCTGTCTTGACCTCGTCCTCCTGCGTGCGGCGCATCAGGAACTCGGCGTCCAGCCCACCTTCCTGGAGACAACGGCCCACTTCTTCCGGTCTGCTCAGATCGACGTCATGCGCCCAGAACGCGGGATAGATGACGTCGAGATAGGCTTCGAGCTGCCCGGCCTGCTGAGCGGCCACGGCACCGCGCATCAGGCCGATGGTGTTGATCGGGAAGGCACTGTTGTAGACGAGCGGTACGCCGTAGCGACGGGCAAATCGGGCCAGATCAAGGGATAGGTACCGTCCCTTGGCCGGAACTTCAGCCGGGGACGTGTTGCCTGTCGCCTTGAAGATTCCACCCAGCAGCACGGGACAGTACTCGATGTCCGCACCGGTCTCGCCGGCGATCGCCGGCAACTGCGACCAGGCGAGGTAGCCGCTTGGACTTCCCACGTCGAAATAGAACTCCACCCGCTTGGTCATGGGTGCTTCCTCCACTGTCGAAGAGCCGGTCGCCGAACATATACTGGCTGGCCCCGCGTGGCGACACGACGCACTCCCAGGATCATCGCCCATGCCCAGCCTGACCGAGCAACTCGTGCAATTCATCGAGGCCAAGCCGATCAGCGAGGCAGACCTCGAGAAGGCTTCCCATTACGTTCTGGACGCCCTTGCGAACACCCGTGCAGGCCAGTCGACGGAGCCGGGCAGGATCATCAGGGCGTGGGCGGAGGGCGCGGGGCACGATGCCGGCCGCGAGGCATTTCGGCTCGGCGCGCTCACGCACATCCTCGAAGCCGACGACCTGCACCGCGAATCGGTCACGCATCCGGGGTGCGTCGTGGTCCCGGCGGCGTGCGCACTTGCCGGCTCCACGCGCGCCGACGGGCGGGCATTTCTCACGGCGGTCCTGAAGGGGTTCGAGGCCATGTGCCGCATTGGTGCAGCGGTCGGCCCGACGCATTACCGAACCTGGCACAACACGGCGACCTGCGGACCGTTCGGTTCCGCCTACGCGGCCGGCACGCTGCTCGGCCTCGAGCCGCGGGCGATGGTGCACGCGCTGGGCAATGCCGGCACGCAATCGGCCGGGCTGTGGGAGTTCATCGCGTCCGGAGCGATGAGCAAACACCTCCACGCTGGCCGGGCTGCGGAAGCTGGCGTCGTGGCCGCCGAGCTTGCCGCACACGGTTTCACGGGTGCGCCGTCGATTCTCGAAGGATCCCGCGGTTTTTTTGCCGCTGCCTGCCCGGACGCCGATCCGGAGGCGGTGCTGCGGGCTCCAGAAGTCCCGTGGCAGCTCCACCGGACGTCGATCAAGCCTTGGCCGTCGTGCCGGCACACGCATCCTGCCATCGATGCGGCACTTGAACTGGCCCCGCAGGTGGACCGGTTCCGGAAGGTCGAGGCGCGCACCTACGGGGCCGCCGTCGACGTTTGCGACAACGTGCGGCCAAGCACGGAATACGAAGCCAAGTTCTCCCTGCAGCACTGCATCGCCGCAGCGCTGATCGACAAGGAAGTCGTGTTTGCCAGTTTCGGGACGACCGCCCGGGCGCGGCACGCCGACCTCGCCAGTCAGATCGAGCTGGCGTCCGGCTCTCCGTACGACGAGGCCTACCCTCGCGCCTGGGGGGCGTCGGTCCGCGTTGTGCTGGAAGATGGCCGCGTTCTGGAGGCGGAACGCAAGCATGCACTTGGCGACCCTGACGCACCGCTGTCGCCACATCGGCTGGAGGCAAAGGCGCGTGACCTTCTGGCCCTCGGCGGCGTGGATCCGGAACCGCTGGTGAATCAGGTGCGGGCACTCAGCGCCGGCGGGTCCCCGGCCGGTCTCGCTGATCCCGTGGCCTAATCGACTTCGCTTGCCCGGCCGATCCAGACCGGATCCCCGTCTCTGACATCCCGTAGGTCAGCCGGGTCGCCGACGGCATCGGCCCAGACATTGACGGCGGTCACAAGGCGAATCTCGTCGCCGCGCGAAACCGGCGTCCGTCCGTATCCGATGGCGATTGCCGATCCGCCCGTCCAGAACGCGATCTCGCCCTTGTCGACGACGTCGCGCGCGTCGGCCTCCAGCGCTGCCGAGACGGGTACGTGGAAATAGACCTCCTCACCCCACGTCTGCGCGACCGCTTGCTGCGGCAGCTCCCGGAGTATCGCTCTGGCGGTGGGTGTGTCTCGAGGTGTCATCTCGAGCTCGACGGCGTTGATCCGGACCACGATGCGTTCCATCAGTCGTTTCCCCCTGAAACGCGAGACCACCCGGTGCACCGCCTGGTACACCTTGTCCGAAGTCTGCCGCCCCTTATCATGCGGCATTGAACGGGCGCAGACGAACGCCCCCAAGAAGGAGCTTCCATGGCCCAGTTCGGCATCGGCCAGCCCGTGGAACGGGCCGAGGATCCCCGATTCCTGACCGGCAGGGGACGTTATACCGCCGACCTCTCGCTGCCTGCGCAAGCTTGGTTGCAGGTCGTCCGCTCGCCGATGGCCTGCGCTGATATTCGATCCATTCGCACCGAGGCCGCTTCGCAGGCCGAGGGTGTGCTCGGCGTTTTTACCGCCAGCGACCTGACGGAGGCGGGGGTCGGTCCGCTGCCTCCGTTGTATGTGGGCAAGAATCGCGACGGATCGGACAATCTGGTGCCGTCCCGCCCGGCGCTGGCGGGCGAGCGGGTGTACTACGTGGGGGAACCCGTTGCCGTCGTGGTGGCGGAAACGGCGAACCTGGCGCGCGATGCCGCGGAGCTGGTCGAGGTCGACTATGAGGAGCGCCCGGCCGTCACGGACACCGCCGGCGCCCTGGCCGAGGGCGCTCCCCAGATCCACGACGGCATTCCGGGCAACCTGTGCTTCGACTGGTCGCTTGGCGACGAGGCCAAGACGGATGCCGCGTTTGCGCAAGCGGCGCATGTGGTTTCGCTCGATCTGGTGAACAATCGCCTGGTCCCGAACCCGATGGAGTGTCGCGCTGCGGTCGCCAGCTACGAGGAAAGCAGCGGTTTCTCGATTACCTGCGGATCACAGGGCGTGCACCTTCTGCAGGGGCAGTTCGCGAGCATCCTGGGCGTGGAGGCCGGGACGGTTCAGGTGCGCACAGAGGATGTCGGCGGCGGTTTCGGGATGAAGATCTTCCTCTACCCGGAGTACATTCACGTGCTCTTCGCCGCCCGGGCCGTGGGTCGCCCGGTCCGCTGGATTTCCGAGCGGTCCGAGGCGTTTCTTTCGGACACCCATGGCCGCGACCACGTGACCCAGGCTGAGTTGGCGCTGGACGCCGATGCGCGGTTCCTCGGGCTGCGGGTGCGCACGATCGCGAACCTCGGTGCCCAGTGCTCGAACTTCGGCATCTTCGTGCCGACACTGGCCGGAACGGCCATGCTTTCGGGATGCTACGAGACGCCTGCCGTGTACGCGAACGTGCTGGGCGTGTATACGAACACCCCGCCCGTGGACGCCTACCGGGGGGCGGGGCGTCCCGAGGCCGCGTTCGTGGTGGAGCGGATTGTGGACAAGGCGGCGCGGGAGCTTGGCCTCGCGCCGGACGAGATTCGCCGCCGCAATTTCATTCGTTCGGACCAGATGCCGTTCACCACGCCCATGGGCGAGACTTACGACACCGGGAATTTCGTCCAGAACATGGACGACGCCATCCAGCGCTCGGATTGGGCCGGCTTCGCACAGCGTCGCGCCGCGACGGAGCGTGACGGCCGGCTGCGCGGGATCGGGATGGCCAGCTACATCGAGGCCTGTTCCGGCGGCGGACCGGAGGAGGCCACCATCGAGATCGGCGCCGATGGCCGGGCTCGCGTGCTGATCGGCACTCAGTCCAACGGCCAGGGCCACGAGACGGCGTACCGACAGATCGTGTCGGAACGTCTGGGCCTCTCGTTCGATGAGGTCGATATAGTGCAGGGCGACACAGCGACGATCGGCTTCGGGGGCGGGACCGGCGGGTCCCGGTCCGTGCCGGTCGGCGGCGCGGCGCTGTCCGACGCGGCGATCCAGGTGATCGAACGTGGCCGGAGCCTCGCTGCCGATCAGCTGGAGGCCTCGGCGGACGACATTGAGTTCCGGGACGGCCGGTTCACCGTACCTGGCACCGATCTAGAGGTGTCCCTCGGCGAGGCGTCCCAGCGCGCCGCTGAGGCCGGCGACCCCCTCTCGGAAGCCGCCCGGTGGAGCCCTCCGGCCGCAACGTTCCCGAACGGCACCCACGTGTGCGAAGTGGAGGTTGACCCCGAAACCGGGGCACTGCGGATAGCCCGCTATACGGTGGTGGACGACTTCGGGACGGTCATCAACCCGCTGCTCCTCGAAGGCCAGGTCCACGGCGGGATTGTCCAGGGTCTCGGGCAGGCATTGCTCGAGCACACGCAGTACGATTCCGAATCGGGCCAGTTGCTGAGCGCTTCCTTCATGGATTACGCGATGCCGCGCGCGGACGACGCGCCGCACATCGATTTCACCTACAATTCGGTTCCATCGACCACCAACGCGCTGGGGATGAAAGGGGCCGGGGAAGCGGGCGCCATCGGTGCTCCACCGGCTATCATCAACGCGCTTGTCGATGCGCTTCGCCCCTACGGGGTCGAGCATGTCGATATGCCGGCAACGCCGGAGCGCGTCTGGTCGCTGATCGATACTGGCTCTCGTCGAGCCGCTTGAGAACATTCCCTTGTTTGATCCAACCGATCGGCCGGGACGCCCCGGCTGGCAATTCCTGCACACGCCGGGGCCGACCAACATCCCTCGGCGGATTATGTCCGCAATGGCGGCGCCCCAGGCGGACCATCGAAGCCCGGAGTTCCTGGCCGTGGCCGAACGGGCCTACGGCCGGCTAAAGGAGCTGCTGGGCACGACGTCGCCGGTGGTGCTGATGAGTTCACCGGGCCACGGGGCCTGGGAGGCGGCCCTGGTCAACCCGCTGGCCCCGGGAGACCGCGTGCTCATGGCGGAAACCGGGTTCTTCTCGCAGCGCTGGAAGGAGATGGCGGAGCGGCTGGGTCTCGAGGTCGATTGTCTGCCGGGCGACTGGCGTACCGGGGTCGATGCGAACCGGGTCGAGGAGAGTCTGCGCGCCGATGCATCCGGGAGGATCAAGGCGGTATGCGTCGTCCACAATGAGACGTCGACGGGGGTGCGAAGCGACCTTCCCGCCGTACGGGCCGCAATGGACGCCGCCGGGCACCCCGGACTGTTGATTGCGGATGTCATCTCGTCCTTTGCTTCCAGTCCCTACTACCACGATGCGTGGCGGGTGGACGTCTGTGTCGGTGGGAGCCAGAAGGGACTCATGCTGCCACCCGGGCTTGCGTTCAACGTGCTGTCGGATCGTGCGCTGGAAGCGGCCCGGAAGTCGGGAGGGTGCCCGCGCTTTTTCTGGGACTGGAACGAGCACCTCGGGGCGGACGGGTCTTTGGGCTTCATCTCCACTCCGGCCATCCCCCTCTGGTACGGGCTCGCGGCGGCCCTCGAGATGCTGTTTGAGGAGGGGCCGGAGACGGTGTTCGCGCGCCACCGCCGGTTGGCGGCGAGCGTGCGGGCAGCGGTGGCGGCCTGGAACCTCGAGCTCGTCAGCACGCGCCCCGCTGAGCACAGCGATACGGTGACAGCGATCCTGCTGCCCGAAGGCGCGCAGCCCGATGCGTTCCGGACCTTGTGTCGGGAGCAGTACGGGGTTGCGCTGGCGGCGGCCATTGGGCGCTGGGCCACGAATGGTTTTCGAATCGGTCACCTGGGGGCCTTGAGCGAGGCGATGATCCTGGGCACGCTAGGCGCAACCGAACTCGCCCTGGGGGATGCAGGCATTCCCCATCGAAGCGGCGGTACGGCGGCGGCACTGGCAAGCCTGCAGACAGATCAGCGCGGGGAAACGACCTTGCGGGCCGTCGGTTAGCGGAGAATTCGGGTCAGGCGAACGCCTCTTCCCAGGTACCGCGTGTCGCGGCCCGCGAGTACTCCGTGGACCGGTTCTCGAAGAAATTGGTGTGCTCAAGCGCGTTGAGCATCTCGTCCATCCA
>JAGWAT010000006.1:0-1801 GCA_021296265.1 Alphaproteobacteria bacterium | reverse complement strand
TTGGCGATGTAGCGGATATAGGCCTTGACCTCGGCGGCGGTGAGGCCCTCGACGCCGCCCAGTTCAAACGCCCTGTCGATGAACGCGTCTTCGTGGTCGACGACGGTCTGACAGGCGTCGCGCAAGTCGCGAGCGAGGTCATCGGTGTCGATGTCGGGGTTTTCCTGCAGGAACGTCCGGTACAGCCGGACGATCGAGTTCGTGTGCAGGGTCTCATCGCGGGCGGACCACGTCACGATCTGACCCATTCCCTTCATCTTGTTGAACCTCGGGAAATTCAGCAGCACGGCGAAACTCGCAAATAGCTGAATGCCCTCGGTAAAGGCCCCGAACATGGCCAGGGTCCGGGCGATGTCTTCGCGGGTGTCAGTGCTGAAGCTCTGCATGTAGTCGTACTTGTCGCGCATCTCCTTGATATTGAGAAACGCTTCGTACTCGACTTCCGGCATGCCGATCGTGTCGAGGAGATGGGAGTACGCCGCGATATGCACGGTCTCCATGTTGGAGAACGCGGCCAGCATCATTTGCACTTCGGTCGGCTCGAAGACGCGCGCGTAGTGCCGCATGTAGCAGTTGTTGACCTCGACATCCGACTGCACGAAGAAACGGAAGATCTGGGTCAGCAGGTTCCGTTCCACATCGGTGAGCTTTTCGCTCCAATCCTTGACGTCCTCCGCGAGCGGAACCTCTTCCGGCAGCCAGTGAATCCGCTGCTGCTGCAGCCAGGCCTCGTACGCCCACGGGTAGTGGAACGGTTTGTAGACGGGGTTAGCCTTGAGTAGGGACACCGCGGTCACTCCGCTCTAGCGGGCGCGCGGGCAACCGGCAGGAGCCGTTTACTGCTACATGATGGCCCGGTCGGCACGCACGGTACAAGATACAGCGTCAGGAGTGGATTGTGAACGCTCGACATCGTGCGCGCTCGGGGCCCGGCACAGCCTAGCGAAACGTCGCTTCGACGCGCCCGAACGAGCCGAAATCGCAAACCGCATGATCGCCCGGCTTCGCGCGGACGGCCGCGTTGGCGATGTTTCCCGTCGTGACGACATCTCCGGCGCGGAGGGTTCCGCCCCTTCCCGTCACGCGGTTTGCCAGCCAGACGACGGCGAGCGCGGGATCGTCCAGTGCATTGGACCCTACTCCGTCCGTGACGGGCTCGCCGTTCACGGTCACCGCCACCTGGAGCTCTGGCCGATCGATGCCGGCCCATTCCGCATGCCAGGGTCCGAAGACGAAGCAGCCGTGTACGCCATTGTCGACGATCGTCTCTGCCAACGTGGGCGACCAGCCGCCTTCGAACCGGCAGTCCACCACCTCGATGGCCGGGGCCAGCGCCGCGGTGGCTTCCAGAATCCGCGGGAGCGCGAACGGCGCATCGGCCGGCGTCAGGTCGGTGCCGATCCGGAAGGCGATCTCCGGCTCGACGATCGGCGACGCCAACGCCACTCCGGATAGGTTTGCCGGGCTGGTGAACGTCGTCTCTTCATGCATGCGCCCGAAGAACGGCTCATCGGTACCCGTCAACTGCTGGGCCCAGGGGTTGGTGCATCCGATCTTCCAACCGATAGCGGTGCGGCCGATGGCAGCGTTCAGCCCGACCTGCAGGTCGTATGCGGCGTCCGGGTCCAGCGGAACGGCCGACGGGAACTTCGTCATCAGGCGTCTGGACTGCCGCGCCGCGACCAGTGCCGTGACCAGCGACTCCCGCGACGTGCTCACCGGGCAGCGACCTGGCGCACCCGCTCCTGCGCGGGGGCGAGTTCACCGATGCGCTGGGTCTCCCGGTCCGCATTCCGCACGT
>JAGWAT010000065.1 GCA_021296265.1 Alphaproteobacteria bacterium | reverse complement strand
GGCGGCGGAGGGAGAGGGATTCGAACCCTCGGTACGCTAACGCGCACAACGGTTTTCGAGACCGCCCCGTTCGACCACTCCGGCATCCCTCCCGCGAAGTCGACGAGCCCTCACCGGGCGACTCGCCTGAGCCGCCCGGAGATGGCGCTGCCCGCTTCGTGCGGGTGACTTCGGTCGCACCTAGTCGTTAGTTGATTTCCTGGTATTCGCCGTTGCTCCACTCGTAGAAGACGTACGACGGCCCTTCGATGTCCCCCTTGTCATCGAAACTCAGCGTACCGAGCACGGTTTCAAAGGTCCCGCCCTTGAGTGCAGCCTTGATCGCGTCCGGTTCGAGCGAGCCGGCACTTTCCGCTGCCTGCACCCAAGCCTGGATCGCCGCGTAGGTGTACAGCGTGTAGCCCTCCGGTTCGTAATTCATCTCCTCGCGGAACCGCATCACGACATCTGCTGCCTCCGGGTTATTCCGCGGGTCAGGCGAAAAGGTCATCATGGTGCCCTCACCCGCCTCGCCGGTGATGGCCCAGTACTCCTGAGACACCAGCGCATCGCCGGATATCAGCTGCGTGGCGAGGCCCTGGTCGCGCATCTGGCGCACGATCAAACCCGCCTCCGAGTGATAGCCGCCCACATAGAGCACGTCGATCTGCTCAAGCTTGAGCTTGGACACCAACGTGGAATAGTCCTTTTCTCCGGCCGTGTACGCTTCGTACAGCGCCTCGGTCACCCCTTGGGCGTTGAGCGCGGCCCGGGTCTCGTCGGCCAGACCCTTTCCGTACGCGGTCTTGTCATGGACGATGGCGATGCGGTCACCGCCGTGGTGCTCAGCGAGATAAGCGCCGGCAATCAGCCCCTGCGCGTCGTCGCGCCCACAGGTGCGGAACACATTGTCCAGTCCACGCTCGGTGAATTGCGGGTTGGTCGACGCCGGCGAAATCTGGATCATCTGCTCCTCTGCGTAGACATTGGACGCAGGGATCGATGAGCCGGAACAGAAGTGACCGATCACGATCGGGACTCCCTTGGACGCTAGACTGTTGGCGACTGCGACGGCCTGCTTCGGATCGCAGGCGTCGTCTTCGGATTCCAATACCAGCTGCCGCCCGAGGACTCCGCCCTGGGCGTTTATGTCGGCGACTGCCGCGATAGCCCCCTGCTGGAGTTGCTGGCCGAACGACGCGTACTGGCCTGTGAGCGGCCCCACCGTAGCGATCGAAATCAATTGGTCGGAACCACCGTCGCCGTCACCGAACTGGTCCATGGCGATGATCACAACAATCACGGCCGCGACCGCCACCAAAATTCCGTAGATGATCTGCTTCATCGGTCCGATCCTCCCTTGACGCACCTACGTGCGGTAATTACGCCGGGCTGCGTCGGTACGTACATTATATCAACCAGCAACTGCGCCCCTATTCGCCCGAATCGCCGTCGGCATCGCTGGACAGGCGGCGCCACATGAGCGGACCGGCGCGCTCGTACAGCCACGGGTATTGCTGCACCATCCTTCGGGCCTGGGTGTGGCGATGCGCAAGGAGCCCGAGGCCGAGGAGGGTCGCAAACTCTGCAAGGGTGCCGATGACCGGGTAGAACTCGCCGGCAAACAGGGCCCACACGAAGAACCGGTCGGCGAGCGCTAGTCCCAGGGTGGCTGGTACAACCGTCCAGACCGGTCGCCAGCCCAGTGCCAGTGCTCGGCCGGACAACCACGCGGCGCCACCGCCAATCACGACGGTGAACCCAACATAGACGATTGGCGACATGCCGAGCAGGTTTTCGGTCACTGCCCGGTTCCTCCAAGGTAGGCCGCTTGCACCGCAGGGTTTGCCAGCAGTTCGCTGCCGGTCCCTTCCAGCGTGACTAGGCCGTTCGCGAGCACGTACCCCCGGTGGCAGAGTCGTAACGCGTGATAAGCGTTCTGTTCCACCAGGAAGATCGTGGTGCCGCTCGATCGGTTGATCTCGTGCAGTACGGCGAAGATCTGGCGGGCCAGCCGTGGTGCCAGGCCCAACGAGGGTTCGTCGAGCAACAACAGTCTGGGCTGACTGATGAGGGCCCGAGCGATGGCCAGCATCTGCTGTTCTCCGCCAGAGAGCGTGCCGCCGCTCTGATGACGGCGTCGACCCAGCACCGGGAACAACTCGAAGGCCCGTCGGACGCCGTCGTCAAAGTCGACGGCCGGATTCGCGACCGCGCCCATCTGCAGATTCTCCAGCACCGTCATGCGCGGAAAGATCCGCCTTCCCTCCGGAGTCTGTGCGATCCCAAGACGCACGATGTCCCAGGTGCGGAGGCGTGTAATGTCCTGGTCCGCAAATCGGATCTCGCCGGTGCGGGCCCGCGGATTGCCGCAGATCGTCATGAGAAGGGTGGATTTACCGGCGCCGTTGGAGCCGATCAGTGTGACAATCTCACCCTCGGCAACCTCTACGTCGACTCCGCGCAGAGCTTCGATGGCGCCGTAGAAGGTGCGTACGCCCGAGACCTGGAGCAAGGGTGTCACGATGTTGCATCCGCGTGGTCACCGGCCTCGTCGTCGTCACTCCCCAGGTAGGCCCGGACAACCGCCGGGTCGTTTCGGACGGCCTCGGGCGTGCCTTCTGCAATCTTCTGGCCGTAATCCAGCACCACGATGTGATCGGAGACGCCCATCACCATGGACATGTCGTGCTCGATCAGCAGAACACTGATGTGGTGGTGGTCCCGGATGTACCCGATGAGTTCGCTCAGTTCCTCGGTTTCGCTCGGGTTCAGGCCGGCGGCCGGCTCGTCCAGGCACAGCAGGACGGGATCGCAGCACATGGCGCGCGCGATCTCCAGACGCCGCTGTTCGCCGTAGGGGAGGGTTCCCGCTTCCGTGTTGGCGTAGTCGGCCAACCCGGTCCGACCGATCCAGTACTCGGCCCGCTCCACGGATTCCGCTTCGGCATGGCGGAACGACGGGGCGCCGACCAGTCCAAGGAATGTCCATCCGGACGCACGCATCAGCTGGTTGTGCTGCGCCACCATCAGGTTTTCGAGGACGGACATCTTGGGAAACGTGCGGATGTTTTGGAACGTGCGCACGACCCTGGCTTCGCGCACGATCCGGTAGTCGTCCATCTGTTCTAGGAGGAACGGTGTCTGGGACCCCGGTGAGTGCAGCGTGATCCGCCCGACGGTTGGCTTGTAGAAGCCCGTCAGGCAGTTGAACACCGTGGTCTTGCCGGCGCCATTGGGGCCGATCAGGGCGTGGATGGCGCCCTGTTCCACCGAGAAGCTGACGTCGTCGACCGCGATCAGGCCGCCGAACTGCATGGAGAGATGCTCGACCCGGAGCAGCGTGGGCGGGTTCATGCCGGGGCGGGCCCGGTGCGAATCATGGGTTCGCGGTGCGTGAGAAGGCCGCCCGGACGCCAGAGCATGATCAGCACCATGCCCATCCCGAATGCCAGCATCCGGTATTCCTGCAGCTCGCGGAAATACTCGGGCAGTCCGACCAGGATGATGGCGGCCACCGCGACGCCGATCTGGCTCCCCATACCGCCTAGGACCACGATGGCCACCAGAATGGCGGATTCGATGAATGTAAAGCTCTCGGGGCTCACAAACCCCTGCCGGGTGGCGAAGAACGAGCCCGCAAACCCGGCGAACATCGCGCCGATCGCGAAGGCTGAAAGCTTGGTGTTGCGCGGATTGACGCCCAGCGACCGGCAGGCGATCTCGTCTTCTCGGAGCGCTTCCCACGCCCGACCGATGGGCAGACGCCTGATGCGGAGCGTGAACGCGTTGGTCAGGAAGGCGAGCGCAAGAATCAGGTAGTACAGAAAGGTCAGGCGATGAATCGGGTCATAGGCGATGCCGAAGAACGTATGAAACGATTCGGTACCTTGTGCCGGTGCGGACGCGAACGGCAGGCCGAAGAAGCTCGGCCGGCCGATGTTGCTAATGCCGTCTGGACCGTTGGTGAAGTCATACCAGTTGAGCAGGATGATCCGGACCATCTCGCCGAAGCCGAGCGTGACGATCGCCAGGTAATCGCCGCGGAGCCGCAGCACTGGAAAGCCGAGGAGCACCCCGAACAGGGCTGCCAGTGCACCGGCCACGGGCAGGCATACCCAGAAGCTCCATCCGAATGTGACCGATAGCAGGGCGTACGAGTACGCGCCCACCGCATAGAAGGCCACGTACCCGAGGTCGAGGAGGCCGGCCAGGCCGACCACGATATTGAGGCCCCACCCCAGCATCACGTACGTCAGGACCAGCATGGCGACATCGATCAGCCGGCGGTCAACGCCGGGCAGGATCGGAAGCAGAATGGCAAGACCCGCAAGTGCGATTCCGACCCAAAGCAGCAGTTGCCGCATCGGGAGCGGTGTCCGTTCTGCGAGTGTGCGGTCCTGGAGAAGGTAGTTGCGGACGGCAATGCCCGCGATGGCGACGCCCCCGGCGCAGGCGACGGTCGAGAGGAACGTGCCCGGTACGAACGAATGCCAGATGGCGGTACCGGCCGCCCCTAAGTCGGTTGCCTCGACCACGAGGGCAAATGCGCCGCCGACCGCCATGGCCAGGCCAAGCACCAGCGGGAGGAACCCCTGTCCGCGACGTGCGGCGCCGATGCCCAAACGGCCGAAGAAGATGACGACGACCGCACCGGCGAATTCGGGGAAGCGGGTGCTGAGGGTCGGCGTGGTGCCCTCGGTGGTCAGCAGCAGGCCCACGAACGGAAACGCCAGGATTCCAGCGATTCCCGCAACCAGAGCCGCGTCGCGCAGCGGCGGCGCGGCGGCCGGGTTTTTCACACCTTTTCCGCTTCTACGAAGCTTAAATA
>JAGWAT010000064.1:564-10535 GCA_021296265.1 Alphaproteobacteria bacterium | reverse complement strand
ATGCCCGGGCAAAATGTGAGGCTTGGTTGTCGGATTACAATCGTGCATCACAACACCCATCTGGCTATCTCATTGAAGTAAAGAGGGTTGGTTGATCGGGAGGCGGTCCCGCGGGGTGTTTCGCCGCAGATCTGGCCCGTTCCGCGAGTGCGTGGCCCGTGTCGCTTTCGAGAAGGGAGCGGCTGAAGATCCACGGGCCGTCGGCGAGGGGATGGAAGGCCTCGATCTCACCGCGCTCGGCTGCCCGTCGCAGGGTCTTGGGCGTGACCTGCAGGAGCTTGGCCGACCGGGTGAGGTTGAGCCAGGGTTCGACGCCGTCGACAGCCGGCCGGTGGACCGGGATGCGATGATGGGACCGTAGCGAGGTGACCCGTTGCCGGGTCCACCGATTGCCACGTCCGGTCTTCAGCCGGTTGCGGTTCAGCAGGCCGGCGATGAAGTCGTCGCTGGCGATACGGACCAGCACCCGCACCGCTTCGACGACGTCGGGGGCAGTGCTGGTGCGCTGGCCGCGGCGGCGTTTGGGCAGCCGCCGTTCGGTATGCACACCGCCGGCCCAATGGACGATCAGCACGATCTCGCCGGTGTCCTCGTCAAGGTCGGCTACCACTTCGCGGATCACGGTCCTGGCGATGCGTTTCCGGAGCCGGGCGTCCGTGTCCGGGGCATCCCAGACGGCTCGCAGGTCATCCGTCAGGTCGGCGAAGGATGCCGATGAGACGCTGGGGCGCGGCGGTGTCGCGGCATCGTGTTCGGCGATCCTGGCCTCGGCGGCGGCGATCTCGGTGAGCGCCGCGTTCCAACGCACCTCAAGCTCGGCTGCCACGAGGCGGTTGGCCGGATCGGCCGCGTCGTATTGCCGGAAGGCCCGGTCGGCCGCGTAGCGCGCCGCTTCCAGATCACGCTCCAGCATCGCCCGGGCCTGGTCGCGCTGCGCGGCGTGCTGCGCTTCGGCCTCGGTCGCCGCCGCGATCGCGCCCGGCTCGACCACCTCCAGCAGCATCGCCGCGATCGCGTCGTCGACCCGCAGGCCGCCGAAGGCAATGCAGCGGGGCTCGCCGCAGTCCATCGACCCCCGCATGCAGCTGTAGCGCGGGATGTCGTGCCGCGAGCCGGTGTAGCGCACGGTCAGCTTGCGGCCGCAACGACGGCAGCGCACCAGGCCCGCCAGCAGCGCATCGCCGTGCTTCGGGGCGCCGTGGTGGCGGCTCGCGGGAACGTTGTCGCGGATCATCCGGCGGATCGCTTCGGCGCGCTCCCAGTCGACATACCCCTCGTGCGCACCGGGCTTCAGCGCCAACCACTCGGAACGCGGCTTGTGGCGCTGCCGCACCCGGGCCTGCGTGCCATCATAGCTGGCCTCCACGCCGGTCTTGCCGTAGGCATACGCCCCGCCATAGGCAGGGTTGACGAGCATCCGGCGCACCATGGCGTAGGTCGGCCGCCGCCACACGACCGCGCCGCGGCGAGGTTGCGCCGGTCGCTTCAGGTCATGCTCGAGGAACCACAGCAGCGCCTGGCGCGCGCTCCCGAGCTCCTCCACCTTGTCGAAGACCAGCCGGATCGCGGCCTGGACCCGCCGGTCGGGGTCCTTCTCCAGCCGGTTCCCCACCTTGATGAAGCCGACCGGCGCCCCCACAATCAGTTCGCCCCGCCGGGCCTTGGCATAACGGGCAGCAAGCGAACGCTGACGCAGCAGGTCGAGCTCGTACTCGTTGAGACTGCCCTTCAGCCCCAGGAGCAGACGATCGTTGCTCTGGCGCGGTGCGTAGACCGTCTCCTGGTCGATCAGCACCGTGTCCACCACACGGCACATCTCGACCAGCTGCTGCCAGTCGCGGCTGTTGCGCGCAAAGCGCGACACCTCCCGCGCCGCCACCGCCCCCACCTTGCCCAGGCAAACCTCGGCCACCATGCGGTCGAAGCCGGCACGGGCGACGACACCGGCCGCGGAACGGCCCAGGTCCTCGTCCACCACCTCGATCCGCTCGAACCCCAACACCTGCAACCGCTCCCGCATCGCGTATTGCAAGGTCTGGCTCTCGCGGTTGTGCAGGACCTGATGCGAAGAGGATTGCCGGACATAGAGCATCGCCTTGCGCCGCCGATGCTGCGGGCCGATCTTGTCAGTCATCGCGACCGGCCGATCCCGCCTGCCGGGCCCGGTCCACATGGTCGAGCAGCATCCGGACCAGCAGGTCGGTCACCCGCCGGCGGGTGCCGGCCGGAAGCGTCTCCCATGCCGGTAACGGTGCCCGACGATGGCTGCTCAGCTCGGCGAACAGCTCGCGCTGCACCAGGCGGCCGCGGTGGTGGATCCGATGGCGATGTCGCATGGGTCTCTCCCCGATCGTGATCGTCGGAGACCCATCCTGCGGCGGCCGGTGAAGCGATGCCCAACGCCTGCCGCAACAGCGATTGCAAGGCAGACAGCGCCGCTATATCGACCTGGGCACGCTCGGTCGCACGCAGCATCGCGCAGGCCGCTCGATCCAGCATCCAGAGCGGAAGTTCCCGCCGCTGGCCCGTCAGGTCGTCGTCACGGATGCAGCGCGCATACCTCGCGTCTGCTCTCGTCACCACCTCGTGAATGCGAACCCGGCTGCCAAACCATGGGTGCCAGGGATACAACACCCGGCCAGTACCAGTCTTATGGGCGCTCGGAGATCCCGTTCTACAATACCGTACGGCCACATCGCTCGATCGGCCAGAAAACAGGGCCGGCATGCCGGCCCTGAGGCGGATCAGCCGCGATTTTCTCGCTGCAAGTGGTCCAACGTTGGGGGCATGTCCACCCCTCCTGCCTTACGAGACACGCGATATAGACTCCTTGTTCCACGGTCGTGGCTCGTTGGGCGTGTTCTCGAGAACGCTCCCTTGCGGCCAGTGCGAACTCCATCAGGCTGCCAGCGCCGTTTTCGACCTGCTGCGCAGTCACTGGCGGGTCGGCAAGGGGAGGCAGTCCGGCCGGAGGCCGACAAGCATCCTGGGTTTGCGCCAGCGAGGGCTGGGTATCGGACAGGCCGCCGCCCAGCACGACAAGGCCGATCGCGAGGAATCGGAAAGCCCGGGCTTCCCAAGTCGCCGTCGCGCGGTGTACTCGTCCAACGGAAAGTAAGGTCGCCACGGAACCCCCACTCCCCCAAGCGCACGCTGGCACATCCAGCGGTCGTCATGGTAACAAGACGGCGGCCAATCTCGCGCAATCGATCAGCGCCTTCGCAGTCTGTGGCCCGTCTTGCACCGAGGCCATGCGTCGCCAACGGCTCTCGACGAAACTGAATTTGCCCTGCGCTTGGTGGCGGCGCAGCTTCGCGGGCTGCGGGAGATCCGCGGGCTTTGGGATCGGGCTGGGACGGTGATCTCGGCAGGATGCGCACCGGCCGCGAAAGGTGATCCGGATCGATGCTTTCGCGCGGATCGAATGACAGCGTGACGCCGGGTTCGCGGTGACCTGCTCCTCGAAAATTGGGCGATTGATCGCGAGATAATTCTCGGACAGATCTTCGTGGATCCGCCGGGACGAGCTCACGAGGCGACGGAACCTCGCCAAGCATCGGATTGTGTCCATCCTGCGCCATGCCGAGGGGGGAATGCGGGTCGAACAATCCAATTGGCGGCCCGAAGACCGGCTTCCACGATGGCGGTCTCGGCTTCAACGCTGCTGCTATAGTCGTTTCGGAACCATTCTTCGGGGACTCGGGCATCATGACGCGCACATTTTTGGCCGTTGCGGCCATCTTTGGAGCGATAGCAATCGCCACACCAGGGATCGCTGGGATCTCGCTCCGCTTCCGGCATCGGAGTGGAACTACGAGCGCGCCGCACACCTGCTGGAGCGCGCCGGTTTCGGCGGTACCCCGGAGGATGTGGAGCACCTGGCCGCCATGACTCCCGAAGCGGCGGTCTCGTTCCTGATCGACTGGGAACAGGTACCCAACGGGCATCTGTCGGAATTCGACCAATCGGGCATCTTCCGGGCAGGCATGGTCGAAGTTCCGCGAAGCCGCGCGCAGGCCGTGCGCGACGCGCGTCGCAACGGCGAAGCGCTCGGCGTAAAGATCAAGCCCGGCGGCTCGCGGCCCCTGCAGCCAGTCGTCAATGCCTTCTTCTACATCCTGAATGCTGACCGCCTCGAAATACGCCGGCTATCGCGATGGTGGGGCGAGCGCATGGTGTTCACGGAACGGCCGTTGCAGGAAAAGCTCGCGCTGTTCTGGCACGGGCATTTCGCCACCGGGAATGTCAAGGTTCGCGACTATCGAAAGATGCTGCAGCAGCTCGAACTGTTCCATGCGGAGGGCAAGAGCACGTTCCGCGACCTGCTGCGCGGCGTCGCCACGGACCCCGCGATGCTGGTCTACCTGGACGCCGGCCAGAACGTGAAGGGCAACCCGAACGAGAACTTTGCCCGCGAAATCCTCGAACTCTTCACGCTCGGGCCCGGGAACTACACCGAAACCGACATCCGGGAAGCGGCGCGGGCGTTCACGGGTTGGACACATGATCCTCACACGCTGAGCTTCCTGATCAATGCCGATCAGCACGACACCGATCCGAAGACGTTCCTCGGCCACACGGGCAATTTCGACGGCTACGACATCATCGACCTGATCCTTGACCACCCGTCAACGGCGCGCTTCCTGACCGGCAAGCTCTATCGCTACTTCGTGCGTGACACGGATGACGGCGACGCCATCGACGCTTTGGCGGAGCGATACCGCACGAGCGGCTACGACACGGCGGAACTGCAGTCGGGACTTCTACGCCGCGGCTTCGGTCGCGAGCCAGATCAAGAGCCCCGTGCAGATGGTGGTCGGCACCTACCGCAAGCTCGGTCTCGCCCACGTGCCGGGAGTGCCGGACTTTCACGTGGCCACCGAGCGCCTCGGGCAGCGGCTGTTCGAGCCGCCCAACGTGGCCGGCTGGGCCGGCGGGCGCGCTTGGATCACGTCGGCCACCCTGCTCGAACGCGGCAACTTTGGCCGCCTACTGCTGTTTCCCGACATGTTCGCGTTCCGCTCGCCGGATCCGCTCTACTCCGACACGCTCGTGCAGGTCGGGGCCAAGGTCGCCGCGGGGGCCGAGATCACCCAGGCCACGGTGCAGGGCGAGTCGATGGCGATGGAAATGGCGGCTTCCGATGAGGCCTACAACACGCGGTACGCATCGTGGCACGGCCACTCGCAAGCGATGCGCGTCGTCAAGCCCACCCGGAGCGACGCCGCGCAGTTGGATGTCCTCACCCTGGTGGACGGCCTCAAGACTTCGGAGGAAGTGGTCGATTCGCTCTGCCGACGACTGCTCAGGCGGCCCCTCGCCGACGCCGACCGGCAGGCGCTGATTCACTTCCTTGACGAGCAGCTCGCCGGAGCGTCGCTGGCGGACGCGACGTCGTGGGTCCGCGAACCGTTCCGCCTCCTCGTGCATCTCGTGTTAAGCACCCCGGAATACCAGCTGTCATGAACAATTCCCCATTTCGGCGCCTGTCGCGCCGCCATTTCATGTCCGCGGCCGGTTCCGCGGGTGTCGGTGCGTTCGGCGTGCCGCCGATCTTCCAGCACGCGCTGGCCGCTTCCGATGTGAATTTGGACGCCGCGGGTCAGGCGGCGATGGACCGGGAAGGGCCGATCCTTGTCGTGGTTGAGCTGACCGGCGGAAACGACGGGCTGAACACGGTCGTCCCGTATGGCGACGACGCCTACTACAATGCCCGGCCCAGGATCGGGATCCCCGCAGGCGACGTTCGGACGATCGACGACCACTTCGGCTTCCACCCGTCGTGCAAGGGTCTGGCCGAGCTGTACGACCGGGGCGAACTCGCCATCGTCCACGGCTGTGGCTACGACCAGCCAAGCTTCTCGCATTTCATCTCGATGAGTTACTGGCACTCGGCAGCACCCAACAGCGGTGAATCATCGGGTTGGGTCGGGCGTGCCGCCGCGAACCTGAGTCCAACTCCCCGGCGCGACTACATCATCAACGTCGACGAGCGCCCATCACAAGCCGTGCGGAACCCGGTGCACCCGGCACTCGTGTTTGACCAGCCCGAGACCTTCCGCCGGGACGGCGTTTATGAACAGCAACCGCTGTTCGATGAACTCGTCGGGGATCCCGGAGCATCCGAGTCCAATCTATCGTTCCTGAGCCGCAGTGCCCGCGACGCCCGCCAGTCCGCGATGCTGGTTCGCGAGGCGTGGGACGCCTACCGAAGTGATGTCGACTACGGCATCAATGTCGGTCTCGCACAGGACCTGCGGAAGATCGTGGCGCTGATCGATGCGAGGATGCCCGCCCGCTTCTACTACTGCGGGTACCGCGGCAATTCCTTCGACACCCACGTCCACCAGGTGGACGTGCACGCGCGCCTGCTGGCCTACGCGACCGACGCGATCCGCGGCTTTGTGGACGACGTTGAGCGCATCGGCCGGGCCGACGACGTGCTGATGCTTGTGTTCACGGAATTCGGACGCCGGGTGCCCGAAAACATCTCCCTGGGAACCGATCACGGAACGGCCACGCCAGTCTTCCTGGCGGGCGCGCCGGTCGCTGGGGGCCAGTATGGAGAGCCCCCGAGCCTGACCGAACTCGACGACGGGAATTTGCTGCACACGACCGACTTCCGCCGGGTCTACGCCAGCGCGGTCGGAAACTGGATGGGCGCGGACCCCAGAGCCGTCTTGGGGGGTGACTTCGAACCGATCCCCGCAGTTGCGAGCGCCTGACGCCGGACCGGTTGGGCCCGGTCGGCAGATCAGCCGGCCGGGCCGCTGACGTGGTTCCGGTAGAGATCCCGTAGTCGGCAGGTCACCGGGCCCGGGGCACCAGTTCCGACTTCGCTACCGTCAAAGGCAATGACCGGCACGACAAAGGATGACGTGCTGGTGAGGAAGGCTTCGTCGGCCGTCTCGACGTCGGCCGGGCGGAAGGCGCGCTCGACGACCTCAATGTCGTTGGCGGCGGCAAGTTCCAGGAGCACCTCGCGGGTGATGCCCCCCAACACGTCATCGCATAGCGGATGCGTGTGCACCGACCCGTCCCGCACGATCCAGGCGTTGGACGACGCCCCTTCGGTCACTACTCCGGCCTTGACCATCCAGCACTCGAATGCGTCGGCTTCGTGGGCGCGCTGCTTGGCGAGGACGTTCGGTAGCAGACCGGTCGTCTTGAGATCGCAGCGTCGCCAGCGCAGATCGTCGGTGGATACCACGGGCACACCCGCCGCAAGAGAACCCGGGAACGGCGTCCATGCGCGCAGCGTCACCATGAGAGACGCCCTGGGCGCCGCTGGAAACGCGTGACCCCGCGGCGCCTGGCCACGCGTGACCTGCAGGTACAGCAAGCCGTCCCGCAGCCGGTTCCGTCGGACCACCTCGCCCAGGACGACGCGCAGCCCGGCATCCGTCATCGGCGCCGGGAGACCCAGTCCGTCCCGTGATCGCTTCAACCGGGCGAGGTGCAGGTCGAAGTCGACAAGTTGTCCCGCGACCAGCGCGATCACCTCGTAGACACTGTCGGCGAACTGCAGGCCCCGATCCTCGATGGGGACCGTAGCCCGACGCAGGTCCGAATAGCATCCGTCCACGTATGCAACGCGGGACACGGTCAAGGCTCCCGGGCGACGGCAGCCGACCGAAAGGCGCCTGCCGGGGACAGGGATTCGTCAAGGGTCACCTGCCCGTAAATCTGTAGCAGTTGCACGTCCGCCTACTCCCAGTTCACTTCCCGTCAGACGGCACAGGGTACCGGTTCGCTCCCGGTACCGAACACCTGCCGCCAAGACGGCGATGGACACGTTGCATCTTTGCCGCAGCCGCCCTGGCGCACCAGGCCGCGCGGCGCTCGAGCCTGGCCCGACAGGTAGCGGGGTCCGAACTCGCTGCTTCATTCCGGGTCAGCAAGGGTTCGTTGCGCCGCTTCGCCGGGTCGATCCGATTCCGGCGTCGCGTCAAGGCGCAATGCCATACACTCGGGCGTCGTTTTGCTGATTGAGCCTCCACCCATCACGGCATCACAATGGCGGTCTACACGCACCTCAACGCGGACCAGGTTCGGGCCTATATCGCCGGCTACGGCATTGGCCCGCTGGAGACCTACGTCGGCATCGCCGATGGAGTGGAAAACACGAACTATCTCCTCTTCACGGCCTCGGGGCGATACATCCTCACCCTCTACGAAAAACGGGTGAACGAAGCCGACCTGCCGTACTTCCTTGGCCTGATGGAGCATCTCAGCGAACGCGGCATCCCGTGCCCGGTTCCGCTCCACGACCGCTCGGGCCAGACACTCGGGCAACTGGCCGGGCGGCCGGCCGCGCTCGTCACATTCCTGGAGGGGATCGCCCGCTCAAGGATAGAGCCCGGCCATTGTCGGGCGGTTGGACGGGCTCTGGCGCATCTCCATACCGCGAGTTCCGACTTCGAAGAGTCCCGTCCGAACGGTCTGTCGCTTGACGCCTGGGAACAGGCTCTGGCGGAGTCGGAAGCGCGACTCGAGAACTATGCCGCGGGTCTCTACGAAGAAGTGCGGGATGACTTCGCCCGCGTCGCAGCGGCCTGGCCCAGCTCCTTGCCCAAGGGCGTCATTCACGCCGATCTCTTTCCCGACAACGTGTTCTTCAGGGACGGCGAGGTGAGCGGGCTGATCGACTTCTACTTCGCCTGCAACGATTTCTTTGCCTACGACCTCGCGATCTGCATCAACGCCTGGTGCTTTGAGCGGGATGCCGATTTCAACATCACCAAAGCGGCCGCGCTCCTTAAGGGGTACGAGGAGCACCGCGCGCTCGCTGCCGAAGAGATCGCCGCGTTGCCGATACTGTGTGCTGGGTCGGCCATGCGCTTCCTGTTCACCCGTCTGGCCGACTGGGACTCGACCCCGTCCTCGGCAATGGTGCGGCCGAAGGACCCCGCTGAATACCTGGGACGCCTCCGCTTCCACCGCGCTGCTCGCGGCCCGGACAGCTACGGGTTGGAAACGGCGTGACCGAGAAGCGGATCGTCGTCTACACGGACGGATCATGCTCCGGCAATCCCGGCCCTGGGGGCTGGGGGGCGGTGATAGAGGCTCCGACGGGCGTCCGGGAAATCTCGGGCGGCGTCCCGAACACGACGAATAACCGGATGGAGCTGATGGCGGCGATCCAGGCGCTCGAGGCTATCGAACCCGGTGCACCCGTTCAGATCGTGACCGACAGCCGGTACGTGATGGATGGCATCACCTCCTGGATGGCCGGTTGGCGTCGCCGGAACTGGCGGACCGCCGCCGGCAAGCCGGTCAAGAACCAAGACCTCTGGCAGCGTCTCGACCAGGCCGTGGCGCGCCATGATGTGCAATGGCAGTGGGTCCGCGGCCACACGCAGGATCCAGGTAACGAACGAGCGGACGCCTTGGCGCGGGCAGCCACGGCGGCGACACGCTGACCGATTCAGTCCACGGCTTCAGCGGTGTGGAAAACGTGGGGGCAGTCCGTCATATTCGCAGCGGGTTCGTGCCATACTGTGGCTGCGGATGGGTGGCCGAGCGGCTGAAGGCGCTCCCCTGCTAAGGGAGTATACGGTGATGAGCCGTATCGCGGGTTCGAATCCCGCCCCACTTATTGATTTTAAAGATAAAATCCATATACAAGAAGACGATGTATACAAATGTATTTGCATTAATCAGCAGCACTTGGCTGAGCAGGCGCTTTTCTCCCCGAAACCATCAACCCCGAGTTCCATGCCGTAAAGTCTCGAAGACGCAACTGACCCTTTGCCCTATGACCCATTTAGTGCAGCTTTCCCGTCGGCATGCAAGGGGGAGTGTGTTGGTTCCGCCCGCCTCGACCAATCGCTGGCGCTCCTAAAACCACCATCGCTTCCCAAATGGTAGACGCCGTCCATGGCCATCCCCATCGATACCCCCGCTGCGATCCGCGACCTCGAGGCTGCCGGAGCTGATCCCAAGCTCACCGAAGCAATCGCTGCAACAAT
>JAGWAT010000064.1:0-531 GCA_021296265.1 Alphaproteobacteria bacterium | reverse complement strand
ACGCCTCACTGCGTTCACCGACCGATTGGCATTCGTGGTCGTCGTCGCCAATGCGGCCCTCATCTTTGGCCTGCTCAAGCTGATCCTGCCAACGTAACCGGTCGAGTTGTGACGTCTGGGACGTCTCCTAGATCCAGCCGCCGCCTTTCAGCCGTCAACATCGAATTCAACCGGTGTCGAGTTCCCGGCCCGCACTAAAGTTCCGGCACAGCGTCGCCAGCTCCGGCTCCGCGCGGAACGGCGTCGGCAGCGTTTCCGCCAGGGTCTTCACCTCCGGGGGGGACGCCTTGGGCTACCGCCCGCCGGTGCCGGAAACCGTCGTGGCGCCAAGCCGGCCAGGCGACTCCGCTACGCTCCGACGCCTGTACATCAGCCGCGATTTTCTCCCTGCAAATGGTCCAACGTTAGGAGCAAATCCGGTGAAGAGCCGCTGTCCGCGCGCCTGCTCTTCATTGGATGGCTTGGCGTCGTTGTGCCGCCATCGGCGCGATGTGGGGTGGCGTTCGCGATGCCGTTTCACCGGCAGCGCTG
>JAGWAT010000063.1 GCA_021296265.1 Alphaproteobacteria bacterium | reverse complement strand
TGGGCAGCCATCCCTTGACGACGGTGTCCGTGTGGGCGACTTCGTCATCGAGTCCGACCCGCGTGACCGGACGGGACGTGGGCGAAGTCGCGCCGTCGCTGCCCGGGCTTCCGATGGATGGGCCCAGGCCCCCCTCGAAGTCTCCGCCGAAGACGGCTCCGCCTCGCGGGTCCGGCCGAAGGACCTCCGACACCCACATGCCGAGCTCGTCACCCGCGCGGACCATGCGCTGGAATGCGCCGGAAGCGTCAAAGAGCTGGTAGGCGCCGTGGCCGGCGTCGCTCACAACAGTGGTTCCGTCCCGCAGCACCGCGAAGGCGACCGGCCGGTTGAACTCGCCGGGACCTCCACCCCACGAGCCGAACTCGCGCAAGAAGCCGCCCGCGACGTCGAAGACCAGTACCCGCAAATCGCCGGAGCCCATCAAACCGCTGGTACCGTCGAACACGTACAGGTTGCCCTCGGCGTCGAAGGCCACCTGGTTGACCTGACCGAACATCTCCCAGGACTCGCCGTCGAGGACGCCGACGCGGTAGACCTCTTCGAAGTCGGGGTCGATGCGCTGGTCCCGCCCAGGCAGCTCGACGACCTCTTGGGCAGAAAGGGCGCTGGCGGCAAGTGTGAGCGTGAGGATCGATGGCGCGATCGTGTGCAGGCGGGCCGGTTTCATACGGCATTGTCTCCTGTCGGGTTGTTGATCGCCCCCGTACGGCGGTTCGGTGGGGACCATCCCGAATTTGGATGTCCTGCTCGTTCGGAGGGTTGTCCGAGGTCATTTGCCCGGCATCCCGGGGCTTCACTCGGCGGCGTCGCGACCTACGGCGTGCTCGCCCCGGACGGCTGGCGCCGGTTCCTCCTTAGCACCGACCGGCCGTCCGAATGGAGAATCTTCGATGCCGGAGGTACGTTGGTCGGTGCGATGGAAGTGGAGAAGCGGTTCGAGATCATGTGGATCGGGGAGACACACATCGCGGTCCGGGCCTCGGACGCCTTGGGTGTTCAGACCGTTGAAGTGCGCCGCATCCTGCGCGAGTAGCCGATTCGGCGTGGACGGAATAACCCATTGCTGGCACGAATCACGCGGGGGATCGGGTTGAGCCCGCCGTGGTCCGTGGTGGCGGCTGAAGGTCCTCGGTAGCTGCTTTCTGGCCCCGGGATACGCCGCCCACCGATCCATCTTAGATTTAGTGTATTGGGCGAAGGCTTTCGATCTTGCTAGCGCAGCGCAGGAGATAACATGTCCACGTTCGTGATGGTTCGTCGTGTCCAGACAGCGGACACCCAGGCGTGCGGACCTCTCACAGCACTTCCTGGGGAGCAAGGCACTTGCGGCTAGCCTGATTGCCCAGGCTCCCGTCAACCGAAACGATCTGGTCGTCGAGATTGGGCCGGGCCGTGGTATTCTCACTCGAGAACTGGCACGTCGATGCCGTGAGGTCGTCGCGGTAGAGTTCGACGGAGCGCTGTCCGAGGCGCTTCGCACTCGCTTCCTGAGTGACAACCGTGTCACGATCGTCAGGTCCGACTTCCTGCGTTTTCGGCTGCCCGATGTCCCCTACAAGGTCCTGGGGAACATTCCGTTCAATCGGACTGCCGCCATCGTCCGGCGACTTGTCCAGGCCGCTTCTCCACCGCAGGACGCCTATCTCGTGATCCAGCGTGAAGCGGCCGAACGGTTTGCCGGCAGTCCGTGTTCCCGGGAGACCCTGTCCTCGCTGCTGCTGAAGCCGTGGTGGCAGATCGAGATCGTGCGACGTTTTCGCCGTACCGACTTCGATCCCCCTCCAAGCGTCGACGCCGTCGCGCTGTGGCTCGCCCGTCGAACCAGACCGCTTGTGGACCGATTCCAGGCCGTGGACTACCGGCGCTTCATCCAGGGTTGCTTCGGTCGCGACGGCCGCTCAATCAGGCGGTGTCTGCGATCCGACTTCACGCGAACGCAAATCTACCGGTTGAGTCGAGATCTCAGGTTCGATCCTTCCGGACCACCCTGCGGCCTCACCTTCGACCAGTGGCTCGCATTGTTCAGGTTCTGGAGGTTGACGCGATCGCAAGCGCCGATGGCGCATCGGCGCACTAGCCGCTCAACTCGCCGTCGGCGTCACCCGGTCCCTCTCGAACCGCGCCACGGCAGGCCATGGCCGCCGCCACCCCATAACCACCCTTATGTTTAGGACACTACACTAGTGCCCGTTGAGGAACGGGGCTTCAGGCGGAAACGGACCGATGGGAGCCGGACTGAGGGCCACCGCGTTGCCTGTCGCTATCGTGACAACCGATATGCTGTCAGCGTCGGGCCCAACTCGTCATGTCCGATTTCGACGATTCGGTCGGGCGGCGCGAACGCCGCCGGAAAGGGCGAGTCCGGCGGTAACGTCCCCAGATGCTCTCCGGTGCCTGAGAACACATCAATTTCCCGCGGTTCGTCGTGTGTCCCTGCCCGAAGTGCCCAGATTTCGCCGCTGGGTGACACTCGCACATCGGCGACGGCTTGTAGGTATCTGCTGTAGCCAAGCCCGTCCAGAATCTGATGTACTGTTACTCCACACTGATCAGTGATTTGCGCCCAAATGGGCCTCCCACCAAGCTCTCTCCGGGCCATTGAAGCGGTGACAGGGCGGGGAAGAACATCTCTCTCAATGCGCACCGGAGGCGTACCCTCTTTGAAGATGTGGACAACATATAAACTGTCTTCCGCGACCGCGAGCATCCCATTGTTGTAGTCCCACGAGATCCTTGGCTCGAACAACTTCGGATAGGACATCGACCGGCCGCACGGTGCAAATAAGTTTCGGGGAGACATGCGGCCTATGAAAACGCGTTCCGTTCCAGCAGATGTCGAGCGCGTGACGTGGTACGCGTACCGGTTGCCAGATGACGCTTCCATCTCGGTCGCGATTAGGCCATCGGACAGCGTGCGGACGAGCCCGCCGAAGTTGAATATTTCCTTCGTTGCGACGGGGTCTAGCAACTGGCCATCCGGCACTCTCCAGCGCACGAGCCGCCCACTGTAGTCCAGCACGGCCAGAATGCTGTCGGTCGTAACGTCAAGCGCAACAGCGTTACCGAACTCCCCAGGACCCCCCCCAGTGCGACCAAGCGAATCGAGGAGTTCTCCATCCGGTGAGATCACGAACACCGTTTGGGCGGTCTGGTCCAAAAGGTAGACATTGCCCGCAGCGTCCGCGTCAACGTTTCGTGCAGAGAAAGTATATGCGGACAAGGACTCGTGGGTCAAAGAACTGATTCGCCATACGCTCTCAAACCCCCACGGTAACTGGCGGCGCCCATCGCTGCGGGAACGTTCCGCCGACTGATCCGTTCCAGCCGACTTTCGGATGGCTTCCCGAACAACATCGTGAAGGCGGTCAAAGCCAGGATACCCTTCGAACATCCGGTTGTTTATGAGAAAGGTCGGCGTGGCCTGCACTCCCAATTCTCTAGCGGCAAGCGTGTCGCGCTGAATAGTAGGGGACCCGGTCGTTTCCGCCATACACTCTACGAACGCGATTGTATCGGGTATGCCTGCCTGCTCGGCCCATTCCGACCACGTCTTGGCAGCTATCGCATCTGGTCGCGCCATCAAGGCATCGTGAAACTGCATGAACCGCCCGAATCTCGTCGCGCACTCGGCGGCAACGGCCGCCGGCAGCGAATTTGGACGATCCGAGGGTAGGTGCCGGTAGACGACAGCCACATCTGCTGAGTAGCGGTTGCGCAGAAGCTCCAGACCAAGCGCGGCCTCTTGACAGTAGGGGCACGTGAAATCAAGGAATTCAACGATTACAACGGTTGCCTCGCTTGAACCTGCTCGATGTCCCGCGCTACTGAACCGGCGCCAGTTCTCCACCTCTTCTGACTCGAAAGACCCCGGTGGTGCAGTGGCCATTTGAAGCACCCGATTCCCTCCTACAACAATCGCCAGTACTGTAACGGACACCGTGACTGTGTTGAGGATCCACTTCTTTTTCAGTTTCATGATCACGCACGCAAAATGGTTATTCGACCAAAGCTGGCGGGGCGCAAACCAGCCGACCGGGGAGCGGGATCGGATCCCGGATGAGAATACCGACCCTGTTCCCCAACCGCCAAGTGAACCTAGAGCACTTCGCCGCCCTGAACGACGTGCGGTGAGGACACCTAGTGTAGTGTATCGAACAAATTGTTGTTTAGGACACTACACTAGTTTTAGTTAGGCGAGATTGTGCTCGCGCTGGTCAACTAGTCAACCTCGCTGGGTTGGCAAGTACCCCATTCTCCCTCGGCTGAAGTGATACAATTCTTGCTGCAGCACTCCAAGCCGATGACGCCATGACAGGCCGACCTGAGCGCCTTACAATTCTCCGCAGCACCTACAGGTCCCGGGGCGCTAGCCACGCTGACGAAGACGATTGTCGACATCGCGAGCAACCAGAGTTTACGCTTGATCATGATAAAACACCCTTCGTTGAGGTGAGTTGTTCCACCAGCTTCCCAGTGTGGGGCTGGTCTTCGGCAGTCCCGCCATCCCCAGAACGGGGAACGAAACAACACGAACTATAAGACTAGCCACGAAGGACCGTGTTGTCAATGGGCATCGAAAGTGTATATGTCGTACCGATTTAGAAATGTCCTCCCTTAGCGATTTAGAAATGTCCTCTTTCGGATCAGGTTCGGTCGATGACCCAACGGGATCCGGGAGAGGAGCATATGGACTTGAGTTTGAAGGAGAGGGATCGGAGCCTGCCAACAAATTTGAGACATGTTCCGATTCAGTTTAGTGCTAGTGAGTCCTCCCTTCCCCCTGTTGACCGGCTCTGCTCCAACGACCGACGTGACGGAGAGTGCGCGGTTGATCCAGATCTCGTCCGGGAGTTCGGCGGCCTTCGGCGGGCCTTTCACGAAGCGGTCGGGTCTGGCGACGTAGGCCGCGGCCAGCACCTGCCG
>JAGWAT010000028.1 GCA_021296265.1 Alphaproteobacteria bacterium | reverse complement strand
CTGTGAAACTTCTGTGCGGAACCTGCATCGGAACCCGGATTCCAGCGAATCCACGCTTGACGCGAGACATGGATGCTCAAACGTTACCTCGGGTACGGAGCAGTTGGACTACCTGGTCGGCAGCTTCCTCAGCCGAGATCTTGGTCGTGTCAATGCGAAGTTCAGGCTCTTCCGGCGGCTCGTAGGGTGAATCGATACCGGTAAAATTCGAGAGTTGGCCCCGACGAGCCTTGCGATACAGGCCCTTCGGGTCCCTGCTCTCGCACACGGAGACCGGCGTATCGACAAAGATCTCCAGGAACTCTTGCTCGTCCACCACCGCGCGAGCCATCTCTCTTTCGCCCCGGAACGGTGAGATGACTGCCACCAAGACGATCAGACCGGCCTCAACGAACAGCCCCGCGACCTCCGAAATCCGGCGGATGTTCTCGACCCGATCAGCGTCGGTGAAACCGAGGTCTCGGCCTAATCCCGCCCGGACGTTGTCACCATCCAGCACGTGAGTATGCAGGCCCACGGCGTGCAATTTCTTCTCGGTAAGATCGGCAATCGTCGATTTTCCGGCACCGGAAAGTCCCGTAAACCAGATCACGCACGGTCTCTGATTCTTTAACGCTGCACGAGCTGCTTTGTCGACCTGCAGGTTCTGTGGGGCAAGGTTGAGGGCACGCGACAGCCCATAGTCAATCGTACCTGCTCCAACCGTTCGCTTCGAATACCGGTCGATCAGGAGGTAGCGCGACCCCGACGCTCCATCTGCCTGTCGCGAGTCGTAAGCGACAGCTTGGTTCAACGCGAGATTGCACACGCCGATTCCGTTGAGCTCAAGCACCTTCGCCGCCCTCCGCTCAAGTAGAGAAACGTCGAGCACGTACCGAAGGTCAGAAATCGACGCGATCGTCGACTGCGTGCCGATCTTGATTTCGTAGGCACGGCCAGGGAGCATCGGCTCTGCATCCATCCACAGCAGAGTCGCCCGAAACTGGTCGCTCACCTCTGGCGGCGAATCGGCTGATCCGATTACGTGTCCTCGACTGACATCCGTCTCCTCGTCCAGGAGCAGCGTGACCGCATCGCCCGCAACGGCCAGGTCCTGTTCTCCGTCCATCGTGACGATTCTCGACACCCGGTTCAGATCTCCGGAAGGGGATACCACGACTTCGTCGCCGGGCCGGACCATGCCTGATGCCACCGTGCCGCAATATCCACGAAAATCCGCGTGCGGTCGGTTCACCCACTGCACGGGGAAACGGAAGGCTGACGCCGCGAGCGCTGAACTGACCGCGAGGCCCTCCAGACACGGCAACAGGGCGGGCCCTTCGTACCACGGCATCGCGTCGGTCGTCCGCGCCACATTGTGGCCGTGCGATGCCGACACCGGGATGCAATCGATGCTCGCAAACCCCAGGCGTTCGACGGCGGCGCGGTAACCGTTCGCGGTTTCCTCGAAACGATCTTCGGAGTAATCGACCAGGTCCATCTTGTTTACGGCAAGTACCACGTGCCGAATCCCGAATAACGATGCAATGTGGCTGTGGCGCAGCGTCTGCACCAGCAATCCCTCGCGCGCGTCCACCAGCACAACCGCGGCATCGGAAGCTGACGCTCCCGTCGCCATGTTTCGAGTGTACTGTTCATGTCCCGGTGCATCCGCCACAATGAATCGCCGGCGATCGGTCGAGAAGTAGCGGTAGGCGACATCAATCGTGATGTGCTGCTCGCGCTCTGCCTGCAGGCCGTCAAGCAGCAATGAATAGTCGACTTCGTGGCCGCCGCTGCTCTGCTGGGCTCGGGGGCTCAGCCGCGCCAACTCGTCCTTCGGAATCAACCCAGCATCGCACAGAAGCCTGCCGATCAGTGTGCTTTTTCCGTCGTCGACGCTGCCACATGTCACGAATCGGAGAAGATCGGCCCTGGGCGCGGAAGTCGTAGGCATCAGAAGTACCCCTCCCTTTTCTTGCGCTCCATCGACCCTTCCTCGTCATGGTCGATCGCGCGCCCGCTGCGCTCCAGCGATCGCGTGCCCTCCAATTCCTGAATAACGTCGGCCGCCGTCTCGGCATCGGATTCGACCGCTCCCGTAAGAGGGTAACAACCGAGCGTTCGAAACCGGACGCGCCGCAGTGATGGCGTTTCCCCTTTCCGCATTGGCAACCGGTCGTCGTCCACCACGATCAAGAGACCATCCCGCTCCACCACGGGACGAGAGGCCGCGAAATAGAGCGGCACGACATCGATCTGCTCCAAGGCGATGTATCGCCAGACATCGAGTTCAGTCCAGTTTGACAGCGGAAACGCGCGCAAACTCTCTCCGGAATTGAGCCGGCAGTTGTAGAGGTTGCGAAGTTCCGGCCGCTGATCCCTCGGGTTCCACCGGTGTTCTGCATCGCGGAAAGAAAGCACCCGCTCCTTGGCCCGCGACTTCTCCTCGTCACGCCGGGCTCCGCCGAAGGCCATGTCAAACCCGTACTTGTCCAGTGCCTGCTTGAGCGCCTCGCTCTTCATGACCTCCGTGTGAACTTGCGATCCGTGCGACAAGGGCCCGATCCCGCGCCGAAGGCCATCCTCATTGACATATGCAATCAGCTCCAGGCCCGCTTGTTCGGCTACGCGATCACGAAAGGTGATCGCCTCCCGGAACTTCCAGGTTGTATCCACATGTAGCAAGGGGAAAGGGGGCTTGGCCGGATAGAACGCCTTCATCGCCAAGCGCAGCATGACGCTCGAATCCTTGCCGACCGAATAAAGCATGACGGGACTCTTAGCTTCGGCAACCACTTCACGGAAAATATTGATGCTTTCAGCCTCAAGCTGCTTTAGATACGAGGCGGCCAGTACCAACTCCATGCTCATCCTAGGCAGTGGTGCCAAGAGCTGACTGACCGGCCCACAGCGTGTTGCCGTCAAATTGTGTCACAGCCATGACGAAGGTTGTTCCTTGATACCTAAGTCCGTTCGCCGTTACCCGAATGACCGACACCGGCTGATCGGATGCGTTGCCGCGCGACCCAGAATCGAGAGCGCCTGTCGGCGGCCGGTACAGACGCGGACTGGTGCTGTGCCTGCGGACGGCCCAGACTGGTCACGGACGTCAGCCGAGCGGTGCGGACGCCGCCAACTCCCCCGGGGTCTTGCCGCATTCCTCGGCACATGCGTACGCGCAGGCAGTTAACGAACGGACGGCGCGGAGAACCGGCCGATATCTCCGAACAACTCCTGCAACAGGGTCCTTGTATTGCCGACCACCACGGTAGCGTCCGGATTGAACGCCATGTTGCGGAAAGCGTTCTCACTAAAGCCGGCCGCTTCAACCACCGTTGGATTGTCGCCGCAGATGGACACTTCGGCATCAATCTGTGCGTCGAACCGCACCATGAGAACACGCTGCTCGATAACCTCGGGCGAGAAAAACGCGTAGTAGCTGACACGTTGACCGATGTAGAACCACGCATCGTTACCAAAGGGCTCGCCGGTGAAGTGCCGGACCGCCGTCGGGGTCCCCAAGGCCGTGTAGACCTCCTCACAAGTCGTGCCCTCGTTTTCCAAGAACGACAGATCGAGGCCCGAATACAGGAATCCGTTGGTGGTGACACGCGGGGACCCGCAGGCAGCCAAGACCGCCGTCAACGCGATCAGTGACAACGCTATTGGCGAGATGCGCAACAAACGAACTCCCGTGAGGACTGCGACACGGTCAGCATAGGCAGGCAAGACTTCCGCACCAGATGACGCACTTCAAACCGCGAACGGACACGCGCTCCAGGCTGTAGAGGCGCCGCCAATGCTGGCTCCGGCGGAGTAAGCCAGAACACCCCGCCCGCCCGGACGCTACAGCCATTTTGTCCCCACCCCAACGTCGCGGCACGCTAATGCCTGGAAACCTGGACTTCCTTGGACGTGATGAACTCGAGGAGAGCCGGCTGACCGTCTTCGGTGGCGGCGATGCCGCGCCTGATAGCCTCGCGGATCTGGCCCGGCTCTGTAACGCGTTCTCCGTAGCCTCCGAAGGCACGTGCCATGGCGGCGTAGTCGCCGGAGATATCGGTCGATCGGTATCGCTCAGTTGAAACCGGCATGACCTTGAGCTCAATGGCCATCGAGAAGTTGTTAAGCAGTACCGAGAGAATTGGAATGCGTTCACGCACCGCTGTCTCGAAATCCATGCCGGTGAAGCCGATGGCGGCATCACCCCAGACGTTGATGCAAAGCTTCTCCGGGCAGGCCAGCTTGGCCCCCATGGCCAGGCCGAGGCCATAGCCCAACTGCGTGGTCTTGCCCCAGCCGATGTATGACAGGGGCTCGGTGGCCTTCCAAAATGGCGAGAGTTGATCGCGCGGACTACCCGCATCATGGGTGATCACCACGTTCGATTTGTCCACGGTCTGCTGAAGCTCCCAGAGCACGCGATAGGGGCTCAGCGGGGTTGCGTCGCTGGTCAGCTTGGGTAGCCATTCCGCCCTCCATTGCTCCGTTTCGCGGGCAATCTCCCCGGCGACGGTTGCTTGTTCGCGGTCGGGCTCGTCCTCAAGGGCTCCAAGCAGGGCCTGCAAGGTCAGCTCGGCATCTCCAACCAGCCCCACGTCGGAACGAACATCCTTGTTCAGGTCCATGGGATCAAGCGTGGCGTGGATAACCGTCTTGCCGGTCGGCATGGACACACCGAATGCGGTTTCCGTGAAACTGCACCCGATGCCAAGAATGACATCCGCCTGATCCAGAAACGTTCGCACAGGCCGGGGCATCGAAACGCCGCCCGAACCGAGGCTTAGGGGGTGATCTTCAGGAAAGGCGCTCTTCCCCCCGAGGCTGGTGCAGACAGGGATTGCCAGTTTTTCGGCCAGTTCCCGAAGATGGGGCCACGCCCTCGCGTAATGGATCCCCTGACCGGCGTAGATCACCGGGCGCTGGGCCGATCGCAGAAGTCGTGCGGCCTCGGTGACAGCATCGGGATCAGGGCCAAAACGCGTCGAGTAGACCGGTTCGTAGTCGAGATCTCCGGGCAGTTCCTCCTGCATGAGATCAGCCGGAATCTCGACCACTACCGGTCCTCCACGGCCGGTCCGCAGCTTGGTAAATGCCCGTCGCAGCACGTTTCCGACTTCTGCCGCGGCCGTCACTGGCTCGGTCGATTTCGCGACCGGTTGCATGGTCCGTGTCGAATTGAAATTGGGAGGGATGTGGGCGATCCGGCGCTGGTATCCCATGGGCAACACCAGTATCGGCACCGATTCGCCGAAGGCCTGAGCCACTGCTCCGTAGGCGTTCTCGGAACCCGGCCCGTGCTGCATGGCGAAAACACCAATCTTGGCTCCCGACGTCATACGGGAAAGGGCGTCCGCCATATGGATCCCAATGCGCTCCTGCCGCACGATGATCGGTCGGATGTGCGCTCGCGCGGCGTACTCCAGCACATGGTTGACCGGGTAACCGAAGATGATCTCCACGTTCTCGCGCTTCAGGATCTCTGCAACTGATTCGACGACTTTCATGGACAAATTCCCCCTTTGGCCCTGGCACGAGAACTCACCGATCGAGCCGCCGGTATCGCAGCCGCATACCAGCAGGGCCACCCCGCCCAATCGGCGGCGACATGGTAGCTGATGTCCGATTCCAGGGTGGGAGCGGCGTCGCGGGTCATCCCGAACCGGACCACTACCCCGTTCAACTGGCTGCGGAACACGGAACCGACTGTGCACATTGGCAAAACCATCCTCCGCTCCTTGTGAAGGCGCAGTCCGTGAGCCCGACGTGCCGCCGCGGCGGCGCTGTCGCTGCCGACTGCTGCAGTCCAGCTGTGGCCTGGCCGCTGTAATTGTTAGCCAAAGCGCATCACCAGGGTGGACGGTGCAAATGAGGCAACCGGTGTTCTAGACTTCCATTCGCCGCCCCTTTCGGACGCCTCGTGTGCAGTGGAACCCACGCGATGCCACGCGCGCGCATTGGGTACGTTAGGTCTGGAGGTCTGGCGACCCTGACCCGATGGCGACGCCCTTCACATGCCTTCTGCACGTCCCCTGCTGGATCCCGTCCCCTCCGAACTCTGGGGAGCAGCGGGGAGCCGCTTTCAGCTCCGTTGCTCCGCAGCCGAGTGCCCAATCGTGGCCAAACGCCTGGAGCTGCCAAGACTGCGATCCCTTACGGTGGACGCGCAGGTAGCTGTCGGGTCCGATGGCAGCGTGAGAGTCGAGGCCGTGGTCCGGGCGCGAGTCGTCCGCACGTGCGTCGTCACACTTGAAGACTTCGAGGAGTCAGTTGTACTCCCGTTCACGGCATCCTTCGGTGAACGTGCTGACAACCCCGCCCCAGCGGACGTGCCAGTGGACACCGACACGCCGGAAGCACTCGACGCAGAGGGTCTGCAGCTTGGCGAGCTGGCCATCCAACACCTCTCGCTGGGGCTAGATCCATATCCTCGACACCCGAACGCGCCGTCACCCGGGGACGCCGACTGGCTAGAAGGCGACGCAGAATCCGAGTTCGTTTCCAAGCTGGCCCGACTGACAGGTACGGGCCACGGCGCTTAGCTGCGTCGCGCGGCCGGTCGGTTCCCGGCTTGCGCAGCGGCGTCAATTGGGTTACCTAGACCGCCTCAAAGTCATGTTCGACTGATCAGGCAAGCTCATGGCAGTTCCGCGCAAGAAAGTTTCGCGTTCCCGGCGAGGACAGCGTCGCGCTCATCAGCATCTAAAGCCGGTGAACGCCGTCGCATGTCCGCACTGCGGTTCGTACCGGCGACCGCACCATGTTTGCGGCTCGTGCGGTTATTATCGCGGTCGCGATTTTGTCGACGACTCTTCTTCCGCCAGCGACTGAACTTTTCTTCATGGACCGACAGCCGACTATCGCAGTGGATGCGATGGGCGGCGACCGTGCGCCGGAACTCGTGATCCGGGGAGCCGCTCTGGCTTCCGCTCGCCATCCCGACGCCCGGATGTACCTCGTCGGCGATTCTGACCGCATCAAGCCGCTCCTGGATCGCCAGAAGGCGCTGCGGGACCGCTGCGACATCGTTCCGGCAGCCTCTAGCGTGGAGGCTGATGAAAAACCGTCGCTTGCCCTTCGAAACAAGATGGATTCGAGCATGGCGCTCGCCATCGAAGCGGTAAAGGACGGAACTGCCGACGCCGCGGTTTCAGCAGGCAACACCGGTGCCTTGATGGCTTTTGCCGTCAAGTTTCTCGAATGCCTTCCCGGCATCCATCGTCCCGCGATCGCGGCCACGATTCCGACGCGCCGGAGTGAAACCGTGCTGCTGGACATGGGTGCCAACGCCGAATGCGAAGACAGTCACCTAGTTCAGTTTGCTGTAATGGGAACGGCATTCGCGCGCGTGGTACTCGGCCGCATCGAACCGGAAGTCCGCCTCCTCAATATCGGACAAGAACGGGGCAAGGGGCGTGCCGTCATCCGCCAGGCAGATGAGCATTTGCGAAAAGGCCCGCTTAGCAACCACTACCGGGGATACATTGAGGGTGATGGAGTGGCGGCCGGTGAAGCCGACGTCGTGGTGACCGACGGTTTCACCGGTAACGTGATGCTGAAGACGGCAGAAGGCACGGCGAAGCTTTGCAGCCACTACCTTCGCACCGCGCTACGAAGTTCGCTCGGTGGTCTGATGGCGGGAGTCCTCGCCCGCCCTGCCTTCCAGACACTCCGCGAGAAGCTCGACCCCCGAAAACACAACGGTGCGATTCTGCTCGGCCTGAACGGCGTTACCGTCAAGAGCCATGGCGGCACCGACGCATTGGGATTTGCGCACTCCATCGACGTAGCGTACGACATGGTGCGTGGCGACGTTAATCAGCACATTCTTGCGGCAATAAGGGAAATAGGCGAAGCCGCGCCCGCTTAGCATCCGAGCTGCCTACGCGTAGCCCGGCAGCGTACGAATTAACATACTCTAATGGCTATGCCTCTTGGCATAAGTTGATCTTGCATCAACGTGCAATATTGCGAACACTCCCGCAGCATTTGTCATTGACATTAGTATTAACTGATGGATAGATTAGACGGCAGGCTCGAGGGGGATGTGCATGCGCAAGGGAACTCTTACGCGCGCTGGCCTAGCCCGGGAAATATTCGAACAACTCGGGGTGTCCCAACAGCTCGCCTCCACTCTGGTGGACCAAGTGTTCGAAGAGATTGCTGAACGCCTGGCCAACGGCGAAGTGGTCAGGATTCGAAATTTCGGTCGGTTCATCCTGCACCGGAAGGGCATGCGGCTCGGTCGCAATCCCAACACGCAGGTCGAAGCCGTCATCAAACCGCGCCGGGTGGTCAGTTTTCGATCCTCCAACAATCTGAAGCAACGGGTCAATTCTGCACCGCGGGATGAGTGAGGTGCAGCACGCATCAGACCCCCACTCCAAGTCCGCGGTTCAGCTGTCAAGCGAGTCCACGAACCCAAGCCCGGTGAGACCGGACCCGATGCCGTCGCAGTCGCCACGGTCGGAGGAAGCCGCAGCACCTGCCGGGCCGGACAGAGAAACCAGTCCAGCGGCAGGCCCCGTAGATCAAGCTGCCGAACGACCTGATTTCCGGAGCACGGCGTTGCGTGAAATCGGGGACGTGGCCAGCGAATTGGACGTCCCCCAGCACGTGCTTCGTTACTGGGAAGACAAATTTTCGGCCCTACGCCCACGGAGGGTTGGCGGCGGGCGACGTCGTTACAGCCCCAGGGACGTCGCGCTGCTCCGGGGCATCAAGCGTCTTCTTTACGAGCGTCACCTGACCATCGACGGCGCGCAGAAAGCGTTGCGTGAAGAGGGCATCGACGCCATCCGTTATCCGGGGGCCGTACCGATCGACCCCAAACTTCGGAAGCGGCTCCGCAAGCTCCGTGAAGACCTGTCGGCGGCACGCACCGACCTCGCCGGTGACTAACGGACCAGCAACTTCCTCGCCACGTCAACCACCTCGGTCCGGCTCGGTGCCGGCGGACGCGTGACCCCCGCGCGCAGACTGGCCGCGCTGCCACTCGATCCATCCAAGCGGCGAGATGTTCAAGCTCCTCGACACCCGGGATCCCTGACCAGTCCTCCAAGGCGACACTTACCTTGTAGCCATTTGGGGTGGCCACCATGTACAGGTCATTCATGGATTGAGACTCTCGTCGCCACGTTACATAGCGAAGCTTCAATCCGTTTCCCGGTTCATCAATGTGTCCGACGGCGACGCACGGTCGAGGCCCTCAACTCTCCTGGACCGCCGCAAGTTCGCGTGAGCGGTCGGCAGCGGCGGTGACGGCGCGCGCCACAGATGCAGCCCACAGGTCGTTCTCCATCAGTACACGGA
Organism: Alphaproteobacteria bacterium; assembly: GCA_021296265.1. Taxonomy (GTDB): domain Bacteria; phylum Pseudomonadota; class Alphaproteobacteria; order TMED109; family TMED109; genus VXPW01. Next base: position 15,289 of record JAGWAT010000028.1, on the reverse strand, counting down.
GCGCGGCCTCAGTGGTGCCACCAGGACTCGTGACGTCAGCGCGCAGCTGCGCTGGGTCGTCGTCCGTTGCAGCCATCAACGCGGCCGCGCCGGCAACCGTCTCCCGAGCCAGACTGCGCGCAAGCGCCAGCGGAAGCCCAGCCTGTCCGCCTGCCTTCGCCATCGCTTCGGTCAGCAGAAATATGTAGGCCGGGCCGCTCCCCGAAAGCGCCGTGACCGCATCCATCAACGCTTCGTCCTCAATCCAGTGAACGGATCCGACTGCACCAAGCAACCGATTCGCGCAGTCTCTGATCTTCGCATCTACCTGTTGATTCGGGACCGCCACGCTGACTCCCCGCCCCACCGAAGCCGGGAGGTTTGGCATGGCGCGCACGATCGGTACGGAACTGCCGACGCCCTTCGCGAGTGCGTCAAGGTCCTTGCCCGCTGCAATGGAAACCGCGCAGCCGGCGGCACAGTAGGTGCGATAGGCCGGCAGAACCTGGTCCAGGATCTGCGGTTTGACGGCAAACACAACCGCGTCACCCGACCACTCCTCGGGCACCACTGCGCTGACGGGAACTCCGTGCTCCGCAACCACCTGGGTCCGTCGATGTTCGTCGGGTTCCACGACCGTGATGGCATCGGGGTATGTAACTGACTGGCCCAGCCAGCCTCGCAGCATTGCCGAGCCCATGCGGCCGGATCCAACTAGCAGGATCCGCAGCGCTTGCGTGGCGGCGCTCACGGACGGACTGATTCGCTAGCGATCATGGTGCCGACGCTCCCGCCTTCTTGGCCGTACTGCGCCGTCTGGTCGCTCGCCTGCGGCCGCCAGCCTCCAGCCCCGCGATGCGCTCTGCCAGTCGTTCATTCTCGAGACGTGCGTTTTCGGCAAGCTCGCGGACAGCGTCAAACTCCTCACGCGGCACCAACCCGAGCCGGTCGAGCAATCGGTCCCGCGCCGGCATTCCCCGGGCCGCCGCCTCCCTGCCTATCCGACGGCACGTTCGTGCCGCCCCTTTCGTCAGCCGAAACAAATCGGATGCAAGTCGCCGGGATGTCGCCATCGGCATGTTTCTCCGAGCATCGTCGCGCTAGTATACGGACTGCTAGCAGCGATCTTCCATCAGCGCCGTACAACTGACTTCGCAACGTGCCCTTTCCTGATATCGACCCGATCGCCTTTGCCATCGGACCGCTGACCGTCCGCTGGTACGCCCTCGCGTACATTGCAGGAATTCTCCTCGGATGGCGCCTCCTGTCGCAGTCCATCGGGCGGTTTCCCGCCAACGCAGGGCCGAAGGATGTCGCTGATTTCGTCCTCTGGACAGTGCTCGGAATCATTGTGGGCGGGCGCATCGGCTACCTGCTGTTCTACGGCCACGACGTTCTCGTCCAAGATCCTCTGGCCGCGTTTGCGGTCTGGCAAGGTGGCATGTCCTTTCACGGCGGTCTGGCCGGGAGCGCAATCGCGGCGTGGCTGTTCTGTCGCTCGCGCGGCCTCGCGTTCGCCTCGTTCTGCGATGCGATTGCCTGCGTCATCCCGGTCGGCCTCCTGTTCGGGCGGACCGCCAATTTCGTGAATGGCGAATTGTGGGGAAGGCCGACCGACCTGCCCTGGGGCGTGATCTTTCCGGGGGCTGGTCCCGAACCGCGTCACCCGAGCCAGCTCTACGAGGCCGCACTGGAAGGAGTGCTCTTGTTTCTTGTGCTCCGTTTCCTGGCGACCCGAACGCCCCTGATCAACCGCCCGGGTGCCCTCAGCGGCATCTTCCTCGCGGGCTACGCATGCTCGCGCATCCTGGTGGAGTTCGTTCGCGAGCCGGATGCCCAGCTGGGGTACCTGGCGGGACCGCTGACGATGGGCATGCTGCTGTCGCTCCCGGTGCTCATCATCGGGGCGGTCTTGTCGGCACGGGCAATTTATCGGGCCTGAACGTGACCCTGCAGGACATCCTCATCCGCCGGATGCGCCGCGACGGCGCGCTGTCAGTCGCGGACTTCATGGGCACCGCCCTGTTCCATCCCGAACAGGGCTACTACGCGCGCCGCATGCCGATCGGCCGGGCCGGCGATTTCACCACCGCGCCCGAGGTCCACCAGATGTTTGGCGAGATGATCGCTGCCTGGCTCGTGGACTATTGGTACCGCTCCGGCCGTCCGGAACCGTTTCTGCTGGTCGAGCTGGGTCCTGGCAGGGGCACGCTGATGCAGGACATCCTGCGCACGGCCGCTGGCCTCTCACCTTCGTTTACCAGGGCGGCCAAGGTCTGGTTCGTGGAGACCTCGTCGATCCTGCGCCGCGAGCAGGCTGGCGCCGTTCCGGCCGCAAGTCTTACCGATGATCTTGCCGCCGTTCCGGCCGCGTTCGCTCTGGTGGTGGCCAATGAGTTCTTTGATGCCCTGCCCATTCACCAGTACGTCAAGACCGGGAGGCACTGGCGGGAACGAACGGTCACCTGGGACGGATCGAGCGCCCGCTTCATCTTCGCGCTCGCACCGCACCCGTCGCCCGCCACACCGCACTTGCCGGACTTGGCGCGCGAGGGCGACATCGTCGAGATTTCCCCCGCCGCCCAAGCCGTTGTTGCCGACCTTGCCGGCCGGGCCGTGGCCGATGGCGGAGCCAGCCTGATCATCGACTACGCGCGTGACCCGAGGGAGCCTTGCGGGACCCTGCAGGCGGTCCAGTCGCACCGCCGGGTAGACCCGCTGAGCGAACCCGGCACAGCAGACCTTTCCGCCAGGGTCGATTTCCAGGAGCTAGCCAACACGGCTCGCGCCGCCGGAGCCTCGGTGCATGGGCCGCGCGCACAAGGGGCGTTCCTCGAAACCGTGGGCATTCGCGAACGGGGCCACCGACTCGCGGCCATGCAGCCTGCGACACGGGACGGCATCGAGAGCGCCCTTCGCCGCCTCACCCGACCCGAGGGCATGGGGTCGCAATTCCAGGCCATGTCGATAGCTTGCCCGAGCGGTCCTGACCCGGCGGGCTTCGCCTGATGCACCAAGCGGAGGCACTCCGATCGCCGGTGTTCAAGGGCGGACCCGTACTCCATGGTTTCCTTACTCGCCGTGGCGGCGTTTCGAGCGGTCCCTTCCGGTCCTTGAACTGCGGGTTCGGATCCAACGATGTCCGGTCACGGGTATCCGAAAATCGGCGCCGGGCAATCGCGGCGGCGGGCCTGGGAACCGTGCCCCTGATCACTCCCGTTCAAGTCCACGGTACCCGTGTCGTCGTTGCCAGCTCGGTGCCAGCACCTGCGCAGGAGGCGGATGCCATCGTCACCCGGGAACCGCATGTCGCCATCGGAATTCTGACTGCCGACTGCGCGCCGGTCCTGTTCGCGGATCCGGTGGCCCGGGTCGTGGGCGCCGCCCATGCCGGGTGGAGGGGTGCACTTGCAGGCGTGCTGCAGGACACCGTGGACAGCATGGAACGGCTCGGCGCCAGGCGCGAGCGGGTCGTCGCTGCCATCGGGCCAGCCATCGCGCAGGCCAGCTACCAGGTTGATCCCCCGTTCGCAGCACCTTTCCTGCGGGACGACCCGGCACACGAAACCCTGTTTCGACAGTCGGGCGAGAAGCTCCTGTTCGACCTCCCCGGTTACGCGGCCCGCTGCCTGGGAAAGGCTGGCGTCGCGTCCGTCGACACGCTCGACCGTGATACCGCCGGAGAACCCGACAGGTTCTTCAGTTATCGCTGGAACCGGCGGGCGGGAGAACGGCGCTACGGCCGGCTGCTCTCTGTCATCGCAATCCGCGCTTGACGGATCCCTCTCCCACAGAGCGCCGGATCAGACCTCGCCCAGGCAAGAGCGGACATCTGCGCTGCGCCTGCCTAGCGTGCCGTGCGGGCCTCAGAAGCACTGCCCCGATGCCGTGTTCGGCTAGCGAAGACTCGCGTAATAGTGTGAAAGGGCGCGGATCTCGTCATCGGTCAGGCCGCCCATGACGAAACCCTTCCCGCGCGCGGCCGGGCTGTTCCGACCGCCGTCGCGGTACGCCTCACTCGCTGCGATGAGATAGCCAACACTCTGGCCAGCGAGACGCGGGGCTCCGATCCCGCCTTCGCCCGACCGGCGATGGCAGGAACTGCACGAAGCGAAGGCCTTCTTGCCGCCCGCCCGCAGCAGTTCGCTGTCGACCGCGCCGCTGACCGCGACCCAAGGCTGCTCGGCATACCAGGCTGCCAGCACGGCAAGGGCCTCGTCCTCCAGCCCCAGGACGGCCTGCTGCATCTGCGGATGCAGGCGGTGCCCCGAACGATAGTCCCGCATCGCCGCGAGCAGGTGGTTGTTCCGAAGTCCCGCGATGTGGGGCGTCACGGCGTCAGCACCCGGGGCGTCGACCCCATGGCAGGCCATACACGATGCGGCAGAGGCTGGTGCGTCGTTCGCGCCCGCCGACGGTGCGGAAAGCAGCACTCCCAAGGCAATCAGGGGGATGCGCAGGGTCTGTGGCGACAATGACAGCATGCGTCGACCATAGCGCAAACGGGCCAGCCCCGGAACCGCCCTCAGCCTGCCGGCCGCCTCGCCTTCGAAAACAGCCTGAAGAAGTTGTCGGTCGTGGCGGCGGCCACTTGGCCGGAATCCGCTCCCCGCAACTCCGCTACTGCCGCCGCCGTCCGCGCGACAAACGCGGGCTCGCAGCGCTTGCCCCGATGCGGCACCGGCGCCAGAAACGGCGCATCCGTCTCGACGAGCAATCGGTCAAGCGGAATCTCGCGCGCTGCCGCGTGGACGTTCTGCGCCTTCTTGAACGTCACGATGCCGGAAATGGAAATCAGGAAACCTATGCCCAGCGCGGCACGCGCCAGGTCGCGACCGGCCGTAAAGCAGTGAATGAGACCGGGAAAGGGGCCCCGTTCGTACTCATCCTTGAGCACCTCCACCGTATCGTCATCCGCGTCCCGGGCATGCACGATCACCGGCAGCCCGGTTCTCCGGCTCGCCTCGATGTGATTCCTGAAGCTCACCAGCTGTCGCTCGCGCGGACTGTGCTCGTAAAAGTAATCGAGTCCGGTCTCGCCGATCCCAATCACGTCCGCGTGATCGGACAACGCTACGATCCGCTCGGGCGAAACGTCCTCCTCGGTGCCGGCCTCGTGCGGGTGGAGCCCCACCGAACACCAGATGTCCGGATCCCGCGAAGCGACGGCCAGAATCGTGTCCACCGCCGAGAGCCGGGTCGAAATCGTCTGCAGCGTTCGCACGCCCGCCGCTCGAGCACGCTCGAGTACCGCGGAGAAGTCATCCGCGAAATCGGGAAAGTCGAGGTGGCAATGGCTGTCAACCAGCATGGGCCGCCACCTCGGTCGCCAGCCGGGGAAAGACCGGGGTCGGGGGATCGAGCGGTGTGCCCGGGACTGGGCCCTCGTCAGCGTCGCTGAAGTTTCGCCGACCCACGGGAACGGCGAGCTGATCCAGGATCGCGGCCGCCCCGACCGGAACGAACGGCTGCGAGAAGATGGAGACCCGCCGCAAGACTTCCAGCAATACGCTCAGCACCGTTTGACACCTGATCAGGTCGGTGCGGGCCAGAGCCCACGGCGCGGCATGGTCGATGTAGGCGTTCGCAGCCCGGATCACGTCCCACAGCGCCCGCAGGGCGGCGTGCATCTGCTGGCTTTCCATCAGCGGCCGCAGCTCAGGCCCCAGACGGGCCGCGGCCTGGAGAAGGCCATCATCTTCCGCCGTCGCCTCGCCACGCTCCGGGATGGCACCCCCGCAGTTGCGCTGGATCAGCGTCAACACCCGCTGCGCCAGGTTGCCGTAGTCATTCGCGAGGTCGGCGTTCGCGCGGTGAATCATCGCGGCCCTCGAAAAATCGCCATCGTTGCCGAACGGCACCTCGCGAAGCAGGAAGTATCGGACCTGGTCCAGCCCGTACTCTTGCACGAGCTGAAACGGATCGACCACATTGCCCACCGATTTCGACATCTTCTGGCCTTCCACGGTCCACCAGCCGTGTGCAAACACCCGGCGTGGCGGGGTAAGCCCGGCCGCCAGCAGCATGGCCGGCCAGTACACGGCGTGGAAACGGACAATGTCCTTGCCAACCACGTGGAGAGTGGCCGGCCAGAATCGATCGTATGTCTCGGAGCCCTCGTCCGGGAATCCGGCGGAGGTCAGGTAGTTGGTGAGTGCATCGACCCAAACGTAAATGACGTGCTCAGGGTCATCGGGCACGGGGATGCCCCATCGGAAGCTGGTCCGCGACACCGAGAGGTCCTCGAGACCGCCCTCCACGAAGCGGACGACTTCATTTCGCCGGGTTTCGGGCCCGATGAAATCAGGGTTCTCGGCGTACCACCGCAGCAGCGGCTCCTGCCAGCGCGAGAGCCGGAAGAAATAACTGGATTCGGCAACCCACTCGACCGGCGCACCGCTTGCTGCGCGGAAGGTTCCGTCCGGCTGTCGTAACAGTTCGCTCTCCGCGAGATAGGCCTCATCACGCACCGAGTACCAGCCTTCGTACTTGCCGGTGTAAATCTCGTCACGCTGCACCAGCCGCCGCCAGATCTCCTGAACCGATCGATAGTGACGGTCCTCCGTGGTGCGGATGAAGTCGTTTGGCGCGGCCCCGACGGCCTCGACCAGGGAGCGAAAGCGCTCGGACACCCGATCCGTGAACGCTCCGGGCTCCAGCCCGGCTGCCGCGGCCGACTTCGCCACCTTTTGGCCGTGCTCGTCAGTCCCGGTGGTAAACCGTACTTCCCGCCCATCCAGCCGCATGAACCGCGCCAGGGCATCGCATGCAACCGTCGTATACGCGTGCCCCAGATGCGGCACATCGTTCACGTAATAGATCGGCGTGGTGACGTAGTAGCGCGGCATCGTCGGCGAGAGGTCCACAGTCATCCCCCGCTCAAACGCCGCGCGCCTGTCGGCGGCTCGCGAACAACACATCCAGTACGGCTTGTTTGCGGTCGAGGTGCGCGTGTATCGCCGCGTCCGCAATCCGGCCCACATCGTTCCACAAGGACAGCACCCCCGCAAGGCCCGCAGCCGTGCTGTACTGGCGCTGCGTCTCTCCTTCCCCATCCACGATGTCGGCACCGACCGCCGAATCCCCTGCCACGATGCGGATGGCGGCCCGGTACACCCAGATCTTGAACATGGCGGCGAACGTGGAAAAACGCTCCGAGCCCGGCCGCCGCGCAAATCGCTCGCTGAAAGCGTGGGCCGCTGGAACGTCGAGCGCGGGCAGTGTCCGGCAGAGACCCGTAATCTCGCCAAACAGCGCGAGGGCATCAGCTTCGGCAAAGGCAAACGCGAGCCCGGGAGCGCCGTTGGCGAGGTGTGCCAACCCTGACCGCTCCACCGGGCTCTGATCAGGCAACAGGCGCTCGAGCACCTGGACGCATTCGCCGGGCGCTAGACCCGCAAAGGGAAGCCGGCGGCACCGCGAGCGAATCGTCGCCGGAACCGCGCCGGCCCGATGTGCAAGGAGGAACAACAGCGCGCGTGGCGGCGGCTCCTCGACAACCTTGAGCAGTGCGTTGACACCGTGGATGCTCAAGTCGTCGAGCGCATCCACGATGGCCACACGCCATCCCGCTTCCGCGGAGGTGAGGCCAAAGTATTTTCGGAGGTCCCGGACGGCGGCGACGGGAATTCCCTGCGTGTCACCGCCATCGAGATCCCGCTCGACAGCCAGCAGGTCTCCGTGGCTCCCTGCCGCCACCCGCCGTAGGATTGACTGGTTAGACGGATCGAGCCGGCCGGGCGCCCCGCCCCCCTTGGTAAGAATCTCGACAGCAGCCTTGTAGGCGAACGTCGCCTTCCCGACCCCCCTGGGCCCCACCAGAAGCCACGCGTGCGGCATTCGCCCGGTCCTGAGCGACGCCGAGAAAGCCGCCCATGCCCGGGCGTGGCCGACCAACCCTTCGGCCCGGCGTGGATGCAGCGGCTCCACCACGTAGACTGCTTCAGTCTTGGCCATCATCCACGCCCAGTCGCTCGCAGATCACTGACCAAATCCGTGCGGCTACCGCATCCTGGGGTGCGGCGGTATCGACGACAACGCATCGTTCCGGCGCCAGCGATGCATGGTCGAGAAACCCTTGTCGGATCCGTTGCCGAAGCGCCCGGTCGGCTTGTTCGTAGCGGGTCGGAACCCCTCCGCCGTCCCGGTTGCGAAGCTGGACCCGGGCATCGGCCGTCTCCACGCCCACGTCACAGATCACGGTGAGATCGGGCATCACGTCGCCGACCGAATGCGACACCATCGTCTGCAGGAGCGCTGGGGGAACCGCGCGGCCCGCACCCTGGTAGGCGAACATGGAGTCTACAAATCGATCCGACACCACCCATGACCCTCGTCGGAGGGCCGGCTCGATCACGCGTCGGCAGTGATCCACCCGCGCCGCCGACAGAAGGAACGTTTCGGCGATCGGGTCCCAGCGTTCGAGCCCGCCGTCCGTGAGGAGCGCACGGATCGCCTCGGCCCCTTCGCTGCCGCCCGGTTCGCGTGTGCGCACGACGGAGATCCCACGCGACTCCAGCCGGTCCGCCGCGATGCGTGCATGGACCGTCTTCCCGCTGCCGTCGATCCCCTCGAAGGTGATGAATGCAGCGCGCCTTGCTGCTGAACCGGTTATGGCGGGCCCCAGATCAGGACGCCGGCTGCCCGGACCATCCGCATGAAGAGGCCGACCTCGGGAACTGCCGTGGCTGCGACAAGCGGATACTCGCTCTGAGCCTGCGTCGGGTTGCTGACAACCAACGACGCGACCTGTGTGCCGGCCTCGATCGGCGCCGCGACGGGACCTTGGTAGCGAATAAAGAACTCGGTGTCGTCGCGCCCGGACCCTCGTGGCAGGGTTGCTGCCAGCGGCGTCGCCGACGTGACCGGGACTTCGAGGTCTCGCCCTCCCGCCACGGCCACCGTGCCGACCACTTCACCGGCATCGGCGAGGTGCACGGCCTCGGTCTGCGCAAAGGCCAGTTCCAGCAGGCGGGTAGCTTCCGACACCCGTTGCCGCGGCGAGCTCATCCCGTTCAACACCAGCACGAGGCGCCGCCCGTTCCGGATTGCGGAGGCGGTAAGCCCGTATCCGGCCGCCTGCGTGTAGCCGGTCTTCATCCCTTCGGCACCCATATTCCGGTACAGCAGGGGATTGCGATTCTGCTGCTTGATGCCGCCGTAGGTGTATTCGGTCTCGGAGAACAACGGGAAATAGTCGGGAAAGTGCTCGATGATCAGCACCGTCAGACGGGCAAGATCGCGCGGCGACATCACGTGGTTGGGATCCGGCCACCCCGTGGAGTTGGTGAAATGACTGTCGAGGAGGCCGAGCTCGCGCGCTCGGTGATTCATCAGGCTTGCGAAACCGCTCTCGGTCCCACCGATCCCTTCGGCCAGGACGATGCTCGCATCGTTCCCCGACTGGACAATCACCCCGCGCAGGAGGTCGATTACCGGCACGGTGGTGTCCACTTCCACGAACATCTTGGATCCGCCCTTTTGCCAGGCCTCCCTGCTCACGGGCAGCTCGGTATCGAGCGAGAGTCGGCCGTCCTTGAGCGCCTCGAAGACCATGTACACCGTCATCAGCTTGCTCATCGACGCCGGCGGCATCCCCTGGTCGGCCTCCTTGGCCAGCAGGACCGATCCGGTCTGCGCATCGATCAGATACCCCTGCGGTGCCGACGTGGTGAACTCCACGGCTGCAGCGGGGCCAGGCAGGTACCACACCACGAGGGCAGCGACACCGGCAAGCGACGCAAGTGCGCGACGGTCAATGTGCGGGCGAAAAATCATGGAGCACCCCAAGGACTGCTACGTGAATTCGGTGTCGCAGTGTACCACGCGTGAACCCCATATCCGGTAGTGATCGGGGGACGATCGCACAAGCAGGGCAGCGTGGATCGGTTGCCGTCCTGCCGGACCTGACCTATCGTTTGAACTCATGGGCGCAGCTGCATCGACCGGTCCCGTAGCTCGCCGCCATCTTCTCGGAATCGAGGAGATGAGCCGCACCGAGATCGTCCAATACATTGACCGGGCCGATCTCATTGCAGATCGCCTCGCCAGGGAGAATCAGCCGCCGGGCACCCTGCCCGGCCACCTGCTCATCAGCCTGTTCTTCGAAAATTCGACGCGCACCCGCGCATCGTTCCAGATTGCCGGTCAGCGTCTCGGCTTCAACGTCGTCGACATGTCGTTGGCGACCAGTTCCACCGGCAAGGGGGAGACCCTCCTGGACACCGCGATGACGCTCAACGCCATGCGCCCGGATGTGCTCGTCGTGCGCCATGCGATGAGCGGGGTGCCCCACCTCCTCAGCCACCAGGTCAATTGCGCGGTCATCAACGCCGGCGACGGGAATCACGAACATCCGACCCAGGCGCTGACCGATGCCCTCACGATCCGGCGCCGCAAGGGCACCCTCGAAGGCCTCACTGTCGCTATCTGCGGCGACATCATGCACAGCCGGGTGGCGCGCTCGAACATTCGCCTGTTGACCATCATGGGCTCGACGGTGCGCGTGGTGGCACCTGCAACCCTCATGCCCGCCGGAATCGAGACGTTCGGTGCCGAGCCGTTCGAGTCGATGGCCGAAGGGCTGGAAGGGGCAGATGTCGTGATGATGCTTCGGCTGCAATTGGAGCGCATGCACGGCTCGCACGTCCCCTCCACACGCGAGTACTTCCGCTTCTTCGGCCTGGATTCAGACAAGCTGCACGCCGCCAAGGACGACGCCGTCATCATGCACCCAGGACCGATCAACCGCGGCGTTGAACTCGACAGCGTGCTCGCTGACGACATCGGCCGCTCGCTCATCCTCGAGCAGGTCGCGCATGGAGTGGCGGTGCGAATCGCCGTGCTCGAGGCATTGGTTCAGGACTCGGCACCAGGAGCGCCCGGCTGACGGCGGCCCGGCAATTCCGCGCCCCGCCGCGGCGGACGGCTTACATCGGCGCTCGTCTCGTCGACCCGGCGTCTGGACTCGACGTGCAGGGAGGGCTGCTTACCGAAGGCAAGAAGATCATCGACGTCGGCCCCGGGCTGTTTGCTGAAGGGCCGCCCGAAGACGCGGTCCACATAGATTGCGCGGGCCTCGTGCTGGCGCCGGGGCTGATCGACACGCGGGCCCATCTCCGCGAGCCCGGCGCGGAACACCAGGAGACCCTGTTTACCGCAAGCCGGGCGGCGGCTGCGGGCGGGATCACCAGCATTCTCTGCACACCTGATACTGACCCGGTCATTGACGGTGTGGCCGAAGTGGAGTTCATCAGCCGGCGCGCACGCGAGACCAGCCTCGTCAAGGTTTACGCGACCGCCGCAATCACCGTCGGGGGGCAAGGCCGGCAATTGAGCGAAATGGGGCTGCTTGCGGAGAGCGGGGTGCTGGCGTTCACGGACGCCAACCGAGCCGTCGAGAACGCTGGTCTGATGTTCCGCGCTCTCAAGTACGCGCGCTCTCTTGATCTGCTGCTCGTCCAGCATCCCGAACATCCTTCCCTAACCGACAACGGCACCATGAACGCGGGCCCGCTGGCCACGCGCCTCGGCCTCCCCAGCCGTCCTCCGATCGCTGAGACGATTCTGGTCGAGCGCGACCTTCGGCTGGCGGAGGCGGCGGGGGCGCGCATCCATTTTCCGATCCTCTCGACGCAGGGGGCGGTAGAGGCCGTGCTGGCGGCCAAGGAACGAGGAGTTTCAGTGACCGCCGGGACGGCGCCCCACTACTTTTCGCTTACGGAGATCGAGGTCGAGGGTTGGCGAACCTTCGCAAAAGTGTCGCCACCCCTGCGCGTCGAGGCGGACCGGGCGGCCATTGCCGACGCAGTCGTCAACGGCGTGATCGACGTAATCGCCAGCGACCACTCGCCCCATCACGAGGACAGCAAGCGCCAGCCGTTCGAACAGGCGGCGTTCGGGATGGCCGCCTTGGAAACCGTGCTGCCGCTGGCGCTGGAGTTTGTGCATTCGGGCCGCATGTCGCTGCTGGAGCTACTGCGGCGTGTCACCAGCGGACCTGCCACCATCTTCGGGGTGCCGGGTGGGCGCCTGGCCGCCGGCGAGCCGGCCGATCTCGTCCTCCTGGATCTCGATCTCGCTTGGGTGCTGGACGCCAAGGAGTTTCGCAGCAAGTCTCAGAATGCGCCCTATACCGCGTACCCGGTACGCGGCAAGGCGATCCGTACCGTGGTCGACGGACGGCCGGTCTTTGGAGGCGAGACGTGACCCCGGACGTAGCGATTGGCTGGGGTCAGATCGCGTACTGGGCGACCGTGTTGGTCCCGGCCTACCTCCTGGGGTCCATCCCCTTCGGCCTGATCCTTGGTCGTCTCGCCGGCGTCGGCGACGTCCGCCGCGGCGGGTCGGGCAACATCGGGGCGACCAACGTCCTGCGCACCGGCCGGCGCGGACTTGCCCTCGCGACCCTCATCCTGGATGCGGCAAAGGGGACACTGGCCGTGGTACTGGCCACGCGGTTTGGCCCCGAACCTGCCGGCTGGGCCGCACTCACCGCGGTGACCGGACACATGTTTCCGGTGTGGCTTCGCTTCCGTGGCGGCAAGGGGGTCGCCACGACGTACGGGACCTTGCTGGCCCTGGCTTGGCCGGTGGCGCTTCCAACGGGAGTTGCCTGGGTCGCGCTCGTGGCGATATCCCGCAAGTCCTCGGTCGGTGCGCTGGGTGCAGTGGTGGTGGGTACGCCCGCGCTTCTTTGGGGGATGCTGGAACTTCAGCGGGCCGGCTTCCTGCCAATCGACCTCCCGGGGGACCCCGCGCACCTGCCTTCGCTGATCCTGATCGCGCTACTCGTCGCCTTGCGCCATCACGCTAACATCCGGCGCCTGCTCAACGGTACGGAGCCCGAAATCAACCTCGGTCGACCGTCCCGCGACCGTTCCGGACCTGCCTGAAGAATTCAATCCTTCGGGCGAAACCGGGTGTCCGCGCATCAGGGTGACGCCCGGTGGCGGGCCGGCGCCCTACCGGTCGCGGTTGTGCACGTTCCGCTCAGCCGGGGAACCGATTTGAGCATGTCGGGGCGGCACGGCGCCCGCAGATGTCCGCAGACGGGAACCGGCATACTGGCTCAGGCCGACGTCGCCAACGTGCGGACGGACCGGCAGCCGGACCGCGGCGGCATTCAGGACCGGGTCGGCGAATCATTGGTGGCGTCGCCCGCCGGCTCGGAAACGCCCGTACCGCGCAGGTCGTCGATCGCGCGGGCGGCGCGTCCCGCAGTAGCGGTGATCGCCTTCATCAGCCCATCGAAGTCGTCGGTGCCGCAGGATTGCGCGAGCACTGCCTTGGCCCCGGATCCGAGGGACTCGATCTCGGCGTCCGACTCTGTGGCCAAGCGAAGCGCTCCCCTCAGGGTGCGCCACATGACTGCGGCTTCCACCAACTGCTTCGCACTCTCGTTGGTGACCCAGCCGTGTTCGCCTGCCATTTCGAAGACCGAAGCGGTGATGACGGCATGGTCAGAAACTTCGCCGAAGTGCTGCAGCCGCAGCCATTGCGCGCAGCGCTCCACATCCCGGAAGCCCCCTCGACCGACGATCACCGAAGTGAGGCTGCCTGCATCGGGGTTGCCGATAGCCTGACGCAATTCCTCGCTCAGCTTCCCGCGCACGGATGCGTCTGACACGACCTCGCGTCGCGCTTCGTCGAACCGTCTCCCCAAGCCGGAATCGCCCGCCTCAAGGAGGCATCGCGTTCTCATCAGGTCGAGAAGCTCGCCGGAGGAAGCACCCGTTCGGCAGTGGCCGATGAATTCAGCGATCGAACGCACAGGAGGTTCGTTCACACCATTCGCAATCGGTGCAAACAGCAGGCTATTGGTGGACAGGACGAGAAACGCCTTTGCAAACCGGCGGCAAAGGGCGTCATAGTACTCCGGACGTCCCCCCTCGTACACGAACAGCACGTTGAGCCTGTGGCCGGGCGTCACCTCCCTGCTCGGGCGGCGAGTCCGCCAGCGCCCGGGCCACGCTGGTCGGAAAATTCATCGTGAATGATGTCCAACACGGCAGTCACGGAAGCTTCCGCAACATGGGACAGGGCTGTTTCGGCCTCGATCGGCGAGAGATTCCCCCGCAACGTGTGGACGCCGACCTGAAAGGTCTTGTCGTTCGACCAGTTCCGCACGACCTCAACCGCGTCGCTGGCATCCTGGAACGGCAGCTCGGCGATCTGTTCGCGCATTTCGGGCACACCGAGCTCACGCGTCCAGTAGATCCGGGTCAGGCCGCGACGGGCAATTACCTCGCTGGCCGGGTCTGGTCCAAAGCCCGCCGGCAGGTCGAGATCGATGAATTCCCTCTCCTGCAAGGTGTCGAGCAGTTCCGGATTTCGTTCCATGCGCCGTGCGAGACGTGGCGCGGCGTCAAAGATTTCGACGATGGCGTCAAACGCCTCCGGACGGGCAGCAGATACCGCGCTGTCGTAGGCGCTCCAGTCATCAATCTCCGGGTAGAAGTGTGCGCGCCAGCGATCGACCAGCGGGTCCATGGTCTCGAACCAGCGGCGCGGCCTTACCGCCAGGTTGAACATCTTGGCGTAGCTACCGGGCAGTTGCGGTGATTCGTCCTCACCGTAGTGCTGCAGGAGCGAATAGTGCCGACTTGCCACCGCGTGGTGGTCCGGATGCCGCTGCATGTTGTAGAACATCCAGTTGCTGAACCTGCAGTTGGCGCTCCATGAATGCCGGGGCTGCACTCGCTCGAAGCGACCGTTGGGCAATCGGACACGACGCAGCCCGTAGTGCTGGATGTAATTGCTGATCTTCATTGAGAGGACCACGCCAAGACACAGGATGGCAAAGACCAGGATTGCCCAGGGGCCGCCCATCCAGTAGATCAGCAGGTACCAAAACGCAGTTTCGAGGCCGTACCGCCAGAATGGATTCGTGTGATGCCAGATCGGCAACCCACGGCGGGCCAGCCGCTCACGGGCCACGCGCCATGCACCGAAAATGTTGCTGACAACCTCACGAGGGAAGTACTGCCAAAGGCCCTGGCCTTTCGGAGCGGAACCCACGTCGAAAGGGGTGCCTACCAAGGCATGGTGAATGTAAACGTGCTCAGTGGCGTAGTGCGGGTACGAAGCGGAAGCGAGCAGGAATTCGCCGACACGGCGCTCCCATACTGAGCGCCGGTGGATCAATTCGTGGCCAACGATGAAGACCGCCTGGGCCTCCACCGCCAGTACGAGCACCATCAACGCCGCCTCCCAGGAGGAGAAATGGTCGGCCACGAGGATCTGCCAGAGACCAAATACAAGGGTAACCGGCCAGAGAAATGCCCATGCCCAGACAGGCAGGTTGTGCCAG
>JAGWAT010000027.1:13254-40351 GCA_021296265.1 Alphaproteobacteria bacterium | reverse complement strand
TTATGGCGCACCCGGCAGGACTCGAACCTGCAACCTCTGCCTCCGGAGGGCAGCGCTCTATCCAATTGAGCTACGGGTGCGGATCTGGGCGATGACCATACTAGCCGGCACGCGCCGACTGTTCGGAACCGGCTCAACCGTCTTCGGTCGGACCACCTGTGTTAACCCAGGCTGCATAACCACCAACCAGGTTCGAGACGTTGGCGTACCCCATCTCCTGCAGGGTGGCCGCCGCGAGTGCGGAGCGTCCGCCGGCGGCGCAGTAGATCACGAGTTCGGCGTCGGCGGCGAGCTGTGTGGGGTGGCTTGGTGAGGCCGGGTCCGCGATGAACTCGAGGTGGCCGCGCGGAACATGGAGCGCGCCGGGAATGTGCCCCGCCGCCACTTCGTGCTGATCGCGCACGTCTACGAACAGGGCACGACCGTGCCGCGCACGGGCCTCGACGATGTCGATTTGCGGGACTTTGGCTTGGGCGGCAGCCAGCATCGACTGCATGGTCTTGGAGGAAGATTGCACGGTCGTCATCAACGGTTGCGTGATTAAGAACCCATCACGGAAGGGAGGTCCGGCTGCGCGGACAGTGGAAGGCAGGATAGCGGGTCGCAGCGCCGTCCGGGTGGGGCGCGTAGCCACTTGCCCGGGACCTGCGCCTGAAGCCCTCGTCTCGCGGGCGACGGTTGCGAACGCGTCACCCCGCCAGTCCCGATCCGCAACGTCCGGGCCTCCGCAAGGGCGTGATGCCCGCTCAGCCGTTGCCGATGCGTCGGTACACGAACTCCGGAATCTCGCCCCCCGCTTCACCGACGGGCATTTCCAGCACTTGCCGATGTGGCGCGAATTCGCAGGCCGGGTCGGTCGTGTCGGGATCCCCGGTCAGGGCGAACGCCTGGCAGCGGCAGCCGCCCCAGTCGATCTCCCGGCGGTCGCAGCTGCGGCACGGCTCGGGCATCCAGTCGGTGCCCCGGAACCGGTTGAACGCGCTCGAGTGCTCCCAGATCCAGGCGAGTGGGCGCTCGGTCACATTCTCGAACTCCAGGAAGTCCAGCGATTCCGCCGCGTGGCAGGGCAGCACCTTGCCGGCCGGCGTGATGTTGAGGAACTGGCGGCCCCAGCCGCCCATGCAGGATTTTGGTCGGCGCGCGTAGTAGTCGGGCACCACGTAGTCGATCGCCAGGATGCCCTTGAGGCGGACCCGGGCCTCCTCGACGATCTGCGTTGCTTCGTCCAGCTGCTCCCGCGTCGGCAGGAACGCCTGTCGGTTCTTGAGTGCCCAGCCGTAGTACTGCACCTGGGCGACTTCGAGGCGTTCGGCGTCAAGCTCCACGGCCATCGCGATCATCGCCTCGAGATGATGCAGATTCTGACGGTGCATCACGGCGTTGACGGTGAGCGGCAGGTCGGCTGCCCGCACCATGCGCGCGGTTTCCTGCTTCTTCGCGTGTCCGCGGAAGCCCGCGATCCGGTCCGCGTTCCCGGCCTCCGTGTCCTGGAACGAGACCTGGACGTGGTCGAGGCCGGCGTCCCGCAGCCGGTCCAGGCGGGCCCGGGTGAGCAGCACACCAGAGGTGATGAGGTTGGTGTAGAGACCGGCCTTGGCGGCGTGCTCGACCAGCTGTTCGAGGTCTTTCCGGACGGTCGGCTCGCCCCCCGAGAAGTGCGCCTGCAGGATCCCCATGTCCACGGCCTGCGAGAGAACGCTCTTCCAGGTGTCGGTGTCGATCTCCCGGGATGCGCGCTCCAGTTCGAGCGGGTTGGAGCAGTACGGACACTGCAGTGGGCAGCGATGGGTCAGTTCGCACAGGACCGCATAGGGAATCAGTCGGCTGCGGGAACCGGAGGGCCCGGCAGCGTCTTCGGTCGGGGCGCCCAAGGAAACGTCGGCTTGGTCAGTCATGCGATCACAAATCCCTTGTCGGCCAGGTTCTGGAGCATGGTGGTGACATCGCGTTCGATGTCCGCACGGGGAGCCTGGTCGTACTTGGCGGCGAGCTCATCGACGAGGACCGCCAGCGTTCGGGTGCCGTCCACGAGCTGGATGACCTCGCCCGCGATGGCATCGAGTTCGAATACGCGTTCCGGCGCATTGATGATCCAGCAATCCCGGGCCCGGTCGAACCGCAGCTTCGCGTGTCGAGGCAGCCGCGGAACCGAGTCCGCGGTCAGCAACAGGCGCTGGCTCATGCCGCACCCTGCCGGTCCGCCGCGTCGGGCACGAAGCAGCCCGGCGGAATCCGCCCCGGCTCCACGTAGGCCGAATGCAATGCATCGAGTTGCGCCCAGAGTACGTCGGTCTTGAAGCGCACCGCATCGAGCACGGCATCCTGCTCCACCCGGGTCCGGGCGTTGCGGAGGACCCAGGCGCGGCCGAAGTCCACGTCGCGTCGGGCCTGGTTGATCCGTTTCTTGAAGTAGGCGAGGGCGTAGTCGTCGGCCCAGGCGTAGTGACGAGAGAGGCCCGCGACACGCTCCTTGTGGATGGCCGGCGCGTACAGCTCGGTCAGCGAGGAGGCGATTGCCTCCAGCACCGAGCGTTCGCGCACGTACGCAATGTAGGCGTCCACCGCGAAACGGGTGCCGGGCAACAAGCCGGCGCACGAGCGGACGTAGTCCAGGTCGAGACCGAGGCGCTCGCAGAGCTGGAGATAGCGCACCAGCCCGCCCGATCCGTCCATGTCGCCTTCATGGTCGATGACCCGTGAGCGCCATTCCAACCGCAGGTCGACATCGGCGATCCGCGCCATCAGGGTAAGATCCTTCCGGGGAATGGAGCACTGGTAGTAGTAGCGATTTAGGGCCCAGGCCTGGACCTGTCCGTGCCCGAGTTTGCCGTCGTGCAGCAGCCGGTGGAACGGATGCAGGCTGTGGTAGCGCTCTTCGCCGATCCGGGCCAGCGCTTCCAGCATCTCCGGCTCGGAGCGGGGCGGCTCGGTGGCGGTACCGGGGGCACCGGGCACCATCGGCGCCGGCGCGATCAAAGCTCGATCTCCATCCCGTCGTAGGAGACTTCCCACCCGGCGTTCTCGACGGCCTGGCGCTCCGGGGTGTCCGCGGACAGCACCGGGTTGGTGGTGTTCAGATGGATGAAGACCCGGCGCCCGATGCCCAGCCCGTCGAGGCCGTGGAGTGAACCGCCTTCTCCGGAGATGCTGGTGTGCCCCATGCGCTTGCCGGTCTTCACGCCGACGCCATCGCGCACCATTTCGTCGTCGACCCACAGCGTTCCGTCGAAAAAGAGCAGGGGGGTGCCGCGGACACGCTCGCGCACGGCGTCCGTGATGGCCGCACAGGCCGGCATGTAGTGAAACGAGGCGTCGCTCGACGTCGAGCGGACGTGCAGTGCGATCGTGTCTTCTGCCACCGAGCCGAAATCCGGTCCCTTGGCATCGTCCTCGAGCCAGAGCGCTACCTTCCCCGGAACCGCGAACGGGGTGATCTCGAGGCCGGCTGCTCCTCCGTCCGTATCCACGAGCTGCACCGCCTCGTCGAGGACCAGAGTGCGCCGCTTGACGAACTCGGGGTTCAGGACGTTGAAGATGGTATTGGCCTCGAGCACGCCGAGCACGCGGGGGGTCGCGTAAAGGCTCAGCGGCTGCGACTCGCGCAGGTTAAGCAGGCCGGCAACGTGGTCGACGTCGGCATTGGTCAGCACCGCGCCGGCAATCGGACTGTAGCGAAGGGGTGCCTCGGGCGAGGGCTGGAGAACCGGGTTTTCGGCTATCTGCTGGCGCAGGTCCGGAGAGGCGTTGAACAGGAACCAGCGCGCACCGTCGTTGCTGACGGCGATGGAAGATTGTGTGCGGGAGGGCGTAGCAAAATCGCCGGAGCGGGCCCGACGACTGTTCGGATGATTACAATTCCACTGCGGAAACCCCCCGCCGGCGGCTGCTCCCAGAACACGGATTTGCATAAGACATCACCGTTGCCCCGGAAGTTACCGTGCGGCGGGGGTCAAAGTCAGATCCAGACTCGGATCAGACCTCCGCGCAAGCGTAGCAGTTGATCTCAAGACCGACCGCTACCTCGCGAACCATAGGAGCTTTCCACATAGGTAACTCTCCACTCGAGGTTCCAAGGTAGACGCAATTTCGTGCGCCCATCAATGAGGGGCAAGATAGGCTGCACCACCCGCGGGTCCATCTATACGTTGCATAGGAACTGCCTATTGCTCACCGTCGCCCCGCCTTATGCTCCGGTCCGCATGGCCCGGCGCTGGTTCCTCCTTCTCGTGACTACGGTATGCGCCGTTCTGGCGCAGCCCGCCGCGGCGGCACCGCCGCTGGTCGACGTCGCCTGGCTGGCCGAGCGGACCTGCACCGACGGGCTCGCCGTTCTCGACGTCCGACGCTCCCGGACCGACCACGAGATCGGGCACGTCCCGTGCGCCACGTTCACGAACTTCTACGAGGATGGCTGGCGGGAAACGCGGGCCGAGGTGCCGCTGCGGCTGCCCCCGCCCACCCGCACCGCCGCGTTGCTGGGGCGTCTCGGCATCAGCCCGCACGATCACGTCGTGATCGTGGCCCCGGGGACCGGGCGCTATGACGCGGCGGAGGCGGCCGCGATCTTCGTTTCCCTGCGGAGCGTCGGCCATGCCGACGTGTCAATCCTCGACGGCGGTCTCGCTGCCTGGACCGCACACTGGGAGAACGACGTCGACACCGGGTACCGGCCGCCGGTCCCCAGTTCCTACCAACCGGGCCCGGCTCCCCCCATCCTCGCCGACCAGGCGGCAGTACGGGACGCGATCGCTTCGGACCGCCCGCTCGTGGACCTGCGGACCAGCGACCAGTACGTCGGTCTGAACCGCAACGAGACGGTGCTGCGGCACGGGACGTTGCCCGGCGCCCGGAACGTGCCGCTCGCCTGGTTTCTGGTGGACGGCACCCTGTTCTTTCATGCCCCGGCGACGGTGCGTGCCGCGCTGGCGTACGCCGGCCTGCCCGCCGACGCTGCGCCGGTGGTGTTCTGCAACGCCGGGTTGGAGAGCGCGCTCGGCTGGTTCGTGCTGCACGAACTCCTGGGGCGCGCCGGCACGCGCCTCTACGACGGATCGCTCGCCGAGTGGTCGCGCCACCCCGACCTGCCGCAGCAGGTCATCGTGGGGCCGCCCGGCTGAGCGGCCGGAGGGTGTCGGGACGGAGGTGGCGGATTCCGCGCCCCGACGGTTTTTTGCCATACTTGTACCGGATGTCGCACCGTCCGCGACCGCGCCATGGTCGGAACGCACCCGGCTCTGGAGACAGATTCCCTTGGCCATCCTTCCCGTCCTGAAAGCGCCTCACCCGCGGCTTACCAAGGTGAGCCGCCCCGTCGCACAGTTCGACCGGGCACTCGAGGAGCTCGCCGAGAACATGCTGGAGACGATGTACGCCGCCAACGGGATCGGGTTGGCCGCTCCCCAGGTGGACGTGCACCTGCGGGTGGTGGTGATGGACCTGCACCAGGAGGACGAGCCACCTGCCCCGCAGATCCTGGTCAATCCGGAAGTCCTGCAGGCGAGCGCGGAAACCGCCACGATGAGCGAGGGCTGCCTGTCGCTGCCGGAAGCCTACGAGGAGGTCGAGCGCCCGGCCCGGGTCACGGTCCGCTACCAGGATCTCGACGGCGTCACCCACACGCGGGAGTGCACGGGCCTGGAAGCGGTCTGCTGGCAGCACGAGATCGACCATCTGGACGGGGTGCTGTTCGTCGACCATTTGAACCGCCTTAAGCGCGACCGGATCATCCAGCGGCTGGTCAAGGAGAAGCGGCTGGCGCGACGGACACGCGACGGGGCCGTCCGTCCGGCCGCCTGAAGGCCGGCATGGAGGAGGCGCCGCTGCGCGCGGCGTTCTTCGGCACGCCAGAGTTCGCCCTGCCGGCACTGGATGCACTCCATGCCGGTGGCCACCGCATCGAAGTGGTCTACACGCAGCCGCCGCGCCCAGCCGGCCGGGGCCACCGCCTGCAGGAGAGCCCCGTGGCGGAACGGGCCGGCTCCCTGGGCCTCCCCGTGCGCACTCCCGGGACGTTGCGTGAACCGGCGGAAAGCGCGCATCTCCGGTCGATGCAGCTTGACGTGGGGGTCGTGGCGGCTTACGGACTGCTGCTGCCAGGTGCCGTCCTGCGGGCATTCCGGCTCGGGTGCGTGAACGTGCACGCCTCGCTGCTGCCCCGTTGGCGCGGAGCCGCACCGGTCGAGCGCGCGATCATGGCCGGTGACGCGGTGACCGGCATCTCGCTGATGCTGATGGACGAGGGGCTGGATACCGGCCCCGTGCTGGACCGTTGCGAGGTGCCGATCGGACCGGACATCACAGGCGGTAAGCTGCGCGCTGCGCTGGCGGCCTGCGGCGGAGACCGACTGTCGGAAACGTTGCGCGGACTAGCGGCGGGAACCCTGGTCCCCGTGGCGCAGCCTGAGGAGGCGGTGTATGCGAGCAAGCTTGGTCCGGCCGACCGCGTTCTCGACTGGGGGGCACCGGCCGTGCAGCTCGACCGACAGGTCCGTGCCTTGGACCCGGTCCCGGGTGCGCGGGCCCTGTTTCCGTTGAAGGGACGTTCCGAGGCCGTCAAGGTGTGGCGGGCTCAGCCGGTCGAGGCCCCTCCGGCGCCGGCCGGAACGGTGCTCGACGATCGACTGACCGTGGCGTGCGGCGCGGACGCACTGCGGTTGCTTGAGGTGCAGCGCCCCGGCGGTCGGAGGCTCGACGCCGCAGCCTTTCTCCGTGGCATCCCGGTGCCGGTTGGAACTGTCCTGTCCGCTCCATCTTCGACAGAGGGATGACCCGCATGCCGCAGCGTGCTTCGCGCAGTCCGGCCGCACCCATGCCGGCGCCCGCCATGGGGCGGATCAACTGGGCCGGGTTATGGGTCCTCTGCGGGCGCGAGACGCTGCGATTCCTGAAGATCGGCCAGCAGACCATTGCCGGTCCGATGGTCACCACGCTGTTATTCCTCGCGGTGTTCGCTCTGGCGTTGGGCGGGACGTTCAGGGAAGTGGGCGGGCGGCCGTTTCTCGAGTTCCTCGCGCCCGGCCTGATCGTGATGTCGGTGATGCAGAACGCGTTCGCGAACTCGTCGAGTTCGCTCCTGAGCGCGAAGATGACAGGCAATATCGTGGACCTGCTGATGCCGCCGCTGGCCCCGGGCGAACTGCTGACAGGATTCCTGGTGGGTGGCCTAGCCCGCGGCCTCTGCGTCGGGCTGGCGGTCAGCATGGCGATGTGGGTCTTCGTGCCGATCCGACTGCACGACGTGGCGGTGCTGGGCTACTACGTCGTGTCGGCCGCACTGCTGATGTCGCTGCTTGGTGTCCTGACCGGGGTCTGGGCCGAGAAGTTCGACCATATGTCGACGATCACCAACTTCGTCGTGACGCCGCTCTCCTTTCTGTCCGGCACCTTCTACTCAATCGAGCGCCTGCCGGAACCGTTCTACTCCGCCATCCAGTTCAACCCCTTCTTCTATGTCATCGACGGGTTCCGGTACAGCTTCATCGGGCATTCGGACGCGAACCTGGGGCTGGGCATGGCGGTGCTTGCGGTCATCAATCTCGGGTTGCTGCTCTGGGCGCTCTGGATGTTCCGGACCGGGTATCGGCTCAAGCACTGAACCCCGCCTCATTGCCGACAGTTCTGCGCTACATTGCCGGATCTTCCTCGCCCCTCCCGCCTCTGTTTCGGATCTCATAATTCATGGACGCGTTGATGCCCACCTACGCCCGGCTCGACCTGGCCTTCGAGCGGGGCGAGGGTCCGTACCTCTTCACGGCCGACGGTACGCGGTACCTGGATTTCGGCACCGGCATCGCCGTGACCGCACTCGGCCACGCCCACCCGAAACTGGTAGCGGTCCTGGCCGAACAGGCCGGCCGGCTCTGGCACACCTCGAACCTGTACCGGATCAGCCCGCAGGAGCGTCTCGCTGCACGGCTGGTCGAGCATTCGTTCGCCGAGCGCGTGTTCTTCTGCAATTCGGGCGCCGAGGCGTCGGAAGGCGTGATCAAGACGGTTCGGCGGTTTCACCATCACCACGGGAATCCCGAGCGGGTCGAGGTGGTCGTGACCGAGGGCGCCTTTCACGGGCGAACGTTGGCGGGCTTGGCGGCGGGCGGCAACGAGGCCCACCGGGCCGGGTTTACACCGCTCGCGCCGGGATTCGTGCGGGTGCCCTATGGCGACCTGGACGCCACCCGCGCCGCCGTCACCCACCGGACCGCGGCGGTGTTCGTCGAGCCGCTGCAGGGGGAATCCGGCATCGTCACCGCCCCGCAAGGATATCTCGCCGGGCTGCGCAGCCTGTGCGACGAGCACGGCATCCTGCTCGCCCTCGACGAAGTCCAGACCGGAATCGGTCGGACCGGCCGATTCTTGGCCTGTGAATGGGAGGACGTGTCGCCCGACGTCGCCGGGCTGGCCAAGGGCCTGGGAAGCGGCTTTCCGATCGGGGCCGTCCTCGCGACAGAGCGAGCCGCAGTGGGCATGGTCCCCGGCACGCACGGCTCGACGTTCGGTGGCAACTTCCTGGCCAGCGCGGTTGCGGATGCGGTCGTCGAGGAGATCGTGGCGCCGGGATTCCTCGCTGGTGTCGAGCGCTCGGGTGCGCGCCTGCGAGAGGGGCTGGAACGGTTGCGAGTGCAATTCCCCGGAGTGATCTCCGAAGTGCGAGGCCGCGGCCTTATGCTCGGCATGACGGCGGCAGTTCCGGCGGCGGATCTCTATGCCCGTTTCCGCGAGCACCGGCTGCTCACGGTTCCGGCCGGGGGAGATACGGTGCGGATGTTGCCGCCGCTCAACATCGAGCCCGCCCATGTGGACGAGGCCTTGACCGTAACGGAAGCGGTATTTCGCACGTTTCAGTGAGCGGCGGCAGGCCGGTCCGATGAACCAACCAAGACATTTCCTCGACCTCGACCGTCTCGGTGGTGCCCTCCTCGGGCAGTTGCTGGAGCGTGCCGCTGCCTACAAGCAGGACCGTGCCGCGCTGCGGACCACGCCGGGCGCCGGGCATGGACGGACGCTCGCCATGCTCTTCGAGAAGCCGTCGACCCGGACGCGGGTATCGTTCGAGGTGGCGATGAACGAGCTGGGCGGGCGGGCGCTCACGCTGGACCGGCAGGGCACCCAGATGGGGCGCGGCGAGAGCCTCGCTGACACCGCTCGCGTGTTGTCGCGCTACGCCGACGTGGCGATGCTGCGGACCGGGTCGCACGTCCAGCTCGAAGAGTTCGCCGGGCATGCGGGGATTCCGGTAATCAACGGGCTCACCGACCGGAGCCACCCTTGCCAGGTCATGGCGGACCTGCTCACACTGATGGACCGGTTCGGCTCGCTGGATGGCCGGCACGTGGCCTGGATCGGCGACGGCAACAACGTTGCCAACTCGTGGATCCATGCCGCCATGCAGCTAGGCATTCAGCTGCGGGTGGCCTGTCCGCCATCGCGGCATCCGCCGGCGGATCTGATGGGCCGGGCGGTCGAGTCGGGCCATGTCCGCTTGGTGGATGACCCGGCTGCAGCCGCGCGGGGGGCGTCTGCGGTGCTGACCGATACCTGGAAATCGATGGCGGCGGAGCAGTCGGTGGACGGGACGGCGAACTGGCGGGACATGTTCCACCCCTTCCAGGTCAACCGGTCGCTGATGGACGTGGCCGCGCCGGAGGCCATCTTCATGCACTGTCTGCCGGCCTATCGCGGGGAGGAGGTCACCGCGGAAGTCATCGATGGGCCGCACTCAGCGGTCTGGGACGAAGCGGAAAACCGCCTGCACGTGCAGAAAGCGATCCTTGAGTGGTGCCTCGCCGATCGTTGACTTGGCGATCTGACCATCGGGCCGTCCTGCGGCGGACGTCCCACTCGTCCACATGCTTGGAAGCCGGGTTGGCGAATGGTCGCGACGCGGACCGGGTGCCTTCTCCAGACGCAACCCGGCCCTCGGGCAAATTCCGAGAGTCTTCGCGTCTTGCAGCGACGTGAAGCTCCTTCTGCTGTCAGATGTAGGTCACGACCTCGTCGAGCGGCTTCCGACTGATGTCGGGTACTGTCGCGTTCTTGTCCGGGTAGCCCACCACCAGTAACAGGAAAGGCCGCTCCGCCGATTTCGGCCGCCCCAGTATTTCGTTCAGGAATTTCATGGGGCTCGGGGTGTGGGTCAGCGTCGCCAAGCCGGCAATGTGCAGCGCCGCGATCAGCATGCCGGTCGCAAGCCCGACCGATTCCATTGGATAGTAGTGCTTGATCTTTCGACCATCGGGCAAATGCCCGTATTTCTGGGCGAACACCGCGATCAGATAGGGAGCGTCCTCAAGGAACGGCTTGCGTTCATCGGTGCCGAGCGGGGCCAGGGCGTCGAGCCATTCCTTCGGCGCCCGATGCCGGTAGAAGTGCTGCTCTTCCTCCTCGGCCGCCTGCCGGATCCGCCGCTTCGTCTCCTGGTCGCTGACGACGACGAAGTGCCAGGGCTGAAGGTTGGCGCCGCTCGGGGCTGTCGTCGCGGCGTGCAGACAGCCGTCGATCACGGTCCGCGGGACTGGGCGGTGCGAGAAATTCCGTACCGTCCGCCGCCGCTTCAACTGGGTCTGGAATTCGACCGCCCGCCGGATCATTTCGTCTACGGGATATTCCCGATAACCGGGAAGCGGGATAAAGGGATGCTCGTCCATCGCGTCTTCCGTCCAGCTGGAACCCTGCCTCGGGCACACGCTTCGTCTCGTCCACCGAGGAGGTCACGGCGAACCCGTTGTCCGTGCTGCCCAGCCCGGATCGATGGGGCCAGCGGGCATGTTAGTGCAGGGTGAGTCAGGGACCCGGTCAGCCCCCGTCAACCATCCCAAACTGCGCGTGCCGTGCGCCGGGGCAGGGTGGAACCGACCTCGGTCGCGCCGGAGTTGGGATGCCTCCTTGAGGGCTATCGCTCGTCCCGCCATACTTCGGCGCCGCCCCTGAATTGCCGCCGGGTCTCGCGAGACATCACCGCGTGACCCACCACGGGTCGGCACCGACCCGGTCGTGGCTCTTCCTGTACCGCCGAACTCCCGTCCGATCATTGGCTCCGCCATGCGATTGGATCGTCCCAGAAAGGGCAGCGCATATGAAGATGCTGATGACACTTGCATTTTGCAGCGCCGCGCTGCTGGCGGTGACCAGCGCCGCCGGTGCAGAGAGCAATGGAACCCACGGGCTCATGATTTCGCTCGACGAGGTCGATTGGCAGCCCGTCCGGGAAGGGTCCGTGGTTGATGTCGCCGTACTGTCCGGGAACCCGGCCACAGGGGCCAATGTCCGCCTGATCCGTTTCCCGGCGGGATATGTCGCGCCGGTGCACGTGCATACCGGCGACTACAACGGCGTTGTCTTGAGGGGGACGTGGAAACACTGGTTCGAGGGAACCGGCGAGGAGCGGGAATTGCCGCCGGGTTCCTACATCTTCCAGCCGGGCGGCGAAATGCACGGCGACGCCTGCGTCGGAGCCGAGGCCGGAAGAACGCACAACTTGATCGGCGACCTATTGCCGGACGGCTGGCGGGAGACAGAATGTCGAGCCGCCCAGTCCAGCCACTGCTGCCCGTACCTCGCACGGCGGGTATCGACCTGGCGGTGAAGTCCCGAACTGACGCTGACGCCTGGCCGGCTGCTGCTGCCGCAGCCTCGTCAGGCGGTACGCCGACTACACGGGGTCCCAGCTGAAGATGTCCGCGGTGCGGTCGAGCGAATAGAAGTCGGCCCGGAGCGCGGGGATGGCATGCTCGAGTACGGATTCCGGGGTCCAGCCCGATCCTGCGTGGATGCCGCGCAGGGGGCGGGACTGGCTCAGCAGGAAGATCTCGTTGCTGCGGACGCCGAAGATTTGGCCGGTAACGTGCGCCGCGCGGTCGGAGCACAGCGCAACCACGATTGCGGCGATCTTGTCAGGGGTCATCTGCTTGAGTTTCTCGATCCTGGCGCGCTGGGCTTCGTCCGCGGCCGGGATGGTGCCGATCATCCGGCTCCACGCGAACGGAGCGATGCAGTTGGACCGCACGTTGAACCGCGCCATGTCCAGCGCGAGCGACTTCGATAGACCGACGATGCCGAGCTTGGCTGCCGCATAGTTCGCCTGTCCGACGTTCCCGATCAGGCCCGACGTCGAGGTCATGTGGACAAAGCATCCGGATTCCTGGGCCCGGAAGCGGGTCGCGGCCGCGCGCGACACGTTGAAACTTCCCTTGAGGTGTACGTTGATCACCGCGTCCCAGTCGTCCTCGGTCATCTTGTGGAAGATGGCGTCCCGCAGGATCCCGGCGTTATTCACCACGATGTCGATCTGGCCAAACCGATCGAGTGCCTGCGCCACCATGCCCTCGGCGGCATCGAATGCCGTGACGCTGTCGAAATTGGCCTCCGCCGTGCCGCCGGCCGCACGGATCGCCTCGACCGTCCCAAGCGCGTGCGCCTGGTCCTCGCCTTCACCCGACGTGGCGCTGCCCGGATCGTTCACGACGACGCACGCTCCGCGCGCCGCCATGAGCTTTGCCACCTCGGCACCGATTCCCCGCCCTGCGCCCGTGACGAGGGCGACTTTTCCTGCCAGTAGCTCGGTCATGTTCCGGTCCCTGAGATCTGTGTCGTCGGCGAGCGCCCGACGATGACGGATTGTGCAGTCTTTGGCCGGGAAGGAAATCCTTGTCCCATGGTCCCTGCTACCCGGCGCTGGCTGCCGCGGTCCGGGCGGGTGGACCTCGGCCGGCGGCGCACCCATCGTGGGCGGATGGGGGCTCGGGGGAGGATCACGCAAACGGCCGGTCGGCTGTCCTTGGTGATAGCCAGTTCGGGGCCTGGCCGGATTCCCGATTGGGCGGAAATCAGGTGCCGGGCGCCGGTGCCTTGCCGAACGGCGGCACAGGATCGACTGCCAAGGAGGCAGCCGGGGCTATGACGAGGACCTGGCGGCGAGGTCGGGCGGAGGGGCGGCGGCAACCGCCTCAATCAGGGCGACGGTTTCCGCGATGCCGTAGAGCGCGATGAAGGAGCCCATCCGGGGACCGCGGCTCTGGCCGAGCAGCGTTTCGTAGAGCGCCCTAAACCAGGTCTTCGGCTCGTCGAAGCCGTTGGCTCGGCCCACTTCGAAGATGGTGCCTTGAAGCGTCTCGCCATCCGCCTCGGGCGGCAGGGCGCGAAGGGCATCGGCCAGCGCCAGCAGCGCGGCGCGCTCGGGCGCGGACGCTGGTCGGTACTGCTTGTGGGGCTGCACCCGGTCCTGGTAGTAGCGAACGGCGAGGCCCACCAGTTGGTCGAGCGCAGGTTCCGTTGCGGGGGCCGCGCCCGGGAGGTAGCGGGCGATGAACCCCCAGAGCACGGATGCGTCCTCGGCGTTGCAGGCGCTCGCGAGGTTGAGGAGCATCCCGAACGTCAGGGGCACCAGCTCGGTGCGCGCCGGCTGGCCGCCGTGGATGTGCCACACCGGGTTTTCCAGAAGCTCCGCCAGGTCGGTGTCCGGGCCTCCCTCCGTGAATTGCTTGAGGTGCCGTTCGTAGTCGTCCACGTGCCGGGGAATCACGTCGAAATGCAGCCGCTTGGCCCGGCCCGGCTGGTGGTACATGAAGAGCGACAGGCTGTCCTCGGTGCCGTAGGCCAGCCATTCCTCGAGCGTCAGGCCGTTGCCGATCTTCTTGGAGATCTTTTCCCCGCGTTCGTCCAGAAAGAGCTCGTACGTCATGTTGGCCGGCGGCCTGGCGCCGAGCACCCCGGCGATTCGGGCCCCGAGCTCGTACGACGAGATGAGGTCCTTGCCGTTCATCTCGTAGTCGACGTCCAGCGCCACCCAGCGCATCGCCCAGTCGGGCTTCCACTGCAGCTTGCAGCGTCCCCCGGTCACGGGGGTCTCGGTCTCGACCCCGTCGTCGTTGCGGTAGGTGATCGTCCCGGCCTCGGGATCCCGGGCAAGCACGGGAACCTGCAGAACCCGGCCGGTCTTCGGGCAGACCGGCAGGAACGGACTGTAGGTCGCGCGCCGCTCGCGGCCCAGCGTGGGGAGGATGATCTCGGTGATGTCGTCGTACTGCCGCAACACCTGCAGCAGCGTCGCGTCAAAGGCGCCGCTGCGGTAGCTCTGCGTCGAGCTACGGAACTCGTAGTCGAACCCGAACCGGTCGAGGAAGGCGCAGAGCTGGGCATTGTTGTGGTCGGCGAAGCTGTCGTGCTCGCCGAACGGGTCCGGAATGTCGCTCAGCGGACGACCCAGGTGCTCTGTCAGCATGGACTGCTCGGGCACGTTGGTCGGCACGCTTCGCAGGCCGTCCATGTCGTCGGAGAACGCGATCAGCCGGGTCGGCATCCCGGTCAGGGTTTCGAAGGCCCGGCGCACCATGGTCGTGCGGGCGACCTCGCCGAAGGTGCCGATATGCGGCAGGCCGGACGGTCCGAAACCCGTCTCGAACAGCACGTAGCCCTTCTCGGGCAACTGATTGCCGAGCCGCGCCGCCAGCCGGCGCGCTTCGGTGAACGGCCAGGCGCGGGCCTGCTCGGCAGCGGCCCGGAGAGCGGTCACGGGCGCGCCGCGTCGAGGACGGGCTCGCTCGTGAGGGTCCGGAAGAGGTCTTCCAGGTTGGGCTCCCGCGTCGACAGGTCCGCGACCTGAAGCTCCGAATCGCGGATGCGTCCCAGGAGGTCGACGGTCCGGGTCCGGGTCGGCTGATAGCCGATCACGACCGTCCGGTCGCCCTGGAGTCGGGCGTCGAGGTCGGCCAGCGTGGCCGGCACCTCGCCGCACGGCTCCGCCAACTGGATCACGAGTTCCTTGCGGTCCAGCCTGGCCAGCATCTCGTCCATGGGGCCGTTCAGCGTCACGGAGCCCCGGTTGATGATGGCGATCCGGTCGCAGATGGCCTCGACTTCCTCGAAGTGGTGCGTCGTCAGCAGGATGGTTGCCCCGGCCTCGTTGATGTACCGGACCTCGTTCCACAGGAGTTCGCGCAGTTCGATGTCGACCCCTGCCGTCGGCTCGTCGAGGATCACTATCGGCGGGCGGTGCACCAGCGCCTTTGCCATCATGAGGCGGCGGCGCATGCCGCCCGAGAGCGTGCGCGAGTAGACGTCGGCCTTGTCGGCCAGGCCCACCATTTCCAGCAGCGCCTCGGTCTGGCGCCGGCGGGACGGGACCCCGTAGAGGCCGGCCTGCAGTTCCAGCGTCTGGCGGGGGGTGAAGAACGGATCGAGGACCAGTTCCTGCGGCATGACGCCGATCGAGAGGCGCGCCTGGCGCCAGTCCTCGTCGAGATCGTGGCCGTTGATTTCGACCTGTCCGCCGCTCTTGACGACCAGGCCGGCGAGGATGTTGATCAGCGTCGACTTGCCGGCGCCGTTCGGACCCAGCAGCCCGAAAATCGATCCCCGCGGGATTTCCAGGCTGACACCCCGGAGCGCGCGCATGGGCGGCTGGCCCGCCTGGGCCCGGTACACCTTCTCGAGGCCGCTGATGCGGATGGCAGCCGCCGCCGACGCGCCGGGCACGGAATGAGAACCGGGTTCGTCTAGCATGGCCGTTCCCCTTTCCTTATCATCAAGCCCCGCGCGTGGCAACGACTTGGGCCGCACCGCGCTCAGGGGCCGCGTGCGATGGCGCCTCCGGAAACCGTTGAGGTCGATGGGGACCGCGTCGCCTGCGATGGCGGCGGTGCAGACGGCCACCCCCGCGTATTCCTGTCCCTCCGTGCCGGGGGAAGCACCGTGTGTCCGTACTGCGGGCGCCGCTTCGTGCGACGCCCTGACTGACCGTAGCGTGTGGCCGCGCCCGACTCCCGAACAATGACGGATGTGCCCACGGACCGGCCGCGGCTGATCCTGGTCGACGGCTCGGGGTACCTCTTCCGCGCGTTCCACGCGATGCGGGAGCTCACCCGCGCCGACGGCACGCCGGTGAACGCGGTGTACGGCTTCTGCAGCATGCTGTGGAAGCTGTACCAGCAGGAACCCAGCGACGGCCTGGCGGTGATCTTCGACGCCGGCGCGAAAACCTTCCGGAACGACATCTTTCCCGCCTACAAGGCCCATCGGCCGCCGCCGCCCGATGCGCTGATCCCCCAGTTTCCGCTCGTGCGCGACGCGACCCGCGCGTTCGGCCTGCCGTCGATCGAGCTGCCCGGGTTCGAGGCCGACGACCTGATCGCGACCTATGCCGAGCAGGCGCGCGAGGCCGGCTGGGATGTCGATATCGTGTCGTCCGACAAGGATCTCATGCAGCTGATCGGTGCCCATGTCCGGATGCTGGGGCCGCGCGACCTGGAGCGCATCGGCCCGCCCGAGGTGCTGGAGAAGTTCGGCGTCGCCCCGGAGCGGGTCCCCGACGTCCAGGCGCTGGCCGGCGACGCCACGGACAACGTCCCCGGCGTGCCGGGCATCGGCATCAAGACGGCGGCCGAACTGGTGACCCAGTTCGGTTCGCTGGAGGACGTGCTCGCAGGTGCGGCCTTGGTGAAACAGCCGAAACGGCGCGAGCGGCTGCTCCAGCACGCCGACGACGCGCGCATCAGCATGCGGCTGGTCACGTTGCGTCGCGACGTGCCGGTGGACGTCGGAATCGAGGACATGCGACGCCGCGCGCCCGACCCGGACACGCTGCTGGGATTCCTCATGGCCCAGGGGTTCAGGAGTCTGGTGCAGCGGATCGAGGGGCAGCTGGACGGCGCCGGTTCAGGCACAACGGTGGCGGAACCCGTACCGGTCGAGCGGGATTACGAGCTGGTGACCGATCTCGGGCGGGTGGACGCGTGGATCGCCATGGCCAACGAGGCCGGGACGTTCGCGGTCGACACCGAGACCACGGGTCTCGAGATCGAGTCCCTGGAGCTGGTCGGAATCTCGCTGGCGACCGCCCCGGGGCGCGCCTGCTACATCCCGCTCGCGCACGTGGGCGCCGCGACGGGCCCGGAGACCGATGGCCTGTTCGCGCCGCCCCCGCCCCCGCAGGCCCCGAAGGCGGAAGTGCTCGGGCGGTTGCGCGGGCTGCTCGAGGACCCCGGGGTCCTGAAGGTTGGCCAGAACATCAAGTACGACGCCAACGTCCTGCACCGTGCGGCCGGCATCGAGGTGAAGCCGGTCGATGACACCATGCTCCTGTCGTACGTGGTCGACGCCGGCCGCGCGAAGCACGGCCTCGATGCGATGAGCGAGCGCCATCTGGGCGTCCAGCCGATTCCGTTCTCGGCGATCTGCGGCTCCGGCCGGAACCAGATTCTCTTTTCGCAGGCGCCGCTCGACAAGGCCTGCGAGTACGCCGCCGAAGATGCTGATCTCACGCTGCAGCTGTACCGGCACCTGCGGCCGCGTGTGCTCGGGGAGCGGATGGTGGCGGTCTACGAGACGCTGGAGCGGCCGCTGGTTCCGGTTCTCGCGGCCATGGAACGGGCGGGCATCGCCGTGGACCGCGGCACGCTGGAGGAACTCCGCTCCGACTTTGAAATGCGGATGGCGGCGCTCGAGAGCCGCATCCACGCGCTGGCCGGGCGGCCGTTCAACCTGTCATCGCCGGCCCAGCTCGGGACCGTCCTGTTCGAGGATCTCGGGCTCACCCCCGCTGGCAAGACCCGCGTGAAGAAGAGCGCCTCGACGTCGCACGCGGTCCTGGAGGAACTCGCCGGACAGGGGCACGAGATCGCCGGCGCGATGATCGGCTGGCGGCAGGTCCAGAAGCTTCTGTCGACGTACGTGGAGGCGCTGCTCGAGCGCAGCCGGGCCACGGGTCGCGTGCACACCTCCTACCACATGACCGGGGCCG
The DNA here is from genome assembly GCA_021296265.1 of Alphaproteobacteria bacterium. Classification (GTDB taxonomy): domain Bacteria; phylum Pseudomonadota; class Alphaproteobacteria; order TMED109; family TMED109; genus VXPW01. Next base: position 22,620 of record JAGWAT010000027.1, on the reverse strand, counting down.
CCACCGGCAGGCTCTCGTCGAGCGACCCGAACCTGCAGAACATTCCGATCCGGACCGAGGAGGGCCGGCGCATCCGGCGCGCCTTCGTGGCCCCGCCGGGCAAGGTCCTGCTGGCGGCCGACTACTCGCAGATCGAGCTGCGTCTGCTGGCCGAGGTGGCCGGCATCGAGCCGCTGCGCGACGCGTTCCGCGACGGTGCGGACATTCACACGCTGACCGCCGCCAGCGTGTTCGGAGTGACCGTGCCCGACGTCGACGCGGAACTTCGGCGGCGGGCCAAGACGGTCAACTTCGGCCTCATCTACGGCCAGAGCGCGTTCGGGCTGGCGCGGCAGCTCGGCATTCCCCAGGGTGAGGCCCAGGGGATCATCGACGCCTATTTCCGCCAGTATCCCGGGATCGAGCACTACATGGAGACCACCAAGCAGTTTGCCCGGGAGCACGGCTATATCGAAACCATGTTCGGCCGGCGCTGTCACCTGCCGAACATTCGCGCCAGGAACTTCTCGGCCCGGGCGGGGGCCGAACGGGCGGCCATCAATGCCCCGCTGCAGGGGGCGGCGGCCGACATCATCAAGCGGGCGATGATCCGCATGCCGGACGCGCTTCGCCAGGCGGGACTGCAGGCCGAGATGTTGCTGCAGGTACATGATGAGCTCGTCTTCGAAGTTCCGGAGGCGGAGGTCGAGGCCACCACCGCGGTGGTCAGGCAGGTCATGGCGGCGGCGCCGTTGCCGGTCTGCGCGATGTCTGTGCCGCTGGTGGTGGACGTCGGCGTGGGGACCAACTGGGAGGCCGCGCACTGACCGGGGGCCCGGGCCTGCCGGACGTCCACCGAGCCCTCCACTGGTCGATTGGCTGGCGCACCCGTTTCCAAGTGTCGAATCGCGGCCCTAATTCACAACGCGCCCGCGGGGACGTTTCGGCGGGTACTTGACCGGTAGTGGTCCGACCGGTCAGGCTCGGGGTACGGCGGAGGATTCGATGGCGGTATCGCTTACTCATCTGCGTGCGTTCTGGGCCGTGGCCAATGCCCGCTCGTTCACGCGTGCCAGCAAGCAACTCGGCGTGGCACAGGCCACGATCTCGCAGCACATCTCCAGGCTGGAAGACGAGCTGGGAACCCAGGTGCTGCGCCGGCACGGAGGCACCATCGACATCACCGACGCAGGCCGGTTCCTCATGCGACGGGTGGAACGGATCCTCAGTGACTACGACGAGGCGCTGGACGGAATCGGACAGTTCACGGCGGGCACGCGGGGCATGCTCAAGGTGGGCATCCTGAGTTCGGTCGCCCGAAACCTGCTGCCGGAGGCAATGCGCAATTTCGCGGTCTCGTTTCCGAACGTCGAAATCGATGTCCTCGAGGTGCCGCCGGCCGAGACGATCGACCTCCTTTACGCACGCCGCATCTCGGTCGGCGTGGTGGCGTCGGACTCGATCGCGTCGAGCAATCTTCCGTTTGCCCAGACGGAGCTCTTCGTGGATCCCTACGTGCTCGCGGTTCCCAAGGGACTGGGGCTCGAAGCGGTACAGGACCCGGTGGAGGACGTCGAGCCGGCCGCCGCCAAAGTGCTGAACCGCACCATCCGGTTCGAGTACGGCAACCAGCACAAGCGCCGGATCGACGAATGGTACAAGGGAGTGCTTCCGAAGGCGCGGGCCGAGGCGACCACGCGGACGTACGAAGTCGCGCTGTCGATGGTCCAGGCCGGACTCGGGGTTGCGGTCGTGCCGGCACTCGCCGCCGAGATCGGGCCGGGCCACGGTTTCCGGGTGGACCTCTACCGCACGCAGCTGGCCGACCGGCGGATGGCCGCCATGGTGCCCGACCAGTACCTCAGGATTGATCCGCACCGGACGTTTATCGCTGCACTGGCCGCCGCCGGGCGGGCACTCGAACTGCCCGCGATCCTGGAGGCGCCGTTCCTCGGGAGGCGGTCACGGCGCCGGCGCCAGTCGGCGGCCTGAACGCTCCCGTCCAGGCACAACGGTCAGCGGCGGACGCTTGGCCTTCGGGCCGCGGCGCGTCCGCATCGATCCATTCCGCCAGACCGCCCTGCCGGCTGCGCTCGGGGAGTGGCAGCCGGCAGGGCGATCGTTTCGGGGGTCCGATGGAGCCGCCGGGCGTTGGCAATGGCAGGTAGGGAGAAGACAGCCGCATCGAGTTGGTGCCTCGCGGCCGGCGGGTTGCTGGGAGCGCTGGCGCTGCTCGGAGCGCCCGAACGGGGACTGGCCGCAGAGCCGGCGCCGGTGGCGTGGTACGTGGGCGCCGGTGGCGGGCCGGGCTGGAGCGCCTCGATGGACAAGGCGGGCCACAACCGCGACACGACCTGCAGCCCGAGCCGCGATTGCGGGGGCCGTGTCGTGGAGGGGTTCCGCTGGTTCCAGGACCTGGTTCCCGCGGCGGGCCGCACGTTCGAGGTCACGGCCGGACGCCGGGTCGGCCGACTGCGGGTCGAGCTGTCGGCCACGCAGCAGACCCATGCGCTCGACCTGACGTTCATCGGCATCACGTACTTTGATGGCTCCGAACGGGCGCCGCGGATCGCTGACAGCCCCTACACGTCGCGTTCCACGAACACGGTGGGTGATCTGACGACGCGCACGCTCTCGCTGAATTTCTACCGGGACCTTCCGCTGCCCGGCGCCCGGGCGACCCCGTACGTGGGCGCGGGCCTAGGCGTCGCCTTCATCGAGGTGTCCCGGCTGTACTTTCACAGCGACTACTCGTGCCGGCCTGGCCGGACGTGCGAGCCGCCTGCGGATCGCTATGACTCCCGGAAGTCCGCCGACCTCAGGGACGTGGTCCCGGCCGCCCACCTCTTTGCCGGGGTCGAGTTTCACCTGAGCGAACGGCTGGTGCTGGACCTGAAGTTCGCGTATCGCGCCGTCGGCGACCTCGCCGCCCGTCGCACCTACCTACAGCACGAATTCCCCGGCCTCACGTTCCACGAATCGGTCACCGGCATCCGGCAGGGGTCGGTGCTGCTCGGCGTGCGGTACACGTGAGTGGCCGGCGTGGTCCCCTAGCGTGGGCATGGCGGTGCCTCCCGCGGATCGCTCCGATCGGTGGGGTCGCGTTGCAGGGACTACGACACACGTGATAGGTTGCACCGGCACTTTATTATTCCTGCCCCCGCCAGTTGCTCACCCCGGACGACTGCCATAGGTCGAGGGACAGGCTTGCGCGGAAGTACATCAAGCTCATGCCCCCAGCCCAATCTTCGCCCTTGGCGGCGGTCTCCCAGACCGATGAGTTTGTCGCTCGGATCGAGACGGCGAACGACGCCGTCGCCCGCGCCCGCGCTCACATGGCCGAACTCGTGTTCGGCCAGCCGCACGTGGTGGACCACGCGATCATCACGCTGCTGGCCGGCGGCCACGCCCTGGTCATCGGCCTGCCGGGGCTGGCCAAGACCCGGCTGGCACGCTCGCTCGGCACCGTCTTCGGGCTGATCGACAAGCGGATCCAGTTCACGCCGGACCTGATGCCTTCCGACATTGTCGGCTCCGAGGTGCTCGAGGAAGGCGACGGCGGCCAGCGCGCGTTTCGCTTCATCGAGGGCCCCGTGTTCTGTCAGCTCCTTCTTGCCGACGAGATCAACCGGGCCTCGCCGCGCACCCAATCCGCGCTTCTGCAAGCGATGCAGGAAAACGAGGTCACCGTGGCCGGGCGGGCGCATCCGCTCCCGGCGCCGTTCCACGTCCTGTCGACGCAGAACCCAATCGAGCAGGAAGGAACCTATCCGCTGCCGGAGGCCCAGCTTGACCGGTTCCTCATGCGGATCGACATCGGTTACCCCGACCGGGACTCCGAACGCACCATGCTGATCGCGACGACCGGGCCCAAGGAGACCCAGCCCAGGCAAATCATCTCGGCCCAGGAGCTCCTGGATATGCAGGGGCTGGTGCGCTCGATTCCAGTGGGAGACAGCGTGGTAGAGGCCATCCTGACGCTCGTGCGCCGGGGCCGCCCCGATCTCTCGGAGATCGAGATGGTGCGCGAGCACGTCTCGTGGGGCCCGGGCCCCCGCGCAAGCCAGGCGCTGATGCTGTCGGCCCGGGCACGCGCCGTGCTCGACGGACGCCTCGCCCCGTCGGTTGATGACGTCGTGGCGCTGGCCCGACCGGTGCTCCGGCACCGGATGGACGTGACGTTCGCCGCCCGGGCGGACGGCCTGAGTGTCCTGGATGTGATTGACCGCCTGACCGAATCGATCGCCTGAGCCACTCGGTGCCGACGTCTGATCCCGCTCCCCGGGACCGTGCCGAGCGTCTCGCCGCCGGCCTTCCCTCGTTCACCATTCGTGCCCTCCGGGTCGCCGCCGGAGTGATCAGCGGGGCCCACGGCCGCCGCCGCCGCGGTCGCGGGGAGAGCTTCTGGCAGTTCCGGCAGTTTCAGCCGGGCGACCCGGTGTCCACTATCGACTGGCGCCGCACGGCGGCCTCGCAGGACATCTTCATCCGCGAGCGGGAGTGGGAGGTGGCGCAGCAGGTTTGGCTCTGGTGCGACCGCTCGCCGTCGATGGAGTACGCCTCGTCGCCGGAACTCGAATCGAAGCGCACCCGCGCCGCGCTGATCACCCTTGCGCTGGCGGCGATGCTGCTGCAGGGCGGCGAGACCGTGGGCCTGCTCGGATCCACCCCGCGCACCGGCCGGGGGCGGGCCATGCTGGGACGGATCGCCGAACATCTCGTGGCCGACGCTCCGCCCGGCACGGGGGTGCCGGCCGCCATCCGGGTGGAGCGCCACGCGCAGACGGTTCTGGTCGGCGATTTCCTTGAACCGCTGGAGACGATTGCCGCCCGCGTCCGGGGTCTCGCCAATCAGGAGGTGGCGGGACACCTCGTGCAGGTGCTGGACCCCGCGGAGGAACTGTTGCCCTTCCGCGGCCGCATCCGGTTTGTCGGTGCGGAGGAGGAAGGGGACCTCCTGATCGGCCGGGTGGAGACAGTGAACCGGCGCTACGTGCGCCGGGTGGACGAGCACCGGGAGGGATTGGCGGCCATCGCGCGGAAGCACGGCTGGGGCTTCCTGACCCATCGCACGGACCGCGGGCCGGAGCCGACCCTGCTGGCACTGCACCAGGCGCTCTCCGGCGCCTTCGACCGGTTCTGAGCCGTGCCACTCTCGTTCGCTGCGCCCTGGGCGTTGGCCGCCTTGGCCGGCCTGGTTGCCGTGTGGTGGCTCCTGCGGATCCGGCCGCCGGCACCCCGCCGGCTCCGGTTTCCCGCAATCCGTTTGCTCTTCGGCCTCGACGATCGCGAGGAGCCGCCGCACACCACGCCGTGGTGGCTGCTGATTCTGCGGATGGCCCTGTTCACGCTGGTGGTTCTGGCCGCCGCCGGGCCCCGCTGGGATAGCGAACCCGCGCTGGACGGTGAGGGCACGCTTGTTCTCGTCGTCGACGACGGATGGGCGAGTGCCCGGGGCTGGGAGAGTACCCGTCGCTCGCTGCTGCAGGCGGTCGATGCGGCTCAGGTCCGCGGCCGTTCCGTGGTGCTGGCCGGGACGGCGCCCGGCACCGACTGGTTCCGCTCGCAGGCAGCCGTTGCAGCGGAGGAAGCCGCACGCCTAGCCCGCGTGCTGGCGCCCCAGCCCTGGGGGGTCGATCGCCGGGCATTTCTCGAATCGCTCGTCGGCGCTGAACTGGCGGGCACCGGAGAGATCCTGTGGTTCTGGGACGGCACGGACGGCGGCGACCCCGAAGCGACAGCATTGCTGGCGCAGCAGCTGTCCCGGATCGGTCCCCTCAGTCTGATGGGCGGGCCCGAGCACGAGGCCCCCCTGCTGCTGCTGCCGGCACCGGATGACGCCGACGGAATGGCGCCGGAGTTGCGCCGCACGCACGAAACCGGGAACGAGGAAGTGTGGGTGCGGGCGTTGAGCCTGGAAGGTCGGGTGCTCACGCGGGTGGCGACCACGTTGGCGGACGGCGAGCGAATCGCCAGGGCGCCGCTCGGCCTGCCGCGCGAGCTGCGCCGCGACGTCACCCGGGTCGAGATTGAGGGCCAGCGCCATGCCGGAGCGGTCGTGCTCGTTGACGATCGCTGGCAGCGCCGCACGGTCGGGTTGGTGACCATGGGGGATGACTACGCGGCCCGTCCGCTGCTGGCCCCCACCTACTACCTGAGGCGCGCCCTCGAACCTTTCGCGGAAATCCGCCAGGGTCCGCTGGCGGCGCTGCTGGAGGATCCGCCGTCGGTGATCGTGCTGGCCGACGTCGGCCAGCTCCGTCCGGAAGGGCGCGACGCCCTCGCCGCGTGGCTGGATTCCGGCGGCACGCTCGTGCGTTTCGCCGGCGAGCGCCTGGTGGATGCGAACAGTCCTCTCCTGCCGGTGAAGCTGCGCGAAGGCGAGATGCGGGCGCTGGGCGGTGCATTCAGCTGGGAGCAGCCGTTCTCACTCGGGCCGTTCCCCCCGGAATCGCCCTTCGCCGGCCTGGAGGTGCCGGACGATATCCTGATCCGGCGCCAGATGATCGCCGAGCCCTCGGCGCTGCTGGACGATCGGACCATGGCCCGGCTGGCCGACGGGACGCCCCTAGTCACGGCCGCGCAGAGCGGGCGCGGCGAGCTGGTGTTTTTCCACGTAACGGCGAACACGGACTGGTCCAACCTGCCGTTGTCCGGGCTGTTCGTCAGCATGCTGCAGCGGCTGGTCGAGCGGGCCGGGGTCGGAAGTGCTGCCCCCGCTGACGGTTCTCGACGGCTTCGGCCGGGAAATGGCGCCGCCGCCGGATGCCGTGCCGGTCGGTGCGGAACAACTGCTGGAAGGGGTCCCCGGGCCCGGCCATCCGCCTGGCTATTACGGCCACCAGTTGTTCCGCCGGGCCCTCAACCTGGGCGGCAGCGTGGCGGATGTGCGGGCCTATCGCGGCCCGCTCCCGGACGGCGTGGACGCCGTCGCGCGGTTCGGGACGACGACCGTCGACCTGTCGGCGTGGCTGTTCGCCTTGGCGCTCGCCCTGCTCCTGGTGGACATCGTGGCCGGGCTGATCGGCGGGCAGGGCTGGGCCTCGGTGCTGATTGCGCTTGCCGTGCTTGGCGTTGCGGACGCACGCGCCGAGGAACCCGTGCCCGTCGGAGCATTGGCGATCCAGTTCGGATACGTGGTGACCGGTAACGCGGAGGTGGACCGGATTAGCGCCCTCGGACTGACGGCACTGGGTCGCGTTTTGGCGGAACGGACTTCGGTCGTGCCGGTGCCCCCGCAGCCGATCGACATCGAGCGGGATCCGCTGGTGTTTCATCCGTTCGTCTACTGGCCGATGACGGATCTGCAGGCAGCGGTCTCTGAGGCGGCCGTGGCACGCATCGAGGCCTATCTCCAGTCGGGCGGTCTGATCGTGTTCGACACGCGCGACGGGTCGCCGGTGGCCCAGCTTGATGCGGCACGTCGCGCTGACCCGCGCCTGGCCAAGGTGCTGGGCTCCCTTGACCTGCCGCCGCTGGTGCCCGTGTCCGGCGGCCATGTGCTGGGCCGGTCCTTCTATCTGCTGGGCAGCTTTCCTGGACGCTGGGCCGGAAATCAGGTCTGGATCGAGAGCACCGCCGACCGGTCCCGCGATGAGGTGGCCGGCGTGGTGGTAGGGGCGGCCGGCTGGGCGGCGGCGTGGGCAACCGACCCGACCGGGCGCCCCCTGTTTCCGGTGACCCCCGGCGGCGAACGGCAGCGCGAGCTGGCCTACCGGTTCGGCGTGAACTTGGCGATGTACGCGATGACCGGGAACTACAAGTCGGATCAGGCCCACACCCGGACGATCCTGCAACGGTTGCGACGTGCGGCGGAGCGGCGCTGAACGGCGATGGAGGGTTTCACGCTGACGTTCGCGCCGCTCCTGCCATGGAGCTTGTACGCGGTCCTCGCAGCCGCCACGGCGGTCGTGCTGGGCCTCGGCCTGCGCAAGCGGTCGTCCGGAATTGGTTTCCGCTCGGTGGCGGCCTTGGCGCTGCTTCTCGCGATTGCACACCCGACCGTGACCGCCGAGCAGCGGGCGGAACTGGCCGACGTGGTGCTGGTGGTGGCGGACGCCAGTCCGAGCCAGCAACTGGGGGACCGGGCCGCCGCGACGTCATCCGCCGTACAGGCGCTGCAGGAGGATCTGGCCGACGAACAGGGGCTGGAAGTGCGGGCCGTGACCGTGAGCGGCGGGGGGCCGGGGACGAAGCTGTTCGCCGCCGCGCGCTCGGCTCTGGCGGACGTGCCCTCGGACGGTGTCGCCGCCGTCGTGCTGGTCACCGATGGGCAGGTGCACGACGTGCCCGACGACCTGTCGGCACTGGGATTCGACGCTCCCGTCCACGCCCTGCTGACCGGTGCCCCCGGCGAACGGGACCGCCGCTTGGTCGTCGAGGGAGCACCCCGCTACGGCATCGTCGGCGAAGCCGCGAAGTTCCGGGTCACACTTCTGGATGAAGCGGCCGTAGGCCAGGCGGAACCGGTCCGCATTACCGTGCCCGGCGGGCACACCGCCGAACGGGTGCTGCAAGTCGGCACGCCCACCGAGTTCGAACTGCCGCTGGAGCGGGCGGGCGTGGTGGCCGTCGCCCTGGAGGTGGCTGCCGTCCCCGGTGAGCTCACGCCCGACAACAACCGGGTGGTCGTCCACGTCAATGCGGTCCGCGACCGGCTCCGCGTCATGCTTGTTTCGGGCGAGCCGAGCATGGGGCTGCGCCACTGGCGCAACCTGCTCCAGGCGGACCCCGCGGTCGACCTCGTGCACTTTACGATCCTGCGGCCGCCGACCAAGCAGGACGCCACCCCGGTCCAGGAGCTGTCCCTGATCCCGTTCCCGGCCCGGGAGCTGTTCGACGCCAACCTCGACGACTTTCATCTCATCATCTTCGACCGGTATCACCTGCGCGGCATCCTGCCGCCGCAGTATCTCGCGAACATTGCCGAGTACGTGGTCCGCGGCGGCGCGCTTCTTGATATTGCCGGGCCGAGCTACGCCGGGCGCTTCAGCCTCGTCAACACGCCCCTGCGGGAGATTCTCCCAACCCTGCCGGCCGGGGACGTCGTGGAGCGTCCCTTCGTCCCGGAGCTCTCGGAAGCCGGCCGGAATCACCCGGTGACGGCCGGGCTCGCCGGCGGCGCCACGGAATGGGGGCCGTGGTACCGGATGGTGCGGGGCATGCCCGTGAAGGGTGAATCCCTGATGCGGGGCGCCGACGGTTGGCCGCTCCTGCAGCTCAGTCGCGTGGGCGAGGGCCGGGTGGCGCAGCTCCTCTCGGATCAATCCTGGGTCTGGGCCCGGCCCGGGCCCGGCGGCGGCCCGCGGGCAGAGCTGCTCCGCCGCGTCGTGCACTGGCTGATGAAGGAGCCGGACCTCGAGGAGCATCTGCTGAGGGCGACCGTGC
>JAGWAT010000027.1:5407-13190 GCA_021296265.1 Alphaproteobacteria bacterium | reverse complement strand
CACAGGCGGTGCCGCTCGGACCGCCGGAGGCGGGGACTGCAACGGCTTCGTTCGAGGCCGCCGAGCCGGGGTTGTGGACGCTGCAGGGCGGAAATCTGACGGCGACCGCGCTGGTCGGAGCGGCCGATGCGCTGGAGCTGACGGAGATGCGGGCGGACCCCGGTCCGCTGGCGGCTCTCACGGCCGCCACGGGCGGTGGGGTGTTCTGGCTGGTGGACCACGGCGGGCCGCCTCCATTCCGCCCGGTGGCGGCCGGGCAGGCGGCGGCGGGCGACAACTGGCTTGGCCTGCAGCGTCACGGTCGCCACACGGTCACCGGGCTCGCGCAGTCGCCGCTGTTGCCCTGGCCGATCCTCCTGGCGCTGGCGATCGGGGCGCTGTTCCTCGCCTGGCACCGGGAAGCGCAATAGCCATGCGCAGGGTTCCGGCCCAGGGGACGGTGCCCGACTGGTGGGACCAGGCGACCCGTACGCTGGCCCGGCGCGATCCGGTGCTGCGACAGGTGATCGAGAACTCCAGGGACCGGGTGCTCCGGTCGCGGGGCAATGCCTTCCAGTCGCTGGCCCGCTCGATCGTCGGCCAGCAGATTTCGGTCAAGGCGGCGCACGCCGTGTGGGGGCGCCTGGAGGCGAGCCTGGGGCGGGTGTCGTACCGGCAAGTGTCGGCCTCGGACCTCGCGCTGCTGCGAAGCGCCGGGTTGTCGGCCCGGAAGGCCGAATACCTGATGGAACTGGCGGCCTGGTTCGCCTCCGGGGCCGGGCGCCGCATCCGTTGGCCGGAACTTACCGATGCGGAGGTCATCTCCGTTCTCACCGAGCGCCGCGGCATCGGGCGCTGGACGGCGGAGATGTTCCTGATCTTTTGCCTGCTGCGGCCCGACGTTTTCCCCGTGGACGACCTCGGGCTTCTACGGGCGCTCCGGGAGCTGTATGGTAGTGCGAGGGGTGAGCGCTCGGCGGCGGCGGAGTTCGGCGAGCAGTGGGAACCATGGCGTTCCTGCGCTACATGGCACCTTTGGCGCCACTTGGACCCGGTTCCAGTAGCCTATTGACATTGGGCACGTGGCGGGTCCGGGCGCGATGTCCTCGCTCCCACCCGAATCGTGAAGTAGGGGTTTGCTCGTGATGTGGAATCGGTGTGTCGCAGGAACCGTTCGCTGTTGGCTCGCGGCCGCGGCATTGGTGTGGGCAGTGGCGCCGGCGCTGGCGCAGCAGCCGGCGATGGTGGCTACCGACAAGGTGACCGCGGAAGCGGTCGATCAGACGGCTCCGACCATTGGCCGCTTCGTGACCCTTTTTGAGGCTGTCGTGCCAGCGCTGCTCGCGAGTCACGTGACCGAGATTCCGGTCAACATCGGCGACCGGCTGGCCGAAGGCGATATCATCGCCGTGCTCGATACCGAACGATTGCGCTGGCAGGTGCAGCAGTCCAAGGCCAGCCTCGCGCAGAGCGAGGCAGGGCTGGCCGTGGCGCGCGCGCGCGCGGAACTGGCCCAGCGGCGGCTGGAGCGGGCCGAAGGCCTCCGGGAATCCACGGCCTTCAGCCAGGCGCAACGGGACGATGCGCGGGGTGAAGCGGACATCGCAGCAGCGCAGGTGCAGGTTGCCCAGGCCGCGGTCGAAGAGGCCAAGGCGCGGCTGGACACGGCGGCGGATGATTACGCGCGCGGCACCGTCGTCGCACCGTTCGACGGCGTCGTGGAGGAGCGTCATGCGGATCTCGGCGAGGCCGTGCAGCCCGGCGGACCGGTGGTCACGCTGGTCAGCGAGAAGGCCCTCGAAATCGAGGCGGACGTCCCGTCGCTTCGAGTTGCGGCGCTGAGCCCCGGTGCCCCGATCGGCGTAACCCGGGCCTCCGGGGAGACCATCACCACGACGGTGCGGGCGGTCGGTACGGTCGAGAACCCGCGGACCCGCACGCGCCGCGTGCGACTGGTGCCGGAACTTGGCGAGCTGACGAACATCCCGCCGATCGGCGAGGGGGTTACGGTGCACGTTCCCATCAGCGATACGGCCATCCTGCCCACCATCCACAAGGACGCCATCCTGCAGCGGCGGGGCATTTCGGTGGTGTACGTGGTCGTGGACGGCAAGGCGGAGGTACGCCCGGTTCAGCTGGGCGATGCGGTGGGCGAACGGTTCGTGGTGCTGTCCGGCGTGCAGCCCGGCGACGTTACGGTTGTGCGCGGGAACGAACGCCTGCTGCCGGGCCAGGAGGTTGCGGTGGCACCGCCGCCGGCCGAGGGCGGAAAGGACGGTGCTTCCGACGCGGTCGCGAAGGCCGCGGCGCCGTCGGACGGCGCGAAGGAAACCGCGCAATGAACCTCATCCGCCTGTCGATCGAGAAGCCGATCGCGGTTCTCGCGCTCGTCGTCATGATCGTGGTGCTGGGCTTCCTGGCCCTCACCCGCATCCCGATCCAGTTGGCCCCCGACGTGTTTACGCCGGTGATATCGGTGACGACGTGGTGGTACGGCGCCAGCCCGTACGAGATCGAGCGCGAGATCGTCAATCGTCAGGAGGACGTGCTGAGGGGGCTGGAGGGGCTCGAGCGCATGGAGAGCACCTCGCGCGACGGGCAGGCGGAAGTGAAGCTGGAGTTCAACGTTGGCATCAACATGGACCGGGCGCTGCTCCTCGTCTCCAACCGCCTCAATCAGATCGATGACTACCCGGATGATGCCGGCGAACCACAGCTCGATACCGCCGGTCTCGACGACAACCCGGTCGCGTGGTTCGTTCTCACGCGCACCCAGGGCAACGAGCGTTCCATCTCGACGTACGGCGATTTTGTCGAGGACGTGATCCAGGACCGTCTCGAACGGGTACCCGGCGTCGCCCGGACCAACCTCTATGGCGGCACGCAGCGCGAACTGCAGGTTACCGTGCGGCCGGAGCAGCTGGCCACGCATCGCCTCACCGTCCCGGCCGTGGTGGATTCGCTGCGGCTGGCCAATGCCTCGGTGTCCGCCGGGGACGTGGACGAGGGCAAGCGCCGGTACGTGGTCCGGGCCGAGGGTGAACTCCAGACCCCGGATCAGGTCCGGGACGTTGTGCTGGTGACCGATGAGACCGATTCCGGTCGGATCGGGCGCACCCGGGTTGGCGACATCGCGGCCGTGGACTTCGGCTACAAGACCCCGCGGGCCGACATCCGGTTTCTCGGAGAGTCAGCCCTTGCCGTGAATGCGATGCGCCAGAGCGGCGCGAACATCATCGACACGATGGACGGGGTGCGGGACGCGATTGACGAACTCAATGAATTCGCGTTGCCCAGCGTCGGCCTCAACATGCAGCAGGTCTACGACGAAACCATCTACATCGATTCGGCGATCGAACTGGTCCGCCAGAACATCTGGATCGGCGGCCTGCTCGCCATCGTGGTTCTCTTGCTGTTCCTTCGCTCCTGGCGCGCGACCGTGATCATCGGGTTGGCGATCCCCGTGTCGGTGGTGGCGTCCTTTGTGGCGATGGCGGCGCTGGGTCGCTCGCTCAACGTGATCTCGCTGGCTGGGATCGCGTTTGCCGTGGGCATGGTCGTCGACGCGGCCATCGTCGTGCTGGAGAACATCTACCGACTTCGGGAGGGCGGTCGCACGGGCGCCGAGGCGGCGCACGACGGCACACGCCAGGTGTGGTCGGCCGTGATGGTGTCCGCGCTCACGACGGTGCTGGTCTTCATCCCGATCCTGATCATGGAGCTCGAGGCGGGTCAGCTGTTCCGCGACATCGCCGTGGCGATCTCGGTGGCCGTCCTGATGTCCCTGCTTGTGTCGGTGACGGTGATTCCGGCCCTCGCCTCTTGGCTGCTCGGCCCGGGCCGGGGGTATCGTCGCGTGAGCCTCGGGCCCATCGACTGGATTCCCCGACTGGTCGCCCGCTTTTTCACCGGGTACGTGGGCCTCGTGCTCCGTTCGCGGATCGCCTCGGCGGCCATCGCGCTGAGCGTCGCATCGGTCGCGCTGTTGGTGAGCTGGCAGCTGCTGCCGAAGCTGGAGTACCTGCCCGAGGGCAACCGGAACCTGATTTTTGGCGTCATGCTCCCGCCTCCGGGCTACAATCTTGCAACCCTGACCGAGATTGCCGAACGGGTGGAGATCCCGGTCCGGCCCCTCTGGGCCAGTGAAACGGGTCCCGAGGCCGAGCCCGGCCAGCCGCCCAAGATCAAGAACTACTTCTTCGTGGCCATTCGTGATGGCCGAACCTTCTTCGGTGCGAGCGCGATTCAGGAAACGCGGGTGCGCGAGCTTATTCCAGTGCTGACCCGCTCGTTGTTCGGCGAACCGGGCACGTTCGGCTTCTTCACGCAGCCGAGTCTGTTTCAACGTGGTTTCGGGGGCGGGCGAGCGATCGATATCGATATCGGCGGGCCGTCGCTTGAAGACGCGGTGGCCGTCGCGCAGCAGGCCGCCGGCCTGATTGGCCGGGCGTTCCCGCGCGACCAAGGGAACCAGATGCGTCCCATCCCTGGTCTCGACCTCGGGTCACCCGAGGTGCAGGTCCGTCCGGACCGGGTGCGCCTGTCCGACAATGGTGTCACGGCACGCGAACTTGCCATGAGTGTGGACGCCTTCAATTCGGGGCTCCGAGTCGCGGAAGTCACGGTGAACTCGGAGCGGCTTGACCTGACGCTGCAGGGCACGCAAGACGACATCGATCACACGCAGGGCATCGAGACTCTTCCGGTCGTGACCCAGAGCGGCGAGATCCTCCCGGTGAGTTCGGTGGCAGATGTGGTGGTGACGTCAGGCCCCACGGAAATCCGGCACATCGAGCGGGTGCGCACGATTACGCTCCAGCTGCGTCCTTCCGACCTAATTCCGCTCGAAGCGGCAATCGAGAAAGTTGCCGCCGAGGTCGTCGGCCCGCTCGAGGCGCAGGGGCTGCCGCCCGGGGTCAAGGTCGAGATTTCCGGGACCGCGGACGAGCTGACCCAGACATGGAACGCAATGGTGGGGAATCTCATCGTGGCGGTGGCGATCGTCTATCTACTGATGGCGGTCCTGTTCTCCAGCTTCCTCTATCCGTTTGTGATCATGCTCTCGGTGCCGCCGGCGACGGCCGGTGGGGTGATCGGGCTGTGGGTCCTGAACCTTTATTCGGTTCAGCCGCTCGACATGCTGACCATGCTGGGGTTCGTCATCCTGATCGGTATCGTGGTGAACAACGCCATCCTGCTCGTGCACCAGTCGTTGCTGCACATCCGTGAAGAGGGCATGCAGCCGCAGGCAGCGATCGTCGAAGCCACCCGCAACCGTGTGCGGCCGATCTTCATGTCCACGCTGACCACGGTCGCCGGGATGATGCCGCTGGTACTCTTCCCCGGGGCCGGGTCGGAACTTTATCGCGGACTGGGTTCGGTGGTGGTTGGAGGCCTGACGCTGTCAGCCCTGATCACATTGATTATTGTGCCGCCCATGCTCCGGATCTTCGTCTCTGGTGAGACCAAGCGTGCTGCCAGGCCGCGCGCCACTGAGCCACAAGGGGCCGTGCTGCCGCCGATCCACGCCCCCCAGCCGTCGGAGGTCTAGGGAGTTCATGTCGTCGCGACCTATCGCACCACGTGCCGCCAATGGAACCAGCCGGCGCCGCGTGATCACCATCCTTGGCGCTACTGCGGGCGGACTCGCGTTGGGAGGGGGCGCACTGCTGTGGAGCAGTCGGCGCGAACTCAAGCCCGTTGAATGGAGCGGACTCGCCTTGGGCTCACCGGCGAGGATCGTGCTGTACGACGAGGATCCGGCCCACGCACGGGGGCTGCTCGCGCGGGTAGCCAATGACATCCATTTCTTCGAGGACCAGTTCAGCCTTCACCGGTCGGGATCGGCGATCTCGCGGCTGAACCGTACGGGCCGCCTTGACCGCCCCGATCCGGCCTTCCTGCAGCTGCTTGACGAATCCGCCCGCGTATCGGCGCTGAGCGGCGGTGCCTTCGATCCGACGGTGCAGCCGATCTGGGATGTCACGGCCGCGAGCTTTCGGGCCACGGGAACCCCGCCGTCGCTGCAGGCACTGGAGCAGCTCCGAACACTCGTGGACTGGCAGGCGGTCGATGCCTCGGCCGAAGCCATCCGATTTGGACGCTCCGGCATGGCCATGACGCTGAACGGAATCGCGCAGGGCTTCATCACGGATCGCGTGGCCGATCGCCTCCGAGCAGGAGGCCTCCAGCACGTGCTGGTGGAGTTGGGCGAGACGCGGGCGCTCGGGGAACACCCGGAAGGTCGCCCCTGGCGGATCGGGATTCCCGACCCCGGTGGCGAGGCTCTGGTTGAGACGCTGCCGCTCAGCGACGAAGCCATCGCCACGTCTGGTGGCTACGGCACGCAGTTTGATGACGAAGGAACGTGGCATCACATTTTTGATCCCGCCACGACCCGGTCTGCCCATCGCCATCGCAGCGTGTCCGTGATTGCCGGGACTGCCACCGAGGCCGACGCGCTGGCCACGGCTTTCGCCGTCATGCCTGAGCGGGCAGCAACGGCCGTCGCGGACAGTTTGCCGAACGTGCGCGTGCGTGTCGTCGACAATTCGGGGGTGGCGCGTTCACTGGGCGCGTGAGCCGCTCGGCGTCGTCGCGGCTGGGCAGAGAGTGCGGCGATAACTACCTGGCGGCGATGGTGGCGATGCCAACTAGCCCGCCGGCCGCCACCGTCTGAGCAAACATCGCTGTAATTTGCCGGCTTCGCCATTGCGAGGCCTCCCCGGGTCCGCCGGGATCAGGCATTCGCGGTCAGGGCCGCACACCACGCGCAGGGCGGCGCCTCGTGTAGCCTGACCAAACCAGCTTCGAGCAGCGGATACCGTCGCGCGATCCCGTGCTTCGGGAAGGGTACTGTCTTTCCCTTTCTGGCCGCGCCGATCCCGACTGCAGGTGCATCCTGTCAGGTTCCGGCACTGGTCCCGACCACAGGCGTTCGAGATCGGCTCCATGCAGGCTAGCAGGCAGCGCATGCGGGAATGCTTCGCTTTGCTCCAGATGCACCGCGCACGCGGAAGGGAATCACCATGACCCTCAAAGAGATGACTCGGTCCCGGTCGTTGAAGACCGGGACGTTCGTTGTCGAGTTCAACACCCCCGGAATCGGCCATGTGCTGAAGGCAGCCGGTTGTGACTTTGCCTTCCTCGATACTGAGCACAGCGGCTTCGGCATGGACGCGCTGAAAGCTGCGTTGCGTTACATGGAGGCGGCCGGGTTGCCCACAATGGTGCGGGTCCCGTCGGGAGAGGGCCACCACGTCAACCGGGCGCTCGATGCCGGCGCCGAAGGCGTCATGGTCCCGAAAGCGGAATCGCTGGCCGATGTGCAGGCGCTCATCCAGGTGTCCAAGTACCCGCCGGAAGGAGAGCGGGGAGTGGCCCTCGGTATCCAGCACGACCGCTTCGCCGAAGGGCCAGTGGCCGACAAGTTCTCGGCGGCGAATGCCCGGACGGTGCTGGCGGTGCTGGTGGAGACCAAGGGGGCGGCGGAAGATATCGACGCCATCGCGGCGCTGCCGGAAATCGACCTGCTCTGGATCGGGCACTTCGACCTCAGTGTCAGCCTGGGAATCCCGGGCGAGTTTGATCACCCCGCGTTCAAGGATGCGGTTGCACGCACCGAGGAAGCGGCGCGCCGGCACAACAAGTCGCTGGGTCGCTTGATCATGGATCCCGCGGCGGCCCCGGCCTTGTTCGGCGCTGGCGTGGATTTCTTCTGCTATTCGGGTGACGCGTGGCTGCTGCAACAGGCTTTCCGGGATGGAGCCGCGACCATCAGGGCCACCTGTACCGGCGAAGCTGC
>JAGWAT010000027.1:0-5294 GCA_021296265.1 Alphaproteobacteria bacterium | reverse complement strand
CCGGAACAGGTACAGGCGGGTGTCGACGAGGTGAACGGTATGCTCCTCGCAGTGCGGTGGCATCCACCGGGCCGTTTGTCCTCGGGATAGAGCGGCGAAAGTGATGGGGAGAGGACCATGAGCGAGCAACGCGACACCATTTCGAGCGGCCGGGCGCGGATTTCGCGAATCGCCTTGCTGGGGTTCGGGGTGGCGATCCTGGCAGCAGTCGTGATGATGGCGGCTGCGCTTGGCTACCGTCTCGGCCTTTGGTCGGTTGGTTTCGCCCTGCTGACGCTTACGGATTATGCCGCTTACGCCGCGTTTGCCGGCGGCGCAATCTCGCTGATCGGCTTGGGTCGGAGCCTCCCCGGCAGCATTCCGGGCATGGTGCTGTCAGTAATCGGGATTGCCGTTGGGGGCTACAGCTGCCACACGATTTACCAGCAGTGGGTAACCGTGAAGAGCGTCCCATTCATCCATGACATCACGACGGACACCGTCGATCCCCCCGCTTTCGTCGCGGTGGTTGCGGCGCGCGAGGCGGAGGGTGCCAATCCCCATGACTATGCCGGGGAACCGGCCGCCCGTCAGCAGGAATGTGGGTATCCCGACCTCACGTCGCTGCTTTCGGAGGCGGATCCCGCGACCGTATATGACCGTGCCCTTGAGGTTGCCGAAAGCATGGAATGGGAGATCGTCGCGGCAGATCGCGCGCTGGGCCGGATTGAGGCGACGGACACTTCGACCTGGTATGGCTTCAAGGACGACATCGTGATCCGGGTTCTCGCGGCCGACAGCGATGTCGGGTCTCTTGTTGACGTGCGCTCCCTCAGCCGGGTCGGCCGCAGCGACGTCGGGATCAACGCGGCGCGCATCCGTACCTATCTTGATGCCCTTGACGAGTCGCTCTGAGCGCAGGTGCCTCGTTTCGTCATCGCGCCCGGATCTGGTCTCCGGCCTTGTCGAAGCCCGCCTGTCCCTGCGGACTATTCGCGTAGCCGACCGCTGTCACGCGCAATACCGGTGCGCACCATCATGGTGTGGGAACGGCCCGTGCACGGCTTAACCTATCGCATTACTTGACAAAATGGCAGTAAGATAGTAGGGAATCAGGGCTGGACTGCGCCGGAAGAGGCGGCCGCTTTTGTCCGGCTGGTTCAGCGCGTGACGGATGGCGCTTGCTCCCGGCCGAGGCGCCGTTCAGAGGGGAACAGATCATGAGACAGCCACTTGCTATCGGGATTCTTGCCGCCTTCCTCAGTTTCTCGCTGCATGGGGCGGCGAACGCGGAAGTTTCCGGAGGCCTCAAGCTAGCCTCCCACTATGCGTGGCAAGGCGGATCCGAATCGGCTGAGGAGCCTGTGCTTCAGGGGAGCATGTACTACAACTTCGGTTCCTGTTATGTGGGTTTCTGGGCGTCGGGCACCGGTACGGAATACAACGGCACCGAGATCGATTACGAGACCGGCTGCGGCGGTTCGTTGATGGAGAACGTCGGGTGGAACGTCGACTTCCTTTACCTGACGTACCCCGGCGCAACCTACGATAACGACTTGGTGGAACTTCGCCTCAAGCTGAGCGCGGATCTTGGTATCGCCAGCGCTTGGGCCAGGCTCGGTCTGCCAAAATGGGTGGACAATGATGACCCGGACTATGAGAACTCCAGCGGGCACAATCGTCCGCAGATCGGAATCACCGTCCCCTTCGGCGACTCCCCTGTCAGCGTCTCGGCCACGTTTGGCCAGGACAACAAGCGGAGGAATTGCGACGACTACGACTGGTACCACTTCTCCGTGGACACTTCGATCCAGGGCTTCGGACTGAGTGCGTTCTATTCGGGCCGTGGCGATCGCGATCCAAAATGCGACGGAACGCCTTCCAGTCCGGCGGACGAGATTGCCGGGATATCGATTTCCCGGGGGTTCTGACGGCCGTCGCAAACGAGGTGAGCGCGTCCCCGGGCCGGCCTGCTGAAACCGCCGCCGCGCTTCGTTCCACCGAGGACCGGCGACAGTAGTTGAGTGCTGCCGGCAGCGAACGGGGCTCGAGACCCAACACGCGCAGGGGAGAGGTGATTCTCTCGCTGCCGTAAGCAGAAAGTTCTTGGGTGGCGGCCGGTGCCGGCCGCCAACCTGAACAGGCGGTTCGACGATCGTGGCAGGCTTCGGTTGATGTCGGTGCACCCGCCGCCGGGTGAGTGGGACTGCGGGGGCATGCCGGCAGGCATTCTTTAGCCGGGAGAGCATTTGCAACGGCGATAACGAGATCAGGTGGCCACAGTTTGGCTGCGTGCGTAAGGTGAGTGGCGACATGCTTGGTGATGGGAGGTCTTCGTGAAATTTCGGAACGACCCGGACGGCACGAGACTACCGATCAAAGTCGATTCCACCTCGAATGGTGAGTTTGTTCCGGTACCGCTGAACGCGGTAAGTCGCGGTGCCAATCGCCTGGCGCACCAATGGGTGAACGAGCATGCCCGGCGTCTGGGGTTGTCCCGGCGCACATTCCTGGTGTCCTCAGCCGGTGCGGCGACGGCGCTGCTTGCGTTCAACCGCGCGAATGCCGACGCGGGACACACGGGCGGTTTCTTCGATGTTCCGCAAGTCGCTGCTCTCGACGTTGAAGCGGCGACGGAAAGCCTCGAGGGCCGTGAGTTCGTATTCGATGTCCAGGGGCATTTCGTGGGCCAGAACGGGCTCGGGCAGGTCGGGCTCGGTGGATCGGAAGCGTTCATCAAGGACATCTTCCTGGATTCCGATACCGACATGATGGTGCTGTCCTTCATTCCGTCGAACCGTGAGCGAGAGCTCTTGACGATCGAGGAGGCAGACGAAACCCGGCGCATCATCGAGGCCATGGAAGGAAGCCACCGCCTGCTGATTCATGGCCGCGTCAACCCCAACCAGGATGGTGACCTGGATGGCATGGACGAGCTGGCCGAACGCTGGGCGGTGTCCGCCTGGAAGACGTACACGCAGTGGGGCCCCGACGGCGCTCCCGGGTTTTTCCTGCATGAGTCTGGGCCGGGCATCGCGCTGATCGAGAAGGCACGCGCACTCGGAGTCAAGAACATCTGCGTGCACAAGGGGCTGCCGTTTGGCCGCCAGTCGTACCGTCATAGCCTGTGCACCGACATAGGGCCCGCCGCGAAGATGTTCCCGGACGTGAATTTCCTCGTCTACCACTCCGGGTTCATCAGCGGCCAGTCCGAGGGACCGTACGACCCCGCCCGAGGCGAGGGCGTCGACGAATTGATTCGCTCGGTCGAAGAAAGCGGGATTGGCCGCAATGCCAACGTGTACGCGGAGCTCGGGAGTACCTGGCGGTTCTTGATGCGGGACCCCGATGGTGCTGCGCACGTGGTCGGCAAGCTCGTGAAGCATATTGGCGAGAACAACGTGCTCTACGGCTCCGACTGCATCTGGTACGGCTCACCGCAGGATCAGATCCAGGCCTTTCGAACGTTCCAGATTTCTGAAGCCCTGCAGGAGGCGCACGGCTATGCCCCGATGACCGATTCCCTGCGGGCACGGATCTTTGGTCTCAACGCGGCCAGGGTCTACGGGATCGATGTGGAGGAAGTGCAGCAGAGGGCAGGCAGCGACCCCGTCGGCACGCAGCGCACCCAGTATCGCTCCGCCCCCGACCCTCATTTCCTGACGTTTGGCCCGAAGACGCGGCGCGAGTTCGCCGCGTTGCTCAAGGCTCGGGGTGGCCCGCTGTAGCCATCCTTCTGCCGATCAAAGACGTGGGCGGGCGCATGCAATGTGGGAACAGACGTATCAGTTCGCACGCCCCCCGGAGACAGTGTGTCCCGGCAGTTTCGCCGTCGCCTTTCGGATCTATTCCGGCGAGCTAGGTCAGCGCGCCTGCGGGTGCCGGCGCGGCGTCGGCTATGCAGTCCGGTTCCGATAGGTCCGTTCGATCAGGTGATCGACCGACATCTGTCCGGGACCCTTCGCCACCACGTAGAGCAGCACAAAGAACCAAAGAATGTGGAAGGTCCAGAAGCCCTCCGGCGCCACGACCTGAATGACGATGGTCATGATGAACAGCGCCAGGGCAGAAAGCCTGGTGGCGAGCCCGATCACCAGGAGGACCGGGAGGATGTTCTCAGCGAGAGCCGCGAGGTGGGCTGAGAGAACAGGAAAGGGCATTCCGAATTCATGCTCGAACAGGAAGATGGTGCTGTCGTTGACCGAAAACCCGTTGATCTTTGCCTGACCCGATCGAAAGAACGTCGGCGCGATCGCTACCCTGGCAAGAAGCTGCAGCAACCAGTCCGGAACCCGTGACAGCACCGCGTTGCCGCAGCTCACGATCCTTCCGAGTTGTTGCATGCTGTCACGCTTTGCACTCAAGGTCGGTCTCCATGATCGGTGTGGCACAACTCGGACGCGAGTCGGTAGTCACAAAATGTCCCGCCTGCAAACCACCCTGCCAGGTGTCCCTGAAGGTCGAAGTTCGGGTCGATAGCACTGCCAGCTTCCCAAGCCGCACCCAATGCCAGCCCCCCGTTCAAGGCTTGCCCAAATCGGTAACTGGCTTCCGAAAGTGTGCGTACCTCAACCTCCGCCTCGGGTCGTATGACCATAAGCCATTCCGCCCCGCCCTCAACCTTGATCGGGGCATCGGGTTCGTTCTCGTCGCGTCCGAGGCGCCAGATTTCGGACACCGGATAGCGCGATTCGAGCCACTGGCACGAAGGATGCAGCACCAGCTCGATCATGCTCATCTGCTCCGGTGGAACCGCTTCAAGGTCGCGGATCCGGAGGCTTGGTGCTTCCGCAGCAACGTAGGCGCGGTGCCAGGCCACTTCCAGCCGCGCCACGTCGGCGAACCAGGCGTAGCCGGCGGCGGCTTCATAGGTGGCAACGAAGTCAGGAAACTCGAACCCGTATTCGACGAGGCGGCCATGAAGGGGAGGATGGGTTCGGGCAAAGTCTGCGGCAATCTGCTCGAAGAATGCTTGGCCCATCAGCCTGCAAAGGGCGGGATAAAGGGATTCCAAGGATCTGACCAAAGCGTAGACGATGTTGTTGCGGTAGATATCGAGACGCTTAGTGATGTCGGGGCCGGATGCGGGCTTGACGAGCAGTTCGGTGATGTGTTCGTCGCCGCCGCGCCCCATGGCGGTGCGGAAAGCGGACTGGACGTCAGCGAGACAGGCCAATTGTGGAATCTGTGGGCAGGTGCGGGATCATCGGAGGTGCGTGCGCGCCGCGCCATTTGCAGTCCGGGAGGGGCGTCCGTCGGCGTTGCCGGCCACCAGGTCGCGCATGATCCGAGCGGCCATGTGCGCTTCGTCAACG
>JAGWAT010000062.1 GCA_021296265.1 Alphaproteobacteria bacterium | reverse complement strand
AGGGGATCGGTCGCGACGGCCCCGCCTGGATCCGCGCCCAGCTGGTGCAGATGGCGTGGCGCTGGGTCCGCTTCCAGCCGGACAGCGCGCTCAGCCAGTGGTTCCAGGCGCGCACCGCCGACGGACGGGGGCGAATCCGGCGAGTCATGATCGTCGCACTGGCCCGCAAGCTGCTGATCGCCCTGTGGCGCTATGCCGACACCGGTCTCGTGCCCACCGGCGCCCGCGTCGCCTGAGCACGAGACCCCAAGACCCCAAGACCCCGAGTTCCCGAACCGGCCGGACGCGGCCGGCGCTGGGACGGGTGGCGTGTGACCGACCTCCTGCTGGGCTGAAAGACGCCGACAGTGAAGATGGGTCCCGCCTCCGGAACGTGGCGCCCGCAAGCAAGCGGGATCGAGGGACGGACCGGCGAACCTGCCGGCAACCGCCCGGATAAGAGTTGGGTGCGCGCTGTCGAGCGCGACCGGTGCCAACGCGTTCCGACCCGGCATCACCAGACGCCGAACCGTTCCTCCGGAGGAGACCGGACCATGCTGTAGACCGTACCGCGACCGCCGCTTGACAGGAGGCCCTTCATAAGAGCAGGAGGCGGGCTTCAAGGCGTTGACCCAGCCGTTTGAAGTCAACCGGTCGTAGCTATCGTCGCTTTCAGTTCGCATCTCGGCTCCGATCAGGAGGCTGCCCTTTTCACAATCCCAGGCACCCACGGGAGGGCCCGCCGACATGTTGACCTCAGGCAGCGCGCGTGCCGTGCTCGTGCGGCGCCAGGGCGGCGTACACCGTGCGATGGGTCGGCGTGTCGACCCCAACCCGCTGTCCCATGCGCTCGATCGCGCCGCTCAGTGCCGAAATCTCCAACCGCTCGCTCCGCTCCAGTGCAACGAGCAGCGATGCTTTCATCGACGCGGGCAGCCGGTCCAGGAGTTCCAGAGTCCGAGCTTCTTGGTCGTCGGGCATGGACACGCCAAGCGCCTGCGCCACGGCAATAGTTTCGGCCGTCAGGCGCACCATCATCGCCCGCGTCGCCGGATTGGCTCGGCAAGGCCCGAGCGGCAGACGAGTGAGGCAGTTGGCGCCCGCCAGCGTGCAGATCATCGCCGCCTTTTGCCAAAGCTCGCACTCGATATCGCCGGGCGGCGGGCAGTCGATACTGGCCTCGGTGCAGGCTTTGCGCAGGTTCTGAACGCGCGCGCTCGGCGAATTGTCCACTTCGCCAATTCGAAGCGTCTGCATGCGGTCGAAATGTCGAATCACGCCTGGGGATTCAATCAGGGCGCTGATCTGGGCGACGCCGCCCAGAACCTGCGCAGGTCCCAGCATCCTGCGGAGAATCTCGATGTGTTCGATCCCGTTGAGAAGCGGCACGACGCCGGTCCCGCTTCGGAGCGCGGGGCGGATGGCTGCGGCGGCTTGCTCGCAGTCGTAGCTCTTGACCGTGAACAGGACATAGTCGGGCGACGCAAACACGGTTGGATCGCTGCTCGCGCGCACTCGCTTCAGCACGATATCGCCCAGGACACTGCGTACCGTGAGGCCATGCTCCTGCATCGCCTGCAGGTGTCGCCCACGAGCGACGAATCCGACTTCGTGTCCCGACGCTGCAAGCCGTGCGCCGAAGTATCCGCCGACGCCGCCTGCCCCCATCACGATGAACTTCATTTCCCGACGTCCGCACGTGCGTGCAGCCCGGGATGATGGCCGGTGCACGCCGGTTTCTCAATCGACGTCGGGTGACGGCCAGGGCGTCGGCAGGGGTGTTGTCGAACTGAGGGATGGCATGCATGTCATGACTTGGTAGCGTCGGCGGCCGGGCACCGGCTGGCCAAGGAAACGCTCCGATGACCGGACCCTGCCGCCCGGTGGCGGACAAGCCGCCGTCGACCATGTGCAGCCCCTTGATCATCGATCCAGCGTCGTTCTGGGCTGCGACATGGCTGCGGCCAACGACGAGCACAGTGGACGGCGGGTTGCCGACTCCGGGAGGAGCGCCAACCGCGACTGGCTAACTGCCGGGGAAAATCCCAAGACAACAAGCTTCTTATAACAATCACTTGTCAGAGAAATCGTAAACATGGTTGTCGACATAATCAGCATCGCTATAGTTCGGCGTGGTGTCGGTGGCCATTGCTCGCAGACAGGTTAGGTCTTCCGGTCAGCTCTGAGCGTCGCCGCCCGTCGCCCACCCCTATGTTCGCTGGAACTGCTGATGTTTGTTCGTCTGCTCGCGTACGCGTATGCCGTTGCCTTCGTTGTTGGAATTGGAACCCAGGCAGTCGCTCAGGAAAGTGGTCCTGCTGAGACAGATGCGCGGATTCAGGCGCTCGAGCAGCGTGTACAGCAGCTGGAAAAGGCATTAGCCGAGGCGCTGGCGATCAAGACTGCTGAACCATCACCGGTGACCGAGAGTGCCGCCGCGGTAGCACAGACGGAGCCGGCTCCGAACGGAAACAATCGATCGGACATCACCGGTCAGCAAGGGGCGTACAACTACGACAAGGCGTTTTTCGGCCCGATCACGCCCTTGTCGTCGAGCGATGGGCGTTTCAAGACGTTCCTGTACGGGCACCTGCAGACAGATCTGGCGGCGTACAGCGAGAGCGGAGATTGGGGAGGCATCTTCAGGGACTACAACGGGGAAGAGGACACAGACTTCAGCGGCGGCGCCAAGATGCGAAGGGTCAGCTTCGGTATCGCTAGCATCGTCGAGGAGGACTGGATCGTCTTCCTGTCGTACAACCTGGCAGACGGTGGCGACAACGTTGACAGCGGGCTGCGAGCGGCTGCCATCGTGTACCGGGGCATCAAGCCGTGGTGGCTGATGGCTGGGCAGTTCGGGAACTCGGTCGGGCTCGAATCCTCCACGTTCAACAGCTTCCTCGGCATGGCCGAACGCCCGATGATGTCGAACGCGTTCGCCTATGCGCCGAGCGCGCCGGTGATGGCACTGCTTGCGGCGCACCGCGGGAAGCTCACGTACGCCCGGTTCGGTCTTTTCGGAAAGAACTCCGGTGTCGACAGCGAATTTGACGAGGGGTGGGGCGTCCATGGCCGCTTCCTGCTGCAGCCGCACAAAGAGCGAAGGCTGAGCTCCCAGTTCGGTGTGAGCGGATACTGGCGCAAGCCTGAAGAGGAAGTCGTGGGCACCGACCACATGCGGTTGTGCCAGGATCGCTCGATTGGCGACGGCTTCCGCTTCAATGCGTTCGGCTCTTCCGCGATCGATGGCGCGTCCCTGGTGAATACCGGCAAGTTCTGTGATGTGGAGGACTACACGTACACCGTTGCCGAGGGAGCTCTGTCCCGGGGGCCGTTCTCTCTCCAGGGAGAATGGGGCATTGCCCGGGTCAACACGAAATCGAGCGGCGACTACGAGTTCAGCGGCGGCTACGTCGATGCCGGATACTTCCTCACCGGAGAGAGCCGGAACTACAACCCATACTTCGGTCAGTTCTGGCGCCTTAAGCCGAACAAAGATCTGGGCCAGGGAGGGCTCGGAGCATTTGAACTGCGGGCGCGCTGGCAGACAATCGACCTGAACGACCGGCTGGCCGTCGACGGTGACTCTGTCACCGGTGTCACTGGCGGTGAGGCCAACGGATTCACGGTCGGGCTCAACTGGTATTTCAACGCGTTCACCCGTGCCATCTTCAACGCCGGCCGCATCAACGTGGAGTATCCAAGGGTGGTAGGCGGGCGTCTGGGCACGCGGGAAGCGAGCGTGGACGAGTACGTGGCACGCGTCGAGATCTCCTTCTGAGCATAGGGGCGTCGTCGTCGCCAGGAGAAGACCGGGACCAGCCCTGACGCTCGGACGGCGCCACTGTACAGGCGTCTCCGGCGGTGCGCTGAGTCGCAAGGAAATTGCCCTTGACCGTTGCCTCTGGTGTCGAAGAGCTGCCAGCGAGTCGGTTTCGCAAGATGTTGGCGCACCAGTCACCTGCTTATGTGCGAGGCCGCGAGCGGGCCGGGTGAGGGCGCTCGAACCTATGAGCGCGACATGCAGTTGGTATGATGGCGAGCGGCGATCTGCCGTTGCAGCGGGGTTGACGCCTGCTTCGCTCAACTGAGCCGCCGGATGATCAGTGGCCCGTGCGGACACCGGAAGTGCCACTACGGCAACTCTCGGGTGCCGGGCACTAGCCGGGCGTGCTCCGGAGAGCTGGTTTGCGGGCGCGCCGGCGCTGCGTCAGATCGGACGCGGCCAACACTGCCCCGGCTTCTTCTGCCACGGCTGACAGGCCACGGAAGGTCATGCAATTGATGGCGCCACAGCATCCGATTTATCTCGATTGCCAGGCCACCACGCCGCTCGACCCTGAAGTGCTCGACGCGATGCTTCCCTACTTCCGGGAGCAGTTCGGTAACCCGCACGTCGATGCACACGTCTTTGGCCGGGAAGCAGCCGCGGCAGTCGAAATCGCGCGCAGCGAGGTGGCGCAGCTGATCAACGCGGATCCGCGGGAGATCATCTTCACTTCCGGCGCGACCGAATCCAACAATCTTGCGATCAAGGGTGCCGCGCGCTACCGCCGTGACAGACACGGTCTTGACCATGTCGTCACGGTAGCGACCGAGCATAAGTGCGTGCTCGAATCGATCGCTCGTCTGGAGCACGAAGGTTTCCGCGCCACAGTCTTGCCTGTTGAGCCTTCTGGGCTGGTCGATCTCGAGCGCGTGGAAGCAGCGCTGGAGGAGAGCACCGCGCTCGTCACCGTCATGGCCGCGAACAACGAGATCGGCACGGTGCAGCCCTTGTCCGAGGTAGGCAAGCTGTGCCGGGAGCGCAACGTGGTCCTGCACACGGATGCCGCGCAGGCGGTCGGAAAAATTCCCTTTGATGTGCATGCCCTGAACGTTGATCTGGCCAGCCTGTCCGCGCACAAGCTGTACGGCCCCAAGGGGATCGGGGCACTCTATGTACGGCGCCGTCCGCGCGCGCGCATCGAGCCACTGTTTGATGGCGGTGGTCAGGAACGGACGCTGCGGTCCGGAACGGTGCCAGTGCCCCTAGTGGTGGGTTTCGGGGCCGCGACCGGCATTGCGCGTCGGCGACTCCGCAAGGAGGCGGAGCACACAAAGATGCTGCGCGATCGAATGCTTACCCGGTTACGAGTTCGGCACTCGGATATCGTGGTACATGGAGCCATGAAGCCGCGACTGCCCGGGAACCTGAGCGTGGGTTACGCCGGTCTTCTGGCGCATCGCCTGGTTCGGGAGCTGGCAGATGTCGCGCTATCAACAGGATCGGCCTGTTCCGATACTTCCGTCGAGAACAGCTACGTGCTTCGCGCCCTGGGGGTGAGCGAATCGATTGCTTCCGGCTCTTTCCGGATCTCGCCGGGCCGCTTTACGACCGAGTCAGATATCGATCGAGCGGCTGCGGCCATTGCTGACGGAGTCGATGCCCTTCGGGCAAGCTCCACTCAGGACTAGCCTGTCGGTGCCACGCGTGATCTTTCAGAGGCCTGACGGTTCGGTGCTTGAGGTAGACGAGCCCGCCGGTCAGTCGATCCTGGACATTGCCCACAAGCACGGCATCGACATCGAAGGCGCTTGTGAAGCGTCTTTGGCGTGTTCAACCTGTCACGTGATCGTTCACCCCGACTGGCACGATCACCTGCCGCCGCCGACGGAAGACGAGGAGGACATGCTCGACTTGGCGTGGGGCGTCACGCAGACTTCCCGGCTGGGCTGTCAGG
>JAGWAT010000061.1 GCA_021296265.1 Alphaproteobacteria bacterium | reverse complement strand
CCGGACACCATCCTCCAGATCTCGAGGGCAAGGTCCCGGACGGCTCGCAGGTCGGGCGCCGGGGAGTCCGACGGCGAGATCCAGCACGGCCCCGGTCGCGACGTCACCCTCTCCGCGCCGAAGCCAGTCCGGCTCCCGTCGATGACGGGCGGGGAGGTCGTTACCGTGCGGCGGTTCCCACCCGAACTCGCCCTGTAGACTGGCGAGCGCGTGTGGAGCATGTGGGACGAAGCGATGGAACGGTTCGATGTCGTCATTGTCGGGGCGGGTCTGTCCGGAATCGGCAGCGCCTGCCACCTCATGCGGAACTGCCCCACCAAGAACTTTGTCATCCTGGAAGGCCGCCACAGCATCGGCGGAACCTGGGATCTCTTCCGCTATCCGGGAGTCCGTTCCGACAGCGACATGCACACGCTGGGGTACGTGTTCAAGCCATGGACAGAAGCCAAGGCCATCGCCGACGGCCCGTCCATCCTGAAGTACATCAACGAGACGGCCGACGAGAATGGCGTCCGTGACCACATCCGCTTCAGGCACAGGGTCACGAACGCGAACTGGTCGAGCGAGGACGCCACCTGGACCGTAGAGGCAGAACACGAAGGCAAGGTGGTGCGAGTTGCGTGCAACATGCTCTTGTTGTGCGGCGGCTACTACAACTACGAGAACCCGTACCGTCCGGTCTGGGACGGCGAGGACGATTTCAAGGGAACCGTCGTCCACCCCCAGTTCTGGCCCGAGGACCTGGAATACCGGGATCGGAATGTCGTGGTGATCGGCTCCGGGGCAACGGCCATGACGCTGGTGCCGGCCATGGCGATGAGCGGGGCGCGCCATGTCGTCATGGTGCAGCGCTCTCCCACCTACGTGGTGTCCTGGCCCAGCCAGGACCGGATTGCCAACTTCCTGCGCCGCATCCTTCCCGTCCGGTGGGCGTACGCCATCACACGCTGGAAGAACCTCAGGCGCCTTCGCAGCTTCTATCAGCTGACACGCACGCAGCCCGAACGGGTGAAGGCCGTCCTGCTGAAGATGGTGCGCCAGGCACTGGGGCCGGACTTCGACATCGACACGCACTTCACGCCCCCCTACAACCCGTGGGACCAGCGCCTGTGCCTGATCCCGGACGATGATCTCTTCAACGCCATCAACAGCGGCAAGGCCAGTATCAGGACTGAAACAATCGACCGGTTCACCAAGGACGGCCTGAAGCTGGCCAACGGCGATGTGGTCGGGGCAGACATCATCGTGGTCTCCACTGGCCTGCGTCTGCAGATGCTGAACGGCGTGTCGCTGAGCGTCGACGGGAGGACCGTCAACCCGCCAGATCACTGGTCGTACCAGGGCCTGATGCTGTCGGACGTGCCCAACCTGATCCTTACCTTCGGCTACATCAATGCGAGCTGGACGCTGCGCGCGGACCTCACCGCAGAATATGCTTGCCGGGTGATCAACGAACTGGAAAGAAGCGGCAACCGGCAGGCCACGCCTCGCCTGTCGGAAGCGGACAGGATGGCGATGCCTGAGAAGCCGTGGATTGACGACTTCTCGTCCGGATACATCCAGCGGGAAATGTACCGCTTTCCCAAGCAGGGAGACCGGATTCCCTGGCGCAACACGCAGGACTACAAGACGGACAGGAAGATCGTGAAACAGGCGCCGATCGACGACGGCGTGCTCGAACTCTCCAATCCGGACGGCGCCGGAGGCGCCCTCGGCCGGACACCTGCCGAAGTCGTCCGCGCTGCCTGACGCCGCACCGGAAGCCCCGTCCTTCGCCAGCAGACGAATGCCTGGTGGGCCGCCCGCCCGGTGACAGCTGCAGCGCTATCTTCCCGACGACTCCCACCTTCGATTGCATGAACGATGCCTAACGCCATGAACAGTATCTTCGGCCGCGAGGCCTTTCTCGCACTGCTCGAGAGCGAGGGGGTGTCCCATCTGTTTGGGAACCCCGGTACCACCGAGCTTCCGATCATGGCCGCGCTCCCCGACCGGCCCGCGATCACCTACGTCATGGCGCTGCAGGAATCGCTGGTGGTGGCCATGGCGGACGGCTACTCGCGGGCCTCAGGCGATCTGAGCGCCTGCAACGTCCATGTTGCGCCCGGACTCGGGAACGCCATGGGATCGCTTTACAACGCAAAGTGGATGGGCTCGCCGGTCATCGTCACGGCCGGCCAGCAGGAGCAGGGGCACGGGCTCACCGAGCCGATGCTCTATGACTCCTTGGTACCGATCGCGCAGCCGCTCGTGAAATGGGCGGTTGAGGTCAATCGGCTTCAGGACCTGCCGCGGATCGTGCACCGTGCGGCCAAGGTCGCGATGACCCCGCCGACTGGACCGGTATTCATCTCGCTGCCGGGCGACATTCTCAATGAACAGGACGCGCTGGAACTCGGCCGACCCACACGGGTCGATACCTCCGGCCGCCCGAGCGATGCGGGGCTCAATCGCCTAGCGGACCGACTGCTCGCGGCGCGGCACCCGGTGATCGTGGCCGGGCACGAGATCGCGACCGCCGATGCCCTGGGGGAAGCGGCGGCCCTGGCCGAGCTGCTCGGCGCTCCGGTGTATCAGCAGACGGTGTGCGATGGCGCCCACTTCCTCTCCGAGCATCCGGCATTCATGGGCGCACTGACCCGCGATCAGCGAGAGGTTCGCGACACGCTCGCGTCCCACGACCTGATGTTCTGCGTCGGCTCCGACGTATTGCGCATGTCCGTGTTCAGCGAGACCGACCCGATGCCTGACGGCATGACCGTGGTCCAGCTGGGTCTTCGCGACTGGGAGATGGGAAAGAACTACCCGGCGGAAGTCGCGTTGCGGGCCGACGTCAAGGAAGGTCTCGCCGCCCTGGTCGCCGTCATCGAAAACAAGCGAGGCCCGGACGGCGGCCGGAAGGCGGCAGCGGCGCTTGCAGCGCTTGGCCCGTCCAACTGGTCTGCGAAACGCGAGGCCCTTCGCGCCAGCGCGCTGAAGGGTGCGGGTGCCACGCCCATGCCGCCATCGCTCGCAATGCTTCGAATCGTGGATGCCCTGCCCAACGACGCGGTCATCGTGGATGAAGGGATCCTGAGCACCCGCACGCTCCCTTCGCTCTATCCGTTCCGCGACGCCAAGGCGCTCTTCGGTCTCGGCAGCGGAGGCATCGGGTTCGCGATGGCCGGAGCAGTCGGCGTGCAGCTCGCCCTTCCGGATCGCCCGGTCGTCGCCATCGTCGGCGACGGCAGCGCGATGTACAGCATCCAGGCACTCTGGACCGCCGCCAACGCCAGGCTCCCGATCACGTACGTCATCGCCAACAACGGCGGCTACCGGATCATCAAGGAGCGGCTGAAGTCGTTTCACGGCGTCGAGCATTACACCGGCATGGAGTTCAAGGACCCCCCGATTGATTTCGTCGGACTGGCCCGGTCGATGGGAGTGGAAGCGCAACAGGTCACGGACCCTGACGCCGTCGCGCCCGCCATCGCCGATTCGACCCGACGCAGCGGGCCGACGCTGCTTGACGTGATCGTCGACGATGGGTTCGGGAACGAAGGGCGGTAGGACCGGCCCGGGTCGTTCGGCCGCACACACTCCGGCATTCGTTACGAACTTCGCTGTCGGCCGAGATCTTGGCGGAAGAAACCGCCGCCACCCGCCGAGATCAGCCCGTTCCGATCGTGATGGCTGGTGGACCCGACCCACCAACAAGCGCCTCGCCCAGCCCAGGCACCGTGGCCCAGGACTCGGCTCATCGGCACGGAGCGTGCCCTTCTGCCGTGGACGCCGGTGATCGACCACCGCTGTCGGGCCGGCGCTTGACCGTTCACCTCCTGGAGTAAGGATTGCGGTACCGTGACCACGCGCGAAGCTGACGATCAGGCTGACGCGGGACCTCGCCGGAGATCCTGAGCATGGACAGTGCTTTCGTACACGGGGTCTACGCCGTCCCCGTATCCCGTGAAATCGTACGGGCGGATCATCCCGGCTTCTCCTTCGACGTCTTCCGCGATCCGCCAGGGCAGGTCTGGGCGGACTTTGTCCACGATACGGACGAATTCGTCGTCGTGGCCGAAGGCGAAATCGAAATCGAGGTGGCTGGGGAAATCGCCCGCTGCCAGCCCGGTGACCTTGTACGGATTCCGGCGGGAGCTGCCCATACCCTGCGGACGTCGCGCGAAGCGGCCAGCGTATGGTTGTACGGTTACGGACACTTCCGCGAGAGCTAGCGGGTAACCGTTCCCCATCGCGAGCAACGCACCGGGGATAGAGTTGGTACACCCCCACGGGCGGAGAGCCAGCTGGCGTATCGATACGGAAGCTCCGAAGCCTGTGCACGAACTGCCATGCCGCGATTTCTGCGGCAACCCAGGCGCGCCACATCCTTGCGGGCATACCACCTCGTGTTTGGGTTCGCGGTCGCGCAGGCGACTGTCCGGTGCGCGGTCGCATCGGTCATCCCTTCCCCCATCCGTCCGACCGGCGGCGACGAGATCTCCGTACGCATGCGTTGGCCTCCCTGCCCTTGGCGGCCGAGCCGAGTGCCACCAAATCGCAACCGGGATTTGCTTTAGTGTGGCCGCGCCTCGTTCGACCGATCCATCGTGGATCACGTGCCGAGCGAGTGTCGGCTGCCGCGACACCAGTGCGGCGCCCTGATCAATCCAGCCGGAGCGGAAGATGCAGATCGTGATCTTGGGCGCGGGCTACGTGGGACTCGTCTCCAGTGCCTGCTTCGCCGAGTTTGGGATCAACGTGACGTGCGTGGATTCCGACGGCGAGCGAGTCCGCCAGTTGCAGGAAGGTCTTGTCCCCATCTTCGAACCGGGTCTCGAGGATCTCGTCAAGCGCAATGCCGCAGCCGGTCGGCTGGCCTTTCATGATCGCCTGGGCGACGCGGTCGGCAAGGCCGACGCGGTGTTCATCGCGGTGGGCACACCGTCGCGGCATGGCGGTCAGGCGGCCGACCTCAGCTTCGTGCATCAGGCGACGCGCGACATTGCCAAAGGGCTGGCCCCCGCAATGTCGCGGACCGTGATCGTGACCAAGTCGACGGTGCCGGTAGGAACGGCCAGTTCGATCGAGCAGATAGTCGTGGCCGCTCGCCCGGAACTGATACCGGGACGCGACTTCGACGTCGCTTCGAACCCGGAGTTCCTGCGGGAGGGATCAGCGATCGAGGACTTCATGCGTCCGGACCGCGTGATTTGCGGAACCGAGAGCGCGCACGCCGAGCACGTGCTCCGGGAACTCTACTCCCCTCTCAATCTCCGCAACCTGCCGATGATGTTTACCGACCGCGCGACCGCAGAGCTCATCAAGCTGGCGTCGAATTCCTTCCTCGCCATGAAGGTCTCGTTCATCAACGAGATGGCGGATCTGTGCGAACGGTGTGGGGCGGATGTGCAGGACTTGGCCCAGGGGCTAGGACTGGATCCGCGGATCGGGCCCAGGTTCCTGCACCCGGGCCCCGGATTCGGGGGCAGCTGTTTCCCGAAGGACGCCAACGCCCTTGTCGCGATCGCCGGTGAGCTGGATGTCGACGTTCGGCTGGTCGAAGCCACCATTCGCGTCAACGAAGTACGAAAGGCGGCCATGGCGGATCGCGTTCGCGAGGTGATGGACGGCGACATCGCGGGAAAACGAATCGCTGTCCTGGGGGTGACGTTCAAACCGAACACCGATGATCTCCGCGAGGCCCCCAGCCTGGTCATTATTCCTAAGCTGGTGGAAATGGGCGCATCGGTGACCGCATACGACCCGGCGGGGGCCGCCGCTGCCCGCGCGCTCCCCGAGTTCCGGAATGTGCGCTGGGCGGATTCAGCGGAAGCGGCGCTCCGCGGCGCCGACGCGGTGGCGGTGCTCACGGAGTGGAACGAGTTTCGCGGCCTTTCCG
>JAGWAT010000060.1:2321-8235 GCA_021296265.1 Alphaproteobacteria bacterium | reverse complement strand
GCTACCGCCAGGACGTCGTCGAGGGACTCGAACGTGCGCCCGAAGCCTTCATCGGGATGCTGCAGGGCAAGAACTTCGGAAAGCTGGTCGTGAAGGTGGCCGACGAGTAGGCGGTTCCGCGACCCGCTCCCCGATTGTCAAGAACTCTTCACGAAATGGACACCGGAAGGCACCACGCTGCCTGCTGAAATCACGCCCGCTTGGATGACGGCGGCCGTCGCTGGTTGCGGGGTGCGTTCCGGAAATGAACGTCGTCGGCTTTCCCCGGCGGGTCCGCACGTTGTGGATCTCCGACCTTCACCTCGGCACGCGGGGGTGCCAGGCGAACGACTTACTGGCGTTCCTGCGCACCATCGAGTGCCGCACCCTCTACCTGGTGGGGGACATTGTCGACTGCTGGCGGCTGAAGAAGTCCTGGTACTGGCCGGCCAGCCACCAGGCGGTCATCCGTGAATTCCTGCGCCGGGCAGACGCGGGCGTCGAGGTCATCTTCATCCCGGGAAACCACGACGAAGCCGCCCGCGAATTCGACGGCCTCGACATGGCCGGCATCAAGATCCGCACCGAGGCCATCCATGTCGCCGCCGACGAGCGACGGTTCCTCGTGGTGCATGGCGATGGCTTCGACGGCGTCGTACGCTACGCCCGCTGGCTCTATCGTCTGGGCGATTGGTCCTACCAGGTGATGCTGCGCTGCAACCGCGTCTTCAACCTGCTCCGCAGGCTCTGCGGGCTGCCGTACTGGTCGCTGTCTGCGTTCCTGAAGCACCGGGTCAAGAATGCTGTGCAATTCATTGCCGACTTCGAGAACGTGCTTGCCCAGGAAGCCCGCCGCCGGGGCGTTGACGGCGTCGTGTGCGGCCACATTCACCACGCCGAGATCCGCTCCATCGGCGACATCCTCTACTGCAACGACGGCGACTGGACCGAGAGCTGCACCGCGCTGGTTGAACACTTTGACGGTCAGCTGGAAATTCTCCAGGGCGGCGCGCGAAACCGTCTGGAGAGCCAGGGAACGGGATTGGCGCAGGCTTCCTGATCCGCCATGCGCATCGTCATCGTCTCGGACGCCTGGCACCCGCAGATCAACGGGGTGGTCCGGACGCTTGTCGCCGTCCAGCGCGAATTGCAGGCACTGGGACACACCGTACGGGTGATCGGGCCGGATGGCTTCCGCACCGCACCGCTCCCGACCTATCCCGAGATCCGACTCGCCCTGAATCCCTGGCAGGTACGGGGCGCCATCGAGTCATTCGGGCCGGATGCCGTGCACGTCGCGACCGAAGGGCCGCTGGGCTGGGCGGCGCGCCGGTGGTGCTGCCGCTCAGCCCAGCCCTTTACCACCTCGTTCCACACCCGGTTCCCGGAATACCTCTCCACACGCACCGGACTGCCGGAGGCACTGGGCTACGCGGGGCTACGCCGATTTCATCGCCGTGCCGAGACCGTGATGGCCGCCACGCCGAGACTGGTTGCGGAACTCGAGCGGCGGGGATTCGGACGGGTCCGGGTCTGGGGGCGCGGGGTCGATACGTCGCTGTTTCGCCGCCACCCCCGCGACCGGGCGCGAAGCGATCTGTTGTGGCTCACGGTCGGCCGGGTGGCCGTCGAGAAGAACCTCGAGGCATTTCTCCGCCTCAAGCTGCCGGGACGCAAGATGGTGGTGGGGGACGGGCCGGCGCGCGAAGCCCTCCAGCGCCGGTTTCCCGACGTTGAGTTTCCAGGCCCCCGCACCGGCGATGAGCTCATCCGCACCTATGCGCAGGCCGACGTGTTCGTCTTTCCGAGCCGCACCGACACGTTCGGAAACGTCATGCTGGAAGCACTTGCCTGCGGCGTGCCGGTGGCCGCCTATCCGGTGCCGGGCCCGCTCGACGTGGTGGGCGATGCGCCCGACGTCGCCGTCCTGGACGACGACTTGGGCCGGGCTGCGGAGGCGGCGCTCAAACTCGATCGCGCCGCCTGCAGACGGTTTGCCGAAGAGCACGGTTGGGATGCGAGCGCCCGCCAGTTCCTCGCCAACCTTGCCGTCAGGGGCCCCTAAGAACGCAATGGAAATGTGCCATAGGTTGGCGCGCCAGCCACCACGCCGGCGCGTTCAACGCTAGACAGCGAGCGGGGAGCCCCCGCATCGTGCCCCAACGTTGCAAGCGCAACGGGTCCAAGAGGACGGCGGAATGACCGCGTTACGCAGTCCAATAGCGCCGCTCTCAGGGAATCCACCTGATGAGGGTCAGGGGTTCTGCCTGTCGCAGTCGTGGCGCCTGTAACGACAGCGGTGGCCACGGGTAGTTGCGGGGAACCCTGGGGCGTCGACCAATACTCCCAAGACCGCAGCGTAGATCGGGCGGATTTCCGGTAATCGGAACGTCCAACGTCGGCCCCCTGCCCAGAGCTGCTCATGACAAGACAGGAAATACGTTCGAGTGTATCCAGGAGCGGAGTGCACCGTTCCGTGCAGTACCGGAAGCCCGGAGACAGGATCTGCATTCCGCTCTGGACTTGGCGGGCTCGCGACCCGTCTTGCCCGGCCGAACCCCATGTCTTCCTTCGACAGAATTCCGCCGCACGCTGGGCCTCCGGCCGTCTGGCCTGCGGCGGCGGACCGAGCGCCTGGCGAGCGTGCGAAGCCGCCCGCCGGGGCCTCACCATGGAAGTCACGCAGGGTGCCGCAACATGGACAACTGGGAACGGGCAATATCCAGCGTCTCGGCTGTCAGCAGGCCGGGTCCGAGCCAAAACGATCACGCAATACCGCGTGCCTTGGCTCGGATGGGCGTACCCGGCACGATCCGGAGCGAATTGGCCCCCGGGTTCCAGCTCTTGGCCGCAGGGAGACAATCATGAAGTTATTTCGACTTGGGGCCTTGCCCGCCGTATTGCTAGTCCTTGGATCGGTTGGCGCAGCCGACGCTGCACCGGTGCCGGCGCACGGTCTCCGAGATGACGTCCCCCGCATTGCTGTGGTCTCCGCTTTTGCACCGGAACTCGCGATCCTGAAGAGCGAACTGACAGGGGCGACCGTCCACGTGATGAACGGTGTCGAGTTCGCGACCGGCCGCCTCGAGGGGCGCGCTGTCGTCCTGTTCCTGAGTGGCATCAGCGTGGTCAACGCCGCCATGACCGTGCAGCTTGCGATCGACCATTTCAACATTGACCGGATCGTGTTCTCCGGCATCGCGGGCGGGGTGGATCCCGCACTCGACATCGGGGACGTCGTCATCGCGGATCGCTGGGGCCAGTACCTCGAAATGGTGTTCGCCCGCGATGGTCCGGAGGGATGGGAGAAGCCCCCCTTCTTCCAATACCCGCACGGGAATTTCGGGATGATGTTTCCGCGCTCGGTCACGGTTCAGCGCGCGGGCGCGACAGCGCCGGAGACCCGGTTCTGGTTTCCCGCGGATCAAGCCATGCTCGTCGCCGCGCGCGATGCCGCCCGCCGCGTGGCATTCAGGCACTGCACCGCAGATGGCAACTGCCTGGAGCACGCGCCCGAGCTTGTCGTCGGCGGGGCCGGGGTGTCAGGCAGCGCCTTCATCGACAACGCCGCATTCCGCGACTACACGTTCGAAACCTTCGGAGCGCGGGTGCTGGACATGGAAAGTGCCGCCGTTGCGCACGTGGCCTGGGCAAACGACGTGCCGTTCATCGCCATCCGGAGCTTGTCCAACCTCGCCGGCGGGAGTGCCGATGGAAACCAACTGGACATCTTCTTCCAGCTGGCTGCCGACAACGCGGCCTTGGTCGTGAAGGCGCTCCTGCACGCGCTCCCCGAATAGCGACGGCTCGCGAGGAACGAGATGCTGAGCTCTACGGCTGGCGCCGGTCGATCCCTTAGGTTAGCGATCAATCGCGCTGTTGTTGCGGCGGCGGTCTTCGTGCGGCGCCGCTTCCGTGATTGTGCTGCTGCCGGTCCCGCGCGGACCCGCGGCCTAGATGCTGCAGTTATCCTGCTGGCCGGTATCGCCGTTCCGGTGGCCGGCCTGGCGGAATGGCGGACTTTGCAGCGCACGACCTTTTGCCGTGACCATCAGGAGTTCACGAGCGCCCTCGCCCAGCTGCACGGCGAGACTCGGGCCTGGTGGGGCGTCAGCGACGACGGGAAGGCGGTCGTGGAACTGCACCGGTCACCGGACAGCGGTTCTTGGACGTTGCTCAGGGTCGAGCACGACGGCGTCGCATGCGCGCTGGCAGCTGGTGATTCGGGCGCGCTCGAGTTCGGCGGAGAGAGGGAATAACCATGAGCCCCCTGTCACCAGACCATCCTCATCCGGACGGCCTGCGGCGCCGGCCGGTGAACCATCAGCCGCTCACGCCTCTCTGGTTCCTGCTGCGGAGCGCGGATGTCTTTCCACAGCGGCGCGCCTGGGTGCATGGTCACCGCTCCGCCACGTACGCAGAATTCCTGGCGCGCTGCCGCCGCGTCGCATCCTGGCTGCAGGCGGCGGGAATCGGGCCAGGCGACATGGTGGCCGCGTTGCTCCCCAACACACCGGCAATGCTCGAATGCCACTACGCCGTGCCAATGTCGGGTGCAGCGCTGAACACGATCAACACCCGCCTCGATGCGGCAACGGTCAGGTACATCCTGCAGCACGGCGGCGCACGGCTGATGCTGGCTGACACCGAGTACCGCGAACTCGTCGAGGCGGCCCTGGCGGACATCCCGACGGCCGACCGGCCGCGCGTGCTCTGGTCAGCGGATCCCGAGGGACCGGCCCCGCAGCCGATCGGCACCGACTACGAAGACATCGCCGGCGCCGGTGCGCCGGAACACGACATGCGCATGCCGGACGATGAGTGGGAAGCCATCAGCCTCAACTACACGTCGGGCACCACCGGTCATCCGAAGGGCGTGGTCTATCACCACCGCGGCGCCTATCTCACCGCGGTGAACAACCAGTGGGTCTGGGAGCTCGGGCACTATCCCGTCTACCTGTGGACGCTGCCGATGTTCCACTGCAACGGTTGGTGTTTCCCATGGACTGTCACCGCCCTCGGCGGCACGCACGTCTGTCTGCGCAAGGTGGAGGGCGACGCGATCCTCGAGGCCATCCACACCCGTGGGGTGACGCATTTCTGCGGCGCCCCCATCATCCTCGCCACCGTCACCGAAGCCGCTGCCCGGCTCACTGAACCGCTCCCCCGCACCGTCCGGGTGATGACGGCGGCGGCACCACCGCCCGCGACCGTGATCGAGGGTATGCAGGCCAAGGGATTCCACATCACGCACGTGTACGGCCTCACGGAGACCTATGGACCGGCCGTGGTGTGCGCCTGGCAGGAGGAGTGGACGGACCTGCCGGCGCCGGAGCAGGCCCAACGCAAGGCCAGGCAGGGTGTCCGATACCCCTCCCTCGAGGGGCTTCAGGTCATGGATCCCGGGCACCTGGAACCCGTCCCCCGGGACGGCGCCGCGCTGGGCGAGGTGATGATGCGCGGCAACATCGTCATGAAGGGATATCTGCGGAACCAGGAAGCGACCGACGCGGCCTTCGAGGGCGAATGGTTCCACACCGGCGACCTCGCGGTGGCGCACCCGGACGGCTACATCGAACTGAAGGACCGTTCGAAGGACATCATCATCTCGGGCGGCGAGAACATCTCTTCCATCGAAGTCGAAAACGCGCTGTACCGGCACCCGAGTGTTGCCGCCGCAGCGGTCGTTGCCCGGCCCGACGCCAGGTGGGGAGAAACTCCGTGCGCGTTCGTGGAACTCCGGGACGACGCGGGGCCTGTCTCAGAGGCCGAGCTCATCGCGTTCTGCAGAGAGGAACTTGCCCACTTCAAGGCACCGAAGAGCGTGATCTTTGGCGCGCTTCCGAAGACATCGACCGGCAAGATCCAGAAATTCGCGTTGCGCGAGCGGGCTCGCGCCCTCTGATCGACCGCCAGGTGGTCCGGTGACGCGCTA
>JAGWAT010000060.1:1729-2208 GCA_021296265.1 Alphaproteobacteria bacterium | reverse complement strand
GGCCGGACGGACGCGGGCGTGCATGCGCTCGGCCAGGTCGCGCATTTCGACCTCGCGCACCCACGCCCGCCCGAATCCATCCGCATGGGGCTCAATTACCATCTTGTTCGGATCGCCGGCGGCGCCATAGTGGTGTTGGCCTGCAGCGAAGCAGCGCCCGATTTCCATGCCCGGTTCTCGACGGTCGAGCGCAGTTACTTGTACCGGATCCTGACCCGACCCTCGCCGCCGGTGTTTGGACGCGATCACCTCTGGTGGATGCCCCGGGCGCTTGATGCTGCTGCGATGGCGACCGCCGCGCGGCCCCTCGTCGGCCACCACGATTTCACGAGCTTCCGGGCAGCGGGCTGTCAAGCGAACTCGGCGCTGCGCACGCTGACGGAGCTGACGGTTGCGCGCAGCGGACCCGAGGTCACTGTGCGCGCCCGGGCCCCGTCGTTTCTCTACCGGCAGGTCCGGATCATTGTGGGGACCCTGGT
>JAGWAT010000060.1:0-1671 GCA_021296265.1 Alphaproteobacteria bacterium | reverse complement strand
GGCACCGGCGCGCGGCCTCTATTTCGAGGCGGCGATCTGCGCCGGCGACCGTTCGCCAATTGATCGGAAATAGCCCGTACTTGCCGACTCGGATCAGAAACTGCCACGATCGTTTGCTTTTCGCTCATACGGCAACGTGTTAAGGTTCGCCAGCCTGCCCGACTGAGCAGCCGCCTGCATTGGCGGCCGTTTGGACAGGCGGCGGCTCGAAAGGGCGATTCAATGGAGGGAGTAGACAGGTGAAAAAACTTGTCGCATTGACGGCGGCGATCGCCGTCACAGCGGAATGTGCACCTGATTCATGGGGCGACTGCGCCGGCAAGCCTTGGGTTGACGGCGACGTCATGGACACCCCCTTGGGTTCCAAGTGGTGGCCGCACCCGCTCTGGGGCGAAGGCGATGAAGCCGGCTCCACGAACTGGTACACGCAGCCCGAGATCGTGATGCGTGCCCTTGCGCAGATCAAGGAAGGCAACGCCGCGAAGATCGGGCACGACTACGTCAGTGGCATGCCGCTGTTCGGCGAGCGGAAGTTCTCGCTCCGGATTCCGGGCACGCCCACCGGCGGCGCCTTCGGGGCGAATCAGATCATGTGGAACGACGAGTTCCTGTCCACGGAGATCGGCCAGGTCGGCACCCAGTTCGACGGCCTCGGCCACATCGGCGTTCAGGTCGGTGCAGTTGGCGACAAGACCGAGATGCGCTGGTACAACGGCTTCACCGCACAGCAGATGGGCAACCCGTACGGGCTGAACCACCTCGGCAGCGAAAAGCTCAACCCGATTATCGCGCGCGGCATCCTGATTGACGTCGCGGCCGTCCGCGACACCCCGATGGAAAAGGGTGACGTTGTGACCAAAGCGCAGGGCATGGCCGACTACGAGCCCATGGCTGGCGACGCCATCCTGATCCGGACCGGATGGGAGCGTCACTGGGAGAACCCGCCGGCGTTCAACGACGGCTGCCCCGGCATCGGCATGGAAGTCGCTCGCTGGATCGCCGAGACCGTCCAGGCCGGTGTGACCGGCTTCGACACGTGGCCCGGCGACGCGGTCCCGAACCCGGACCCGGCCTGCGCCTTCTGCGTGCACACGTACCTGCAGACGCGGCACGGTATCGTGAACCAGGAAAACCTGAAGCTCTCCGTGCTGGCGGATCAGGGCATCTACCAGTTCGCCTACTTCTACAGCCCGGTGCCCGTCAAGGGCGCGACGGGCTCGATCGGCTCGCCGGTCGCGATTTGGTAAAGGCCATCGACGCGTCTCGACGCGTCTGAACGGCTGTTGAGACCATGGCCGGGCTGCCCGGCCATGGTCTCTCTTTAACATGCTTGGGGAGATGGCCATGCGCACATTCGCGCAAGTCTCGCGGGCGTTGCGTCGAGGGATGCTGATCGCTGCCCTCGGCTCCATGACCGCCGTCGCGCCGGCAAGCGCATTTACGGTCACCAACTCCGATCCGCAACTCCGGGCGAAGGTATCCATCGACTACTGGCTCCGGTGGGTCAATGCCGGCCAGAGCGTCGTGTTTCACCCGGAAGCCTTTCCCGTTACCGTCTACGTCCAGTTCCCTGAGGGCACTCTGACGTGCGAAGCGACGAGCGATTCGGATCACATCGAGCTGACGGCGGATGAATGCCTCGTGAACGGGGAACCGGCAGGTCGGACCACC
>JAGWAT010000059.1 GCA_021296265.1 Alphaproteobacteria bacterium | reverse complement strand
GCCGACAAGTCCTGCACCGTGTTGACCAGGTGCGCCAGGTTGCGGCCGAGCCGGTCCAGCTTCCAGACCACGAGAACATCGTCCTTCCTGAGGGCGCGAAGACAGCTGCCGAGCCCGGGGCGGTCGTCGCGGGCGCCGGAGGCGAAGTCGTGGTAGACGTCGTCCGCCTGCACGCCGGC
The DNA here is from genome assembly GCA_021296265.1 of Alphaproteobacteria bacterium. Lineage (GTDB taxonomy): Bacteria > Pseudomonadota > Alphaproteobacteria > TMED109 > TMED109 > VXPW01. The sequence goes on along the minus strand of JAGWAT010000059.1, from coordinate 6,303 downwards.
GTCGCGCAGGGCATCGCGCTGCAGATCCAGCGACTGCGTGCCGTCGGCCTTGGAGACCCTAGCGTAGCCAATCAGCATGTGTCCCAAACGGTGGTTGGGGACATGGTCGTTTCCGCGCCGTTCAAATCGTACCTCCATGCACCTTAATCCATCTCCTATTCTACGTTCTCCAAACGCCGCGCCGGAAGGAGTAGAGATGGCGCGCCGAACCGTTCTCACCGATCCGGCAGAGGTCGGCCCTGTTGGGACCGCAACGACGTTTGCTCGCTGGATTCGCGTCAACGTGGCCCGATCCAATCCAATGCCCTCACGGCCCTGCCCCGATGACGGCGATCGGCGACGGGATTGTGTAGAGTCCCTCCGAAGTCTCGCACACCGCATCACCAGACGGGACACACCCGAATGCCTCTGCCACATGCCAAGCTCGCCGGGACTCCTGCCGTCGCAGGCACTGTCGCGCTCGCCCTCCTGCTGCTCGCACCTGCAAGCCCTGCGGAGCAGTCGCCCCCGCACACCGAAGATCGCCTTTGGACCGTGACCTGCGGCTTGCCGCTGCAGCCAAACCCGCTCATGGCGCTACTGCCCACGGGCGGCCTTACCGGCCCCTGGCCCGACACCTCGGACGGCCATCTCGAGGCGAAGACTCTTCATCTCCCGAGTCCCGAAGGAACCGTCAGTACCGAAATGTGGGTTCTCTCGCGCGGCATCGGCTGGTGGAGGCTGAAGGCCATCCGCGTACACCTCGAGGACCAGTCGAAGACCGCGAACCCCGCGAAATGGAAAGAGATCCGCCAAATCATCGACTCCCCGTTTCTACCCGGTCCCGTCGTCGTGACAGGAGTCGGAGGGGACGGAGAGGCCACCGTGACTTCGCAGATACTCGCGCTCATGCCCGACGCCTCCCGGCTGCGATGCGCCGCGCAGTCCGACGGGTAGGCCGAATGCCACCGCGTCTCCACCGCCCCGCCCGGCATGCTCCTCCCGCCATCCACGCGATCGCACCACCGACCCTTGACATCCACCCCGGCACGCCCGCGCTGCCTTGACCCGCCGTCGCGGCGCGCACCCCCGACGGAACGGGGTCCACGACGGGACTTCCCAAATGACCATACTGAAATTCGACATGGAACAGGTCGCCGACCTCGCCCAGCACGTCCGCAACGCTCCAGCACGCCGCATGACCATGGACCAGCACGCCCGCACCTACGGCGAGGATCTGATCGACGCCCCTGCCCGGCGAAGGACTGCGCGCCCCTGCCGTGCTCTCCCTCTTCAAGGACGAAGGCATCTACGTCATGTCGCCCGGCTACGAACCCGGCAAGCCGCTCGGCCCCGACAGCCGCGCGCCCACCGCCTACGCCGTCGGTTTCCACCCCCGTCGCGAGAACCGCATGGAAGTCTGGGATCGCACCCTTGCTGCGCAGCCCTCCGCTGCGGCCACACCGGGAGATATGCCCCTCGAACCACCACGGCGCGTGTGCGCATGTGCGCCATGTGGCGACTCGTTCTAAACTACGCTTGAAGCCCATCTGCACGGGGCCGGGTAGCTCCCGGCCCTGCTCAAGCGACTCTAGAGTGTTCTAGAGCCATCATGACAGCTTGCTCGTGTACCCGATGCCGCTGAGTGCCGTCATCGGACAGACCTCTTTCCTCCATGTCCAACTGCTCTCGGATTCCGACCGACTTCGATCCGCCGCCCTCGCCAAAGCAAAAACGCAACGGTCCCCTGTCCCGGCCCGCGGCGTCGGCCTCCGCAAGTCGCCAATCACCAGAACCGCAGGGTGTATGATCGACCCTGCTAAACGTCTCAGTGGTGAACCCGTTCGTCGGGTCACCCGCTGAATACAACAGTCCTAAGCGCGGAACGGGAGTAGCTACCCTGACCCGGCGAATAGGCGGGAAGCCTACCGTGTCACCACGGGACGTTTAGCAACGGCCCGGCACCGTGCCGGGCGATTCACTTGAACGAATGGATGTCCCGACAAATGGTCCTACGCAACACCTTGACAGCCTTCCTGATCCTGTTGGCCGCCGCGGGCTGCAGCAGCGACGAAACCGGTCCCGCCGGCGCCACCGCCGAGGCCGTCGAGGCCCCCTCTTTCGCCGGGTTCGTCTCGGACGACTGCCAAGGCGTCCCCTACCTCGACGACCACGCGGTGAGGACGGCGATGACCAACTGGCGGCTCAGGTACGGCACCCTCTGCCCCACGATCCCGGAGGCCGTCGACCGCTGCGACCGGCTCATCGGCACCCCCGAGAAAGAGAAGTTCAACTGCGTCACTGAGAACGTCGCCATGGCGCCCGCGTCCTGCCCGGACGCAGCCCGCAACGCCTTCCTCGATGCGTTCGACCTGCTGCAGCTCGTCACCTACTGCCTCGCCGCCGCGGACGCCGCCCTCGACCGCGCCCTAGCGGCCCACGCCGGCGACCTGGCGCCCCGCGTAAGCGACCGCATCGTCGGCCGCTGCCAATTCGCCGCCACGCCAGATGCCGTCGCGCTCTGCGTCCGAGCCGCCGCCGAACGCCACGCCGAGAGTTCGGCCGCCGTCGACGAGGCCCTCGCGCTCTACGACACCCTGCCCCCCGGAACGCGCACGAGCATCGTCGACCGCTGCCTCAGCGGCAGCGAGTCCGCCGAGTCGGCGGCGCGCTGCGCAACCGAAGCGGCCGACGCCGAAGCCGCACGCGCCGAACGCCTGCGCACCACCGCGCAGGCCGCCCGGAACGCGGTCCTCGAACGCCTTCCGCCCGAGCACGCGGAGGACGTCGCCGAAGCTTGCGCGGCCCGCGCGTCGGGCCCGGAAGAAGCCGCGGACTGCGGCGCGCGGCTCGGCGACGCGAGGCGCGCCCTGCTCGACGTCCTGGCACCGGTAGCCGCGGCCGACCGCGCCGCCGTCGTCGACGGCTGCCTCGCCGAGGAGGCGGTCGTCGACGGTCCCCTGCGGCTCCCCGATCCCGGCTGCGTGGCAGACGACGTCGCCGCCTACGCGACGATCCGCGACGGGGCGTCCGGCTACGACGCCGCCGACGTCGAGTCCTGCCACCGCAAGTGGGGCCGCTGGTCGGGCGCCCACAACTGCATCCGCTTCGCCTGGCTCACCCGCGAGCGCATCGCGGCCGTCAAGGCCGAAGCCCTTCCCGGGGCCGCCGCCGCCGGCATCGAGTGGGACCACGTCCGGCCGACGGTCATCGAATACTGCGACCGCGAGGCCGGCGGCCGCGCCAGCGACATGGTCATCGGCGTCGAGCTCCCGCCGGGGATGCACGCCGCCGACGCCGTGCGCCGACGCGTCCGCGCCTGCGTCGACGACCAGGCCGCCGGCTTCGGCGAGGTCGCCCGGCTCGCCGCCATGGCGCGCACCGACGCGTTCGGCGACTGCACGCGCGACCTCCACCTCTGGGTCGGGCGGCACGACTGGCGCAAGGCCGCGACGTGCATCGCCGACCGGGCGGAGGACGACGGCGACGCCGCCTTCGTCGAGCTACTCCGCGGCTGCACGACTCGCTACTGGGGGCTGTCCGCGGCAACGCTGGACGAAATCGCCGCCTGCGGCGCACCTTCTCCGTGATCCGAGCCGTCCGCCTCGCCGGCTTCAAGTCTTTCGTCCAGAGCGCGGAGGTCCGCTTCGCCGCCCTGACGCTCCTCGAAGGCCCCAACGGAACCGGCAAGACCAGTCTCCTGGAGGCCCTCCTCCTCCTCAGGCAGACGGTCGAACGCCGGCCCGCGGGCCCCTGGCTCGCCCTCCACGGACCGCTCGCGCAACTGCGCGCAGACGAGGTCTCGACCGCTCCCGAGACGGTGATCGAGGTCGACCACGACTGCTGCGACGAGTACGACGACTACCAGCGCGGCGATCCGGTGCGCTACCGGCTCGTGTGCCACCCCGATCCCGGCGGCGATCCCGGCAGGCTGCTGGTCTCGGAACTGTCCCGCGGCGAGGCGCGCGCCATCGCCACCCGCGACGACGACGCCGAGGAGTACGCCCGGGCGTGCGCCGACGACTACCCCGGGCCGCCGCTGTTCCTCGTCGACCACCCGCATCGCGACGGTGGACCGACCTGGGCCGGGCTGCGCGGCATCGTCCCCCAGGCCGAATTCGTCCGGCTCCAGCACACCGCCGCCGAACTGCGCTCGCGGCTCGCCAACGCCGGGGATCCGCTCGACTCCGACGAGGTCGACGCACTCGCCTCCATGATGAGCGCGGCCGTACCAGCGCTTTTCCAGCCCGTCGCTGGCCGCCTCGACATGCCCGACGAACTCGCCCGCACTCTGGACGTCGGCGACCTCGCGCGCCGCATCCTCCACCTCGGCCCCCAGCGCCAACGTCCCCGCCTCGTCCACAACGATGTCCCCGTCGACCGCCCCGGCGACCTCGGTCCCGACGGCGAATTCGCCGTCGCTTACCTTCATCGGCACCGCGACGATCCCGTCGGCGGGAGGGCGCCCCCCGGCGCACACGCCGACATCCTTCCGCTGTCCGAGGCGGTCGACGGGTGGCTAGGGCACCTGCGGCTCGCCCACGAGGTCGTCGTCGAGCCGGTGCCGCCCTCGGGTCTCGCGCTGCGCCACCGCCCCTGGTTCGCGCCCGACCGGACGGTTCCGGCAGGTCCGGCCCTCTCGCACGTCCTGCCCCTCCTAGTCATGGGTCTGGCGGCCGGGACGGGCGACATCCTCTTATGCGCACAGCCCGAGCTCCACCTCGGCGTCGACTGCCGGCGCGCCCTTTTCGACTTCCTCGCCGCCCTGGCGGACGCGGGCGTCCAAGTTGTCGCCGAGACCCACTCGGGCGAATTGCTCGAAGCTGCCAGGGGCCACGGGGTCATGGGCCGTTCCGGAACGACCGCCCCCCTCGTTGCCAGCTTCGGCCACGACAGGTCAGGGGCCCGCGTCCGGAACATGGAGATCCAATCGACCGGCCGAGGGAAAAAAAGATGTCGGCGCCGATGACGACAGACCACGCGGACATCCCGACCTCGGCGTGGCGGAAACGATGGGCCATGGCCAGACCGCGGAGGCATCCACGTTCGTTCACGGCATCACGCACGCATTCCCAGCCACGGCACACCCAACTGCGCACCGGCGCAGCGACATCAGATGGGAGAGCAACCCGAAGTCGAGCGCGGTCCTGTCGTTGGTTCTTGCGGCAACCGTCGCCGATCCAATCCGCGACCCGCGACTCGTCCGATGCTGGTCCCGGTTCAGGGTCGCCCCGATTCGAGCGGCCGCGACGCAGCCGATCATCCAAGCCGTATCCTTCACGGACCCCAGCAGATTGCCCTCCCCGCCGACCGCATGGAGACCACGCTCGGCTACACCGATGTCACCGCCACCCCAATAGCCGCGCTTTCGGATTGCCCGAGCTCAACTCGCACCATTGCCGGTCAGGCCCTTGGCCCGGTTGCCGATCTCCAGGTCGTCGGAGTTGAAGTGGACGGCTTCGCCGCCTCCCAGTGTCAGGCGCAGCGTCTCGTATCTCGTTTCGGAGTCGTCGTCCGCGATGATCGTCGCCGCACCGCCGCCCGACGAGCGGTTCAGACACCCCGGCACTCCGCCGGGGGAACCTCGCTGGCCCTGCAGAGCACCGGCCAAGTGTTCGTCCTTCAATGACACCCCGGCACCCCGCCGGGGGAACCTTCGTCGACGTGCCCCAGATCGCCATCGTCAACATCCTTCAATGACACCCCGGCCCTCCGCCGGGGGAACCCCACCAGTACACGTCGGAAGGCTGGTACGTGGTGATCCTTCAATGACACCCCGGCACTCCGCCGGGGGAACCTCGGGGTCCGCGGCGCGTGCCGCGATGGTGTTGAACCTTCAATGACGGGAACCCGCATGGGCGCGCGGAGGCAGCATAGAGACGCCCGACCTTCAATGACACCCCGGCACTCCGCCGGGGGAACCGGCGTGGCCGCCCGTGCGCTGGTAGTAGCGCTCCTGCCTTCAATGACACCCCGGCACTCCGCCGGGGGAACCCCGGGTCTATGCGCTGCTGGCCTCGCACCGGCACACGCCTTCAATGACACCCCGGCACTCCGCCGGGGGAACCGTTGCTCGTCGGCGAGATACGGATGCGCCGCACGCCTTCAATGACACCCCGGCACTCCGCCGGGGGAACCCTCCGCGCAGGACGAGGAGGCTGGCGCGGTCGAGGACCCTTCAATGACACCCCGGCACTCCGCCGGGGGAACCGATTTCGTCTGCCGCGCGCTGCCTCTGATACTTTCCCTTCAATGACACCCCGGCACTCCGCCGGGGGAACCGGCTTCTCCCCAAACCCCTGAATACGCCGCCTCTCCTGCTCC
>JAGWAT010000005.1 GCA_021296265.1 Alphaproteobacteria bacterium | reverse complement strand
CCCTCGATCTCCACGCGCTCCCCAGCTGCAGCAAGGCGGACCTCCGGCGCTTCGGGCGCCTGCCCCTGAGCGCCCGCCCGCTCTCGGACATGTACCGCGTATCCGCGACCTCCGGCACGACCGGGCCGCGGTTACTGGTCGGCTTCACCGAGGACGATTGGCAGGCGATCCGCGACCAGTATCGCCGGGTGGCGGCGTGCATCGGGATCCGGACCACCGATGGGCTGCTCAATACCCACGGTGGCGGCCTCTGGATCGGAGCGTCGTCGCTCGACGAACTGGCGCATGCCGGAGGCGCCGGCACCTTCGCCTGCGGTCCGACCGGGCCCGCGCAGGTTATCGAGTGGCTGTGCGACCTGCCGGTGACTCTCATCTCGGCCACCCCCTCCTACATGCGCCTACTGGCGGAAACGGCTGCGCAAACGGGAAACGACCTCACGGGGCTCGGCCTCCGCATGGGACTTCTCGGTGGCGAGGGCTCAAGCGGATCGCTGAAACGCAGCGTATGCGAAGCCTTCGGCCCCGGATTCCACTGGCAGGAACTGTACGGGGCGACCGAAACCGGCGGGCCCATCCTGGCATTCGCCCCTCCGGACGACCCGTTCGGCGGCCGGCTCAATTTCAACACCGACTATTTCGTGGTGGAGCTGCTGCGGACCGACGCGGACGAGCCCGCCGAGCCCGGCGAAATCGGCGAAATTACCCTGAGCACGCCCTATCGCGAAGGCTCGGTGCTGCTTCGGTACCGCACACGCGACCTAGCCGTCTCACTCCCCCGGGAGCGCGATGCGTCGGGCTGGCCACAGGCAACGACGCTCATCGGCCGCGTCGATGATGCGATCAAGGTGCGCGGCGCACTCGTCTACCCGAGCGCGATCGAGGACGTGCTGGTGGCGAGACTGCAGTCCGGCGCGGAATGGAGGATCGAGATCGACCGGGAACGCGGTACGAGCGAGACACTGATGGTACGCTACGAGCATCACGACGATGGGCTCCAGCCCGATCTCGCCGGCAGCCTCCATCAGCGACTCGGCCTCAAGCCGGTTCTTGAGGTCGTGCCGCCGGGGACGTTCGGACGGTTCAGTGCCAAGGCCAGCCGGGTGATCGACCATCGGGAGTCCTGACGGGACCTGGCGGAATGGCGCGGGGATTGAGCCGTTCGCCCGTGTGTGCCGCCTCCTGTTCGCTGGTCATCGGGCGCCAGGCCAGGACGTCCCGCGGCCCACCGGACCCGACGCGGCCGGTGCACGCCGGCCTCGTCCCGCGATCGCCGGGTCGGGCTTCGCGGGGGATGCTGCGAGGACAGGCTCAACCGGCCCTGCAACGCGGTGCAAGCGGCAGTCGCGTCCCGACATCCCGCCCCCACCTTCGCCTGAAGCCTGCCGAGGTGTCCTCCGGCCCATGCGCAACGAAGCCGGCGCGCTCCGGCACCGGCCACGGGACTTCCCATAAGATCACTGCCCCCGCCGCACGCCTTGCGAGGACGAGATGAAGTTCGGAGTACTCTGGAAGACGGCCCTCGCGGCCGGCATCGCCATGGCTGTCGCCCCGGCAGCCCAGGCGCAGGACTTCACGTTCAAGCTACATCATTTTCTTGGTGCGAAGGCGCCGGCCCAGACGCAGATGCTGGAGCCTTGGGCAAGGGCCGTGGAGGACAATTCCGGTGGCCGGGTGAAGATCGAGATCTTTCCTGCAATGACGCTCGGCGGTCGCCCGCCCGAACTGGTCCAGCAGGCGCGCGACGGGGTTGTGGATCTGGTCTGGACGGTGAACGGATACACGCCGGGTGCGTTCCCCCGGACCGAGGTCTTCGAGCTGCCGACCGTCTTCAAGAACGATCCTGCCGCCGCGAATCTCGCGCTCCACGACATGTTTGAGAGCGACCTTGCCCAAGAGTACAAGGGCCTTGAGGTCATGTTCCTGCATGTCCATGCCGGCATGGGCATCCACATGCGGGACCAGGAGGTTCGCCGGCCCGCGGACCTCGTCGGCGCCAAGCTCCGTATCCCGTCCCGCAGCGGGGCCTGGACCATCACGGCGCTCGGCGCGATCCCGGTGGCAATGCCGGTGCCCGACCTGCCGCCGGCCCTGCAGAAAGGCGTCGTCGACGGCGCGTTCATTCCCTGGGAAATTATCCAGCCGCTCAAGATCGAGGAGCAGACTCGATACCAGATCGAAGGCTTCGGGAAGGAACGGTTTGGCACATCCGTTTTCCAGGTGTCGATGAACAAGCGGCGATGGGACGATCTCCCGGCAGACATCCAGCAGGCCTTCCGCGATGCGTCCGATCGCGACTGGTGGCGCGAGGTCGGAAACATCTGGCGTGCCACCGATGATGTCGGCATCGAGCTCGCCACCGATGCGGGAAACGTGCACATCACGCTGGGTGAGGAGGAGACGCAGGCGTTCCGCGATGCCCTCGCGCCGGTCGTTGACCGCTGGATCGAGGAGGTCTCGTCCAGGGACATCCCGGGGGCCATGCTGGTGCAGAAGGCCCGCGCACTGATCGCGGCCGCCGCCACGGTCAGGTAGTGACCCTCGCCGCGCGCAGGGGCCGCTCCGGACTTTCCGGGGCGGCCGCCGCCGTCATCGATGCATGGGCGCTGCTCGGCGGCCTCACCCTGCTGGCAGTGGTCGCGATGAACATCGCTTCCGTGATCGGCGGCGTGGTCTGGGCGCCCTTCCCCGGCGACTTTGAACTGACGCAGATCGGCGTCGCTGTCGCTGCTTTCGCATTCCTGCCCCATTGCGAGCTGACGGGCGCCAACGTGACGGCGGACATCTTCACCTCCGGTGCCGGCCGGCGGCTGCTGGCGGTGCTCAAGCTGCTGGCGTCCATCGTCGCGTTCCTCTTCAGCCTCCTTCTGTTCTGGCGGATGTACGGCGGCCTGCTCGACCAGAAGGAGTACAACTACATCACGGCGATCGTGGAATTTCCGATCTGGATCGCCTTTGTGCCGATCCTGATTTCGCTCGCGCTGCTGGCAGCCGCAGCGGCGATCACGTTGGGCGAGAACGCGCGCGGCATCGCTGGGCGACCGTAGGGTGACGGATCCGATCCTCTTCGGCGTCGGCTCCCTGGCCGTCCTCGTCGTGCTGATTGCCATCCGCATGCCGATTGCGTATGCGATGATCTTGGTAGGCGGTGTCGGCATCACGATTGTGGATGGGCCGGCGCTGGTCCTGAACCAGCTCAAGACGCTCGCCTACGGCCAATTCTCGATCTACGACCTTTCGGTCGTGCCGATGTTCATCTTGATGGGCGCCCTGGCCGGCAAGGCCGAGCTCTCCACGGCGCTCTTCCGTGCGGCCAATGCCTGGCTGGGGTGGCTCCGGGGTGGTGCCGCGATGGCGGCAATCGCCGGCTGTGCGGGTTTCGGCGCAGTCTGCGGCTCATCTCTCGCCACCGCCTCCACCATGGGCCGCGTTGCCTTGCCCGAGCTCGAACGCTACCGCTACTCGGGTGCGCTGGCGACCGGATCGCTCGCCGCAGGCGGCGCGCTCGGCATCCTGATCCCACCCTCGGTCGTTCTCATCGTCTACGCGATCATCGTCGAGGCGAACATCGTCACCATGTTCGCGGCCGCACTGCTGCCGGGTCTGCTGGCGGTCGTGCTGTTCCTGCTGACCATTGCCCTCTACGTCACGATCCGCCCTGACGCCGGCCCCCGTCACGAGGGCGTCGACGCTGTGGAGTTTCGCGCCGCGACCATCGGCGTGATTCCCGTCCTCGTCATCTTCGGGATCGTCCTGGGCGGCATCTACGCGGGCCTCTACAACCCGACGCCGGCCGCGGCCGTCGGCGTTGCCCTGGTGTGGCTATACGGCGCCTGGACGCGGGAGATCCGGCTCGCGGAGATGATCGCCGCACTCCGTGAAACTGCCGGCACGACCGGCATGATCTACCTGATTCTCCTTGGCGCCGAGCAGATGAAGATCTACATGTCCCGGATCGGCTTGCCGCAGGCGACTGCCGAGTGGGTTCTCGCGACGGGCATGGCGCCGATGGCGGTGCTCTTGCTGCTCCTGCTGGCATTGATCTTCCTCGGCTGTCTGATGGACAGCCTGTCCATGATCTTGCTCGTCATCCCGTTCTTTTGGCCGGTGCTCGTGGACCTCAATGGCGGTCTCTACATGCCCGCGGACGGTGCCGGCTTTGGCATGTCGACCGAGCATCTGAAGATCTGGTTCGGCATTCTCGCGCTCATCGTGGTGGAACTTGGCCTGATCACGCCGCCGGTGGGCATGAACGCCTTCGTCATCTCGGCGCTCGCCCGCGACACGCCCATGCGCGAGACTTTCAAGGGTGTCGCCCCCTTCTTCTGCGCCGAGCTGCTGCGCGTAGGAGTGATCCTCGCCTTTCCCATCCTCACGCTTTGGCTTCCGCGGGTACTTTCGGGGTAATCGGGAAGGGTTGGCGCAGGCGCCGGCCCACGCGACCCGGGGTGCTCGCTGGTCGCGCCGCTGTTCGACGAGTACCGGGAAGGTCACCGCCCGAACGAAGAATGTCGCTTGGTAACCTGTTGCCGTTTGCCGCAACGGGTCATGGCGCCGGGACTTGGTCAACATGAGAGTTGTCTTTAGCCGAAAGGGCTTGGACAGCAGCCCGCAAGGAGGGCGCGGGGTATCACCGATCGTCGACGGCCGGCCGGTCAGTATTCCCATTCCGACGCGGCATCGCCCGTCCCGGACGACCTACGGAGATCTGGAACTCGGCGACCTCGTGACGCAGGCCACGAGGGGACGGCTGAACGGGTCGAGTTTCTGCCACCATGATCCGATGTTCGAAGGTGGCCGATGCGCCTTTGGTCAGACCGGTTCCGCGCAGTCGCATCTCGCCAACAACGGGGTTGGCGTCGGCGACGTGTTCCTGTTTTTCGGACTGTTCGACAGCCGCGCCGGGCCCGACCGGCACCATCGTATTTTCGGGTACCTGAGGGTCGAAGAGGTGATCGCGGCGGGGTCCCGACCCGGTCTCGACGATCGGCTCCGGGGGTTCTCGCAGCAGCATCCCCACACGATCGGCGACTGGCCGCCAAACAACACCATTTACGTCGGGCCAGGCGCGACCGCTGTCACCGCCGGACGCACGCTCCGGCTCTCAATGGGTGGCGGACCGGTAAGTCGGTGGTCCGTCCCGCCCTGGTTGCGGCGCGCCGGACTGACCTATCACGCGAACGCCGAACGGTGGGGTCCCGATCACTCGCTCAACGCGGTTGCGCGGGGCCAGGAATTCGTCTCGGACATCTCCGACGTGGCCGGGGCAGCCCCGTGGCTCGATCGTGTCCTGGCCGCAATTGCCGGCGCGGGCGATGCACCGGGAGCTGCGGGCGGATAGCACCGTCCGGACGCCGCGCGGTTGCCGGGCCCGCCGGAGCGTTCAATTCGCAAGTCTCCTGACACGTGATATGAACTCGACCGGGCGTCGGGCCACCGAGCTTGCGACGATCCGGACCTGTCCGTGTTCGGGCCACCACGCGCTTCCGTCACGGCCGGACGCGGTATGGAAACACCGGATGTCGACCGGGCTCGCGTCGCGTACCGGGCGGTGGGGCGACACCGACGATCTCGTCCCCCTCGCGGGGCGCTAGGGATAACGGAAGAGCCGGACATGGTGGCGGGTGCGAAAAACTTTACCGTGGGCGTCGAGGAGGAATATCTCCTCGTCGACCGTGACAGCCGGCAGTTGATTCGCACCGCTCCGACGGCAGTTCTCGAGCAATGCGTGGCCGATCTCGGTTCCCAGGTCAAGACTGAATTCCAGCAGTCCCAGGTCGAGGTCAACACGGAAGTCTGCGAGACGATCGGGGAAGTGCGGGACGATCTCCGGCGGCTGCGCGAAACCGTTGCCCGGTACGCCGAAACGGAGGGACTGGCGCTGGTCGCCGCGTCCACGCACCCGTCAGCAAAGTGGGAGGACCAGCAATCGACCCCGCAGGATCGGTACATCGGCTTGGCGCGCGACCTTCAGGGTGTGGGCCGGCGGCTGATCACCTGCGGGATGCACATCCACATCTGCATCGACGAGGATGACCTGCGGCTGGACCTGATGAACCAGGTCACGTATTTCCTGCCGCACCTGCTGGCGCTGAGCACTTCCAGTCCATTCTGGCACGGTGAAGACACCGGCCTCGCATCCTATCGGTTGTCCATTTTCGACAATCTGCCACGGACCGGACTGCCCGAAACCTTCGCGAGCTGGGCCGAGTACCAGCGTCACGTCAATGTCCTGGCCAATACCGGCGTCATCGAGGATGCCAGCATGATCTGGTGGGATATCCGGCCTTCCGTGCGATTTCCGACCATTGAGATGCGCATCTGCGACGTGTGTACCAAGCTGGAGGACGCGGTGGTGATCACGGCGCTGTTCCAGTGTCTCGTGCACATGCTGTTCCGCCTTCGCCGACTGAACCAGCGGTGGCGAGATTACGCGCCCATGCTGGTTGCAGAAAACCGCTGGCGGGCCCAGCGGTACGGCATCGACGCCGGTCTCATTGATTTCGGACGCGGCGCGATCGTGCCGTTCCCGGACCTCCTCGATGAAATTCTCGACTTGGTTGCTCCCGATGCCGACGAACTGGGGTGTACCGGCGAGTTGCTGCAGGCACGGGAGATCGTGGCCCGAGGCACGAGCGCGCATCGCCAGCGCCGGACCTACCAGACGGCATGCGCAGAAGGCGCCGGTTCCGGTGAAGCGCTCCGGGCCGTGGTGGACATGCTGATAGCCGAGAGCAAGGTGCGAACCTAGCGCGGCCGCACATGAAGGCCCGGGCACGCGACGCCCTGTCGTCCGGCGGTCGGATGCCCACGGTCGCGCCAGCAAGGCATTGCCTTACTCGGAGTCGAGCACGGCTCGGCAGGCCCCTGGCAGGTCCGCAAGTGTGAGTTCCGGCGGCACGTCCCCGGGCGCGGGCGGCGGCGGGTTCAGCGCCTCATCCGTGAACCACCACGCGAGCGTCTCGTCGCAACCGTCGCCCTCTGGCGGCTGCTGCTGCTCGACACAGCCACTGCCTTCCGGGCAGCGCAGGCGCACGTGAAAATGGGAATCGTGCCCCCACCACGGCCGGACCTTGCGCAGCCAGTCGGTGTCGCCGGGTTCTCGCGTTTCGCAAAGCCGCCGCTTGATCGCAGCGTTCACGAAAATCCGTGCCACCGCGGGGTCGCTGGCCGCAACCTTTAAGATCTCGACATGGGCCGGGGTCCAGTGGTCATTGATGTCCAGGCGGTTCGCGGTGACGACCGAAGGGGAACCGATCGTCTCCCGGTCCTCCGTAGTCAGGTTCAGGGCGCGGCCGGGGCGCAGCCAGATGTCGGCATCGAGTCCGATTTGATGCGATCGGTGGCCGGACAGCATGGGGCCGCCGCGCGGTTGGCTGATGTCGCCGACGTACAATCCGTCCTAGCCCACGGAAGGACCATTTCGGGCTAATCGCTCGATGAAAGCGATCATCGCCGAGTGTCCCCAGTAACGATTTCTGGACAGGCGCATGGCCTGCCAACCGGGACCTGTTTCCGGGAGTGGCACGGCACCGGCGAGGCATCCAGCCGCATACCGGCCGTGTGCCACCGCATCGCCCTGCGCCGGCGCGGTAATCGCGCCGAAGGTGAATTTTGCCGGTTCCGCGGCAGCTGCGCTGCACATGATGAGCGCCAGCGCCGGTCCGGCGCGGACGATGGCGCGCCACGCTGCGTGACCGGAAACGCGTTGGCTGGACATTGGCCTTCGTCCCGTGTTTCCGCTCGGGCGGGTGAACGGCCGTGCGCGCCATTCCGGGCCAAAACTAGGCGGTGTGCACGCTTGTCTCAATGGGTGCCGAGAAGGCATCGTGCGACGGCCCGTTCGCTGGTGCGGCTTGGGCCGCCACGCGGAAGAACAGGGGCACGCGGGTCGGCACTGCGTGTCGCATCATCCGCTGCCGGCTTGCTCTAGGGAAACCTTCGCCCCGGCGCGTGGCGGAGGCGCAGGAGAAATTCGTCGAGCTCGGTCATCGCGAGAGGCAGGTATCGTGACTGACGCTACTGATGGGACTGCCGCGGTGCGGCGGGGTGATCTGACCGTCCCGCGTGGAGACGATTCTGATGCTGCGGCACGTGCGTCCCGCCGGGCAGTCGGGGCAGCCGCCTGCCGCGGACTGGTTGCGCTGGAGGATCAACAGCGGCAAACTATGCTGTTCGGCCACACGACCTGATCCAACGGCAGTGATATCAGTGGGTTAGAATCAACGAGGTCGTGGCAGGCTCGGACACATCACGGGATCAGAGCAATGGTACGAGAACGCCCACGCGAACGGCCGGCCGGACGTATCAAGTTCCTGGTCTGCATCGACGACAGCGAAGAGTGCCGGACGGCGCTGCGGTTCGCCTGCATGCGGGCCCAGAATACGGGTGGCAAGGTCAGCCTGGTCTACGTGATCGAGCCAAACGATTTCAATCTCAGTGGATCGGTCCAGGAAATCATGACCGAGGAAGCTCGCGACCGGGCGCGGGCCGCGCTGGAGGAGTGCGCGGGCAAGGTCTTTGAGGAGTTCGGTGTCCGCCCGGAGATGGCGGTTCGGGAGGGGGAGAAGGCAAACACGATTCTGACGACTATCGAGAACGACGAGAGCATCAACATTGTGGTGTTGGGGGCCGCGCCTGAAGGCGCCGGGTCCAATCGTCTGATCTCCTACCTGTCGGGCCAGGTGACCAAGCGGCTTCACATCCCGCTGACCATCGTGCCGGGAGACCTGGACGATGAGCGGCTTCGCTGGATCACGTAGGGAACAGCGGTTCACGGCATCGGGAGCACGTTTCCGCTTCCCTTAACAATTCTGTGAATTCTCCGCTATTCAGCGATTTCGCGTCTAGCGTGCGATTGGGACCGAATGTGCATCGTCCGTTGCCTGTTCTGGTCCGCGGACCCACGGTCGCACGTTCGGCGAAAAGGGGGAATTGATGGAGCAAGCGCCCCAGGGTCGGAATCGCCCAACGACTACCAAGAATATTGTGAACTATGCCATGCGCGCTCCCTTGCTGACGCAGGAACGCGAGCGCGAACTGGCGTTGCGGTGGCGGGACCACGGCGATGTGGCCGCGATGCATAAACTGGTGGAAGCGCACGCTCGGCTGGCCATTTCCATCGCCAAGCGGTTCCGCAACTACAACGTGCCGATGTCTGATCTGATCCAGGAAGCCCACATCGGCCTGGTCCAGGCGGCCGATCGTTTCGATCCCGACCGTGGCGTGCGGTTTTCGACCTGCGCGAGCTGGTGGGTGCGCGCGGCGATCCAGGATTACGTGTTGAGGAACTGGTCCGTCGTGCGGACGAGTACGACCGCCGCACAGAAGTCACTGTTCTTCGGGTTGTCGCGATACCGCGCCCGGCTGGCAGGATACGGAGATGCCGAATTGACCCCGGAACACCGGAACATCGTCGCCCGCTCGCTCGGTGTGACCGAAGCCGAAGTTCAGCGCATGGAGCACCGGCTGGGGGCCGCGGGCGATACCTCGCTGAACCAGGCCCTGTATGAAGACGGCACCGAGGAACGGCAGGACGCAGTGGTCGATGAACGCGAAGGCCCCGAGGCCGAGGTGGTGCAGCGGGTGGAATACACCAAGCGGATGAGCTGGGTCCGCAAGGCGCTTCGGTCGCTGACCCTGCGTGAACGTCGCATCGTCAGGGCGCGTCATCTCGCCAAGACCCCACGCACCCTCGAAGAGCTCGGCTCCGAGTTGGGTGTCAGCAAGGAGAGGGTGCGCCAGATCGAGCACCAGGCCATTTCCAAGCTGCGCCGCAAGGTGCTCGCGTTCCAGGCACTCGCGGCAGCACCAGCCTAGATCGACCCGCCGGCCTTGCATTCGGGCCGGGTCCTCGCCATATCCGCACAGCGGGCAGGAGCCCGCCACGCGCATGGAGGGTTGTGGGCATGGCAGCGGCCAGCAAGGAATCGTCGCCGGCGGAACGGCACCAATTTGAGGCAGAGGTCGGGCAGCTTCTCGACCTGATGGTCAACGCGCTGTACAGCCAGCGCGATGTGTTCCTGCGTGAGCTCGTGTCCAACGCAGCTGACGCGGCCGACCGGCTTCGCTATGCCGCGCTGTCCAAACCGGAACTTCTCGGTGACAACCCGGATCCGAAGATCCTGCTGACCGTCGATCCGGAATCCCGGGTTCTCGAAATCGAGGACAACGGCATCGGCATGTCAAAGGCAGCGCTTGCGAAGGACCTGGGCACCATTGCGCGATCGGGCACCCGGACGTTCGTCGAACGGATGGCGAAGTCTGCCGATGGCAAGCAGAAACCAGATCTCAGCCTGATCGGGCAATTCGGCGTCGGCTTCTACTCCGCATTCATGGTGGCTGAACACGTCGAGGTTGAAAGTGTTGCTGCCGGCACTGCCAAGGGCTGGGTTTGGTCTTCCGATGGCCGCGGTTCCTACGAGATCGCGCGGACCGGGCGGACGCGACGGGGGACGTGCGTACGGCTGCATCTGAAGGAAGACGCCAAGGAATACCTTGAGGAGGCCCGGCTGCGTCACGTGGTGCGCACGTGGTCGGACCACGTGTCCGTACCCATCGAGCTTCGTGTCAGTCGGGATCAGCAGCCGCAGGTCATCAACACGGCTGCGGCATTGTGGACACGGCCCAAGAAGGACATCACGCCCGAACAGTACGTGTCGTTCTACCGCGATGTCGGACATAGCTTCGATGAGCCTTGGATCACCCTCCACAACCGGGCGGAAGGCAAGCTTTCGTACATTACGCTCCTGTTCATCCCGACCGAACAGCCGCTGGATCTGTACGACCCGGAGCGACGGCGGCAGCTGCGGCTCTTCGTCAAACGCGTGTTCATCACCGACCGGACAGACGCGCTCATTCCGCCGTGGCTGCGATTCGTCAGGGGGGTCGTCGATTCAGAGGATCTCTCGCTCAACGTCAGTCGCGAGATGCTGCAGCAGGATCCCCACGTCGCGCGCCTTCGTCGCAGCATCACGAGGCGCGTGCTCGATGCGCTGAAGAAGAAGGCGGAGAAGGAGCCCGATGCGTACGCGCGCTTCTGGAGGATCTTCGGCCCGGTACTCAAGGAAGGCGTCTACGACGACGACGAGTGGCGCGACAAGCTGTTGGAGCTTCTCCGGTTCCGTTCCGCCGGTGGACAGGCCACGGACGAACTGGTCAGCCTTTCGGGCTACGTGGGCCGGATGAAGGAGGGACAGAGCGAGATCTACTACATCTCGGGAGATGACCCGGCGCAGCTCGCCGAGAGCCCGCAGATCGAGGGGTTCCGGGCGCGTGGCCTCGAGGTACTCCTGCTGTCCGACGCGGTGGATGACTTCTGGGTGCCACGCGTCAGCGAGTATCAGGGCAAATCGCTGCGTTCCGTGACCAAGGGAGGCATCGACCTTTCCGGGTTCGAGCCGGAGCAACAGGATGGAGCCCCGGACGAGGCCCCCGCCGGGGATGTGGATCGGTTGATCACGCGGTTCAAGACGGTTCTGGGCGACGAGGTCGCCGATGTCGTGCGATCCGATCAACTGACGGAATCGCCGGCGGTGCTCGTGGCTCACAAGGACGGCATGGATCTGCAGGTGGAAAAGCTGCTGCAGCGCCACGGTCAGTTGCAGGCGCTGTCCCGCAAGGTCTTGGAGATCAATCCGGCCAACGAACTAATTCGGGCCTTGGGCCGCGACGACGTCAACGACCAGGAATTCGCCGATGCCGCCCACGTGCTGCTTGACCACGCCCGCCTAGTGGCAGGAGAGCCGGTCTCGGATCTGGCGCAGTTCGGGCGGCGGACCAACCGGTTGATCGGTCGCGGACTGGGATAGCGCCCGCGCGCGGTTCCGCCCTAGTCGGCGACCGCCGCGGCCAGCACCTCGCCATGCCCGTGGCGCTGGGCGAACACGGCCGTGACTTCGCCTGGGTGGTCACGGAGATCCCTCGGCAAGGGTATCCGTTGCGCGCTTCCGTCCCAGTCGACGATCTTCAGGTAGGTGCGGACCACATTGAACGTGAGGAGGTGACGCCCCGTGTTCTCGCCCCGGAGGACACGGGTCTCGCGCACCGGGTCAAACCGAACCAGGTAGATTTCAGCGGGCGTGTCGCTCCGGTGGGCAACGATTTCGCTCTTGCCGTCAGTTTCCACAATCCGCAACAGCGGCGTGGAAGGCGCCGTCTCGAATGCGCGTTCCAGTTCCCGCATGACCTGCGGAGCGCGGGATCCGACCACATCGACCTTGCCAGAGATCACCATCTGCGGCGTATAGACACGCCCGGCTGACAGCCGTGACGCATACGCGCGCTGCCGGTGGGTTGCCCAAGGTGCGGCGAAACTGTCCTTCCAGCCGATGTAGTCCCAGTAGTCGACGTGAAATGACAGGGCGAGGATGTTCGGGTCGCGGGCGATCCGCCCGATCACCGCGTGCGCGGGCGGGCAAGAAGAGCATCCTTCTGACGTGAAGAGCTCGACGACGACAGCGCGCTCGCCGGCTTGCCCCGCGATCGGAGCCAGCAGAACTCCTGCCGCAATGATCGCGGCAGTGAAGGCTGGGAAGGGTTTCATTCGTCGGTTATAGGGTGACACCCGCGCACTGGCTAGCGGGGCAGGATCCTACCCGCACCGGATCGGTGTGGGTGCTCGCGCCCGGGTACGCGCGTACCGGTGTCGAAGAGGCCGACTGAGCGCACGCGACGGCTGGTATCAAGGTTGTGCAGCCCTGACTGTCGGTCGCGGCCAAAGCGTCAGGGTTCGCCTGTGGACGACCGGTGCCTGCCTGTGCTGATCGCAGCCTCGGGCTCACGGTGATCCCGCCGGACCGGACGCTGGAGCTACAGAACATGGATCAGGCGGCAAGCGCCATGCGCCGGAGGACAGTGAGGAGGATGCCGCCGTTGCGGAAGTGTTCGGCCTCTTCGGAAGTGTCGACGCGGCTGCGGAGCGGGAATTCCTGCTGGCGGCCGTCGGTCCGTTGCACGGTGAGCGTCAGTCGGTTCCCGGGCACGATGCCGGCCTCCTGGCCCGACAACTGGAATAGCTCCGTGCCATCGAGTTCGAGGTGCCGGCGCGTAATGCCGTCCTCGAACACCAACGGCAGCACGCCCATCCCGATCAGGTTGGTGCGGTGGATACGCTCGAAGCTTTCCGCGATCACGGCCCGAATTCCCAGTAGCCGCGTCCCCTTGGCAGCCCAGTCGCGGGATGATCCCGTGCCGTATTCGCGACCGGCGATGACGATCAGCGGCACGTCATCAGACCGGTAGCGCTCCGCCGCGGCGTAGACCGAGAGAATCTCTCCGCTGGGCTGGTGCCGAGTGAACCCTCCCTCGGTTCCCGGGGCGAGTTCGTTGCGAATGCGAATGTTGCCGAAGGTGCCGCGGAGCATGACTTCGTGGTTGCCGCGGCGGGCGCCGAACGAGTTGAACTCGACCGGTCTGACTTGCCGCTCCTGAAGCCACTCCCCTGCCGGGCCGTCGGCCCGGATCGCCCCGGCCGGCGAGATATGGTCGGTGGTCACGCTGTCACCCAGCACCAGCAGGGCGCGGGCATTGCGCACGTCGCCTACCGGCGCTGGATCCGGGGTCATGCCGTCAAAGAACGGCGGCCGCCGCACATACGTGGACTCGTCGCGCCAGTGGTAGGTCGGCTCTCCGCTGGCCGCAATCGTTTGCCACTCCGCGGAACCCTCGAAGACTGCCCCGTACCGGCGTTGAAACATCTCGGGCTTCAGCGATTTCGCGATGGTTGCCTGGACGTCTGCATTATCTGGCCAGAGATCCCGGAGGTAGACGTCATTGCCGTCGGGATCGGTGCCGAGAGGCTCGGTGGTGAGATCAAGATTGAGCGATCCGGCGATGGCGTACGCCACGACCAGAGCTGGCGAGGCCAGCCAGTTGGCCCGGACATTCGGATGAATCCGCCCTTCGAAGTTCCGGTTGCCCGACAGGACGGCCGACACGGTGAGGCCCTCTCCACGCTCGATAGCTTCGACGATCGCCGGATCAAGAGGTCCGGAGTTGCCGATACACGTGGTGCAGCCATACCCGACCAGGTGAAATCCGAGTTCGTTGAGCGGCTTCGTCAGGTGGGCGGCGTCAAGATAGTCGGTCACGACCTGACTGCCGGGTGCGAGGCTGGTCTTGACCCAGGGCTTGCGCTCCAGGCCCCGTTTGCGTGCGGCCTTCGCGAGTAGGCCGGCGGCCACCATCGCAGAGGGATTCGAAGTGTTCGTGCAACTCGTGATGGCGGCAATCACCACGGACCCGTTGGCGAGCGCATACTCGGTGCCGGAGACGGGAGCCGGATCACCGAAGACGTTCGCCAGACCGGCCATGGCCTCCTTTGCCGCGCGCAGGGGGACCCGGTCCTGGGGCCGTTTTGGCCCGGCAATGCTTGGCTCGACGGCACCGAGGTCGAGTTCGAGCACGTCGGTGAATGCGGGTTCCGGGCTGTCCGGATCCTGCCAGAGGCCCTGCGCTCTGGCGTACCGTTCAACCAGGCGGACCCGGTGGCGCCCGCGACCCGAGAGTTTAAGGTAGCGCAGCGTTTCCCGGTCGACCGGGAAGAACCCGCAGGTAGCGCCGTACTCCGGCGCCATGTTCGCCAGGGTCGCGCGATCGGCAAGGGGCAGGTCGCCAACCCCGGGCCCGAAGAACTCGACGAACTTTCCGACCACCCCGTGCTCTCGCAGCATTCGCGTGACGGTCAGCACGAGATCCGTGGCCCCGGCCCCTTCCGGGAGCCGCCCCTGCAGGCGGACCCCCACGACGTCCGGCACCAGCATCGAGATGGCGTTCCCGAGCATGGCGGCCTCGGCTTCAATTCCTCCGACTCCCCAGCCGAGCACGGAGAGTCCATTGACCATGGTTGTGTGGCTGTCCGTGCCAACCACCGTGTCCGGATAGGCGGTCTTCCGGCCGTCCTGTTCGCTGACCCACACCACTTGCGCGAGGTGTTCAAGATTGACCTGGTGGCAGATGCCGGTGCCGGGCGGTACGACCCGAAAGTTGTCGAACGCTCCGGCTCCCCAGCGCAGGAACTCGTAGCGCTCGCGATTGCGCTCGAACTCGAGATCAACATTCCGTGCGAAGGCACTGTCGGCGGCAAACCGGTCAACCATGACGGAATGGTCGATCACGAGGTCCACGGGAGTCTGCGGGTTGATGTGCTCGACCGGGACCCCGACCGACTGGGCGGCATCGCGCATCGCTGCCAAGTCGGCCACCGCGGGAACTCCCGTAAAGTCCTGCATCAGGATCCGCGCCGGCCGAAACCCGATCTCGCGCGAGTGCGCGGGCGTATCGTCCGCCGCCGCCAGCTTCGAAAGGGCGCTGGCGTCGCCTTGCCGGAGGAGATTTTCCGCAAGCACCCGCAGCGAGCGCGGGAGACTGGCGATGCGCGGCAGCGCGGCTGCTGCTGCCGTCAAACTGTAGTAACGGTACGACTCGCCGCCGACGTCGAGCGTGCGAAGCGTCTCTTCGGTATGCAACGGGTCCCCTCCAGCGCCGGGTCCTGACCGCAACGAGGCTTCAGGTTGCCCTTCGCAGCACGCTTTCCAGCCGCTGCGCGGCTTTTTCCTCGGTTAGATTCGTTTCGGCGGCGGCGATTTCTCGGGAAAACCGGTCAAGGGCATCCTTGTACAATTCGCGTTCGCTGAACGATTGCTCGGGACCATCCGGGGCCCGGTACAAATCTCGCAGGACCTCCGCAATCTGAACGAGGTCCCCGGAATGGAGCTTGCTTTCGTAGTCCTGGGCCCGCCGGCTCCACATGGTGCGCGAGATGCGGGCGGGTTTTTTCAGTGTATTGGTCGCCGCCTGAATCTGGGCCTTGCTGCTGATTGGCCGTAATCCAAGTTCCTGGATCCGTGTGACGGGAATCTTCAGCCGGGCCATTTCGCGGCCGTACGCGATGGTGACCAGTTCCAGTGTTTCACCGCCGACGGACAGGCGCTCCGAGCCAACCACTCGGCCGGGTCCATGCGAGGGATGAACGACCCAGTTGCCGTTCTTGAATCCCTCTGGTCGGGGCGCGACCCTTTTGCGAGCAGCGGTCCGCTTCGGCTTGGGAGACGGCTTGGCCGCGGCCTTGGCCGGTTGCGCCGTGGCGGCCTTCTTGACGTTGGCGCGTGCTTGGCCGTCCGGCTTCACGGCGTCGGTCGCCGTCGCCTTCGACTCTGTCGTCGGGCGGGCGGCCTTGACCGGAGCGGTCGACTTGGCCGCGGTCTTGGCTGTCGCGGCCTTCGCCTTGCCTACAGCCTTGCCCTTCGTGGAGGCGCCAGCCGCATTCTTGTTGGTTGCGGATGCCTTGGTCGCCGCCGCGGCCTCCGGTTTGGCGCGTGCCGACGACTTGGCAGCAGTGGTTGCTTTCCGAGAGGCCGTCGCGGCTGAACCCTTTGACCGCGACGGAGCCTTTGCCGCCTTGGCCGCGGTCTTGGTGCCTTTCGTCGGCGGTGTCGCGGCGGCCGGCTCGCTGTCAGCGCGGGCGGCGGACGTCTTGGTTGACCGTTTTGCCGGAGACGCGGACTTGGAAGCGGTGCGCGGCTTGCGCCGGGCGCTGCCGGATGTCGACTTGCCCGTGGTTGCTTTCGTTGCAGTGGCGCTCATGGATCTTGGATTCTCGGTGGTGGATCAAACCGGTCGGCGGAATGGACGCCGGGTACGCGCGCTCGGATCGCGTCGACCGGCGTGCAGGGCTGAATCCCTGCCTATCCAGCCGAAGTGCCGGGATTCTTGCTGAAGAACTTCTCAAACTTTCCGTCCATGCCTTCATACGTCGTACCGTCTTCGGGGGACTCGCCCTTCCGGATGATGTTCGGCCAGACGTTCGAATACTCGGTGTTCAGATCGAGCCATTTCCTCGCTTCGTCCTCGTTATCGGGAAGAATGGCCTCGGTCGGGCACTCCGGTTCACACACTCCGCAATCGATACACTCCTCAGGGTTGATCACCAGCATGTTCTCGCCTTCGTAGAAGCAGTCGACTGGACAGACTTCCACGCAGTCCATGTACTTGCATCGAATGCAGGCTTCGGTCACGACATAGGTCATGGACAATCCTCGGTCGGCTGGGAATGTTCCGGTAGCGATGCGACCGCGCGTCGCCGGGCTTCGCCCCGGGCGCGGTCCGATACGTGCAGGAGTCCGGCGACCCGACGGACAAGCATGTCCTCGTAAGGATCGATCCGTCCATCGGCGCAGACCACGGACCATAACAGGTAGATGAGCTCGGTGCGAGCCTCGTCGCCCCAAGAATCGTTGATCGCACGCGTGAAACGATAGTACGACGAAGCCTCTGCGCTGGCCGCCTTGCCTTGTTCGAGCAATCGCTCCGCCGCCGGTCCGTCGATCTGGAAGCGGCGCTCCAGCAGGGTCAGGATGGTCCTCCGCTCCACCGGGTCGAACCGTTCGTCCATCCCGGCCGCCTCCGCAAGGAGCGCCGCACAAGCGATCTCGACCGGGCTGCCCTCGTCCGATTCTGCACCGGCCTCAGCCTTGGGCACGGATCCGGCGAGTGCTGCTCGAATGTGGTCAAATAGCATGCTGCCCTTCGCAAGTGGCTCGATGGACGGTGTGGGAGGTGGGCGTCATTCCGTTCCGCACATCGACGCAAGGTGGTAAGGACCTAAAGGCCGGCCACCGTCATTCCGTCGATGCGGAGGGTCGGTGAATCAATCCCCGTCCGGAAAGCGAGATCGTTGGCGGGTGTCAGGTTCCGGAACATGTCCGCTAGGTTGCCAGCGACGGTCACCTCGCTCACCGGATGGGTCTTTTCGCCGTTCTCGATCCAGTATCCGGTGGCCCCCCGGCTGTAGTCCCCGGTCACGAGATTGAAGCTCATCCCCAGCATTTCCGTAACGTAGAACCCGTCCCGGATGTTGCTCAGCAGTTCCTCTGGCGTGGCGCTCCCCGCCGCGAGGAACAGGTTGCTAGGACCCGGCTCCGGCACGCCGCCCGGTGCCCGCGCTGCGGACCCGGTGGAGGCGAGGTCCAGCTTTCTCGCCGAGCGCGAATCGAGCAGCCACGTCTGCAGCACGCCATCGTCGACGACCAGTCGCGACGCCACGGCAACTCCTTCGCCGTCGAATGGGCGGGACCGGTGGCCGAATGGCCGCAGCGGGTCGTCCGTGACAGTGATGCCTTCCGGAAACAGGCGGCTCCCCATCCGATCCTTCAGGAACGTGGTGCCGCGCGCAACAGCAGTTCCGGAAATGGCGCGCGCGAGCAGGGACAGCATCCCCGCGCCCACGCGCGGTTCGAACACGACGGGAACCTGCGCTGACGGCGCCTTGCGGGGTTGCAGCCGCGCAACGGTTCGGGTGCCGGCGCGTCGGCCCACTTCGGCAGGATCTGCGAGGTCCGCCTGCCGCACCGCGCTGGAGTGGTCGTAGTCACGTTCCATGCCTGTGCCGGTACCGGCGACGACGCTCACGGCGAGCGAGTGCTGGGTGCGCCGGTAGGCCGCGTTGAAGCCATCGCTCGCGGTCAGCGTGACCGAGGTCTCGGCGGCACCTGCGTGTCCGCCCTCGGAGTTGGTGATGCCGGTGACCGCCAAGGCTGCTTCCTCCGCAGCGGCCGCCCACTCGACGAGGGTTTCGGTCGAGGGAATGGTCGCGTCGCTCAAGGGGAGGGACATGCGGCCGGCCGGTCGGCCGTCCACCGCAGGGAGACCGGCATGCGGGTCCTCGGGGGTCACGCGGGCCATGGCGATGGCCCGTTCGACCAATTCGGTTCGGGCTGCACCGTCCGTCACGTCCGACATGGCGACGGAGGCTTGGCGCCCCCCGATGATCACCCGAAGACCGGCCTGGAGGCTGTCCGAACGCTCAATCGATTCGGTCTCAGCCTTCCGGACCGACACGTCGAGCGCCGTGCCCGAAGCGATCAGGGCATCCGCTTCGTCCGCGCCGAGGCGAACGGCCGTCTCGACTAGCTGCGCAGCCAACGGGTGAGGGGCGACATGGGTCACTCTGGTGTCTCGGGCAAGATCAGGCGCACCTCATCGTTATAGAGCAGCAACTCGCACGTACAAATCTTGACCAGCTGGTGGCCCCGCCGCATCCGTTCGCATCCCTCCATGGCGGCCCGGGCCGCAACCGGTTCGCCCGCCACCTGCCAGGCGTAGCCGAGGGCTTCGAAAATGCCTTCCTCCAGGAACGCGTCATCCAGCGACTCCCATGGGATACACGCGGCGCCGGCCCGGTTGGGTCGAAGCGTGTCGTAGTCGATGCTCCAGCTCAGCATGCTGCGCTTGTAGACCTCGATGAGTTGCGCGGTGGGGTCCGCTTGGGCCGGGCTGACGAGGGCCGCGGCCAGAAGGGTGACGACAAGGAATGCCGGCAGACGGCGGTCGGACATCAGGGCGAGACCTTCCAGGTTGAGGTACGGCGCAGCAGGTCGGGCAGGGGAAGATCGCCGCGCGCCTCCACTTGGCCACGGACTTCCGCCTCGAAGATCGAACCTGTCTCGGCGAACAGCACGCCGAGCGCCAGCGGCAGGTCCGGGCCTTCCATGGTGGCGAGGAGCGTGGCCAGGCCGCGGTTCGACTGGTCGTGGACGAGAACGTCCTCTTCGGGCACTCCGTCCGGCCCGACCGGCACCGCGCGCAACGCGAAGGCATTGCGATCCAGTATCAGTCCGCGGTTCAGATCCGGGCCAAAGCGCAACGGCTCCCCGTGGGTGAGGTGAATCTGGCGTTCCGCTGCGACCGAGCGCTCGGTGAAGTCAGAAAAGACGCCATCGTTGTAGACGATGCAGTTCTGCAGGATTTCCACGAACGCGGTACCGGCGAAGGCATGGGCCGCGCTGAGAGTCGTCTGGAGTTCCGCAATCCGCGTGTCGATCCCGCGGGCGACAAATTTCGCACCGCTGCCCAGTGCGAAGCGGCACGCGGACACGGGGTCGCCGACCGAACCGGCCGGGGATGAGGGTGTCACGGTGCCGATCCGAGATGTGGGCGAGTACTGGCCCTTGGTCAGCCCATAGGCTTCATTGTTGAACAGCAGGACCTGACAGTTGACGTTGCGGCGCAGCAGGTGCAGCAGGTGGCCGGCGCCGATCGACAGGCCGTCGCCGTCGCCTGTCACCAGCCAGACATCGAGATCAGGGTTGGCCAGCTTGAGGCCGGTCGCGATTGCCGGTGCCCGCCCGTGAATGGTGTGGAAACCGTAGGTGGCGAGATAGTATGGGAGGCGCGCGGCACAGCCGATACCTGACACGAAGACCGTGTTCGATGGATCGGCGTCGAGTCCGGCGAGCGTCTTTTGCACAGCTCGCAGAATCGCGTAGTCCCCGCAGCCCGGACACCAGCGGACTTCCTGCCCGGAATCGAAGTCTCGCGGCACTCGGAGCGGCGCATTCATGCCAGCGCCTCCGCCTTGGCGTTGATCGCCCCGACCAACTCGTCCACGCGGAACGGTTTCCCGGTCACCTTGGGCAGGCTTTCGGCATCGACCACGAATCGGTCGCGGAGCACGCGCACCAGCTGCCCGGAATTGACTTCCGGAACCAGGATTCCCCGGTAGGCGGTCAGCAATTCGCCAAGGTTTGCCGGCAGTGGGTGAAGGTGTCGCAAGTGGATATGGGCGGCGTCGGTTCCGGCGGCCCGACAACGGGCCAGCGCCTCGCGTGCAGCGCCGAACGTGGATCCCCACGTCACCACGCATAGCGAGGCGTCATCGGGTCCCTCCGCCGCCGCAAGGGGCAGGGTGCGCGCGACCCGCGTCACCTTGGCGATCCGGGTGTCATTCATGAACTGGTGGTTGTCGGGGTCATAGGAGATTCCGCCGCTGCCCGCGCTCTTCTCCAGGCCACCGATTCGGTGTGCGAGACCGGGCGTGCCGGGCTTGACCCAGGCCCGGGCCAACGTGTCGGGATCGCGCGCAAAGGGTTCGAAGTTCTCAGGGTCGGTCAGGAACTGAACCGGGTTGGTGCCGGGCGCGTCGGGTTCCGGCAGGCGCCACGGCTCCGAAGTGCTCGCGATAAATGCGTCGGACAGGATGATGACCGGCGTCATGTGCCGGATGGCGATGTTGGCGGCCTCGATGGCCGTTGCGTAACAGTCGCTGGGACTGTTGGGCGCCAGCACCACCAGCGGGGCTTCGCCGTGCCGGCCATACAGGGCCTGCAGCAGATCCGCCTGTTCCGTCTTGGTCGGCATTCCGGTCGACGGCCCGGCCCGCTGCGAGTTGACAACCACGAGCGGGAGCTCGACGGCGACCGCGAGGCCGAGCGCTTCGGCCTTCAGGGAGATTCCCGGCCCGGAACTCGATGTCACACCGAGCGCCCCTCCGTAGGAGGCGCCGATCGCGGCACAGGCCGCGCCAATCTCGTCTTCGGCCTGAAATGTCACGATGTTGCGCCGGCGCATGGCCGACAGGTAGTGCAGCAACGTTGACGCGGGCGTGATCGGGTACGCGCAAAAGACGACATCGAGCGCGGTGCGATCTGCAGCCGCAGCGAACCCGAACGCCAGGGCCTCCGCACCCGTAACCGTTCGATAGTCGCCGGGTGGCCAAACGTGCGTACCTTCGCGCGTCTGCAGAAGATCAAGGCTGGGCAACTCGGTGGTCTCACCGTAGGCATGCCCGGCTTTCAGGGCCGCGAGATTCGCGTTGCCCACCGGCGAATCGCCAAAGCGGTTGCGAATCCAGCCCTCAGCCTCGATGGTGTCCCGGTCCAGCAGCCACAGGGTCAGGCCGACGGCCCACATGTTGCGACAGCGGAGCGATCCCTTCTGCCCGAGGTCGAACTCCTTGACCGCGTCCAGCGTGTGCCGCGAGATGTCGGGAGTGAGCGTCCGCACCCCGTTCAGGGTTCCGGTCTCCAACGGATTCTCGTTGTAGCCCGCCTTTTTCAGGGAGCGCGCGGTGAAGGTGCCGGAATCGACGACGAGCAAACCGTCGCGGCCCAGGTCGCCGATGTTGGTCTTGAGCGAAGCGGGATTGAACGCGACCAGCACGTCGGGCGTGTCGCCCGGGGTGAGGACCTCGCCCTCTCCCACGCGCAGCTGGAAGGCCGATACGCCGTACGTGGTCCCCGCCGGTGCCCGGATTTCGGCAGGGAAGTCGGGCAGCGTGGAGACCCCCTTGCCCCCCAGCGCGGCAGCCATGGTCAGGCGCATGCCGGAAAGCTGGATACCGTCCCCGGAATCGCCGGCAAACCGGACGACGACGCCGCCCATACTGGGGGTCAGGTCTGCTGGAGGCTGCAAGGTCGTTTCTCTCAAGCGGGATCGCACGAAGCGTGCAGAACCCTACGGAGGGCCGGTCGAGGAAGCCTGAAAAAGAGGATACAGTATGTCGCCTTGCGGCTACGTCAACGGGCGGTGAACGCCCGCTTCCTTGCCGCCACCTTCCGTCCGAGGCTCTGTCCATGCCGGCCATGATCATCGACGGCAAGGAGTTGGCGCGCCGCACGCGCGCGGAGCTCGCGCATGCTGTGGCCGAGCTCACCGCGACGTTCGGTTCCGCGCCTGGCCTCGCCGCAATCCTGGTCGGAGACGATGCGGCTGGCGAGACCTACGTTCGGATGAAGCGCCGGCAGGCCGCTGAATGCGGGATTCGTTCAACCGCGCACCGTCTGGCCGGGGATACGACCGAAGCCGACCTGCTCGAGGTCGTCCAAAGCTTGAACGCGGATGATGCCGTCGATGCCATTCTCGTGCAGCTGCCCCTGCCGCGGCACATCGCGATCCGTCGGGTGCTCGACAGCGTCCTGCCGGACAAGGACGTTGACGGGTTCCATTCGCGCAACGCAGGGCTCTTGGCCGTGGGTCGGGCCGAGACGGTTCCCTGTACGCCGCGCGGATGCCTCGCGCTGCTGCGCCATGCGCACGGCGACGACGAGATCGGGCGGCTCGGCAAGCTGGCCGGGCAACACGCCGTGGTGGTGGGGCGAAGCAGCATCGTCGGGCGCCCGATGGCCGCACTGCTCACCGCCGAGAACTGCACGGTGACGCTGGCACATTCCCAAACCCGGAACCTGCCGGAAGTCTGTCAGCAGGCAGATGTCCTCGTGGCTGCGGTCGGTCGGCCGGAAATGGTGCGCGGAGGGTGGGTTCGGCCCGGGGCTACCGTGATCGACGTCGGAATCAACCGGGTCGAGCGCGAAGGCGCCAGCCGGCTGGTCGGCGACGTGGCCTTTGACGAGGCGAGGGAAATAGCGGGCGCCATCACCCCGGTGCCCGGGGGGGTCGGACCGATGACCGTCGCCTATCTCCTGCACAATACCGTGGAGCTCTATCGCCGACGGCGGACGGGCGCGTCAGGGTCGGGCTGAAGCCGGGCCGTCAGCGCCGCCCGAACAGGCGCTCGAGGTCTGCCCTTTTCAACTCCACCAATGTCGGCCGGCCGTGATTGCATTGCCCCGAGTTCGGGGTCCTTTCCATGTCGCGCAGGAGTGCATCCATCTCCTCGATGCTGAGGATGCGACCTGCCCGCACGGAACCGTGACAAGCCATTGTCGAGCACACGTGCTCGATCCGGTCGCGCAGAGCGTATGCCGTACTGTGCTCGAGCAACTCGTCGGCTAGGTCCTGCAGGAGGTCGGCGACCGCCACGTGCCCAAGAATTGCCGGAGTCTCGTGCACGGCAACCGCCGCGTCTCCACTTGCCTCGATGACGAGGCCGAACGAGCGGAGTTCCTCGGACCGGCGGCTCAGGACTTCAACGGCTGCCGGCTCCAGGCGCACGATCTCGGGCGTCAGCAGGATCTGGCTCTGCGGTTCACCCCGGTCGAGTGCGGCCTTGATGCTCTCAAGAACGATCCGCTCGTGCGCAGCGTGCTGGTCGACCAGGATCAGCCCGTCGGGTGTCTCAGACACGATGAAGGTGCGGTGCAACTGGGCCCGGGCGTAACCCAAGGGAGGCTCGGTTCCGGTCGCCGCCGCCGGCGTGGTCCGGGCTCGGGCGTGTCCGGCGCCGGGTGCCGGTTGGTCTGGAAGGCCTGCTGCGGGCCATGCGGGTGCGGGCCGCGGTGTGATCCTGGTATCCGGCCCCGGTGACGCCGTCGGTGGGCGGTGCCCGGGCGGAGGGGGGCCGGGTGTCCGGTCAAAATGGAGCCACGGTGCGGGCTGTGCGCGCCTGACGGTTTGATCCGCCAGCGTGGTGGCGGGTCGGGGCCCTTCCGCCCGAAGCGCCGCCCGGACCCCTGCCACGATCACGCTCCGTACGGTCTGCGGATCACGGAATCTGACCTCTGTCTTGGCCGGGTGGACGTTGATGTCGACATCCCGCATGGCGACGTCGATGTAGAGCGCGACCATCGGCTGGCGATCGTGCGCGATCAGCCCCTGATAGGCGCCTCGGAGCGCGCCGTAGAGAACGCGGTCCCGCACCACCCTGCCATTCACGAACAGGTACTGGGCACGGGTGTTCGCCCGGTTGACCGTCGGAAGCGACGCCAGGCCGGATACCCGGGTCGTGCCGCGCTCGTAATCGACGGCAACGGCATTGTCTGCGAACGCATCGCCCATGACCGCGCGCAGCCGTTTGTCCCGGGCCCCGTCGGGCGCTGCCGGCGCGCGCAGATCCAGTCGGGTGTGGCCATCGACCTGCAGCCTGAAGGCGGTTCGAGGGTGCGCCATCGCCAGCTCCCGGATCATCTGGGTCACGGCCATCGACTCGGCCCGATCGGACTTGAGGAACTTCAGCCGCGCCGGGGTGGCCCGGAAGAGGTCGGAAACCGTGACGCGCGTGCCCTGCGGGCAGGCGGCGGGCGTCACCGGGCCGGCCGTTCCGGCATCTACCGTGATTTCGAAGGCCTCTTGGGCGCCGTCGGCCCGCGAGGTCACGGTCAGCCTGCTGACCGAGCCGATCGAGGGAAGGGCTTCACCGCGAAAACCCAGCGTCTTGATGGC
Source organism: Alphaproteobacteria bacterium (assembly GCA_021296265.1). GTDB lineage: Bacteria > Pseudomonadota > Alphaproteobacteria > TMED109 > TMED109 > VXPW01. Next base: position 62,080 of record JAGWAT010000005.1, on the reverse strand, counting down.
GAATAGGTCGTCATCGGGGAGCTTGGAGGTGGCGTGTCGCTCGACGGCCAAGGCCAGGTCGCCGGTATGCATTCCGTGACCGTCATCCGCGACGGATATCTGCGTCTTGCCGCCGCTCGCAATGCTGACGGAAATCGACTGTGCGCCCGCATCGAGCGCGTTTTCGACCAGTTCCTTGACGACTGAGGCCGGGCGTTCGACGACTTCACCGGCGGCAATCCGATTGACCGTTCCTTCCGGCAGGCGGCGGATCGGCATCAGTGCGCCACCTTGGTCAGGATCTGGACGATGCGCTCCCTTGTGTCCTCCACGGTGGGTTGGCCGAAGGGATTGATACCAAGCAGGTCGGCGACCAGTTCGGTTTCCAGCATGAGGTGGGCCATCAGGGCACCGTAGGCCGCTTGGCTCCGGCGCGCGAATGTGAAGGTGCGGACCGGCCGCCCGGCCGTGGCAAGGCTCCCGCAGGTGGCATCCGCATGGGCGTGCCAGAGGGAGCCCAGACGGCGGAGGAACCAGCTGGGATAGCCCGGGAGATCAGCGGGTAGCTGGACGTCGCAGGCGGTTCCCGAACGTAGCAACGTGATCATTTGCCCGGGTGGTCCGTCCAGCCATTGCTGCAGCTGGCTGTGTTCGTCGTCGGTGCCGCGCACGGTGACAGGGGAGAAGCCCCGGCGGCCCTTCCCCAGGCTTTCCGACACCGGCTGCCCGTACCAGGTTTGCAGCGGCTCCATCGCGCTGGTGTATGCCAGCTTGACCAGCGAGCCGGTTCCGTGGCGCTCGTGGAACGCCGCCATGGCGGCCGCGGATTGTGCCGTGGGACTGAGACCTTCACGGGAAACACGTGCGCCAGGACGGCTCTGCCGCCTGCCAGGACATCGGGTCCGTGCGGCCCCGACCCGTTTGCACCAATGGCGGCCGACAGGAGCCCGGATACCGTGAACGCCGCGAACCTGCCCCCCCACGTCGGCAGGTACTTCCAGGATGGGGATACCGCGGGCCTGGGCGAGGGCCCGGAGCGGGGATGGCCCAGCTTCAGTCAGGCAGACAGCCCGCTCGCGGACGACTTCGGGTTCCAGCGTCTGGCTGTACCACTCAAGAAGCATTGCAAACAGGGCGAGCGTCTCGGTCGTTTGGCCGAACTTGCTGACGATCATCAAGTAGACGTGTTTCTGGCCAACCTGGTCGAGCGTTCGTCGCAGCTGGGCGCACGCGTTCGGGTCGATGCTCTCGGCGAACACGACCGGGGGCCGGGTCGCCGCCGGATGGGAATTCTCCGCGGCAGCAGCGGCGACAAACGCCCTGCCGGCGTACAGGGATCCACCGCCGCAGTGCACGACAAGCCCGGCGTCGCGGGAAAACCGCCGCCCGACGTCGAGATAGTCGCGGGCGGGAGGGCCGCTGCGCAGGACTGTCAGAAAGGGCAGCGCCCCGTCCCGGTAGCGTTCTTCCAGTCGGGTAAGCGCGGTCCGTGCGGCTTGTCCACGGGTTGCCCGCCCGCCCTCGGGCTCAAGCCAAGCCGATGTGTCGCAGCTGATCCCGAAGGCATCGGGCGCGTTGCATCGGCCCGAATGCGGTCCGTTGGAATGGACAGGGCTTGTGAGGGCAGTATCGCTCACAGGTCAGTCCGCCTGGCGACCGGCCTATGCGGTCAGTCGCCCGAGGCCGGCACCTCGGTTTGGCACGGCCCGGGCCATTTCCCGCGGACGCTGGGAGTGATACAAGACCGCGGCAATCACCCTCAAACGAGTTGCGGAGCGACGAGGATGGACACGGTGATCTACCACAACCCCAAGTGTAGCAAGTCACGCGCGACGCTCGCCCTGCTCCGCGAGCGCGGGATTGATCCGGAAATCGTTGAATACTTGGAGAATCCGCCTGATGCCCTCACGCTCGTGGAAATTCTGCGCCGTCTCGGGCTGGGGCCGCGCGAACTCATGCGCAAGCGCGAAGCTGTCTATCGGGAACGCAATCTTGCCGACCCGGGTCTCGACGACCGGGCCCTGATTGAGGCCATGATCGCGGATCCGATTTTGATCCAGCGCCCGATCGTGCTCCACGGTGGGCGCGCTAGAGTAGGACGTCCGCCGGAGTCGGTTCTCGAAATCCTTTGACGCCGGCAGCCGTGTTTCGCTGGCGGCGACGGCAAAGCAACGCGCACCGATCCACTCGCGATGGAAGACGGCTGCCCGAACGGGGGGTGTAGTGACCGCAACGGCTGACCCGCACGCTTGGCTTCGCTGCGCAGATTGGCCGTCCGTGCTGCGCGATCCGGGCACCTTGGAACCCGCCATTCATTCGCACCTGGAGCAGGAGAACCGGCGCACTGAGAGCGTACTTCGCCCAGTCGCCGGATTGCAGGATGAATTGGCGCGCGAGCTGCGCGCGCGGGTGCCGGATGAGGACGCTGACGTTCCGGTGCCGGACGGGCAGTACGCCTATTACCGGCGATTCGAAGAGGGAGGCGAATATCCCATTCTCTGTCGGGTCCGTGCAGACAAGGCGAGCGAGGAAATCTTGCTCGACGGCAACCAGGAAGCAGCCCAGGCAAAGTTCTTCCGGATTGGCGGATCGCGCCATTCGCCCGATCATGCAATCCTCGCCTACGCCGCCGATCGAAAGGGATCGGAAAAGTACGAAGTGCGGTTTCTCGAGCTTCCGGACCGAGCGGAGCTCCCTGACCGGCTACAGGAGACCCAGGGGGATCTTGTCTGGTCGCTTGATTCCCGGCAGCTGTACTACACGGTCCTGGATGATCAGCATCGACCGTGGCAGGTGCGCCTGCACCGCCTAGGAGACCCGCCCGAGTCGGACGTGGCCGTATTCACCAGCCCATCGCCGCAGGTGTTTCTCGCCGTCAGCCGAACGGAGAGCGGTCGCTTCGTTCGCATTGACTGTCATGAGCACGCCGAGGCATCCGAGACGTATCTGATCGATGCTGCCCGGCCTGACTCCGAACCTTTCCGGGTCTGGGCTCGGCGAGAGGGAGTGCGCTACACGGTTTCCGACCACGGCGAACAGCTGATCCTTCTCACCAACGCCGATGAAGCAGAGGATTTCAAGATCGTCGGGGTTCCCGTGCACGGCGACCGCACAGAGCCGTGCCAGATCGTGCCGCACCGTGCCGGAGTCTACATACTGGACGTACAGGTATTCGCCGGCTGGCTGGTTCGGCTCGAACGCGTGGCCGGGTTGCCCAGGATCGTGGTGCGTAGTCTCCGTGATGGCGATGAGTATGCGATCGATGCCGGCGGCGAAGAAACCTTCAGTCTTCAGCTGGTGTCAGGGATGGAATACGAGAAACACGTGGTCCGCTACGTGTACAGTTCCCTGACGACGCCCAGCAGAACGTTCGATTTCGATATGCGCGATCGGACGGCGGTGCTCCGCAAGGAGCAGCAGATCCCGGGCGGGCACGACGCCGAGCAATACGTCGCTAGGCGGCTCACGGTGCACAGTGAGGATGGCACGGAAGTCCCGGTATCCCTGGTGCATCGAAGGGACCTGGCCCTCGACGGCCACACGCCGCTTCTCCTCTACGGCTACGGGGCTTACGGGCACGCCACGCCAGCGTCGTTTGTCCACACCCGATTCAGTTTGCTGGACCGTGGTTTCGTATACGCGATCGCGCATGTTCGCGGCGGCACGGAACTGGGTTACGGATGGTATCTGGATGGCAAGCTCGAGCACAAGGAGAACAGCTTCTCCGATTTCGTCTCCGCGGGCCGGGGGCTGGTGGCGGCGGGATACACGAGTCGCGGCAGGATCATTGCGCATGGCGGGAGCGCGGGAGGCTTGCTCGTCGGGGCGTCGCTCAACCGGGACACTGAGCTCTTCGGCGGTGTGGTCGCCGAGGTACCCTTCGTCGACGTGCTCAACACCATGCTGGACGCCACACTCCCGCTGACTCCGCCGGAATGGGCGGAGTGGGGCGATCCGATTCGCGACGCGGCGGCACGCGCTCGTATCGGGTCGTACTGTCCCTATTCCAACGTATCCAAACGTCGCTATCCGGCCGTACTTGCGACCGCGGGCCTGACAGATCCACGCGTCGGCTACTGGGAACCGGCCAAGTGGATCGCAAGGCTCCGCGAACACACAACCTCAGCGGACCCGGTGCTCCTGTGGACCAATCTCGAGGCTGGCCACGGGGGGGCAGCCGGCCGCTTTGCTCGTCTCGACGAGGTCGCACTCGTCTACGCGTTCGCCCTGATGACGGCAGGCCCATGAGTTCCGCCGTTACGAGCGAACCACACCGTTCGGTCGATCCGCTGGAACTCGCCCGGACCCTGATTCGCTGCCCCAGCGTGACGCCGGCCGATGCCGGTGCGCTGGGAGTTCTGGAGCTGGCTTTGGGACGCCTCGGTTTCACGTGCCGGCGCCTCGCTTTCGGGCAGCCCGGTACGGAGGGGCCCGACGCGCAGGTCGAGAATCTGTATGCCCGAATTGGGGCGGGCCGCCCGAATTTCTGCTTCGCTGGTCATACGGATGTTGTGCCGCCGGGTGCCATGGACACGTGGGACAAGGATCCGTTTGGCGGGATCACCGAGGACGGAGTCCTGTACGGTCGGGGCGCGTCGGACATGAAGGGAAGCATTGCTGCGTTCGTTGCCGCCTGCTCGAGGTTTCTGGGCAGCGGGCGACCGTATGGCTCGGTCAGCCTGTTGATCACGGGTGACGAAGAAAAAGATGCACGCAATGGCACAGTCCAGGTTCTTGACTGGATGAAGCGGCACGATGAGCACATCGACGTCTGTCTCGTGGGCGAGCCGACCAATCCAGAGCGCCTCGGGGACATGATGAAGATCGGTCGCCGGGGAAGCGTAAACGGCACCTTGACCGTGTACGGCACGCAAGGGCACGTGGCTTATCCGGAACTCGCCGATAACCCGATTCCCAGGCTCGTTGCACTTCTCACCTCGCTCTTGTCCGAGGCGCCGGACGACGGGGTCGACCATTTCCAGCCCTCCAACTTGGAGCTCACGTCGGTGGATGTGGGGAACCGCGTCACGAATGTGATACCGAACTGTGCCAGAGCGAGCTTTAATGTGCGGTACTGTCCGGCACACACGCCTGCGTCGTTGGAGGCCTGGTTGCGAGCGTGCCTTGATCGGGTGGCCGCCGGAAGCTACAAGCTCGACTTGGACTGGAGCGGACCGGCGTTTCTGACCCGTCCGGGCCGCCTGACGGATGTGGTTGCCGCCGCGGTGAAGGCCGTCACGGGACGGCAGCCGGCGGCATCGACGAGCGGCGGGACGTCCGATGCGCGATTTATTCAGACTGTCTGTCCGGTCGTGGAGTTTGGCGGGGTCGGGAAGACGATGCACCAGGCCAACGAGCAGATCCTGGTGGAGGACCTACTGACGCTTGTGGACGTATACGAGCGGATTCTGACGCTGTACTTCGAGTCCGAGGGTTCCGTTGATGGCCGGGCAGGGAAGGCCCGATGAATCACCGGGAGGGTAACCGTCGACCGGAAACCGGCTCCGCATTTGACGTGATTGTCATCGGCAGCGGGTTTGGCGGGATGTACATGTTGCACCGCCTGCGGAGCATTGGCATGTCGGCCCGCGCCTATGAGATTGCCGACGATGTCGGCGGCACGTGGTATTGGAATCGCTACCCGGGTGCGCGCTGCGACATCGAGAGCATGCAGTACTCGTACTCCTTTTCCGAGGGTCTGGAACAGGAGTGGAGTTGGTCAGAGAAGTACGCGTCGCAGCCGGAAATCCTCGAATACGCCCGACACGTTGCCGACCGCTTCAATCTGCGCAGCGATATCCGGTTCCAGACTCGTGTCACGACAGCGAGCTTCGACGAGCGCGCCGGCCGGTGGGTCGTGGAGACCGATCGCGGTGACCGGGTGACAGGACGTTACCTCGTGTCGGCTGTGGGCTGCCTTTCTGCCGCGAATCTTCCGGCATTCGTGGGGATGCAGGACTGCCAGGTGCCGATTCTGCACACCGGCAGATGGCCGCATGAGGGCTTCGATTTCACGGGTCTCCGGGTCGGGATCATCGGGACCGGCTCGTCCGCCATTCAGTCCATCCCGATCGTCGCCCGGGATGCCGAGGAAGTGGTGGTGTTTCAGCGTACCCCGAACTACGCGGTACCCGCGCGCAACGTGCCCATGACTCCGGACTATGAGCGCGGAATCAAGGCGAACTACGCCGATTTCCGTGCTTTGGCGCGCACCCGCATGCCGGCGTTCCTGTTCCAGTACGACAAGCGCTCGGCGCTGGAGTTGTCACCTCCCGAGCGGGAACTGCACTACGAGGACTACTGGCGTCGCGGCGGGCTTGGGTTTCTCGGCGCGTTTTCGGACCTGTTGCTCAACCAGCAATCGAACGACAGCATCGCGGAATTCGTGCGCGGCAAGATCCGATCGGTCGTCAAGGATCCCGAGGTTGCGCAGCTGCTGTGCCCCGACAATGTATTTGGCTGCAAGCGCCTGTGCGTGGATAGCGGCTACTACGAAACCTTCAACTTGCCGCACGTGAACCTGGTCGACGTATCCGAAACGCCGATTCAGTACTTCACCGAGACTGGTTTGGTCGTGGCGGACCAGCGCTATGACTTCGACGTCATCGTGTGTGCCACCGGGTTCGCGGCGATGACGGGATCGCTTGACCGCATCCATATCGCTGGTCGGAAGGGTTTGACGCTGAAGGGCAAGTGGCGGTCAGGCCCGCGGACCTACCTGGGCCTGATGTCTGCCGGATTCCCGAACCTCTTTACCGTCACGGGTCCGGGGAGCCCCTCGGTGCTGGCCAACATGATGCCGGCGATCGAGCAGCACGTCGACTGGATTGCGCACTGTTTCACTCGACTGGATGACGCTGGAGCCCGCATGATTGAACCCTTGGCGGCCTCCGAGGACGCCTGGATTGGCCACGTCAACGAGGTCGCGAGCGAGTCCTTGCGGTCGACGTGCAGTTCCTGGTACGTCGGCGCGAACATTCCGGGACGCCCGCGGGTGTTCATGCCATACCTCGGCGGGTTTCCGGCGTACCTCGACCGATGCAATGCGGAAACCGAATCAGGTTATGCCGGCTTCGCGATAGATGGCGGAACCGCGCTGGCATCGCCGCGGGTCTTCCCATGGGCGACGAGGTGGAATCTGGCGGCGCCGATCTGATGTAGGCGGCCGAGCGGCCGATGTGGGCCGAATTCTCGACTGAGGTATGTTCGGCGGAAAACAGGCGTACAAAGATATCTGGGGGCACCGGACGGCTAGGCGGCCGGTATCGCTAGACCGCACCGAATGGCAATCCGCTGTCCGGCCGTGGTGCGGCGTCGCGGGCGGCACCGAATTCGTTGACCCATCCACGGAGTTCAATTATGTCTAACCCTATGCGCGGCCGATACAGCTTGACCGATCCCGCCGGTGCCCGGCGGAACCTGTTTGGTGACCCGAACGGGTCGGTCCCGGAACCGAATGCGGAAATCGCTCCGGGGACGGAGGTCCTTGCTGGTGGCCGGAGTGCCGAGGGGCAGATCCGCGCCGCGGTGCTGTATTGGGGAATTCCGTCGGAACGTCCTGATTCCTCGGGCCTGGTGGCGAGTGCCCGCGCCGAGAACGTTGCCCGGAACCCCTCTTTCAAGGAATCCTTCCAGCGCCGTCGGTGTTTGATCGCGGCAGATGCGTTCTACGAATGGGGCATGCCGGAAGAAGGCCCGCAGATCGTTTGGAAATTCCGGGCCTCTGACGACGGCTATCTGGCGTTTGCCGGAATTTATCAGCCCCTGCGCTCGGCCAATGGGGAGGGCCCGGCGACGGGTTGCCTGGTCGTGACGACGGCGGCCAATGGCCTCGTGGGTCGTGTTCACGATCGCATGCCGGCCATCATCGGTCGCGCTGATTTTGACGCTTGGTTAAACCCCGACTCACCCAGGGAAGATCTGCAGGAACTGCTTCGACCGGTGCAGGAAGCCGAGTTACAGGCTGAAGAACTGGCCCCCGTCGCCTAGCCGGGGCACCTCTACGTGGCAAGACGGCGCTTGCATGGAAGCGCACATGTGCAAATGGCGCCGGTTAGACATTGAAGCGGAATAGCACCACATCGCCATCGCGTACCACGTAGTCGCGGCCTTCGCTCCGAAGACGTCCTGAGGCGCGTGCTGCCTGCTCGCCCCCCGCCTCCACAAAGGTCTCGAAGCTTGCAGTTTCCGCGGCGATGAAACCGCGCGCGAAGTCGCTGTGGATGACGCCCGCCGCAGAAACGGCCGTGGTGCCCGCCTTGACCGTCCAGGCGCGTGCCTCCTTCGGGTTGGCAGTGAAGAAGGTGATCAGGCCGAGTATCGCGTAGCCCGCGCGCGACACCCGGACGAGTCCCGACTCTGCCAGGCCCATGCTGGCAAGGAACGCCTCGCGGTCGGCTTCGCCTTCAAGTTCGGCCAGTTCAGCTTCAAGTTGCGCTGACACCAGCACCAGTTCTGCCCCGCGCGCTGCGGCATGTGCGGCGGCCGACTGCGTCAAGGCGTTGCCGAGGTGGATGTCGGTGTCGCCGACGTTGGCAACGAACATCACCGGCTTGGCTGTCAGCAAGCCGAGTTCCCGAAACGGTGCGCCGTCCTTCCCGCTGGCGAGTTCTCGTACCGGCTGGCCGCTTCCCAGATGCTCGATGCCGTGTTCCACCATCTGGAGTTGCTGACGGCTGCTTCGATCGCCGCTTCGAGCCGTTTTGACCAAGCGATCTCGGGCCCGCTCCAGCGCCCCGAGATCGGCTAACAAGAGTTCGGTCTCCACGATCTCGGCGTCTCCCGCCGGGTCCGGCGATCCCGCGACGTGCGTGATGCGATCGTCATCGAAGCAGCGCAGGACGTGGACGATTGCGTCGACCTCCCGGATGCTTGCAAGAAAACGGTTGCCAAGTCCCTCCCCGCGGCTCGCTCCCTTCACGAGGCCCGCGATGTCGACGAAGTCGATCATGGCGGGGGTTCGGTCCGCGGATCCAGATAGCTCGGCCAGCCGATCGATCCGCGAGTCCGGAACGGGGACGCGGCCAACATTGGGCTCGATCGTGCAGAAGGGATAGTTCGCGGCCTCCGCGGCCGAAGCACCGCTCAACGCGTTGAACAGCGTTGACTTCCCGACGTTGGGCAAACCCACGATGCCGCACCGGAATCCCATGACCTTTCCTCTAGGGCTCCGTGGCTGCGGGTGCCGGCGCCTCCAGCACGATCCGATTCATGAAGCGATCGTCCTCGCCGGCCACCAGCAGCGGCGCTGCAGCTGCCATCGCGGCCAGCAGCGGTTGCAGCCACTCCAGTTCGGAGCGGCTGAAATCCCTGAGGACGTACCGTTCGGCCACTTCTCCTCCGGTCGGTCGGCCAATCCCGATCCGTACCCGACGATAGTCGCGCCCGAGACAGCGATCGATGCTGTCGATGCCCCGGTGACCACCGCTGCCGCCTCCCCGTCGAACCCGCACCTTCCCGGCGGCGAGATCGAGGTCGTCGTAGAACACCGTCACTTGCGCTGCAGGCACTTTGTAGTAACGGCAGGCCAAGTTCACTGATTCGCCCGACCGATTCATCCAGGTAAGCGGGCACAGTGCCAGGATGGCCGTGCCTTCGATCCGACCGGAGCGAACGGCGCCGCGGAACCGCCGCCCCGTCCGGCCGAAACCGTGCTCCGCGGCAATTGATCCGACCGCCATGAATCCGGCATTGTGTCGCTGGCGAGCGTACTTCGTGCCCGGGTTGCCGAGCCCGACGAAAAGCTGGTCCACGAGATCGGCCTCGCGACCGGGCGGTTACTCTTCGGTCGGCGTGTCTTCCGGCTCGTCCGTGGTCTCGGGCTCCTCCGCTTCCTCGTCTTCCTCCTCCTCGGCGGTGGCGGCAGAAACCAGGGCGGAAGGTGCCACGATGCTGGCAACCGTGAAGTCCCGGTCACCGATCGTAGGCTTCACGGCGGGATCCAGCTGGGTATGGCTGATGTGAAGGCTGTCGCCGATTTCAAGCTCTGATACGTCGAACTCGATCGCCTCGGGGATCAGGCCGGCCGGGCAGTTAACGTTGATGGTGCGTCGGACAATGTTGAGCACGCCGCCGCGCTTGAGGCCGGGGGAGACTTCTTGGTTGAGGAATGCTACCGGCACCTCCACGGTGACCCGTGTGTCAGGACCGACGCGGAGAAAATCCAGATGGATCGGATCATCGGTGACCGGATGAAATGCGACAGCGTGCGGCAGCACCCGGATCGTGGAGTCCCGGTTGAGATCAATGTCGTACAACCGAGTCCGGAAACCCGGTCGGCGGATTTCGCGGCGGCTGAAATCGAGATCAATATCGATGGCCAGAGGCTCGAAGTCCCTGCCGTAGATGATGGCGGGCAGCCGGCCCTGTCGGCGCAGGGCCCGTGCTCCGCCCTTGCCGCGAGGTGTGCGCACCTCGGCTTTGATGGTCGACGTGTCTTGCATAAATCTGTCCCGGGGCGAACGGTGCCCCCGCCTCAGTCGAAGAGGTTGGAAACCGAGCGATGATCGCTAATCCGCCGAATCGCCTCGGCGACCAGCGGGACGACGGAGAGTGTCTGGATTTTCCCCGATTTTGCAACCTCGTCACGGACAGCAATGCTGTCGGTGACCAGCAGCATGTCCAACGAGGAAGCATCGATCCTCTGCACGGCCGGGCCCGACAGTACTCCATGCGTGGCGTAGCAGGCAACGCGACTGGCACCGGCAGACGTCAACGCCTGCGCGGCGTTGCACAGGGTCCCGGCGGTATCCACGATGTCATCCACAATGATGCAGACCCGGTCGCGAACCTCTCCGATGATGTTGACGACTTCCGACACGTTCTCGCGTTCGCGCCGCTTGTCGACGATGGCAAGGCTGCTGTCCACCCGGGCGGCGAGATACCGCGCCCGCGCGACGCCGCCGACGTCGGGGGATACCAGCACGTAGGACTCGTTGTCGAACCGGCTGCGGATGTCGGCGGCGATGACCGGTGCCGCGTACAGGTTATCGACCGGTATGTCGAAGAATCCCTGGATCTGGTTTGCGTGCAGGTCGATGGTCAGCACCCGGCTGGCACCGGCCGTGGTAATGAGGTTCGCAACCAGTTTGGCCGAGATCGGCGCGCGGGGAGCCGCCTTCCTGTCTTGGCGGGCATAGCCGAAATAGGGAATGACCGCGGTGACGCTGGCCGCGGACGCGCGTCTCAGGGCGTCGATGCAGACCAGCAACTCCATGATGTGGTCGTTGGCCGGCGGAGACGTGGACTGCAGGACGAACACGTCCTGCCCCCGAACGTTTTCACGCACCTCGACGAACACCTCGCCGTCGGAAAAGCGGCGCACATCGGCCGCCGTGAGCCTCAGGCCCAACTCATCCGCAACCGCCTGCGCGAACTGCTCGTTGCTGTTTCCTGCGAGTAGGCGCATGGGCCGCGGCATCCCCGGTGTACCCGCGCCCGCCGTCATCGACCTGCGCAACAAAAAATCTACCCATGCTCCGCACCGGGGTAAAGAGACCGGCGCGACCGTGCAGCTGGGTCCGAGGGCAGGCCGTCGTGGCCCTGTCCAGGAACCGGCCGGCAGCCGCGGCGTCGCGGCGGGGGCACTCGGTGGCCCTCGGACCCCCGGCACGACGGCTTCCGGGTGCCTCGGATGCAGTGTTGTCGTTGCCGCATTCGAAAACTATCCTCCCGGCAGTTCGCCGGCGGTGCCCCGAACTTCCCACGCTTTCTGTTCGATCATTTGATGGAGGGTTTTCACCCATGCTTCGAGTTCTCACGATCGCGGCCATTCTTGGTGCCTTGGCCATTTCTGGCGTGGCCTCGGCAGGCGATGCCGCGAAAGGAGAGAAGGTCTTCCAGAAGTGCAAGGCGTGTCACACCGTCGAAGAGGGGGGCAAGGACCGGGTTGGTCCGAACCTCTGGGGCGTGTTCAACACGGTACTGGGGACCAATCGGCCGGACTACAAATACTCCAAGGGCCTGAAAGCGCTCGGCGAGGAAGGCAAGACCTGGACCGACGAGTTGATGGACATATGGATTACCAATCCGAAGCAGGTTGTTGCCCGCTCCAAGATGATTTTCCCTGGCCTGAAGAAACCTGATGATCGCGCGGATGTCATGGCATATCTCAAGCAGTTCGGCGGCTAGTTGGCCGGATTGTTAGGAGCCTCAGACCATCGATTTCAGCGGGCAGTTCCAGATCCCGGCGCCACGGCCCCGGGTCTGGGATGCCCTGAACGATCCGGACGTCCTCAGGCAGTGCATTCCCGGGTGCGAGCACCTGGCCCGGGCAGGTCCTGACGCGTTCGAGGCCCGCATACGTGCGCGCGTGGGCCCGGTGTCCGCAGCGTTCTCCGGAACCGTCAAGTTGTCGGATATCCAGCCCCCCGAGGGCTACGTCATCGTCGGCGAAGGAAAGGGCGGAGCGGCGGGGTTTGCAAAGGGTACCGCGCGCGTAACGCTGGCCGAAGGCGACGACGGGGGCACCGTACTGAGCTACACGGTGGATGTCGGTGTCGGCGGTCGTCTGGCGCAATTGGGCTCCAGGCTGATCGGTGGCGCGATGGATCAGTACTCCACGGCGTTCTTCAATTCATTTGCGGACATGGTTGGGGCGGAGGCGGCACCTGAGGCGGCGCCGACTGCACCCGCTTCGACCGCCGAGCCCGATGAACCTCGAGCCCGTGTCCCGGACCGGAATTGGCAAACCCTCCTAGTTGTGGGCCTGGGGCTGTTGGCGGCATTGGTGGCGCTGGTATCGCTCAGTTGATCGGGACCGCCGGCCGGACCTGAACCTACTGCCGACGTCGTTCGGCCAGAGCCTCCGGCGTGTCGAGGTCAACCAGAGGCGCGTCCGTGCCGCAGTCGATCTCGCAGACCGCCTCGTCGTTGGTGTCCACTACATGGCGGGCGCCGGTGTCACCGGTCACCCGCAGAATGTCCGGAAAATACCGGCGAGCAAACAGGACCGGATTACCGCGGGTTCCGCTATGGGTGGCGACGACGATGGCGCGCCCCTCGACCGGATCAAACGCGGCCATCAGGCGGTCGACGAGTTCGGCATCCACGTCCGGCATGTCGGCCAGCATCAGGACGGCCCCGTCGTGTCCGGGGGGAACCGCCGCCAGTCCGGCGTGGACGCTGGCTGACAGCCCATCTCGAAAGTCGCTGTTGTGGGCGAGGGTGACGTTCAGCCCTTCCAGTGCCGCTGCTACCTTCTCTTGTTGATGGCCCGTCACGACGATCACCGGGTCGGCCTCCGAAGCGATGGCGGCCCGTGCCGCCCGCGCAACCAGCGGTTGGCCGTCGAGGGATTCCAGGAGTTTGTTGCCGCCGCGCATGCGCTGCGACCGGCCAGCCGCCAACACGACTGCGGCGATCCTCGGAGCTCGGCTGGAACGTCGGCGGGAGGCCGATTTCTTCAGCAGTCCACCCGACCCCATGGCGATGACCGTGGCCGAGTCCACGTCGAGGTCAGCCGCAAATCGTTCCAGCACCATGTCGAGGCCGTTGCGGGCAGGCGCCCTTGCGCAGCCGGGCAGACCGACGACGCGGGTCGACCGCAACGTGCCCAGCAGAAGCAGGTTGCCGGGGTCGACCGGCATGCCGAAGTGATCGACCTGTCCGCCCGCGAGCTCGATGGCCGCTGGAATCACGTCCCGACGATCGACGATCGCTGACGCCCCGCTCACCAGGACGAGGTCGGGCTCACCGCGCAGCGACTCCGCCAGGGCTTCGGCCAGCTGTGCCTCTTCGTGCGGGACGGTTTGTTCCTCGACAACCGTGCCGCCCAGTTCGGTGATGCGGTTGCCGACACCAGCGCGCGAGAGTTCGAGGAGCTTGGGAGTGGTGTCGGAGAGAAGCGTCAGCACGTGCCCGACGCGGAGGGGACGGAATGGTGCTATCGACAGCAGGTTCCGGGCGGCTGCGCTGGCCGCTGTGAGGTCGGACCGCGGTACGGCGAACGGGATGATCTTGATCGTCGCGATGAGATCGCCGCCGCGGACGCGCGCGCCGTCAGGCACAGTCGCGATCGTGATGGCTTCCGACACCCGGTTGCAGCGCTCCATGGCGTTGGCGTCGACCTGCACGAGGCCGTCCGCCGTGGCAACGACATTGACTCGCCCGCCGAACGGTTTTCGCGTTTGAGTCCCGGGGCCGGCCGAGGTCCTCGCGAGTGCAGAGGCCGCCGTGTCCTCGTCCACGTCGTCCGGCCCGGGACGGGCCACGATCACCTGCTTGATGCCTGCTTGGTGCAAGGAGTCGATGTCGGCGGCGCTCAGTACGCGGCCCTTGCGAAACCGCGTGCCGGCCACCCGCAGTGAATGGGCGAGGATGGCGCCTTCGCAGTGCGCGGCTGGCTGCTGGCCGAAATCCACCGTCAACCCGTGACCGAGCCGCCCCGGCGCACGCTGACCACCTGCGCGAGGATGGCGGCGGCAATCTCGGCTGGCGCGCGCGCGCCGATCGCCAGCCCGACCGGCCCGTGGATGCGGGCAATCTCGGAATCGGAGAAACCCTCTCGGCGGAGGCGCTTGCACCGGGCCGCGTGGGTTCGCGTGCTGCCGAGAGAACCAATAAAGAAAGCGGGACTCCGCAAGGCGACACTGAGGGCGGCATCATCCAGCTTCGGGTCGTGGGTGAGCGTGATCACGGCCGTGCGGGAGTCCGGACCGAGTGCGGACATCGCCTCGTCGGGCCACAGGTCGACGACCCGGACGCCGGGAAACCGCTCGGCGGTAGCGAATGCGCTTCGTGGGTCGATCACGATCGTGTCAAAACCGGCCAGCACGCCCATTTTGACCAACGGCTGGGCAATGTGCACGGCGCCAACCACGACCATTCGATACGGCGGGGTGTGGGCATGTACGAACCATGTTTCCCCGCCGGCAACCACCGTTCCGCTCTCGTCGGCCGCAAGGCGTCGCGTCGCATCCGCCACGGCTTCGGGTGGGAGGAGAGCATCCGCGGTGTCAGGCGTCACCACTCCCTGGGTGCCGTCGCTCACCCGCGTGACCACGGCGAGCGGCGTGCGGCCGGCGCGGGCCTCGAGAACTTGCGCGAGCGTGGCGTCCTTCACGGGGATTCGCCGACCCGTTCGACGAGCACCTGAATCCGGCCGCCACACGCGAGTCCGACTTCCCAGGCCCGTTCGTTCGTCACGCCGAACTCCAGCAGGCGGGCCTTGCCATCGGTCATGGCCGCCTGGGCCTCGCCGATCACGGCGCCTTCAATGCATCCGCCGGATACCGAACCGACGATGTCGAGGTCGGCGTTGACAGCGAGCTGGCTGCCCGGCTGGCGAGGGCTGGATCCCCATGTGGCAACCACCGTGGCCAACGCGACGGCCTGGCCGGTTTCGCGCCAACGGCGCGCCTGGGCGAGTACCTCGTCTGCCGGAGCTACTTGAGTATCGGCAGGTGCCTGGATGTGCGGGGCGGAATCCGTCATGGCAGTTCTCGTTGCTCTCATGCCTGGCGGGTTGGCGCGTCAGCCAGGGAGTCCGCCAGGGCGCGCAGACTGTCGAGAGTATGGACTGTCCGGGTCTCGTCAACGTGCGGCGCGATCGCGGCCATGCCGCCGGCGCGTGGCTGGAAGCCGGCGTAGCGCAAGAGGGGATTGAGCCAGACGAGCCGG
The DNA here is from genome assembly GCA_021296265.1 of Alphaproteobacteria bacterium. Taxonomy (GTDB): domain Bacteria; phylum Pseudomonadota; class Alphaproteobacteria; order TMED109; family TMED109; genus VXPW01. Next base: position 46,483 of record JAGWAT010000005.1, on the reverse strand, counting down.
CGGCACGAGCGTCGCAGGCGGGCGGTTTCAGCCCCCACGTCCACGCCGGGATCGCGTTCCAGGCCGTCGGTTACCAGTACGACCACGCCGCCGTCCGTGAGAATACGGCGGGACCAGTGCCGGTTGAACGACCGCAATGCTGCGCCGATCCGGGTGCCGCCGGACCAGTCATGGACCTGCTTCACCGCCCGCTGCACGGCCCGGTCGGGGTCTCCCACCCGAAGGGCCCGGGTGACGTCCGTGAGGCGCGTGCCGAAGACGAAGCAGAACACCCGGCGGCGGGTCTGGCCCAGAGCGTGCATGAAATGCAGCAGCATTCGGGTATAGGCTGCCATCGAGCCCGAGATGTCACACAGCACGACCACGGTGATCGGCCGGGTTCGCCGCTGGCGAAGCTGCAGGCGCAGCGGGATGCCGCCGGTCCGTGCCGCCAGCCGGAGGGTGCCGCGGAAGTCGATTCCGTCCCTGCCTGACGGGGCGGCGCGGTAGCGCCGCGTGGGGATCGCCCCCAGTGGCCGGACCAGCTTCTGGACCGCGCTCTGCGCAGCCTGCATTTCGTCGACGCTCATGTCCGCGATGTCGATGGAACCGAGTTGCTCCAGGCGGGATGCGCCCAGAGCACTGCCCGTGGGAGTCTTCTCCTCACCGCTGCGGACCGGGGGCAGGGTGCCGAGGGCTTCCGCGATCCGCCGCTGCGCTGGGGCGGGGCGACGTCGCTTGCCGAAGGGCTTCGACTGACCGACCGGCTCCAGGGTGATTCCCTGCCACAGCGCTCGAAACGCGTCGTCGAAGACATCGACGTCCGCCGAACGCCGCACGAGGGTGGTGCGCAGCCCCCAGTACACGTCGTCGCGCCGGCGGAGGCCGACGGCCCGAAGGGCGGTCGCCGCAGCGATGCCGTCAGCCGGTCCGAGCGTCATGCCGGCGCGTCGAAGAACGCGGATGAATGCGAGCAGATTCGCTGCAATGTGTCCGCCTCGACGCCCGCTTGCGGGGTCGGGGCCGGCCATGCTCAGGCTGCTTTCCGATGCGCCTCGGACAGGAGGCGCGCTGCCTCGGACCCCCGGATCTGGTCGATGTCGTCCTGGTACTTGAGGAGCACGCCCAGCGTTCGGTCGATGGTGTCGTCTTCCAGTCGGGCGCAGTCCAGCGCGATCAACGCGTGCGCCCAGTCCAGTGTTTCGGCCGTGCCCGGAGGTTTGAACAGGTCTGCCGAGCGCAGCTCCCGGACAAAGGCGACCACCTCCTGTGCCAGGGCCGCCGGTGCGTCGGGCTGACGAACCCGCAGAATCTCGAACTCGCGGGCGGCGTCCGGGTAGCCCACCCAATGGTAGAGGCAGCGCCGCTTGAGAGCGTCGTGAATCTCCCGCGTGCGGTTGGAGGTGAGGACCACGGGTGGCGGGCTGGCTGCGGCGATCGTACCGAATTCCGGGATCGTGACCCGGAACTCCGAGAGCAACTCCAGCAGGAGCGCCTCAAACGGGGCGTCGGCCCGATCGACCTCGTCGATGAGCAGCACCGGCGGGGCGCCTTCGTGGCTAGCCAGGGCTTCCAGGAGGGGGCGGCGGATCAAAAATGGTTCGGTGTACAGGTCGGGCGGATCGTCGTGCTCCCGCACCGACTGGAGGGCCAGCATCTGCGCCGGGTAGTTCCATTCGTAGACGGCGCTCGCGAGATCCAGCCCGTCGTGACAGGAGAGACGCACGAGTTTCCGACCGAGACTCTTCGCCAGCACGTTGGCGATTTCCGTCTTGCCGACCCCGGTCTCCCCCTCGAGCAGCAGGGGCCGTTCCATCTGCAAGGTCAGGAAAACGACGGTGGCCAAGGGTCGGTCGGCCACGTACGCGCCGGCTTCCAGCAACTCGAGCGTCGCGTCGACCGAGTCCGGCGCGGCACGCGGCATGGTCACGGTGCCCCCGCCCTAGCAGGCAGCGACGGCCCGCTTCGCCATGACGCTGATGAGGTGAGCGCGGTACGCGGCACTCGCGTGCAGGTCGGTCATGAGGCCAGCCTCATCGACCGTCACACCGGCCACCGCCGCCGGCGTAAAGGAGGTATCAAGAGCGGTCTCGAACGCCGGATAGCGGGTCGCGAACTGCCCGGCGCCGGTGACGGCAACCCGCGCCCCGTCGGCGTGGCGAGCGACGAACACGCCGACCAGTGCAAACCGCGATGCCGGGTTGGGGGCCTTTTGGTATGCGGCCTGGGCCGGTACCGCGAACCGAACGGCAGTGACCAGCTCGCCGGGATCAAGCGCGGTCGAGAAAAAGCCCGTGAAGAAATTTGCCGCGGCGATCGTGCGGCGGTTGGTGACCACCTCCGCATCAAGCGCCAGCAATGCTGCCGGATAGTCGGCGGCAGGGTCTGCATTCGCGATGGACCCACCGATCGTTCCGCGATTCCGGACCGCCGGGTCACCAATGCGGCCGGCGAGCCCGGTCAGCGCTGGCAGGCGCTCCGTCACCAGCGCCGATGCCGCCACCTCGGCATGCGTGGAGGCAGCGCCGATCCGAAGGCGTCCGCCTTCAACGGCAATGCCGCGAAGCGCCTCAATGGCGCCGAGGTCGATCAGGTCGCTGGGGCTGGCGAGGCGAAACTTCATCGTCGGGAGCAGGGTCATGCCGCCGGCGAGATAGCTGCCGTCCTCCGACGACGAGGCGATCTGGACCGCTTCGTCCAGGTCGGCGGGTTGGTGGTACGTGAATCGATACACGGGGCGGCCCCCTACTGGCGCATGGCGGCGGCGCCGGCCAGCACCGCCTGCACGATGTTGTGATAGCCGGTACACCGGCAGATGTTGCCTTCAAGGCCTTCGCGTACATGTTCCGGGGTCAACGGCTCCGCCGACTGCGCGAGTTCGATGGCCGTCATCACCATGCCGGGCGTGCAGAACCCGCATTGCAGCCCATGGTGTTGACGAAATGCCTCTTGCATGGGGTGGAGCGACCCGTCGGCGTCGGCCAGCCCCTCGATGGTGCGGACCTCCCGGCCGGCCGCTTGGACCGCCAGTACGGTGCAGGACTTCACGGCAACACCGTCGAGGTGCACTACGCATGCCCCGCACTGGCTGGTATCGCAGCCGATGTGCGTGCCCGTGAGGCGGAGCGTGTCCCGCAAGAAGTCCACGAGCAGCGTTCGTGCTTCCGCACGGCCTTCAACATCCTTGCCGTTTACGCGCAAGGCAATGGAAGCGGACGGGTCGGTTGCCACGGGTTTCCTCCGGACCGGGCTGGGTGGGCGCCGTTGGTGCGGAGCCCGAACCCTCAACATGAAGTGAAACGGCCGATGGGTCAATCGCCGGGTGACGGGGTCCCGGCACCCGTCATCCGGCGATTTCCGGTCCGGTGGGAGCCATTGCCCCGAACGCAATCGTGCCCGGGTCGTGGCAGGATCGGGATAGTTCCCCGGTGGTTAGGGGGGCGACATCTCTTGGCCGCTGGACGGGTCCGTGAGGAGAACTGATCGTGGATTCGAAGACCTTCCGCGCGCATGCGCACGCACTTGTCGACTGGATGGCGGACTACCTCGCAAACATCGAACAGCGTCCGGTCCGCGCCCAAGTTCAGCCGGGAGACATTTCGCGACTGCTGGCCGCGGAGCCGCCGGTGGATGGGGAGGCCATCGCGGACATCTTTGCCGCTTTCGAGCGCGACATCCTCCCCGGCGTCACGCATTGGCAGCATCCCCGGTTCTTCGCCTATTTCCCGGCGAATGCCAGCCCGCCTTCCGTGCTGGCGGAGATGCTGACAGCGATTCTCGGAGTCAACTGCATGGCTTGGGAGACCTCGCCTGCGGGAACCGAACTCGAGACCCGGGTCCTCGCGTGGCTCCGACAGATGGTGGGCCTCCCCGAGGGCTTCGAAGGCGTGATCCAGGACTCGGCGTCAAGCGCCACCCTGGTGGCCCTGCTCGCTGCGTGCGAGCGGGCCACGGCCGGCGCGGCAGGCGCGCGCGGCCTCGCAGCGAACCGGGCGCTCACCGTCTACGCGTCGGCCGAAACGCATTCCTCGATCGACAAGGGGATGATGGTGGCGGGACTGGGCCTGGAGAACCTGCGAAAAATCCCTACCGATTCAAAGTTCGCACTCCGGCCCGAGGTTCTCGCCGATGCGGTTCGGCGCGACCGGGACGCGGGTCTGCTCCCGGCGTGCGTGGTAGCGACGTTGGGGACGACGGCAGTTGGCGGAATCGACCCGCTGGCTGACATTGCAGAGATTGCCCGTCGGGAAGGCCTGTACTTGCATGTGGATGCGGCGTGGGCCGGCAGTGCCCTCGTCTGCGAGGAGTTCCGGGACATGCTGGCCGGGATCAGCGAGGTGGACAGCTTTGTGTTCAATCCGCACAAGTGGCTGCTCACGAACTTCGACTGTTCCGCCCATTTCGTCCGGGACATGGAAGAAGTCGAACGGGCGCTTACCGTGTCGCCGGCGTACCTCCGGACGGCGGCCGGCGATCGGGTCGTCGACTATCGGAACCGGAGCGTTCCGTTGGGCCGGCGATTTCGCGCGCTGAAGCTCTGGTTCGTGATCAGGCACTACGGGGTGGCGGGACTGCAGGCGCATGTTCGACGGCATGTCGGCCTGGCCCAGGACTTGGAGGCACGGATTCGGAATACGCCCGGCTTCGTCCTGGCCGCACCGCGTTCGCTGTCCCTCGTCACGTTCCGGTACTGGCCGGACGACGCGCCGAACGCCGATGCGCTCGATCAGGTGAACCGCGAACTGCTGGCCCGCGTGAACGAAGGCGGACTGGCGTACCTGAGTCCGTGCGAGGTCCAGGGCCGGTTTGCCCTGCGACTAGCGATCGGGGCGCCGGGAACGCAGGAGCGGCACGTGATCGAGGTCTGGAATCACATCACGCGGCTGGCCGCCCAGTGCAACTCGGCAGTGCCTTCGCCAGGTCCCGCCGGGACGTGATCATCATGCGCCCGCGTGGGTCGGGTCGGCCGGCGGCGGCGCGGGTGCCGTGCGCAGCCGGTGCGTCATGGCGGTACCTACGTCACGGGGAGGCCGTCGGAAATGGCTTTCCGGCCCGGCTTGATCCGCGTGCCGCCGTCGCGCCAGGGCGCGAGGCTGGGAACCGGTGCGCGGGAAGTCCGGAACAGGTAACGGCGGACGCGGACGCGTCTAACGGGCACCTCGGACGCGGGCCCACAATCCGCTGACGAACTCCCGCACCGTCGGCGGGTAGGGACTGGTGACGTAGAGACTCGCCCGCACAGCGGCGGGTGGGTGGACACCCGGATCCCTGCTGAGTTCGGGATCGAGGTGCGGCTGCGCCGCGGCATTGGCGTTGGCGTAGAAAACGTGGTTGGAGATCCGCGCGATCACGTCCGGACGCATGAGATAGTCGATCAGGCGGTGTGCGTTCTCCGGGTGGGGCGCATCGACCGGAATGGCCATCATGTCGAACCACATGAGCGCGCCTTCCTCCGGGATGACGTAGCGGATCTCGCCGTCGTTCCCGGCTGCCCGGCTGCGGTCGCGGGCCTGCAGCATGTCGCCCGACCACCCCATGGCCAGGCAAATGTCGCCGCTCGCCAGCGCATCAATTTGCTCGGAGTTGTGGAAACGCCGGACGTAGGGCCTGATGGCCGCGAGTACGGGCTCGACCTTCGCGATCACGTCCGGGTCGTGACTGTCGGGATCCTCGCCGATGAACTTCAGGACGGCCGGAATGACCTCGTCCGGTTCATCCAGGACGTAGACCCCGCAGTCGGCGAACTTGGAGACCGCTTGCGGGTCAAACAGCATCCGCCAGGAGCTGGTGGGGGCGGACGCGTCGCGCTCGGCGATCAATCGGGCGTTGTAGGCGAGGCCGGTGGTACCCCACAGGTACGGCACACCGTAGCGATTCTCCGGATCCCACTGCCGGACCTGCCGCATTAGTTCTGCGTGCATGTGGTGGAGATTGGGCAGCCGGTGCTTGTCGAGCGGCCGGAACAGGTCGGCCTGGCCTTGGCGGGCGAGAAATACGCCGCTTGGCACGACGACGTCGTAGCCGCTGTTCCCCTCCAGCAACCTGGCTTCGAGGGTGTAGTTGGAATCGAAGATGTCGTACACGACCCGAATGCCAGTCTCGGCCTCGAATTCCGCGAGCGTGTCCGGAGCGATGTAGTCCGACCAGTTGTAGACGCTGACGACCGCTGTCTCCGCGGAAGCGGTGGCTGCCGTCAGAAGCACGGCCACGTGGGTCAAGAGAGAGGGCGGTTTGATGGCTGCCTCGCGTGGCTGGGTTCTGCATGCGCGCGTGGGCTGAGTGGCGCAACGGATTTAGTAGTGAACGGAGCGGCCTGTCAAAGCAACCACGCCGGGGTTGGCGCCACGGTCCGGCCGGAAGCCCAGGTCCCCGGCGCACATCTCCGGCCCGTCGGATGACGGCACGGCAGTCCGCACCGCGCAGCGCGTCCGGGGGTGCTCTCGCGGGCGGATCGGCGGCGGGCGCTTCTCGGTCGATGGGCCCGACACGCGGGGACGGAGCGGACACCGGAGCCCGTCATCATGGTACATATCAGCACTCGCCTTCGAGCCAGGACTCCGGCCCGTCATGTACAGGATGTCCCTCTACATCGCCCGCCAGCTCGCCGCTCCCTACGCGTTTGTCCTGCTTGCACTGATCAGCCTGATCATCGTGATTCCGTCGCTGCGCCTGATCGACGTGGTGCTGTCGAAAGGGCTGTCGCTGGAAGCCTTCGTCGGACTGCTCATCGCCTATGCGCCGCGGGACCTGGCGTTCGCGCTGCCGTTTCTGGTCTTTCTCGCCACGGCCAGCGCGTACGGTAGGCTCAGTCTGGATTCGGAGCTCGTCGCGTTACAGGCGACCGGCCGCAGCAACCTGCAGCTCATGATGCCGGCACTTGCGTTTGCCGCGCTCGCAGGGGTCGCGGCGCTGGTACTGGAGACCTGGCTGGCGCCGGCGGGGTATCACCGCTACCGCGAGCAGATTCAGGAAATCCGGAGCAGCTATGCCAATTTGCTGCCGCAGGAGGCAGCGTTCCTCTCGCCGGTCCAGGGGGTCACCGTGTTCGTGCGCGAGCGGGAGTCCGACGGAACCCTTCGGGGACTTCTCATTCACGACGGCCGGGACCCGGCGCGCTCGGTTTCGATCGTGGCGCGGGAGGGACAGAGCGAATTCAGCGGCGGTCTGCCGCGGTTCGTGGTGTACGACGGCAGCCGGTACGAGATGGGCCCGGACCGCGATCGGATTCATTCCCTGAGTTTCGACCGATACGTCTTTGAGGTTGCGGCGGAAGATCGCTCGGCCGGCCCGCGCCGGAAGCGTTCGGCCGCCGAACGCACGTTGTGGGAACTTCTCGATCCGCCGCCGGACACCTCGCCGTCTGTCCGGAGGCAGTTCGGTGCCGAGGCTCAGCGCCGACTGCAGGCGCCGTTCTTTCTGCTGTTGATGGCGCTCGCGGGCGTCACGCCATTCCTCCTCAAGCATCGGTTTCGGGAACATCCGCTGCGTCCGCTGCTCTCCGCGAGCATCGCGGCCGTGGTGCTCGAGGTCCTCTTTGTCGCCACGCCCTGGGCCTACGCATCGTTTCCGGTCCTGGTTCCCATTTCGTACGGCGCGCTGATCACGGCGATTGCGCTGATGCTTGCCGCGGCGCACCTGCACGATGTCCGCCGCCGGTCGCTGCTGTTCTCGAGGGGCGGCGCATGACGTCGATCCGCATCTGGGCCTACCTGGCCGGTCGGAACGCCGCCGGCATCGCCCTGGGGTTCACGGTGATATCGGCGCTGGTTCTGGCCGGGAATTTCGTCGAATCCTGGCGACGGGCCGTCACCCGCGGCATCGGCGATCTCGGTCTGGTGGGCGAGCTGGCGCTGCTGCAGTACCCCGTCCTGATCGAGCACTTCCTGCCCGCCATCGCGCTGATTGGCGCGATGCTTTCCTATCGTCACCTGGGCCGGCACGGTGAGCTGGTGGCCGTCCGTGCCACGGGGATCTCGTGGATGCACCTGGTCATGCCCGGGACCGCCATCGCCGCCGTCATCGGCGTCGGCTGGCTCGTCGTCGGGAACCCAATCAGCGCAGCCACGCAGGCGCACCTTGACAATCTGGAAGCCCGCCATTTCGGTCGCGACACTGGCCGCCTGACGTTGCTGGGTTCCGGCTTCTGGATCCGCCAGTCCGATGCGGCGGGTGACACGATTGTCCATGCCCGGACGATAGATCCCGCCACCATGCAGTTGACCGACGTCGTGGTCTTCCGGTTCGGACGGAGCGGTGACCTCGACGAATGGATCAATGCCGACACGGCGCTGCTGGATGACGCGGGCGACTGGCAGCTGGATGACGGTGTGGTCGTGAACCGGGAACGCGAGGTCGAGCGCGTCGCGGCCTATGCGGTGGCGAGCACGCTGGATCGCGACGCGATCAACGAGGGCTTTACGCCGGCCGGGATGATTCCGTTGTGGAGACTGCCGCAGTACGTCGCCGTGCTGGAACAGTTCGGCTTCTCCACCCGGGTCCACCATATGCAGTTTCACACCCTGCTGTCCCTGCCCGTCACGCTCGTCAGCATGATGTTGCTTGGGGCGGCCTTCATGGTTCCCAGCCTGGGTCGTTCGGCGCCGTGGCTCCGGTACACGGGCACGCTGCTCTGCCTGGTGCTGTTCTACGCGGTGCGTGATTTCTGCCGCAGTTACGGGGAAACCACGGACATTCCGGTGGCACTCGCGGCTTGGCTTCCGGCGCTGCTTCCGGCGGCATTCGGGGTGGCTGCCATGCTGCACCATGAGGACGGATGAGGATGCCGGTGTACCGTGTTCTCCTGCCCGTTTTCATGGTGCTGATCGCGCTTTGCCAACCCGGTACCGCCGGGGCCGCCGAATCGGAAATCGTCGCTGATCAGTTCACCGCCCGGGAGGAGGACTCGGTTGTCGAGGCGGTCGGAAACGTCCGACTCCGTTCGGGCGATCGCACACTGACGGCCGATCGAATCGTCTACCGGTATGCGGTAGGCCGGATCTTCGCCGAGGGTCAGGTCACGCTCACTGATGCCGACGGGACGGTCCATTCGGTGGAACGCGTCGAATTGACCGAGGACCTGCGGGCCGGGGCATTCGAGGCGCTGCGTTCGCAGTTTGCGGCCGGGGGAGTGCTCGCCGCCGGGTCGGCGCGGCGGGCCCGCGGTGATCGGACGGACTTCAGGGACGTCACGTACACGCGCTGCGAATCGTGCCCGGACGCCAGTGACCCGCCGCCGTGGCAGGTACGGGCGGGCACGGCGACGCATGAAGCCGAGCAGCAGAGCATCACCTACCGAGACGTCCTGCTGGAAGCGTTCGGCGTTCCGGTCATCTATCTGCCGTGGGCCCGTTTCAAGGATTCCACGGTCGAGCGGGCCCGCGGCTTTCTGCTCCCTGCAGTCCGGAGCGATCGCGCCCTGGGACTAGTCGTGGAAATGCCGTACTTCCTCCCGCTCGGCCCGTCCCAGGATCTGCTGCTGCGCACCGGCTATGCCACGCAGGAGGGACCGCTTCTGGGCGGCGTATGGCGCCGGGCCGGGATCAGCTCGGATTACCGTGTCGAGGCGTCCGTGACCCATGGGAGCCGGGCCCGGGCCGATGGCACCCCTACGCGGGAATTGCGCGGTCACCTGTTCGCCAGAGGGGCCATCGGCTTGGCTGACGGCTGGTCGGTGGGCTGGGACGCGTCGCGTGCGAGCGACGCGTCGTACCTTGCGCGGTACGGGCTTGGACGAGGAATCAATGTGTTGTCCCAGTACGGGTACCTGCGCAAGCGGGGCGACCGGCTTGACGCGGACTTTGAAGTGTACGGGTTCCAGAACCTTTCGGTGCTGTCCCAGGACGATCGGGTACCGACCATCTTCCCGCGCGCCCGCGTGCACTGGAGTGGCGGACCCACGTTGTTCGGTGGCCGCGTTATCGCCACTGGTGATGCCATGGTGCTGGCGCAGGATGACGGCCGGCGGAACCGCCGGCTGTCGCTGGAGACCCGCTGGGAGCGCAGCTTTCCCCGCAACTCGGGCTACGTTCTCGACGCGGTGCTGCGTCTCCGGGCGGATGCCTTCGACGTTCGGGCCGGAGAAAGCGATATCGCCACCCCCGAGCACCGGTTCGTTCGAGTCGCCCCCGCGGCCGAACTCGGCTGGCGGTTTCCCTTGATGCGCCGGTTTGCGGAGGGCCTGATGGTGGTGGAGCCCGTGGTGCAGGCGCTGGCCACTCCGGAAGGGCTGAACCGTGACCCGATTCCGAACACGGATTCTGTTGATGTGGAGCTCAGCCATGCCAGCTTGTTTGAGGCGAACCGGTTTCCCGGCCTGGACCGGATTGAGGGCGGCGTCCGCCTCAACATGGGTGTACGAGGCACGTACCAGGGACAGGGAGGCGTCTTCGCGCGCGGCACCATCGGCCGCGTGCTGCGCTTGACCGATGAGCGTGACTTCGACCAGCGTAGCGGCCTTGCGGACCGATTCTCCGATCTCGTCGGCGATGTCACCGTGCGGATCAAGGGCATCGGCGCCGCGTACTGGAATTTCCGACGGTCGCCGGCGGTCACCGGAGTGCGGCACGATCAGGTGGGGGCGGAGGTGCGCCTGGGCCCGGTGGAGACCGGGTTCACGTACGTCCGGCTGCATGACGACCCAACATCGTTGTCCACGGCGAGTTCCGAACAGCTGGGAACCGAGGTTGCCTGGCAGGTCACGCCCGAATGGCGGGTATCGGGTTATCATCTGCGTGATCTGGGCCGTGCCGCGTATTCCTCGACGCTGAAGGCCGGGCTCGTCCTATCCTTCCGGAACGAGTGCCTGGATCTGTCGTTGAACTTTCTGAGGGAGCCCACCCGTGCGTCGGATATTCCACCTTCGTCGTCGGTGGGCCTGAAGGTCACCCTGCTCGGATTCTGAACGTCCATGCCCCGAATTACTGCGGCCTCAACGTCACTTCACCCGCGCCGCATGCGGACCATCCCATTGCGTTTGTTGGTGCTTGGCACCGTCATGCTGGCCCCTTCGGCAAGTCAGCTCTGGGCGCAGGAGTATGAACTCACCCGCGTCGTGGCAGTGGTCAACGACGAACCGATTTCAGTCCACGACCTGGCGGCCCGGGTCCGGCTCACGGTCGCCACGCTGGGTGCCCCGGACAGCGAGGGAGAGCAGGAGCGGATGGTGCAGGAAGTACTGGAGAGCTTGATCGACGAGCGCCTCAAGGTGCAGGCCGCCGAACGCCTTGCTGTCGAGATTCGGGGTAACGAAGCTGAAGCGGCGTACGCCCGCTTTGCGGGAACGTTCGGCATGGATCCTGAGTCGTTCACGCAATCCCTGCGCCAGCAGAGCATCTCGGAGGTCACCGTTTGGACCAAGATCGATGCGGATCTGCGCTGGGGTCAAATCATCCGTCGTCAGGTCGTCGTGGCACCGGACGAGGTCGATGAGGAGATGGCCAGCATTCGGGCTGCCGAAGGGCAGCCCGAGTTCCGGATTCGCCGGATCGTTCTCCTGGCCGACGGGAACCGCGACCGGGCGGCTGCCCGGGTGGAGGCGGACCGGCTCCGCGGCCAGCTGGCAGCGGGGGCAGATTTCCGGCTGCTGGCGCTTCGGCACTCGCGGGGCCTCCCGGACTCGCCGGGTGGCGACTGGGTGCGTGGTGACGCCGTCGATCCGACCCTGGCGGAAGCGCTGGCGCAGCTCGAGACGGGTGAGGTGTCGGCTCCGGTGGAGACAGCCGGGGCGGTTTACCTGATCCAGTTGCTCGATCGCCGGGCGGTGACCGTGCCCGACAACGAGGCTGCGCTTCGCCGGCAGGCTGACGAGCTTGTCTTTCGGCGCAATGCCCTGACGACCGATCGCACGCTGATTCGGCAACTGCGTGCAAGCGCCCTGATCGACCGCCGCCTCTGACCCGTGGCCAGCACCGATGCCGCCATCGCGGCCCTGCCACCGATCCGTGACGTGGTGGCCACCGCCGGCATTGCCCCCCGCAAGTCGTTTGGCCAGCATTTCCTGTTCGACCTAAACGTGGCCGCTCGCATAGCGCGGGCGGCCGGAGACCTTTCGACCGGAACCGTGGTCGAGATCGGACCTGGGCCCGGTGCCTTGACACGGGCACTGCTGCTCGCCGGAGCTCGGCGGGTAGTCGCGGTCGAACGTGACGCACGCTGCGTGGTCGCCCTGCAAGATCTGGTCGCCGCGGCCCAGGGACGGTTGTCAGTGATCCAGGCGGACGCTCGCCGCCGCCGGCTGGAAGATCTCGGCGAGCCCCCGGTGCGGGTGGTCGCCAACCTTCCGTACGGTATCGCGTCGCGGCTCCTGGTGGATTGGCTTCCTGCCGGCGCCGGGCTAACGGGATTGACGCTGATGTTCCAGCGCGAGGTGGCGCAGCGCATCACGGCTGCTCCGAACACGCCGGCGTACGGCCGACTCTCGGTGCTCGTGCAATGGGCGGCGCGGGCGCGGATCCTGTTTCCGGTCCCGCCGAGCGTATTCGTGCCGCCGCCGCAGGTACATTCCGCCGTCGTTGCGATCACGCCCCGACCGGCGGCGGAAACCGAGGGGTGTGCGGTGGAGGACTTCCGGACCGTCGCGCGGCTCGCCTTCGGGCAGCGGCGAAAGATGCTGCGCTCGTCGCTGGCCGGACTCGGCAATTCGGAGGCCCTGCTGTCGCAGGTCGGGATCCAGGCGGATCGTCGCGCCGAGAACCTTTCCGTTGCCGACTTCGCCCGGCTAGCCGGCGCGTTGGGGCAGCGCGCTGTTAGGTGCGGAGCATCGTCTCGATGAAGTGCCTGATGCTGTCAGCCCGCCGGCGAATCTGCTCGACCCGGACGATGGACCGGATTTCCTCGACGCAGGCATCCAGGTCGTGGTTCACGATCACGTAGTCGAACTCGCGCCAGTGGGAGATTTCTTCCTCGGCCTTGGCAAGCCGGCGGTTGATCGTGGTTTCCGAATCCTGGCCGCGCGTACGAATTCTTCGCTCCAGTTCGGACATCGAGGGCGGCAGCATGAAGACCGAGACACACCGGCTACCCAATGCCGTCCGCAAGCTTGCGGCGCCCTGCCAGTCGAGGTCCGCGACCACGTCCAGTCCGCGCGCGAGCCGGGCCTCGACCGGCCCCCGCGGCGTACCGTACCGACTTCCGAACACCTCGGCATGTTCCAGTAATTCACCGGCCTTCATGAGGCGCTCGAACTCGGTCACGCTCACGAAGCGATAGTGGTCTCCGCGCCGTTCCATCGCGCGCGGTTTCCGCGTCGTCACGGAGATCGACATTTCCAGCCGCGGCTCGGTTTCAAGTAGCCGACGAAGAACCGTCGTCTTGCCAGAACCCGACGCCGCCGAGAGCACCAGCACGAGGCCGTCGCGTGTCGAATCCAGCCGAGCGTTGGACGGCGAGGCTGCAGTCGTTCCAGTTGCGGTCATGACTCGGAATCGTGTGACCGGCAGCGAGTCACGTTCGTTTCAGGGGCATGGCCGTAGTATAGGCGGCAGCCCGGTTCTCGACGCTGTGGGCGATCACGCTGCACGACTCCTCCGGAGTGATTCAAGTCAACCCCTCGCCCTCGTCCGAGGCGGTGGCGGTGGCGCGGCTGCGCCTGATGCGTATTGCCGTCCGGCGCGACTGGTCCGCCTCGGAACGCCTGGTTCCCGTGCTAACGGGCGATGCCAAGACCCGGGCCAGGATCACCGGACATGCTCGCACGTGGCGCCTCGGAGGTTGCCCCACACGGGTGCCGCCGTCCCGGGCTCGGCTCTCGCCGTTCGTGCACGTGCACCGGGAACGGTCTGCGCGGTCGGCCCGGCTCGTGCCGTTCAGTTCAACGGATTGGTGAGCGGGTGCTCTGGGGGGCCGTGGTGTCGTCAGGACTCCGTGGCATTGGGAATCCCGGTTTGCGGAAGGTGTGCAGGTCGACTGGTCTTCATCAGTGCGGCCTCGCGGTCTCCATGCCCCGTCGTCTAGCGTTTGCGAGCGTCCATCTTGGCGAGAAACAGACGGATGTGCTCAGCCACCCAACTCGGCAGTTCGTCCGCCAGTGCCTGTTCAAAATGTTTCCTTGCCAGTCGGTCGTCCTCCATCAGAAAAAAGACGGTTGCAAGCTCGATCCGGGCCCGCACGTATTCCGGACGCGCTGCCAGGACCTTGCGAAAGGCGGCGACTGCCTCGTCGAGCAGCGCCTGCCGCTCGGGTTCCACTACCGGCCCGTGTTGAACCTTGCCGGCGGAGGCCAAGCCAAGCACGAACAGGAGCTCGGTGTCGGCCGCGCCGGCTTTCCGGTGGGTTCGCAACAAGGAAAGCGCCTCGTCGAAATGGCCGATCGAGACGAGGAGGCGCGCGTTCTCCATCGTCTCCGCAATGGCGGGACGCGGCGCCGGCTGATCCGGTTCGGGGCCGTCGGCGTGCGCGTCGGCCCGGCCGCCGGCCGCGAACAGCAGCGCGCAGGCGAGCGTTCGCAGCGGCAGGCGGAGTAGCCGGTTCAACATGGCCGGTGCCGGCGCGGCGCTCCGGTCGATGCCGGCTGCCTCGAATGGCGTTCACGCGGTGCCGGCCTCTCGGCGATGGCAGGCAAACGAACTACTCGGCCGCTCTGGAAGCCTCTTCGTTGCGTTGACGAAGAGTCTTCCAGCGAGCGACGTTCCGGTTGTGTTCCCGCAGGGTGGTCGCGAAGGCGTGGCCGCCGGTGCCGTCTGCGACGAAATAGAGATCGTCGGTTGCCGCCGGGTGCACAGCGGCGTCGATCGAGGCGAGGCCCGGGTTGCCGATCGGGGTCGGCGGAAGTCCCCGGATCCGGTAGGTGTTCCAGCGATGCCGACGTTTCAGGTCGGTCTTGGAGAGCGAGCGTGGAGAGCCGGGGTCCATTCCGTACAACACGGTAGGATCCGACTGCAGGCGCATGCCGCGACGGAGCCGATTGACGAACACGGCTGCGATCCGGGGCCGCTCGGACTCCTGGGCGGTTTCGGCCTCGATCATCGAGGCCAGCACGAGCGCTTCCTCCGGCGTGTGGTACGGGAGGTCGGGACTGCGCTGCGCCCACGCTTCCGCGAGAATCTCCGTCATCCTGGACTGAGCGCGGCGCACGAGTGCGGCGCGAGGGGAACCGCGCCGGAAGAAGTAGGTATCGGGGAACAGGGAGCCTTCCGGCGGCATCGTCGCAAGCGGGCCGGTCAGCAAGTCGGATTGTTCCAGAACGGCCATCGCCTGGCGGACGGTGGTGCCTTCGACCAGGGTGATGCGATGAAGCACGGATTCCCCGCGCACCATGGCCTGGGCAACCTGCCACATCGATGCGCGGGCGCGATACGCGTACTCGCCCGCTTGCAGGCGGTGGCCAATCCCTCTCAAGCGCAGACCGGCCTCGAACAGCAGCGCCGAACGAACCACGCCGGCAGCTTGGAGGCGCGACGCGATGCCCCCCAGCGAGGTGCCCGGCGGCACGATCACGGTCCGCGTATCCGGATGCGGCCCGTCGATTCGAAACGCTGCGTACAGCAGTGCCGCCGCCAGGGCCGGGGCCAGCAGGACGGCGGCGGCGAGCCCCCGGCCCGGCATGGGATCAGTCTGCGGGGCCGACGATGAGGGATGCGTTCGTTCCGCCGAACCCGAATGAATTGGACAGTGCGGCCCGCACCGTCCGGCGCTTTGCCGCATGCGGTACGAGGTCCAGCCCCTCGGATCCGGCGCAGGGGCGATCGAGATTGAGAGTTGGCGGCACAGCGTCGTGCACGACCGCGAGCAGGGCGTAAATGGTTTCCACGGCCCCGGCCGCGCCCAGGAGATGCCCGATGGAGGATTTCGTCGAGCTGATGGACATGTCGGCCGCATAGTTGCCAAACAGCCGCCGGATGGCGCCGAGCTCGATTTCGTCGCCCAAGGGAGTCGAGGTGCCGTGCGCGTTCAGGTAATCGATGTCCGCAGGTGACATGTCGGCATCCTCGAGCGCTGCTTGCATGCTGCGGTAGCCACCGTCCCCATCGGGTGCCGGTGCCGAAATGTGGTGGGCGTCTCCGGACATGCCGTAACCCTTGATTTCACCGTAGACGCGTGCGCCGCGTGCCTGCGCGTGTTCGAACTCCTCAAGGACCACAATGCCGGCGCCTTCCCCCATCACAAACCCGTCACGGTCTTCGTCCCACGGGCGCGAGGCGCGCTGCGGCGAATCGTTGAAGTGGGTCGAAAGTGCCCGCATGGCAGCAAAGCCGGCGATGCCTAGTCGGCAAACCGAAGCTTCCGCTCCGCCGGCCACCATGACGTCTGCCATACCGGCGCGGACCATCCGTGCGGCGTCGCCGATCGCGTGCATGCCGGTCGCACAGGCCGTCACCACCGAATGGTTCGGGCCGCGAAACCCGTGGCGAATGGAGACCTGACCTGATGCGAGGTTGATGAGGCTCGACGGGATGAAGAACGGCGTGATCCGGCGTGGTCCCTTTTGCTCGAGCACCACCGAAGCTTCATAGATCGACTGGAGACCGCCAATCCCGGACCCGATCATGACCCCGGTCCGATTGCGCGCCTCGGTCGCTTCTTCACTTGGTGCCCAGCCGGAATCGCGGATCGCTTCGTCGGCCGCCGCGATGGCGTAGATGATGAACTGGTCGAGACGCCTCCGGTCCCGGGTCGGCATCAGAGCATCGATGTCGAGGCCGTCGCTGGCTTCGGGTCCCGGTACCTGTCCGGCCACGCGGCACGGAAGATCATCGGTATCGAAACCGGTCATGGGCCGGAGCCCAGACTCGCCCGCCAGCAGCCGCCCCCAATTGGCTTCGGTTCCAACGGCCAGCGGCGTGACCAGGCCGATCCCGGTGACGGCGACTCGCTTCATGCAGGTGTCCCGCGAAAGCGGTCAGTTCACCTGTTGTTCGATGTACTGGATGGCGTCCTGGACGGTCAAGATCTTCTCTGCAGCATCGTCAGGAATTTCGCAGCCGAATTTTTCCTCGAATGCCATGACCAGCTCGACCGTGTCGAGGCTGTCAGCACCAAGGTCATCGACAAAACTCGCGTTCTCGGTGACTTGATCCAATTCGACGCCGAGATTTTCAACGACGATGTCTTTAACACGCTGCGCGATATCGCTCATGGCAAGAATCCGTCCGGTAGGTTGAGGTGGGAACAGGAGGACATAGCGCGGCCGGCGCGCAGACGCCAGCCCACTGAGTCGGTGCCCAGCATCGCCTCGTTACCATACTTCCGTCGGGATGCAAGCACTGGGGTCGAACCGGGCGAACTGAAGGCCCTCCGTGAGCGGTGGCCAACCCCGCGGGCATCGCCGGTCCGGGGGCACCATGGGAAACAGCGTGGCTTCCTCCGGCCCGGCGGCACCCGGCCTCATCCCAAGCCCCCGGCGACTGTCAGGGTTTGCCCGGTCACATAGCTGGCTTCGTCCGAGGCGAGGTAGACCGCCGCGGCGCCAATGTCTTGCGGCGTTCCAAAACGCCCCATGGGCACGCGCGCCAAGGCATCGTCACGAACGGCCTCCGGCAGGGCATCGGTCATGGCGGTTTCGATGAATCCCGGCGCGAGGCAGTTCACGGTGATGCCGCGCGTTGCGACCTCGAGGGCGAGCGCCTTCGACATCCCGATCAGGCCTGCCTTCGCCGCGGCGTAGTTGGCCTGGCCCGGATTGCCCAGAAGTCCAGATACCGAGGAGATGTTGATGATGCGGCCGGAGCGGCGGCGCATCATGCCGCGGAGCACGGCCCGAGCCAGCCGAAAGGCCGCCGTCAGGTTCACGTCGAGCACAGCCTGCCAGTCGGCGTCCTTCATCCGGAGGGCCAGCCCGTCCCGGGTGATGCCGGCATTGTTCACGAGGATGTCGATCGGGCCGAGCGCGGACTCCGCCTGCTGCACCAGTGCGGCGGCGTCACCGCCGCCCGCGAGATCCGCCACGACGCAGTGGGCGCGGTCCTCGAGTTTGGCGGCGAGCTGATGCAGGGCGGCTTCGCGGGTGCCCGTCAGCGCCACCGCCGCACCGGCCCGATGGAGTGCCTGAGCAATGGCGGCGCCGATGCCGCCGGAGGCCCCGGTCACCAGCGCCATCCGGTTCTGCAGATCGAACATCACCGATTCCTCCGCTTTGTCATAGGGCGCGCATCAGGGCTTCCAGGTCTTCCGGCTCGGCCACGTTCATTGTCTCGAAACCGCGGTCGATTCGTCGGGCCAACCCGGAGAGCACCTTTCCCGGACCGACTTCGACCAGCGCCTCTACTCCGTCCTGGCGCAGCCGCTCCATCGACTCTCGCCATCGCACGCGCCCGGTGACCTGCGCCACCAGGAGATCCCGGATCATGGCCGGCGCCCCCATCGCATCGGCGTTGACGTTCGCGATGACCGACATGGTCGGCGGTCGGATCGTCAGCCCGGCGAGCGCCTCCTCTATCTCGCGGGCGGCGGGCTCCATCAGCGCGCAGTGGAAGGGAGCGCTGACTGTCAGGCGGATGACGCGCCGGAAGCCGTGCTCGGGAGCCAGCGCCGCCGCGCGGTCGACGGCGGCGGCGGTACCCGACACCACGACCTGACCAGGCGCATTGTCGTTGCCGATCGCGAGCACGTCGCCTGCGGCAGCGGCGGCGACGAGCGCATCGGCCGCCTCCAGGTCGGCGCCGATGAGCGCCGCCATGGCACCCTCGCCTACCGGGACCGCTGCCTGCATGGCCTGTCCGCGCCGCCGGACCAGACGCACGGCGTCGGGGAGCGAGAAGGAGCCTGCGGCGGTCAGCGCCGTGTACTCCCCCAGCGAATGGCCGGCCGCGTACTGGGCTGCGCGGGCGATCGTCACGCCGCCCTCGCGCTCCATCACGCGGAGCAGCGCTAGGGAATGGGTGAGCAAGGCAGGCTGCGCAAATTCAGTGCGGGTGAGGTCGGCGTCGGGCCCCTCGAAGGCGAGCCGAGATAGCGCGAGCGACAGCGCGTCGTCGACCTCTTCCCAGGTCTCGGCCGCGGCCGGAAAGGCGTCGCGCACGGCCCGGCCCATGCCGGGAGCCTGTGACCCCTGGCCGGGAAAAACGAATGCGCGCGCTGTCGACATCGCTCAGACTGGAACTCTGGCGGACCGGGTAGGGCCGGGAGGATACAGAGGGACGAGGCGCGCTGTGCCCCGGCGGAGTCACGCCCGTCCGTCGTCGCGGAGCGGTTCTAGGCCGGGCCGGCCGGGCCGTTGCATGCGACTGCAGCAGATGTACAGTCGGCCCAAATCGAAGGGTCCGATCATCGGCAGTAGAGAGACGCTCAGGTAGTCGCGATACGACGGGTGACAGTCCGTCAGATACGGGTGGATACTGGTAGATACAGGCGGTGGAAGGGTCAGGTTTCGGTCTAAGATCACGGTGTAGTTACGAAAGGTGCGTTCCGCACGCAATGGATACGATTGATGCTTTGAAGGCCCGGATTTCGCCGGGCGATCCCATAAGTTTTTCGCACAGGAACAACCAGATTGCCGGGCGCGTCGTGTCGCTTGGACGGGCCTGCGCCACCGTCCGCTGCGAGCTTGGCAAGCAGTACAGGGTGCCCTACGGGCGCCTCCATCCACGCGGTCCGGCGAAGGACCACTCTGCCGTCGAGGATCGTGCCCTCGGGCGTTGCCGGGAGCTCCTGCAGCTGCATGGCCTTGGCGCGGCCGGGTGGGTCGCGCGGCTCGACGAGTCACGTTCCCGGGCAGGTGCCTGCAATTTCACGAAGAAATGCGTCCTGCTGTCCAGGCTCTATGTGCGGTCGGCGACCCGGCCGGAGCTCGACGACACGATCCTGCATGAAATCGCCCATGCATTGGTGGGGCCGCACCACCATCATGACGCGGTCTGGCGCGCCAAGGCACGGGCCATCGGTTGCTCGGGGGAGCGTTGCCATACCCTGCAGTTCAGTCCGCCGCGCTGGATCGCGGCTTGTGCGGCGGGCTGCTTTACGCGGTCAGCGCATCGACGTCGGCGCCGCGCGGTTTGTCGACGCTGCGGCGGTCCGATCGCGTGGCGTGCGTGGGACGGCAGACCGGAGCGTGAACAAGCGATTTCCCGTGACCGGGGACTGGCGACCAAGGGAGTCGCCGCGCCCGCGGTGGCGGAACCGGGTCCGGTGGTCCCGGGCAGCGCGATCCCGGCGCAGGGCGAATTCGACTTCGCAATGGGCTGAGGCAGTAGCCGGAGGCCCCAGCGGCCGGGGTCCGGCCGCCAGCCCCGTGCGGCGGGGCGCTCCCGAGTTTGCCACCCGCCGCCGGCCTGTCTATGGTCGGGCGTCGCCCCCGCGGGTGGCGGTGGACACGTTTTCGACTCCGCTCCTGCGGGCGGGGGGCGTGCCCGGTGGTCGGCATATGCCCTATTACGAATCGGTACTGATTGCTCGGCAGGAAATCGGTGGCGGCGACGCCGAGCGGCTCGGTGAACACTACGAAGAAATTCTGAGCAAGGAAGGCGCGAGCGTTGTCCGGCGCGAATACTGGGGGCTGCGGCGGCTCGCGTACCGGGTTCGGAAGAACCGCAAGGGCCACTACCTCATGTTTCACGTCGACGGTCCGGGCTCCGCGATCCAGGAGTTCGAGCGCCAGCTCCGCATCGATGAGAATGTGGTCCGGTACCTGACCATGCGCCTCGACCAGTTGCCCGACGGGCCGTCGATCATCATGAAGGCCCGGGCCGAGCGCGAGGAGCGTCGCGATCAGGGAAGCGCGCGCCGCGAGGTCGATCGCCCGCCTGCGGACGCAGCCGAGGGGGGCGGCGCAGCGCCCGTATCGGATGCGGGCGGGGAGGCCAGCGCGCCCGCAGAGGCCGAACGCGCACCGGATGCCGATGCCGCCGAGTCCGCGCCCGGGGACAGCGGGAATGAAGCTGGGACCGACGACGCGGCGACAGGAGAGGACGAATGAGCGACGATCAGACGACTTCGACACGGCCGTCCGGCGGCCCCCGCCGGACGTTTTCCCGGCGCCGCAAGAGTTGCCCGTTTTCGGGCCCCAACGCCGTCGAGATCGATTACAAGGACGTGAAGACGCTGCAGCGTTTCCTGTCCGAGCGCGGGAAGATCGTGCCGAGCCGGATCAGCGCCGTCTCCGCGCCGAAACAGCGGCAGCTGGCCCGCGCGATCAAGCGGGCCCGCATCCTGGCGCTGCTCCCGTTCGTGATTCGTTAAGGATCGTTGGCTTCTGAGCCGCTTGGGCAAACCGGAGCACCTGGCGCTCGGTCTGGCCGCGGGCGCGCTCAGCGCGGCCCTGTTCGCAAGTGCCCTTGCCGAGTCCGGCGGATTCGCCGCCGTCTTCCCCGTGCATTTCACGTCCTTGCCGATCCTGTTCGCGAGCATGAGCCTGGGAGCCGCCCCGTTCGCCGTCGCCTGTGCGACCGGAGCGCTTGGGGTCGCCGTCGGGTCCGGCACCGGGCTGCACGGCGGGTTGATCTACACGGGGATTCATCTCGTGCCCGTCGGCCTGATTTATCTCCGGCTGCAGTTCGCCCGGCAGACCGCCGACACTCCGACATTTGCCGGCCGCCTGGTGTCGGAACTCACCGCCCTCGCCGCCCTGGCGCTGCTGATCGTTCTGGCCGGCGCCGGTTTCGATCCGTCCCGTCTAACCGAGGATGTCGCCGCCGCCTTCGGCCAGCTGCTAGGTGCCGCCGCCCCGGACGTTCCGGCTGATGCCCGCGCCGCGTTCATTGAGGAGTTCGTCCGCTATTTTCCTGGCTTCGTCACGGTCTGGTGGCTGCTTTCACTCGTGATCTGTGCCGTGCTCGCGCAGACGGCGGCTCGCCGGTTCCGCATGGCCCGCTTCCCGACGCCCCCGTACCGGGCCTTCGAGGTGCCCGTGTGGCTCGTGGGCCTGTTCCTGATGACGCTGCTTCCAGCGGCGCTGCTGCAAGGCAACGTCGCCTCGGTGGCGGGCTCATTTGCATTGCTCTTCGGCACCCCGTTACTCTTGCAGGGACTGGCCGTTATCCATACTGTCAGCCGCTCATGGCCGGGCCGCAGGCTCCTGCTGTTCGCCTGCTACGGATCCTTGATCTGGCCGTTTGCCCCACTGGCCTGGGCCCTCGTCACAGCGCTCGGAGTCATCGAGCAATTCGGTCGTTTTCGTCGGCCGCATCTGGTTTGAGAGTGAATCATGCAGGTCATACTGCTCGAGAGAATCGGCAACCTCGGCAACCTCGGTGACACCGTGGAAGTCCGGGCCGGCTATGCGCGGAACTACCTGTTGCCGCAAGGCAAGGTACTGCGTGCGACCCCCGAGAACGTCCGGCGGTTCGCGGAGCAACGCGAAGAGATCCTGGCGGCCAACGCCACCCGTCGAAAGAGCGCAGAGGCGACGGCCGATGGGCTCCGTGACCTGACGATCGTCGTGATCCGCCAGGCGAGCGAACGCGGTGTGCTCTATGGCTCCGTCAACGCACGGGACATCGCGGAGGAGGTCAGCCGGCAGGCCGGCAAGATCGACCGGTACATGGTGCGCTCCGAAGGCACCATCAAGATGCTGGGCATCCACATCGTGGATATTGCGCCACATCCGGAGATCTCGGTCCCGATCACGGTCAACGTGGCCCGGAGCGAGGAGGAGGCGGTCCTTCAGGCGGACCGCTATGCGCGGGGCGAGGATGTCCTGGCACTGGTGACCGATGATGCCGGCGATGACTCGGGGATGGACGACTCATACGGCGATCCGACCCAGTTCCGTCCACGAGTGTACGAGGAGATCCCGGACGAACCGGACGCGGCGGAGACCGCCGCCGACCGGGTGGGCCAGCTTCTGGATGGCGGCCATGCGCCGGCGCCACCGGACCCCGAGGCCGCTCCCGAACCGGGTGCCGGCGACGACGCCTGAGTCAGGCTAGCCGGCCACCGTCGGACAGACGGCATGCTTGCCGAACGCGTGCTCCGCCGACTGGTACGGTTCGGCCGTCTCGAGGTGGTCTTGCCGAACGGCCGCGAGATCGTGGCGATCGGCCGCGATGGGCCTGGCTTCCGCATCAGATGCAGCAGCTGGGCGGACCTGATTCGCTTCCCGTTTCACCCCACCCTGGCGTTTGCGGAGGCGTACATGGCGGGGCGGTTGACGGTCGAGAATGCCCCGCTCCACGCGCTGGTCGATTTTCTGTACGCGAATCAGGTCGTTGCCGAAGCGACGCGGCCGGCGAGCTTGATCCGGAAGATCACGTTCCCGCTGCGGCGATTTTGGCAGCACAATACGGCGCTCCGGGCCCGGCGGAACGTCACCCACCACTACGACATTCCGGGCGAGATCTACGAGGTGTTCCTCGACTCTGACCGGCAGTACAGCTGCGCCTACTTCCTGCGGGAGGACATGACGCTCGACGAGGCGCAGGAGGCGAAGAAGCGGCACATCGCGGGCAAGCTCCGGCTGCAGGCTGACCAGAAGGTGCTGGATATTGGCAGCGGCTGGGGAGGCCTAGCGCTTCATCTTGCCAATGCGCACGGAGTTGCCGTCAAGGGACTCACACTCTCGCCGAGCCAGTTCGAGATCGCCTGCCAGCGGGCGGCCGACAGTGGCCTGTCCGGACGGGTATCGTTTGAGCTCGGCGACTATCGGGACGAGGCTGGCCGCTTCGACCGAATCGTGTCGGTCGGAATGTTCGAGCATGTCGGGCTTTCCTACTACCGGGCGTTCTTCGAGACCATCAGGCGCTGCCTGGTGGACGACGGCATCGCACTGCTTCACACCATCGGCCGGACCGCGGGTCCGGGGATTACGGACCCTTTCATGCGCCGGTACATCTTTCCCGGCGGGTATATTCCTGCCCTCTCGGAGGTGCTGCCCGTTATCGAACGGACCGGCTTGCAGGTGACCGACGTCGAGGTGCTCCGGCTGCACTACGCATACACGTTGCGCCAGTGGCGGGAACGGGTGCTGGCAGCTCGTGACCGGGTGCTCGAAATGGCCGACGAGCGATTCCTGCGGATGTGGGAGCTGTACCTATCGGGCAGCGAGGCGGCCTTCCGCCACGGCGGGATGGTCGTGTTCCAGATCCAGATGGCCAAGAACGTGGATGCGCTGCCGCTGACGCGGAACTATATGGCCGACTGAGTGTCGAATCCGGCGAACCGGGTCAGCTGCCGCCGGGGAACGGCTCGAACCGGCCCCGGGACCGTTCGGCCACGCGCTCCGGCATGCGGTTTGTGCATAGGGTGCATGCGTGATCTCGCCTGACAGATCACCGCCCGCCCGGCCGGTCTGCTATAAGCGGCCGGCCGCCGGTTGCCCCCGGACTCCGCCTGCCGCGTACCGAGCTTCATGATCCCTGCCGAGCGCCCGCAAAACCCGTGTTTTTCGTCGGGGCCCTGCGCCAAGCGGCCCGGCTGGACGCCCGACGTGCTCCGCGACGCCTGCCTCGGCCGGTCGCACCGCGCGCCGGCCGCGTTGGACCGGATCCGCGAGGTGCTGGACCGAACCCGGGAGCTGCTCGCCCTGCCCGCGGACTACCGGATCGCACTGGTCCCCGCCTCCGACACGGGGGCGATGGAAATGGCGCTGTGGTCGTTGCTGGGACCGCGCGGGGTCGATGTGCTGGCTTGGGAGAGCTTCGGCAAGGGGTGGGCCAGCGATGTCACGACCCAGCTGCGACTGGAGGATGCGCGTGTCCTGGAGGCGCCGTACGGGGAACTTCCCGAGCTTGGCCAGGTCGACTTCGACCGCGACGTCGTGTTTGCCTGGAACGGGACGACGTCCGGCGTGTGCGTCCCCGACGCCAGGTGGATCGAGACTGGCGGTGGACTCGTGATCTGCGACGCGACATCGGCAGCGTGGGCGATGCCCGTGCCGTGGAGTCGGCTCGACGTCGCCACATTCTCCTGGCAGAAGGCGATGGGCGGCGAAGCCCAGCACGGCGTGCTGATCCTGTCGCCGCGTGCCGTCGAGCGCCTGGAATCCTATCGACCGCCGTGGCCGCTTCCGAAGATCTTTCGCATGGTCAAGCGGGGGCGCATCGACGAGGCGCTGTTCCGAGGCAGCACCATCAACACGCCCTCGTTGCTCTGCGTCGAGGACGCTCTCGACTCGCTGCGCTGGATCGCCGGCATTGGCGGAGAGCTCGCGACCCGGGCCAGGAGTCAGGCGAACCTGGACGCGGCCAGCCGCTGGATTGCCGGTTCCCGGTGGGCGGAATTCCTTGCCGCGCGTCCCGCGATCCGCTCCTCCACGTCGATCTGCTTCCGGATCACCGACCAATGGTTCGCGGGACTCGCGCCCGGCGAACAGCGCGCACGTGTGCAGGACCTGGCGGGCTTGCTGGAAGCGCAGGGGGTCGCGTACGACGTTGCATCCTACCGCGACGCGCCGGCAGGGCTGCGAGTATGGGGAGGCGCCACGGTCGAGACAGCTGATCTTGAGCGGCTGTTTCCATGGCTGGACTATGCGTTCTCGGAGATCAAGCGGAGTGGCGGAGGGTGACTGACCGGGTCCTGATTGCCGATCGCCTGAGCCCGCGGGCCGCGGAGGTGTTCGCGGCCCATGGTCTCGAGGCCGTGACCGAGACCGGGCTCGCATCCCCGAGTTTGCGGGTCTCGCGGTGCGCTCGTCGACCCGCGTTACCGAGGCGGTGCTCGACGCGGCGCCGCAGCTGCGGGTGATCGGCCGCGCCGGTATCGGGGTCGACAACATCGACGTGGCCGCCGCCACCCGACGAGGCGTCGTGGTGATGAACACGCCGTTCGGGAACTCGATCACCACCGCGGAGCACACGATCGCGCTGATGCTGTCGCTCGCGCGCAACATTCCTGCCGCGAGTACCTCGACCCATGCGGGCCAGTGGGAGAAGTCCAGATTCAGCGGGGTCGAGCTCTATCGCAAGACCCTGGGCCTCGTCGGCTGCGGCAACATCGGCGCCATCGTCGCCAACCGGGCGATCGGACTCGGCATGCGTGTGGTCGTTGCTGACCCGTTCCTCGCCGAGGAGCGGGCCACCGAGCTCGGCGTTGAGGTAGTGCAGTACGACGACCTGCTGGGTCAGGCGGATTTCATCAGTTTCCACGTGCCATTGACCGATGCGACCCGCAATATGATGAATGCGGCAGCGCTGGCCCGCTGCCGGCCGGGGGTACGGATCATCAACTGTGCACGTGGCGGTCTGGTGGACGAGGAGGCCCTGCGGACAGCGATCACGGACGGCCGGGTTGCGGGGGCGGCGGTGGACGTGTTCCGGAACGAGCCGGCCCGGGAGAATCCCCTCTTCGGTCTTGAGCAGGTGGTGGCCACGCCGCATCTCGGCGCGTCCACCGAGGAGGCCCAGGAGAACGTGTCCGTGCAGGTGGCCGAGCAGATGTCCGACTACCTGCGAACGGGTGCCGTGGCCAACGCGCTGAACATCCCGTCGGTTACCGCCGAGGAAGCGAAGAAGCTGGCTCCGTACATGCGTCTCGCGGACCAGCTCGGCCGGCTGGCGGGCCAGGTGGCGGCCACGGGATTTCGCAGCGTCCACATCGAGTTCTGCGGCCAGGCGAGCACGCTGAACGTCCGCGCCCTGACGTCTGTGTCCCTGGCTGGACTGCTCAGTCCGCAACTCGATTCGGTGAACATGATCAACGCTCCCTTGATCGCGGAGAGCCGCAACATCCGGGTTACGACGGCGACCAGGGAATCACCGGGCGACTACGCTACCGAGATCCGGCTCACCGTGCAGACGCAGCGGCAGCGCCGCGACGTCGCGGGGACGCTGTTGGGGCGCGAACCGCGCATCATCGGCATCATGGGAATCGATATCGAGGCTCAGCTCGGACCGAACATGCTCTTCATCACCAACGCCGACAAGCCGGGCTTCATCGGGGCGCTCGGTACCACCCTGGGGGACAACGGCGTCAACATCGCCACCTTCCATCTCGGTCGCAGCGCGCCCGGAGAAGATGCCCTGGCGCTTGTGGAGGTGGACCAGCCCGTCTCGCCGGAACTCACCGACGAACTGTCCAGATTGCCGCATGTGCGGAGCGTCCGGGTCCTTCATTTCTGAGGAAAATGCGACCGGTGGCGTATGCTGCCGCGTGCTAGATTGACGCGAGATGACCTCTAACGATCAGGTTCTGTTGCCGGCGGGCCTGGCAGATCTACTGCCGCCGGATGCAGAGCGGGAAGAAGCCGCC
Source organism: Alphaproteobacteria bacterium (assembly GCA_021296265.1). Classification (GTDB taxonomy): domain Bacteria; phylum Pseudomonadota; class Alphaproteobacteria; order TMED109; family TMED109; genus VXPW01. The sequence goes on along the minus strand of JAGWAT010000005.1, from coordinate 19,453 downwards.
TCGCGCGCGGTGGTCGACGTCTTCCGCAGCCACGGCTACGAGTCGGTGCGCCCGCCGCTACTCGAGTTTGAGGATTCGTTGACCGCAGGTCTTGGCGCAGCGGGCGCGGGGTCTACGTTTCGACTGATGGATCCCCATTCGCAGCGCATGCTGGGGGTCCGGGCGGATATCACGCCCCAGATCGCCCGTATTGCCTCGACGCGCCTGGCCGCGGCCGTTCGGCCGCTGCGACTCTGCTACGCCGGTGACGTGCTGCGGGTCAACGCCAGCGCCAATCGGGGCGAACGCCAGGTTCGGCAGATCGGCGCCGAGTTGATCGGCTGCCCGGGAGCTGACGCCGACGTCGAGATTCTCCTGCTGACGATCGAGGCACTTGGCACGCTGGGCATCGAGTACTTCACGATCGACCTGACGTGTCCGAACCTGGTACCGGCGGTGATGGAGTCGTCCGCGCTCGGGCCCGAACTGCAGACGGAACTCGAGGATGCGCTTCGCCGCAAGAATGTCTCAGCGCTCCGCAGCCTGTCCGGAGATGGCCCGCGGATCCTGGCGGAACTGGCCGCTGCCGCCGGACCCGTCGAGGAAGCGGAGACGCGGCTTCGGTCGATCGACCTGCCGGACCGGGCCGCCGCGGTCCGTGAGCGCACCTTCGATGTGCTGGGGCGACTCCGCTCCTTTGTACCGGAGATCGCGCTGACCCTGGATCCGGTGGAGAACAGGGGATTCGGCTATTACGCGGGAGTTGGATTCGCGGTGTTCGCGCCGGGCGCCCGCCGGGAAATCGCGTTCGGCGGACGGTACCGGATCAGCCCGGACGAAACCGCGTTCGGGGTCTCGTTCTTCACGGATTCCCTGCTCAGGGTGGCAGCCGGCCCGGCGCCGGCACGCCGGGTCCTCGTGTCCCGGACGGAGGATCCGGCGGTTGCCGCCGCATTGCGGCGTGATGGCTGGATTGCCATCGTGGACCTGCTGGGATCGGGCGATTCGGAGACGGCGCGGCGGGCCCGTTGCACCCACGTACTGCGGGACGGCACGCCGGTCCCGCTGGCACCGGATCCCGGCTGATGGCCAACGTCACGGTCGTCGGTGCGCAGTGGGGCGACGAAGGCAAGGGCAAGATTGTCGACTGGCTGTCCCACCGGGCCGACGTGGTCGTGCGGTTTCAGGGTGGCCACAATGCCGGCCACACGCTTGTGGTGGACGGCAGGACCTACAAGTTGAGCCTGCTGCCCTCGGGTGTCGTACGCGGAAAGCTTTCCATCATCGGGGATGGGGTGGTGATCAATCCGTGGGCGCTTCGCGACGAGATCGCAACCGTCCGGGCGCAGGGGCTGAAGATCGCGCCGGACGTGCTGCGCGTGGCGGAAGGGGCCAGCCTTATTCTTCCCTATCACTGGGAACTTGACCGCTTTCGGGAGGATCGCGCGTCGGAGTTCGCAATCGGCACGACCCGGCGCGGGATCGGCCCGGCCTACGAGGATCGCGTCGGGCGGCGCGCCGTCAGGGTGTGCGACCTGTTCGACCAGCCGGGCTTGCAGCACCGAATCGACACGGCGCTCGACTACCACAATACGCTTCGGCGCGGTCTTGGGCGGACGCCGATCGACGGCCCTGAGCTGCTGGAGTCGTTGGCTGAGGTCGCGGAAGAATTGCGTCCGTTCGTCACGAATACCGCCGCGCTATTGGACGAGGCTCGAAGGGATCGTCAAACGGTCCTGTTCGAAGGTGCGCAAGGCGTGATGCTGGACGTGCATCACGGCACGTATCCCTACGTCACGTCGTCCCACACGGTGCCGGGCCAGGCCGCCGGTGGTGCCGGGATCGGTCCCGCGAGCGTGGGGTACGTACTCGGCATCACGAAGGCGTACACGACCCGGGTGGGAGCCGGCCCGTTCCCGACGGAGCAAGCAAATGACATCGGCCGGACCCTGGGAGAGCGGGGGCGCGAATTCGGAACGGTTACCGGCCGGCAGCGCCGCTGCGGCTGGTTCGATTCCGTCATGGTGCGCCAGGCAGTGCGGGTGGCCGGGATCGACGGCATTGCACTGACCAAGCTCGACGTGCTCGACGGATTGGAAACGCTCCGTGTGTGCGTCCGGTACCGGGCAGCGAGTGACACGTTCGACTACTTCCCGCCGGGAGAGACCGCGCGCGCGTCCATTGTGCCGGAGTACGAGGAACTCGAGGGCTGGGCGGACAGCACGCAGGGAGCGCGTTCCTGGGCGGATCTGCCCGCGACGGCCGTCAAGTACATCCGACGAATCGAAGAGTTGATCGGGGTGCCGGTCTCACTACTGTCAACCAGTCCCGAGCGAGAGGACACGATTCTGGTCCGTGATCCCTTCGCGGAGTAAACCCGGCAACCAGCGTGTTCCGGTCGGTGCGCGGGCAGGATGCCCGGGCCGTGCACCGGCGCGGTCGGTTCGCTCGTGCCGGCAGCGGACAACGTCTATTTCGGAAGGAACGCAGCAATGGATCTTGACCTTCAGGGGCGGACGGCGCTCGTCACCGGTTCCACGCGGGGGATTGGCTTTGCCACAGCGGTTGGGCTCGCCCAGATGGGGGCTCGCGTTGTTCTGCACGGGCGCACCGACGATTCGGTGGCGAAGGGACTGCAGCGTTTCCAGGAAGCGGCGGGATCGGCAGGAGAGGGAGTGGCCGGTGACCTGGGCGATGCGGGAGGTTGCTCCCGCGTAATCGCGGCGGTGCCGGAAGCCGACATCCTGGTGAACAACATGGGCATCTACGAGATGCGCCCGTTTGACGAGATCGACGACGCGATGTGGCTCGACTATTTCCAGATCAACGTGATGAGCGGCGTCCGAATGGCGCGCCACTATCTGCCCGCGATGCGGCGCAAGGATTGGGGTCGCGTCGTGTTTGTCTCGAGCGAGTCCGGCGTGTTCATCCCACCCGAGATGATTCACTACGGCTTCACCAAGGCGGCGCAGCTTGCCATCGGACGCGGGCTCGCGGAGACCACGGCCGGAACCGGCGTGACGGTCAATTCCGTCCTGCCCGGCCCGACTTGGGTCGAGACCCAGGAGGAGCGCCTCGGGGAGCGCGCAAAGGACGAGAACCGCACGATCGAGGATGTGCAGGGCGATACGTTCCGCCTGCGGCGCACGTCGTCACTGCTGCGGCGATACGCGACCGTTGACGAAGTCGCAAACATGATCTGCTACGTGTGCAGCAAGGCTTCATCGGCCACCAACGGCGCGTCCCTGCGTGTCGACGGGGGGGTGGTGCGCACGTACATTTGAGGCACCCGTTGCGCTTGCAAGGCGGACCGTCGTCCGCGTCAGTAACATCGGAGGGGCGTGCGACTATTCCAGAGGTAACCGTTGTTCCGGTTACGGGTTCACTTGTGCCGAGCTCCTCCGGTGGTGAGAACCGCCTGCGTCAGACGAGGAGCCGGGGGCGATCGCACGGCCACAGGCGCTCTCGGCCGGACAAGCCCATGGGCGCTGGGCCCGCTCTCTCCTACGCGGCTGACATGATGGATAGTTTCTGCGCCGAAGGCGACCAGCTGAGCGTGCATCGGGACGTGCTCGACGCCCGCTCGCCCTTCAAGCAACTCGCCGCCGTCGAGTAGGCGGCGCTGCAGGCGCGCTCTGCTGCCGGCGATTACACGCGGGCAGGGTCCGCCCCCAGCCTCCAGAAATACCGTCATGACCGATCCTGACCAGAACAAATCCAACGTCGTCGCCTTCTACGAACTGATGTTCAACGGGTCTCGGCCGCGGGAAGCGGTCGAGCGCTTCGTCGGCGACGACTACATTCAGCACAACCCGGACGTCGCCACGGGCAAGGACGGCTTCATCGACTATTTCGAACGCATGGCGCGCGAGTACCCGGGAAAACGGGTCGAGGTGAAACGGGTGGTCGCGGAAGGAGATCTCGTCGTCCTTCATTGTCACCAGATTTGGCCCGGCGGACTCGAATATGCCGGCATGGATATCTTCCGGCTCGACGAAGCCGGAAAGATCGTCGAGCACTGGGACGTGCTGCAGGAAATGCCGGAGGCGAGTGCCCATGCCAACGGCATGTTCTGAGGCGGCCCGTGACCAAACGCCGCGGCGACACCCCCTCCCTGACCGAACCCGACGATTGAAGCAGCTCCGGCTGGCCCTGGGACGGTGGGTGCAGCGGGTCGGCGTCACCATCACCCCCTCCGGCATCGCCGCACGATACGGCGACGGCGGACAGGGATACCCGCTCAGGCCGCCCGGGCCCAAGGGACGGGCTCCTGGCGCAACTTTGCAAAGCCAGTTGCGGCGAGGGCCTTGAGCCACGTAAACGCGTCCGCGAAGGCCTGGCTCCGCTGTTGTCGGGCGCGGGCGACAGCCTGATCGATCTCTGCCGGTGACGGGGTGGGTTGTGTAGTGATCATCGATTTCACTCCGGGTTCGGGTTGTCTTGTGAAAGAAACTAGTTTCCCATATTGTGATTACAATCCATAAATTGATCACATGATTATTGCGAATAACGCAAAGATGAAGCCAATGCCGACGCTGAACGCTATCCGGCTCTTCACCGCGACGGTCGAAATGGGAAGTTTCTCCGCTGCGGGCCGCCGTCTCGGTATTGCCCCTTCGTCGGTGTCACGACAGATCGCCTCCCTGGAAGACAGTGTTGGTGCGCAGTTGTTGCTGCGCACCACGCGGAATCTCAGCCTCACCGAGGCTGGACGCCTCTACTTCGAACGGATCTCGCGGATCCTGGCGGAACTCGACGAAGCAACGACTGCTGTTTCTGATCTTGAACGGGCGCCACGCGGGATCTTGCACGTCAATGCCCCCGTCTCATTCGGCGTCCGCCATATCGCACCAGCCATCCCGGCGTTTCTCTCTCGCTTTCCCGAGGTACGGATCGAACTGACCCTGACCGACAACTTTGTCGATCTTCTCGAGGTTGGCGCGGACGTCGCCATACGCGTGGGCGAACTTGAAGATTCAAGCCTGATCGCGCGCCGGCTCGCTGCCAATCACCGGATCCTGTGTGCCAGCCCCGCGTACCTCGCGCGGGCGGGGATGCCCAAGCAGCCCTTGGACCTGACGGCCCACAATTGTCTCGTCTATACCCGTCACCAAGGCAATGTGAACTGGAATCTCGAGGGGCCGGGCGGCCCCGTGGAAGTGCGTGTCGCGGGCAATCTGCGGACCAACAACACCGAAGCGCTCCATGCAGCGGCGCTGGGCGGTCTCGGTGTCGCGTTGCTGCCGTCCTGGTTGGTGGGCCACGAAGTGCAGTGTGGCCGATTGATTCAGATCTTGGGTGGTTGTCGGGCGTCACCCGCCGCTATCGACACGGCCATTCACGCGCTCTACCCCGCCAACCGGCACCTCTCCAATAAGGTCCGGTCGTTCGTCGACTTCTTGGTAGAGCGCTTTACTCCAACCCCGTACTGGGAGGAGGCCCCGGGAAGCGGACAGCATGTTCCCGTGAACCGCGGGTAGGCTGCTCGAGTTCCCGGCGGCAGCTCCTTTGCTCGCCGGGGCGCCTGCGCGTACCAGTCGCCGGGTCCCGCACCAGTCAGGGAGCCTCCCGATGTCCCTCGGATGCCCCACCACCACGCCCGCGCCGACTCCTCGATCGGCCTGCCTTCTTGTGTTGCCGCGTGGGTCTCACCGTGGCGGCTTTGTCTGGCTGTCCTCGTCCCGGTAGGAACGGCTTACGTCGGTCGGGATTTCATCGGGCCTGTGGCCCGATGCAGCCCGGCTAGAAGCTGTACCTGATGGAAACGACGACCTCGGTTTCGTCGATATCCATGAACGTTGCGTCATCGATCACGATGTTGGCGCGCGCGTGGTTGAATCCCAGATTTGCAGACAGGCCCCGGGCAATGTCGTACTGAAGACCCAAGGCGGCCGAGAACTCATCCTGCCCCTCGATCCGTCCGAAGTGTGCGCCGATGGATATTCCAACCACGCCGGCCTTTGTGCGCGCGCCGGCGGAAACGAACCAGCGGTCGGCTTTCCGGGTGATCGAAGTTAGGCGTTCCAGGCTCACGCCGGCGTCATAGGTGGTGCTGCCGTAGATCATCTCCGCGACTGCCGCCACCGCTCGGGTATCGAATCGTCCCGAGCCATCGGCCGTGCGATACACCGCGTCAGTGGCTCCGAAGGCGATACGGTAGTCCCGGTTGCCGGCTGGCCTCTGGAACGTTGCCCCGACATCGAGGTTACCGTCCCGATCCACCACGGCGCTTACCACCCACGGCCCGAACCGGCCGTGATAGCCGGCTCCAGGATCATCGAGATGACCCAGGACATCGTCGAATGCGAGGATACCGTTCCCGGCACCGCGCCGCCGTCGAGTCTGCTCACGAACGATCCCGGAGACATCGCCGACCAGTAGCGTTCCCCACGCGCTCCCAACGGAGATCGCCCCGTTATCGATGAATTGTTCGTCCGAACGAAGCCCGATCGCAGCATCCGTCGCATACTGGCCGAAGTAGGTCAACGAAACCCGCCAGCTGGCCCAGGGCCGCCACTTGGGCATTACCAATCAAGCTGGCATCGGGTGCACCGTTATCTTCCGAGCCATTGGACATCGAGATGTCGAGAAGACCGGTCAGCACCAGGGTGATGTCACCAATTTCGGTTGCGAGCGGCTCCTCTAGTGACGACAGGCTCTCGTAGTTGAGGGAAAGTTCTTGGGCTGCGGCGATCCCGGATGTCGCGGGAAGGAAAATCAGGGCAACGCCAAGACCGAAAACAGGCCCGTTCAGGTACCGGAACGCCATCGTTCTAGACCTTGGCCGGGAAGGTGACCCGAAAGGCCTGACGGGAAATCGCGCGACCGGCTTTCATGGCGGCCGTGTGGTCCATTTCCCAATGGACGCCGCCGTAGAGCCGGCTCATCCCATTCTCTTCAGCCATATGGGACAGGCTCGTCCAGTGCCGTGTGACACCGTTCAACCGCGGCCACAGCACCTGGTCGGGTGACTGGCCGGAAAACGCAACGTCATCACGGCCATACAGCAGCGTGATCATCTCGGCAGCCGCAGCCCCAAACGTCGAGTGTCCCGACGTGTACAACGGGAACTCCGGCGTCGGGATGTAGCTGTGCCAGCTTGAATCCTGCGCCACGCGAGGGTCGGGATTCTTGAAGTCTGGGGCCCGCACCCGGATGGCGCTTTCAGGGCGAACGATGTCGTAGTCGTACTTGCAGTCCCAGGCGCAAATGGAGGCATCGCACTGGGTCATTCCGAGCAAGGCGAACGCACGCGCGAGTTCGATGAAGCTGAGATCGCGGTCCTGCAGGATCTGCATCGCGATACAGATGAAATGGCCGGGAGGAGTGACGCCCCAGGGACCGTCCTCCCAGAACAGCGCGATCTCCGACTCGTCAGCAGTGCGAATATCGCTATCCATTCCTCCAAGCAAACGAATCACGTCAAATGTCTCGGCGAATTCGGGACTTGCCGGGTCGTAGAAATTGGCAGGGCGAAACTGCGAGCCACTGGTCATCGTCCAGGGCTTGATCTGACCTTGGCCCGGATAGAGACCTCGGTCGAACGAGCCGAACGCTGGGCCGGGCCGGGCACCGTAGAACGGTCCGGTTGGGAGCCAGCGGAGTGCATCCGCGCGCTTTTGGTAGCGGTCTAGGTAATAGTTCACCTCGCCGGGCTCGGACCCGTCGTCGACCCTCATCTTGATCACGTGGCGGCCGACTGCCCGGCCCCAGTGGACTCCCAGGGATTTCGCCTCGCTTCCCGGAAAACGATTGAGGAAGGCCATTCGCTCCAGGAGAAATGGTTGCTGAAATGCCTCTGCCGCCGCAGTAGCAAAAAAGCCACGCCGTACGCGACCTCGGGATCGGCGCGGTGGGGCCAGGACCGACCCCAAAGGGCTCCTCGTAGGCTTGGATGATCCCATTTGCCGCCAGGAAGCCTGCGGACATGGCCAGGCCGTAGTTGTAAGCGGCGCGAGGGACCAGGACCCGTTGGTCGCGCACCTGCTGGAGTGCCACGTCCACCCAGTGGAAGATTGTGTTCCGCTTTTCCGGTTTCAGAACTTGGGTGGCGTAGGACGACGAGTGCCCATACGTGGCCACCTGGGGGCCGACGCAGGCAGTGAGCGAACCCACGGATGCGGCTGCCGCTCCGGCAGCCAGGAAGTGCCATCTTGAATGGTGCATGGTGATTCTGTTTTTCCGGGACAGGCAACGACCTCCCCGTTTCCGGGGTCAACCGGATCCAATCGGGCAAGGCTGGAAGGGAGACGAGCGGTGCGACTATTGGCTACTGGGGCCCGAACGGCGGGCTGCTGTCGTGCTCAAGCGTGTACGCGGGCGAAGCCGGGGGCGCGCCGAGGGCGCCCGGACGAACAAGTTGCAGGCGAGTCGGCCCTCTGGGCGGTCCGATAGGTCAAAGTTTGACGCTGGGCGGAAATGGTCGGCTGCATGTCCGGTCGAACATCTCGGTGCGTACCGAAAAATGCTTCTGGTACTGGCAGTCGGAACCGGTTTCCGACGGCTCGCTTGCGATCCGCAATCGACCACATTGCTCGAGTGACTGGCGTTCGACCCCAATGTTCGCAGCATCGCGGCTGGTCTTGGCCATGGCGACCCGTTTGACATTCCGGCACCGCGGTGAGATGAAGCTCCGGGGGGATGAAGAGTTGTTGCGTCGAGGCTCCAACGGATTTGCTGACCGAGTACTTAAACCTATTGCCATATTTTTCACCACATTTGATCTTCCCATGACTACCGGTTCCGCATTCTGATCGGGGGCGATGATGCGGGTGGCGGCCCAGCCACACAATGGCCACCAAGAGAAGCCCAGCGCAGGTACGCGATGGCTTGTCGGGGGGCCGGATCAGCTGCAGGAGCGGACCGAAGTACGCGTGCGGACAGTCCGTTTGCGGTGCAAGCGGGCCCCACCATCCTGCTCACGCTCTCGCTTCAGTGCTGTAGTGCCCAGCCCCGTCCGGTCCGAACGCACGGGCGGCACCGTAGAGGGGTCGTTCGCGCAACCGCGAGCAAGAATTCCCTGGATTGATCCGCTAGCAGCTGCTTGAACGACGCCGTCAGTCTTCACGGCAGTCGTCGATCCGGTCCCTGCATACGCCCCGGGATCGCTGCCTCTTCACGGGCGACCTCACCGTCCGGGGTTCGATCTGCTGAACGGCGGTATGCGCCGCTCCTCCACGGCATGACAAGCGACCGTGCTATGTCCGTATTGCGCCGGTTCCGGCCTTTCCTGCAGGCATCGTTCGCCGGCGAACGGGCATCGCGGGTGAAAGGCGCAGCCCGGCGGCGGATCGATCGGATCCGGGACTTCGCCCGGCACCGGCGCCCGTGCGCGTCCGGCCATGGCGACATCCGGGATCGTATCAAGCAGCAAGCGTGAATACGGATGCTGGGGGTGGCGGAACAGGTCGCTTGCGGCGGCGACTTCGCACAACCGTCCGAGGTACATCACCCCGATGCGCGATGACACGTGATTGACGACCGAAAGGTCGTGGCTGATGAACAGGTATGTCAGGCCGAACCGTTGCTGCAGGTCCTTCATGAGATTGAGGATCTGCGCCTGGACGGACACATCCAGCGCCGAGGTCGGTTCATCGCACACCACGAAGTCGGGGTTGGCCGCAAGCGCGCGGGCGATGGAAATGCGCTGGCGCTGCCCCCCTGAGAATTCGTGCGGATATTTGCGGCCGTCGTCCGGGGATAGGCCCACCTGCTGCAACATATCCGCCACCTTTTCCGTCCGTTCCGACCTGCTGCCGACCAGCCCGAATGCATCGAGCGGTTCCGCCACGACGTCCGTCACCCGCCAGCGAGGATTCAAACTCGCGTACGGATCCTGGAAGATCATCTGCATCCGGCGGCGGAGCGGGGCGATGTCCGCCCGCCGCCGGAGGGCCGCCAGATTGGTTCCGTCAAAGACGACACTCCCCCGGGTGGGCCGGTCGAGGCCGACCACCATGCGCGCCACGGAGGACTTCCCGCAGCCGGATTCACCCACCAGGCTGAAGGTTTCTCCCCGCCGGATCGAGAACGCCACGCCGTCGACCGCCTTGAGGGCCTGCACCGGAATCCCTTCCAGGAGGCGCGCCAGCCAGGGTTTCGAGACGTCGAAGGTTTTCGCCAGATCGCGGATTTCGACGAGCGCTTCGGTGGTGTCAGCCATCTGCGCGCCCGTCGTCGAAGAGCAGGCAGGCGACCGCTGCCGGATCGTCCACCATCCGCAAGGCGGGACGATTCTCGCGGCACCGGTCCGACGCGTCCGGACACCGGGGATGGAAGGCGCACCCCACCGGGATTTCGTGCAGGCGCGGCATGGTCCCGTCGATCTGCGCCAAACGTGCGCTGTCGCTATCGAGGCGCGGGATCGATTCCATCAGACCCCGGGTATACGGATGATTGGGGGATCTCAGGATCTGGCGGACGCGCCCGACTTCGACGATGCGCCCCGCATACATCACGGCCACGCGATCCGCGGTCTCGGCAATCACGCCCATGTCGTGGGTGATGAGCATGATCGCCGTGCCGTGTTCCCGGCACAGCCGTTTGAGCAGCGCGATGATTTGCGACTGGATCGAGACGTCGAGGGCGGTGGTCGGCTCGTCCGCGATGATGAGCCGGGGGGTTGCGCAGATAGCCAGGGCAATCACCACGCGCTGGCGCATCCCGCCCGAGAATTCGTGCGGATAGGCGTCGATCCGCTGTGCAGGTGCCGGAATGCCAACGTCGCCAAGGAGGCGAAGCGCATGCCGGCGGGCGTCTGCGGCGGATCGGTCGGAGTGTGTGAGAATGGTTTCGACCAACTGCTGGCCGACGGTGAAAAGCGGATTGAGGCTGGTCAGCGGGTCCTGGAAGACCGAGCCGATTTCCCTCCCCCGGATGCGACGCTTGGCGTCATCTGGCAGACAGTCTATGCGCCGGCCCGCGAAACAGATCTCCCCGCCCGCGATCCGCCCCGGCGGTTCGATGAGCCCGATGATGGCCGCTCCGGTTACCGACTTGCCGGCGCCCGATTCGCCCACTACGCCGAGGACCTCTCCCGCATCGATCGACAGGGAAACATCGTCGACGGCGACGAGGGTGCGGTGACGCGTGGGGAATTCGACCCGCAGGCGGTCGACTTTCAGCAGTGCCATGGCTACCGCAGCTTCGGATTCAGGGCGTCTCGCAGCCAGTCGCCAAGAAGGTTCACCGCGAGCACGAGAATCGCCAGCGCAGCCCCGGGAAAAATGGTGATCCACCACTCGCCGGAGAACAGGAAATCGTTGCCGATCCGGATCAGGGTCCCAAGCGAGGGTTCGGTCGGCGGCACGCCGACACCCAGGAAGGAAAGGGTGGCTTCCGTGATGATGGCAACGGCCAGGTGGATCGTCGCGATCACCAGCACCGGGCCCATCGTATTCGGAAGGATGTGTTTCAGCATGATCATTACTGGATGAATGCCGATCAGTCGGGCTGCCTGGACGTACTCCTTGTTCTTCTCGACGAGCGTGGTGCCGCGCACGGTGCGAGCGTACTGCACCCATCCGGAGATGCCGATCGCGAGGATCAGGACGGGAACCGCCAGCTGATCCTGCATGTGTGCCGGCAGGGCGCTGCGCAGCACGCCGTTGAGCAGCAGGGCGATGAGGATGGTGGGGAACGACAATTGGATTTCTGCCGTTCGCATGATCCATGCGTCGAGGCGACCACCTGCGTACCCGGCAAGAAGCCCGAGACTTACGCCGAGAACGAGTGCGAGGGCAACCGAGGCGAACCCCACCCCGATCGAGATCCGAGATCCGTAGAGGATCGCCGACAGAACGTCGCGGCCTTGGTCGTCGCTGCCCAGCAGGAAGCTGTGGTCATGGCCGATCATCCAGGCCGGCGGCACGTGCGCATCGAGAATGCTCAGCGAGGACAGGTCAAACGGGTCCTGCGGGGCGATCAGGGGAGCGAGGAGCGCCCCGAGCAGCATGATCGCCGCGACGGCGGTGGCAGCGACGACTGTCGGGGAGCGGGAGAAACTGAACCACAGGTCACTGTCGAGGAGGCGCCTGCGCGCCTTTCTCGGCGGGTCGGTCATGGGCGCGGTCATTCGCGCGGACTCACGGGCGGGCTTCGGTGTTGCGCGCGGAGCGCAGCCGCGGATCGATGACGTAGTAGAGGATGTCGACCACGAGGTTGATGGCGACGACGATAAACGCGATCAGAATCAGGTAGGCCGACATGATCGGTATGTCGACTGTCTGGATGGACTGGAGGAACAGGAGACCCATGCCGGGCCACTGAAACACGGTTTCGGTGATGATCGCGAACGCGATGATCGAGCCCAGTTGCAGCCCGGTCACGGTGATGACCGGGACCAGTGCATTCTTCAGCGCGTGCCGGAAGTGGACCACGCGGTCAGGCAGGCCTCGGGCCCGGGCAAACTTGATGTAGTCCGTCCGCAGCACTTCCAGCATCTCCGAACGTACGAGTCGCATGATGAGGGTCATCTGGAACAGTCCGAGGGTGATCGACGGCAGGATCAGAGCCTTCAGCCCAGTTATGGTCAGCAGTCCCGTCGACCACCAGCCGAGATCGACCACGTCGCCTCGCCCGAACGAGGGAAGCCAGCCCAGGATCACGGCAAACACGAAGATCAGCAGAATTCCGATCAGGAAGGTCGGCAGCGACACACCGATCAGGGACACCGTCATCAGCACGTGCGAGAGCCACGTGTTGCGATGCAGGCCGGTGTACGCCCCGATGGGGACCCCGAACGCCAGTGCAAACAGCGCTGACAAGATGGAAAGTTCGAGAGTCGCCGGCATGCGCGACAGGATCATGTCTGCGACCGGCTTCTTGTGTTGGTAGGAGATGCCAAAATCGAAGGTGGCGGCGGCGGACACGAAACGGCTGAATTGCACCAGGACCGGGTCGTTGAGACCCAGGGTTTCCCTGAGCTCCTCGCGCTCCTCCAGGGTCGTCTCAATGCCCACCATCTGGTGCACGGGATCGCCGACGAATTGAAACATCAAGAACGCGATCAGCGCGACGAAGAACATCACCAGAAGTGATTGCGCCAACCGTTTCAGGATGAAAGCAAGCATCGTCGTTGCTTTGGTCTCGCTGGAGCCGGTCGCCCGACCGGCCAGTTGGGCAACTATCAGGCGTGACGTTCCGGGTGGCACGGGAAAACGCGACCGCTGCCGGGGGCTAAACATGCCCGTCCGCCGCCGTCGGCGCCAACGTCCTGTTCGAAGTCATCGCGATCCGGGCACGGCCCGACAGCGCGGTCAGCAGCAGCACGCACCGGCACCCGCAGCAATCCCCGCTGCGACCGGGAAGGCCGTTGGCCCCGAGGGCAGGCGCCGCGACCGATGCCTGGCGCGCATCGCCACGGGACGAACCCGCTTGGACCCAGGACGCTGTGCGGCTCTGGCCACCTGACGCTAGGCTACGGCGCAGTCGTGGTGGCGGTATTCCTGACAACCGTGCCAAGTGGGCATCCCGAAGCGGGCGATTCCGGTGGCGCGATCTCAAAGAAGAGGAGAAGCCTTGGCAAACGTTCGCGTCTTTCTTACAGACCGTTCAAGAACGATCTGCTGCCGGTTAACCGTTGCGGTGGGTGAAGTCAGCCATGCCGTTCGCTGAAACCCCTACCGGCAGGCTGCATTTCCAGGTGCTGGATGCAGTTCCCCAATGGGTCACGGAGCCGGAGACCATCCTGTTTCATCACGGGGTCGCTGCCAACCTACATCTTTGGTCCCGGTGGCTCCCGGAATTGACGGACCGATATCGAATTGTCCGGTTTGACACCCGGGGTTATGGCGGCTCGGCGGCTGCAGGCGAGGACTTCAAGTACACGTTCGAATCCCTCACGGACGATGTGCTGGCCGTTGCGGACGCCGCCGAAACCAGAAAATTCCATTTTGTCGGCGAGTCGATGGGCGGCACGATTGGCGTGGCGCTTGCTCTCCGCGCGCAGGAGCGCCTGCATACCCTGATCTTGTCAAATGCGGCGGCGCGTGGCGGTCAGATCCGGAACGTCGATGGCTGGAAGGCGATTGCCGACGGTGACGGTGCCAGCGGCTGGGCTGAGCAGATGATGGAATGGCGCTTCTATCCGGGCATGCTGGATCGCGAGGTGTACGACTGGTTCAAAGGTGTCCACGAGGCCAGTTCAATGGACGTCAATCTGGCACTGGCCGACTTGCTGCTGCAGGCCGACTTCATGCAAGAGCTTGAAGCCATCAATGTGCCGACATTGCTGTTGGCACCAGAGGCGAGCCCGTTCATTGCACTCGATCTCATGGCCGAGATGCGGCGTCGGCTGCCGCGGGCAGAACTGCAAGTTTTTGCACATTCCAAGCACGGCCTGCCCTTGTCTCATGGCCCCCAGTGCGCGGCCGTAGCCCGGAGCTTCCTCGACCGCCAGCAAGCCTCGGGACCCTGACGACAGTTCGCACTTCCCAGGCGGTCGCGAAGGCTCCGCTCTTCGCCGGGAGAACCCGCGCCAGCGGTCCCCGGTCAGACCCGCTCCGGGGCGTCACTGGATGTTCACGTAGTACAGCATGAACTGATTGTCCGGGCGCTGCATCAGATCAACGCGGTCGCTTTTTCCCCAGGCGAGACCCTGCTGGTGGAGGGGGATGTAAGCGAAATCGTCGTGCACCATGCGGTAGGCCTCGGCGATCATGGCATCCCGCGCGGCGGCATCGGTCTCTACGAGGATCTTCGCAGTCAGGGCGTCGACGGCGGGATTGCAGTAGTTGCCGAGGTTGAACTTACCGGCGCCGTCCGCTTCCTGACAGTGGATCAGGTTGTACAGCACGTTCCAACTGTCGAAGCTGCCGGGAGTCCAGCCGAGCAGATAGAAGCTCGTCTGGTAGGCAGGCCCTAGGATTTTCTTGAAAAAGAGGGCCTTTGGCTGGGTCAGCAGTTTCACCCTGATGCCGATCCTCGCAAGCATGGCGCTGACGGCAATGCAGATGCGCTCGTCATTCACATACCGGTTGTTCGGGCAGTCCATGCCCACCTCGAAACCCTCGGGGTACCCCGCGTCTGCCAGCAGCTGCTTGGCTGTCTCCGGATCGTAGGCATGCCGCTCGAACTCGCCTGACCGTGCGAACAGCGTGGGCGAGATCATCAGGGCGGACGGGGTCGCGAGATTCCGCATAACCTTGCTCCGGATCGCCTCGACGTCGATCGCCCGGTACAGGGCGGCCCGTACCCGCTGATCCCTGAACGGATTCTGTTCCTGAACATCGGCTTCCAGCAGCTCGTCGCGGCCCTGGTCGAATCCGAGAAAGATCGTTCTCAGCTCCGGGCCCATCAGGACCGACGTTCCGTCGTTCGCCTGCACGCGTCCGATGTCCTGTACGGGAACGGGATACGCCATGTCGACTTGTCCAGACAACAGTGCCGCCACCCGGGTTGCGTCCGAGTTGATGGGCGTCATCACCACCTCGGTCAGGTTGTGCTTCGGCTTGTCCCACCAGCCGCGGTTCGGCTTCAGGACCGTCCTGACATCGGTTTCGCGTTCCACCACCATGAACGGACCGGTGCCATTGGAGTGAAAGTTCGCATAGTTTTCCGTGCCGGCGGTGACGCTCGCCGGCCGCACCGCGTTGTGCGCTTCCGTCCACTCCTTGTCCATGATGAACCAGGTGCCCCATTCGGAGTGGAGGATCGGATTGGGCGCCGGGGAGATGAAGTCCACGGTGTAATCGTCGACCTTCACCACCTTGACGTCCGACCCGATCCGGGTCTTGAGGTCTGAGCCCGCCGCCCGCACCCGATTCGCCGAAAACACCACATCATCCGCGTTGAAGTCGTTCCCGTTATGGAACTTCACGCCTTGCCGCAGGTAGAACCGCCAGCGCGTTGGTTCCAGTGCTTCCCAGCGTTCGGCCAGGGCCGGTTCGATTTCCAGGTTGGGGTCACGCCGGATCAAGCCCTCGTAGACGTTGCCGAGGAAACCCAGTGTGAAGGTTTCGTTCAGTACGTACGGGTCGAGGCCCTGGGCATCCCCCTGGAATGCCCATCGGAGTGTCTTTGCGTCGACTGCGCTGGTCGCCAACATGGCGACCATGACCGCAGCAAGAGCCATCCGTCGTAGTATCACGCAACCTCTCCCGTCCGCGTTGGGTCTGCGCAGGGTCTCCAGGGGAGCCGGCGTGTACCGCCCCTCCGCAGGCCTCCGTTGTGCCCCCGGCACCGCACGCTCCCGCTATACATCGCTCGGGGCCGTCCTGCCAGCCAGACGGCGGTGTATCGGGACGGACCGATACCCGGCCGAAGCGGTCGTCCGCGAGGTTTCGTCGGTCGCGTGGCGGGAAGTCCGGTGAATCCCCTCCCGCCTCCTCTCCTGAAGATTCCCGGGACCAGATGACCGGAGTGGTCCTCGGCCGTCGTGCCTCGGCGGAACGGGGTCCCGAGGATGGAAGGCGCGCCGTATGTCAGCTGGCGTCGATGACCTGATCCGAGGGCGGCAGCGCCTTCAGCGCCATCGGTACCTGCTCGCTCCGAGCCACGGCGTCACGCATGGAGGCCTGCACCTTCTGAAATGCACGGACCTCGATCTGACGGATTCGTTCGCGGCTGACGCCGAATTCATCGCTCAGTGACTCGAGCGTGCGCGGCGGCTCGCGCAGCCTGCGCTCGGTGAAAATCCGGCGCTCGCGGTCATTCAATTCGGCAAGGGCCCGGCCCAAGAGGGCCCGTCGTTGCGCCAGTTCCTCGGATTCGGCCAACGCCTCCTCGATATCCTCTTCCTCGCTCTCAACCCAGTCCAGCCATTCCGAGCCGTCTTCGGTGTCGCCGACAGGGGCGTTCAGCGACTGGTCGGCGCCGGCCAGACGCCGGTTCATGGACACGACCTCGCGCTCGGGGACGTCCATGCGGCGGGCAATCTCCTGGACCTGCTCGGGCGCGAGGTCGCCGCTGTCGATGAGCTGGAGGTCATTCTTCATCCGGCGGAGCCCGAAGAACAATTTCTTCTGGGCGGCCGTCGTGCCGATCTTCACGAGTGACCAGGAGTGCAGGACGTATTCGGTGACGGCTGCGCGGATCCACCACATCGCGTACGTAGAGAGACGAAATCCCTTTTCCGGATCGAACCGCTTGACCGCTTCCATGAGTCCGATGTTCGCTTCCTGGATGAGGTCCGTGACCGGCAGGCCGTAGCCCCGGAAGCGCATCGCGATCTTCGCGGCGAGGCGCAGGTGGCTGGTCACGAGCCGGTGGGCCGCGTCAATGTCCTGATGCTGACGCCACGCCGTGGCGTCCATGTATTCGTCTTCCCGGCTCAGCATCGGGAACCGGTTGATTTCCTTTAGGTAGCGTGCCAGTCCGGTTTGGGTAAGGACCGGCAGTGCGAGGTTGGCCATGCATGGACCGCCCGGCGAGCAGAAGGGTGTTCGGTGTGAAGGGAACTTGCTTCCTATAGATGACGCTTGTGCGCCGTTTGATCAAGGGCTGTCGGGGAATTCTGACGGGCCGCCTGCAAGTCCGCGAGGAGCTGTTCCAGGTCGGGCGGGGGTTTGGCCTCGAGGCGGAGTGGCGACCCGGTCACCGGATGGGTCAGCGCCAGGTGTCGCGCGTGAAGCGCCTGGCGCGGGAAGGCGGCGAGACTGGACCGGAGCGATCCATGGAGCTTGGCGGATGCGGTGCGCGCACGGCCGTAGAGCGTGTCTCCCACCAGCGGACAATGGACCGAAGCCAGATGCACGCGAACCTGGTGGGTGCGCCCGGTCCCGAGCTGGCACTCCAGCACGCTGACTTCCCCGTTCACGTCGAACAGCGTGCGATAGCGCGTGTCCGCCGCCCGCCCGCCCCGCGCAACCACCGCCATCCGCGTTCGGTGCCTGGGATGCCGGCCGATGGGGCGGTCGATGCGACCGATCCTGGGGACAGGCACGTCCCAGCAGATCGCCAGGTACGCACGCTTCACTTCGCGGGCCGATATGGCCGCCGCCAGCCGAATATGCGATTCGTCCGTTTTGGCCGCGATGATCAGACCGGACGTGTCCCGGTCCAGCCGGTGCACGATCCCCGGGCGCGCCACGCCGCCGATTCCGGAGAGGCTGTCGCCGCAGTGGGCGAGCAGGGCATTCACGAGGGTGTCTCCATGGTGGCCGGGTGCAGGATGCACGACGAGGCCCGGCTGCTTGTTAACCACGATCAGGTGTTCATCCTCGTAGGCGATGTCGAGCGGGATGGCCGCGGCGGGCTGTGCGGGTGGGAGCGGGGGAGGAATCCGAACCCCGATCCGGGCGCCGGGTCGGACGATGTGCGCGGGGTCGCTAACGGCCACCCCATCGAGGCTGACCTCGCCCGCCTCGATCAGTGTCTTGGCCCGCGACCGGCTCAGCGCCGCCACCTCGGCAGCCACCAGTCGATCGATCCGCATCGGTCGCGTGTCCTGCGGTACGATCCAGTCAATTTCGCGCGAAGGGCCAGTGGGGGGCACGGTTGCTGAATCTCCCTCAGGACAGAACCACACGCATCCTGCTGGTCGCGGTGATCGTGATGGGGGCGGCCATCCTGACCGGTACTACCGTACTGATCGTAGCCCTCATCGACCTCGCCGTTCAGCTGGGCTCGGGCACTGACGCATCGGCTTTCCCCGTGGCGGACCGGCGTGCCTGAATCCGGTCCCGAAGTCGTCGCCGTGCCGGGGGTACTGGATGCGGTGCGACAGGCGGCCCGCGCCGCGGCGCCGCAGGAGGCCTGCGGACTGCTGCTTGGCCGCAACGAATCGCGACGGATCGTGCTCAGCGCCTATGTGCCGAGTCCGAACATTGCCGACGACCCGACTTGCCGGTTCGAAGTGGATCCCGCCATCCGTCTCCGCCTGCAGCGCGAGACGCGGGACGGCGGCGAGTCCATGGTCGGCCTGTACCACTCCCACCCCGCCGGCGCCGCGGCGCCATCGGCCACAGATCGCGAGTGCCTGTACGAACCCGGGCTGGTGTGGCTGATCGCCGGGCGCGGCCCGCGCTGGATCATCCGGGCCTGGCTGGCCCTGCAGGACGACTTTCGCGAACTTCCCTTGACGGTGGCCTGATCAGCTGCGATCGACTGGTCCAGTCGCAATGTTAGTGCCGAGCCCCGGACCCGGCCGATGCCCGTCGCATGCCGCGGTCGCGACGCCGTCGATCGTCGCGGACGTTTCCGGAGCCTGTGGGAGTTTCGACGCGTGTTCGGGCGCGGTTCCGCTTGATGAGCCGTGGCGGACGCCTTGCGGCCGTTCGGTCACGCGGGCAATGACGGCGCCGGCGCCTGGCCCCGCTGATCGCGATTCCGGGTCACATGATCGCGGCCGGGTCCGAAAGCTCCGCCTGCGGCCGTGTGAGAGCCTTCAGAACAATTGACGAGCGGCCGGTCGAACTGCCTGATGTTACGCGGGTGGGCGCCCCAGTCAGCCTGCAGGAAGTCGATCGAAGGGAGGAAGCCAGAGGCCGCTGCGGTCAATTGACATGGGAGGCGTCCATGAACAAAGTTCCAAAAT
>JAGWAT010000026.1:14595-40952 GCA_021296265.1 Alphaproteobacteria bacterium | reverse complement strand
CGATCCGGCGATTGACGGCCATTGGCAGGTTCCTGGGTTAGGTGGGAAGGGGGGCACCCGCTCGGGTGCCGTGTGAAGTAAAGGGTTCTACCCGATCAGCCCGGTAACGGGCGACGATGGGTCGCCGGCAAACTTACGGGGAATGCGGCCGGCGAGATAGGCGTCGCGCCCGGCGCGCACGGCGGCGCGCATGGCCCGGGCCATGCGCACCGGGTCATCGGCGCCGGCGATCGCCGTGTTCATCAGGACCCCGTCGCAACCCAGTTCCATTGCCAGCGTTGCGTCCGAGGCCGTCCCGACCCCCGCGTCGACGATGACCGGGATCTGCAGGCGTTCCACGATGAAGCGGATGTTGAGCGGGTTCTGGATGCCGAGACCGGAACCGATGGGTGCGCCGAGCGGCATGACGGCGGCCGCCCCGAGATCCTCCAGGCGTTGCGCCAGCAGCGGATCGTCGGTGCAGTAGACCATCACCTCGAAGCCCTCGCGGACCAGGATCTCCGTCACGCGCAGTGTTTCGGGCATGTCCGGATACAGCGTGTCGGGGTCGCCCAGCATCTCCAGCTTCACCAGCGTCCAGCCCCCGACCTCCCGCGCGAGGCGCAGGGTCCGCAGGGCATCGTCCGCCGTGAAACAGCCGGCCGTGTTCGGCAGGTAGGTGTACGCCTTCGGGTCGATCACGTCGGTCAGCCGCTCGGCGTTCGGGTCATCGAGATTCACCCGGCGCACGGCGACGGTGATGATCTCGGCTCCGGAGGCCTCCAGCGCCGCCCGGTTCTGCTGGAAGCTCGCAAACTTGCCGGTGCCGATGATCAGGCGCGACCGGAAACGTCGTCCCGCCACCTCCCAGCGATCGTCGTCGCCGCCGCCCACCAGATGGACAATCTCGATGCTGTCGCCGCGCTGGAGCCTGAGGGTTCCGAAGTCGGCCCGCCGCACGATCTCCCGGTTCCGCTCGACCGCGATCTTCCTGGAGTCCAGCCCCAGATCCCGCAGGAGATCGTCAAGCAACAGGTCGGGGGCGACGGTACGCTCCGTGCCGTTGACCGTTATCTGCACCGAATCCCATCCCGCGTGCGGTTTCCGTTCATCGGAATCTCAAGGCATTCCCGTGCCGTTACTGTAGATTCCATTCATGGCGGAGACTACCACCGTGTTCGTGCTGAACGGCCCGAACCTCAATCTGCTCGGCACGCGCGAGCCCGGCATCTACGGACGGGAAACACTGGCCGACGTGGAGGCGCTGTGCCGGCGGACGGCGGGCCCGATCGGGCTCCGGATCGACTTCCGGCAGACCAATCACGAAGGCGTGCTGGTCGACTGGGTCCAGGAAGCTGCCGGCCAGGCCGGCGGGATCGTGCTCAATGCGGCGGGCTACACCCACACCTCCGTCGCGCTGCTCGACGCGCTCAATGCGTTCGCGGGGCCGGTGATCGAGGTGCACGTTTCCAACGTGTACGGACGCGAGGCGTTCCGTCACCACTCGTACGTCTCCGCTCGGGCGGACGGGGTTTTGTGCGGAGTCGGCTTAGCCGGCTACGCTCTGGCGCTGGCGGCCATCGCGCCCCTGCTCGATGCCCCGCCGGCCGACCGGAGCGTGCGGACGTGAAATCAGGGACGGCGAGTCTGGCATGCCCAATTTTCCGGTAGACGAACCGCTCCTCCGCCGGCTGGCGGAACTCATGAACGAAACCGACCTGGCCGAACTCGAGCTGACGGACGGACGACGCTCCGTCCGCCTCGCGCGGGGCGGCCCGCCGCCGCCGCCGGTTCCCGCGCCGGCGCTCGACCCCGCGCCGGCCGTTCCGCCCGATCCCGAACCGGCGCCCGCGTCGCCGGATCCCGACCGTCCCGAGGAATTCGCGGACCACGTGGGAGTCGTCACGTCACCGATGGTGGGGACGCTCTACGTTGCCGCCGCCGAGGGCGCCAAGCCCTTCATCAAGGTTGGCGACCAAGTGAGCGAGGGCGACCAGATGTTCATCATCGAGGCCATGAAGACGATGAACGCGGTCCTGGCGCACCGCAGCGGCACCGTGGCCCAAATCTTTGTCGAGAACGCGACGCCGGTCGAGTTCGGCGCCCTGCTGGCCATTATCGAGTAGACGGCCGATGTTCAGGAAGGTGCTCATCGCCAACCGGGGCGAGGCGGCGCTCCGCATTCTCCGGGCATGTCACGACCTCGACATCCAGACCGTCGCCATCCACTCGACCGCCGACGCCGACGCGATGCACGTGCGACTCGCCGACGAATCGGTCTGCATCGGCCCGCCGGACGTGCAGGCGAGCTACCTCAACGTGCCCGCCATCATCACGGCGGCCCATGTCAGCGGGGTCGATGCCCTGCATCCGGGGTACGGTTTCCTGTCCGAGAACGCTGACTTTGCCCAGATCGTGGGCCTCCACGACATCACGTTCATCGGGCCGAAGCCGGACCACATTTCCATCATGGGAGACAAGGTGGAGGCCCGCCGACGGATGCGCGCGCTCGGCGTGCCGGTGGTCCCGGGCGCCGAGGGGGCGCTGGCCTCCCTGGACGAGCTTCGGGCCCTCGCCGTCGAGATCGGGTTCCCCCTGATCGTCAAGGCGGCGGCGGGCGGCGGCGGCCGGGGCATGAAGGTCGTCGACGCGGAAGCCGAGCTTGAAGGTGCGTGGCAGCTGGCGCGGGCGGAAGCGAAGGCAGGGTTCGGTGACGACACCGTGTACGCCGAACGCTACCTGGCGACTCCCCGGCACATCGAGTTCCAGATCCTCGCCGATGCGCACGGCAACGTCATGCATCTCGGCGAGCGGGACTGCTCGGTCCAGCGGCGCCACCAGAAGATGGTGGAGGAGGCGCCGTCTCCGGTGCTCGATGCCGACGCGCGGCGGCGGGTCGGCGACATCATCGTCGGGGCGGTGCAGGAGCTTGGGTACCTGGGACTGGGCACGGTGGAAATGCTCTACGACGACGGCGAGTTCTACTTCATCGAGATGAACACGCGTCTCCAGGTCGAGCATCCGGTGACGGAAATGGTGACCGGCATCGACCTCGTGTGCGAGCAGCTCCGCATCGCCGCCGGCGAGCCGCTCGGCTTCGAGCCGGAGGCGGTTTCCATCACCGGCCACGCCATCGAGTGCCGGATCACGGCGGAAGACCCGGAGACGCTGACGCCGCGGCCCGGCCGGGCGGACGGCTACCATGCGCCGTCGGGGCCTGGCGTCCGGGTCGACTCCGCGATGTTCGGCGGCAGCGAGGTGTCCCCCCACTACGACAGCCTGATCGCCAAGCTCATCGTCCACGGTCGCGACCGTGACGAGGCGGTGCGGCGGTTGCGGCGCGCGCTCCGCGAGTACGCGATCGACGGACTGGCCAACACCATCCCGCTGCACCAGCGCATCCTCGAGCACCCGGATTTCGTGGCGGGACGGTACGATGTCCACTGGCTGGAACGGGAGCTCATGAGCCGGGAGAGGCCGTGACGACGACGGCCGTCTTGCCGGTGGCGGGCGTGCTCGAGGCGTACCGGCGGGGCTGGTTCCCGATGGCGCAGAGCCGCGGCGACCGGAACGTCTACTGGATCAATCCGGACGTCCGGGGGGTGCTGCCGCTGTCGCGATTTCACGTGCCGCGCCGCCTGGCGCGGACACTCCGGCAGCGCCCGTTCGGCATCACCGTGGATCAGGCCTTCCCGGAAGTGATCGGTGCCTGCGGTCGGTGCGACCCGGTCCGGGACCGTACGGAGACGTGGATCAATCCGGCTATCCGGGCCGTGTTTCTGCAGCTGTTCGTGGAGGGCCACGCCCACTCGGTCGAGTGCTGGCGCGACGGCGAGCTCGTCGGCGGTCTCTACGGGCTCGCTCTCAACGGGGCGTTCTTCGGCGAGAGCATGTTTTCGGCCGAGCGCGACGCCAGCAAGATCGCGCTCGTGCACCTGGTCGACCGGCTCCGCGTGGGCGGCTTCACGCTCCTCGACGCACAGTTCGAAAACGACCACCTGGACCAGTTCGGGCAGGAACGCCTACCGCGGGCTGCCTTCCGCCGGCAGCTGGACGCGGCGCTGGCGCGGAATGCGGACTTCTTCCGGATCGGCCGCGCCGGGCAGGTCGCCGACGGCGTGTATCCGGACGCGGTGCGTCTGCCCGTGGCGGGCGGCAGGCCGGTCCCGGTCGAGCGGGGCCACGCCGCAACCGTGTCGACCGCCTAGCGGAGCAGCGGCGGCCGCCCCCCCCCGCCCGGAGCGGATGGCGGCGCCAAGCCGTCTGCCCGGCAAGCCTAGCGCGGTGCGCTCCCCACCGGTTCCTCCGGTACGGCTGGCGCCGCCGCTTCCGTCTCCTCCATTGCCCGTCCCGCGTTCCGGCAATCCAGCACCCAGACATCGTGCGTCGGGTACTCGAGGGCGGACAGACCGGGGCTCGAGGCGAACATCCATCCGCGGAAGACCTCGGTCCCGGCAAACCGGCCGGCCGGATCGCGTTCCGTGATCACCAGGAAGGCGGCACTCTCGGGCACGTCCTCGGGCGGGGGCTCCCAGCAGCGGGTCGGCACGATTTCGAGTGGCCCCACCTGGGTCGCCGCATCGAGCGGGGCCTCGATTTCATAGGCCCGTGCGGGCCCTTTCTCGAGGACCCGCAACACTACGACGGGGCCCTCGGCGACCGCAGCGCTCAGTCCGAGAAGGGCTCCGGCAAGTCCTGCACCGAGCGCGCCAAGACGGCGCGCACCTGTTCCGGGTCGGCGCCCATCAACACGCCGTCTTCCAACGCTTCCCGGGCGAGTTCCCGGATCTCCCGGATGTTCTCGTTGAGCACCTTGATCTTCTCCGTGCACGACAGCGGCGTCTGGTCCGGTGCAAGCCATTGCTCGGGAATGAGTTCCGAAGATGCGGTCACAGGGCGTCCGGGTGCGTTACCGGCTCCCGAAGAGCTTCGAGATGGCGCGCAAGAAATCCACGGCGGATTCGGTGTTCTCGATCGTCTCCCCCGGCGCCAGCATGGTGTCATCGGCGCCGGGTGTCACGCGCAGGTGGGCTCCTCCCATCAGTCCGTCGCTGGCCACCGAGATGAAGGAATCCGTCGGCAGCTCGACCTCGGGCTCAAGCATCAGCCTGACGACTGCTTCGTAGGTGACCGGATCGATCGCCTGGCTGACAACCGTGCCGACGGTGATGCCGCTCACGCGGACCGGCGCGCCTACGGTAAGGCCGCCCACGGAGGCAAACCGGGCCGAGAGCTCGTAGCCGCCGCCGGCCTGCAGGGCGGTGCGTTCGTGGGCATACACCAGGAAGTACGCGGCGGCCGCCAGAACCACGGCCCCGAGGAGCGTTTCAAGGGCGTTTCGGGACAGGGGGAGCCTCCTCGTCAAGGGCGGGCGTCCACGGCTGGTACGGGCGCGGCGACCGGGGAGCGGTACTCAGCAGCGATCCCGGCGGGCGGTGGGCGTCCGCCGTGCCGGTCGGGTTCGGGCGGTGCGGGCGCTGCCAGGGATAGCGATCGGGCGTGCCGTCGCCCGGCGGCTGATCCGTCGTGTGCGTGAGCCACGCCTGCCAGAGCGGCGGCACCGCCGATCCCTCCGCCGGTCCGCTATAGAGCACCCAGCGCCGTTCCCGGCCGCCGGTCGCCTTGCGTCCCCGGTAGTACCGGTTGCCGAACTCGTCGACCCCGACCCGGGTACCGAAGAGCAGGACCGTGAGCCAGATTGCGGGACTGTTGGACACGCGTTGCCAGCTCGATCCGGGCCCGGAGACGGGTCATGCGTCACCCTTCCGGCGCCGGATGAGGCCTCCAAATTGCCGCCGTCCGTCTAGTGTGGCAGGAATCGGCCGGAACCGCACGCCCTATATGCATCGTGCCGCCCCTCCGCCAGCAAGCCCAGGATTACCTGATGACCGGTCCACTGATGCCCAAGGCGACGGCCCTCTGGCTGATCGACCACACGACGCTGACCTTCGAGCAGATCTCACGGTTCTGCCAATTGCATGTGCTGGAGGTGCAGGGAATCGCCGATGGCGACGTCGCGGCCGGCGTGGCCGCCCGGAATCCGGTGGTCAGCGGGGAGGTCGAACAGGCGGAGATTGAGCGCTGTCAGCAGGATCCGACCGCCGATCTCCAGGCCAACCCGAATCTGAGCGTGGAGGACGAGACCCGACGCACGGGTCCGCGATACACGCCGGTGGCCCGCCGCCAAGATCGCCCGGACGCGGTGGCGTGGCTGCTCCGGCACCATCCGGAACTGAGCGATTTCCAGATCGGCCGGCTGGTCGGTACCACTAAGGGGACGATCGACAAGATCCGGAACCGCGAGCACTGGAATTCGCCGAATATCACCCCACGGGACCCGGTGCTGCTCGATCTGTGCACGCGGGCCGAACTGGTGGCAGCGGTCGAGAAGGCGCGCCAGTCGAAGCGGTGGCGCGAACGGGAGCAGGCGCGCGAGGAAGAGGAACGCTCAAAACCGCCCGAGGAGACGCCGGACCCCATGCGCCTACAGGCGCTGGTCCAGCCACAGGCGGGACCCTCCGAGTAGGAGCTGACGTCGGTCCGGAACGGGGCTGGCGCGCTCGCCTCGCCCCGCCCGGAACTACTGACTACTGGGAAACGAATGCCGCCATTTCTTTGGCGCCTTCCGCATAGAGGCCTCTCAGTGTGCCGGCAAGATCGTCTGCTGCGGCCATGTCGGGCATGGCGTCACGATCGAACACGCCCGTCCAGCTCACGACGCTCGTTCCCTCTTCCGCGCCCGGGGTCACCATGAAGGTGGCATGGTACTGGATACCGGCAAGGAAACCGGCGGTCATCGCATAGGTGTAGTGCATCGGCCCCATGGCGATCATGGGTTCCTCCACGACTTCACCATTGCCCAGTTCAAGACGTCGGATGGTGCCCAGGCCGCCGTCGCCGGCGATGATCTCGCAGGTCAGGACGACGCCAAGGAAGTCCGCGAGATTGCAGAAGCCGCCGATGCGGGCCCATGCGTCCGCAGGTGCGACCTGCACTGTCTCTTCGCTGTGAATGACCTCGATGTCGGCGGCGAGCGCCGGGCTCAGGCTGGCAACACACATGACCGCGGCAAAGAGTGCGGCAGCGGCACCACGGACCAGATGATTCATGAGAAATGCTCCTTGGCGAGGGACGGCCCTCAGGGGCGAGGGACAGCCCTCAGGCAGTGGAAAGAGGCGAAGGATTCGCGTGATCAGACTGCACGGGTAACGTGCGAAGCCACGATAGCATGACCAAACAATGGCCCGCGAATCTCCGTGGCGCCGCCAAGAAGCGTCCGGCGCGCGATTGCCGTGTTCGCGGGCAATCCCCTGTGCGGTCCTCAGCGTCGCCGCTGTCGCCTCGTATCCGGTCGAGACGCCGGCTGCGATGGCGGTCCATTGGGACGCAGGCCGCGCGGTCCATGCTGCCGTTGCCGTCGCCGCGTCGCCTGTGGTTGTGGAGCCCCATTCCACGGACATTGTCGGGAATGCCTTCTGTCTCTACGCGCCCCCGGGGGCGCCGCATCGACCGAAGACCTCGTGGCGTCCGGTTTCGACTGCTTCCCGTTCGCGAGACCCCGTTAGTCCTGAGTGGGTACCGCGGCCGAGCCGGCTAGACGGCGGAGCGTAGCGGAGCCGGGCGCCTGGCGGCCGCCGATCCCGGTTACGCGGTTTCGTGCAGAGCCGCCAGTTCGCTCCGGGGCTTGGCCCGTGGCCGGGCGGGAGCAGCGTCCGCCGCGTGGCATCGGCCCGTTCTTCTCCGGCATTCGTCGGCGGTCGGGATTCTCCCGCCCCGTAGGGGATGCTGGCGTCGGCTGTCCTCCCCGCCCGCGGGCGGCGGGTTTTGACTCGCGTCGGCGATCGTGGCAAAGGGGCGTCCCCGCTGCACCAATTCCACGAGGGACCTCTATCGTGCCGGAACTCGATCTCGGAGAGAAGCGCGCCTGCAGCGACTGCGGCATCCTTTTCTTTGACCTCAACCAATCGCCGCCGGCCTGCCCGAAATGCGGCAACGAGGTGCGGCTGACGCAGCACCGTACAGTGGCAACGTTGCAGAAGACCGACGTCGCCAGCGATGACGTGGTGGACGATGCCGCCGACGAGACGAAGCAGGAGGAGGATGAGTTCGACGAGGACACCGATGCGGTAACGCTCGGACCCTCTCCGAAGCCAGCGATTGAGGACGAGGCGCTGGAAGGCGAATAGCGGTGAGCGGTTGCACGCTTGCGTTAGTTTGCTCACAATCCAACGCACACACCGGAGCGTTGGGGCCGTAGCTCAGTTGGGAGAGCGCGTGAATGGCATTCACGAGGTCAGGGGTTCGACCCCCCTCGGCTCCACCATCCGGAAATGAGATTTTTCACATGAGATGAGCGGATTTCTCATCTCATGGTGAACGCCGCTGCGCCAGCGTTCAGCCCACTATTTCACGGCAACTTTCGCTTTTTTCGCAGGACCTCTGGCCGGCCGTCGCCGGGATGTAAGCGCGGTTACGCGATCGGGTAGCCTCTCCCGCAGCAGGGCCGTCTCCACACAAAGGCCTGCCGCGACGTCCCGGAGACGTGCATGAGGTGTCGCGCTCACGATTTCGTCAAACCGGTGACCAGCCGCATTCCAGTCCCGCCGGGACCACCGCGTCCCCTGCTCGCTGACGCCTGATGCGGGGCGGCTATCTCGAATTCGCCACCGGGCGGCGGCCGCGGCTGTGAGTGATCGCGCCGCCGTCGCCTGCGGAAACGACTCTGCTTCGGAAGTCGGGTTAATTCATCGAGATGAACCGTTCGCGAGGTATCGCGCAGCTGTCAAGCTATCTTACAAACGTACGAAATTTCTCACTTTAGTACAAGTGTCTATTGCTGCTGCCGTCGCCAAGCGCGATTCTGACCGTTGTAGTCTGCAAACTCGGTGGCGGAATCATGACCCATCGAATACTGGCTTCGGCGTCATTTGCGCGGTCACCGGTCCTTCCGCCGGACGGATTGGTTCGGAATGAGAGGCTGACGGATGACTGCACATGAACCGGAGCCCGTTCTATCCTCAATTTGTGGAAACCCTGTGTCGCGACTGCGGCAGCCGGCCCGCCGCCGTCCTTGAGGCTTGCCCGGCCTGCGGCTCGTCGCGGGTCGTTCGACACCAGGAACTCCACGATCTCGCCATCGCCCATCTCGACTGCGACGCGTTCTACGCCGCCATCGAGAAGCGCGACCGTCCGAGGTTGCGCGACCGGCCCGTCATTGTCGGCGGGCACCATCGGGGGGTGGTCGCAGCCTGCTGCTACCTGGCACGTGCCCGCGGCGTGCACTCGGCGATGCCGATGTTCAAGGCCCTGGAGGTCTGTCCCGATGCCGCCGTCGTCAGACCCGACATGAAGAAGTACGCCGCCGTTGGCCGAGAGGTCCGGGCGATGATGCTGAGCCTGACGCCACTGGTCGAACCGCTCTCAATCGACGAGGCCTTCATGGATCTCTCGGGCACGGAGTCCCTGCATCGCGCTAGCCCGGCCACCACACTGGCGGCGCTGGCGCGCCGGGTGGAGGTCGACCTTTCCATCACCATCTCCATCGGCCTCAGCTACAACAAGTTTCTGGCCAAGATCGCCTCTGACCTGGACAAGCCGCGCGGCTTTGCCGCGATCGGCCGGGCGGAGGCCCGTACCTTTCTGGCGGCCAGGCCGGTTGGTCTGCTGTGGGGTGTGGGTCCGGTCATGCAGCGGCGCCTCGCGCGTGACGGCATCACGCGGATCGGGGAGTTGGCCAGCGTCGGGGAAGATGAACTTGCTGCCCGGTACGGCAAGATTGGACGGCGACTGTGGTCTTGCGCCCGCGGTGAAGACGACCGCCCGGTCGATCCGAACCGCGAGGCCAAGAGTATGTCGTCGGAAATCACCCTCGACGAGGACATCGCGGATTCCGAGAGATTGCGCCCGATCCTGTGGAAGCTCGCTGAGACGTTGGCGCGGCGTCTGCGGAAGACCGGTCTCACCGCCGGTGGCGTCACACTGAAACTGAAGACTGCGGGCTTTCGCACGGTGACCCGCTCCCGTCGCCTGAACACTGCCACGCAATCGGCGGACCGGATGTTTCGCGTGGCCAAGTCTCTGCTTGCCCGCGAGGCCGACGGGCGCGCGTTCCGCCTGATCGGCATCGGCGCCCACGACCTGGTGAAGGTCGGACGGGCTCACCAGGCCGATCTCTTCGATGCCATTCCGGGTGACGGGGACCTCGACGATGTGCTGGGAGCGTTGCACGACCGTTTCGGCGACGATGCCATCGTTCGGGGCCGTGGCTTCGGCGTGAAGCTCGCGCGGCATGGGCCCTCGAAGTTGGAGTGAGCCGTCAGCGCGCCGGGTAGTTCGGGCGGTCAGGCCCATACTGCCGGGCCAGGTAGTCAAGGACGGTATCGCGGATCCGCCCACGGAGCGGCGACATCCCGTGCTCGTCCACCATCCAGTCGAGCAATTCGTCCCACTGCCGGCGCGGGAGACCCTGCTGGATGACGATGCGCTCCGAGTGACATGCCGTGCACGCGGCATGGGTTTCCGCGGCACCGGTGCCTGTCGCGAGAAGGCCGATCCCGTCTTCCTCCGGCCCGGTTGCGCGGCGGGCCCCCGCCGCGCCCCCACCGACATCGATCGGGCTGTTGCTCATGCGGTTCAGATAGACGATGAGGTCGGCCCGGTCGCGGGGGTGCGCGAGGCCGCGAAACTCTGTCGACGTCCCCCGTACGACGGAACGTGGCCGTGTCAGATAGGCATCGAGACGCTCCGGCGTCCAGTTGCCGTCGAGGGCAGCCATCGTCGCGGAGTAGCTGAACCGCTCCTGGCGTGCCACCGGAGCGCCGACGATCCCCCACAGGTTTGGGCCGGCCCGGGTGCCTCCGTCCCGCTCGACGGTGTGGCATGCGGCGCATCGACGAAAGACCTGCTCGCCCCGGTCGGGGTCCGCGGCAGCCAGGCGCGACTCCATGTCCGCGGCCCCCGGCACCGGTGCCGCGAGGGAGACCCACAGCAGGAGAGCCGTTCGGCGGATCATCCACAAGGTGCCAGCGCTCTGCGTGGCGCCTTACGTCACGCGGAGCGCGACCCGGTGCATGGAATTGTTGAGATAGCCCTTCGGGTTCCAGTCGATGCCAAAGGGCTGCATGTCGCCGGCGCTGTCGGTCGCACGCGCCCAGACCTCGTAGTAGCCCGCCTCGGGGAATTCCACGGTCCGGCGCCAGTTCTGCCATGCGCCTGGGTTGATCGGCGGGTCCAGTTCGACCGGCATCCAGGACGCACCGAAATCAACCGAGAGATCCACCGTCTCGACGAGCCTGTCCCCGGACCAGGCGTGGCCCCGCACCTCGACGCTGCGGCCGGCGTGGCTGTCGTGCTTCGGGAAGGTCACGAGGGACTTGACCGGCATGCGTTCGATGATCTCGAAGTCCTCCTTCGGCACCTCATCGCCGGGTGCAACCGGGTACCGCGGCACCCGATAGGAGGTGCCGGTCATCTTGGGGCCGTCATGAACCTGGTCACGGAGTTCGATCCGGGTCAGCCATTTCTGCGAGCAGGACCCCGGCCAGCCGGGCACGACCAAGCGCAGCGGCGCACCGTTCTGCCGGTGAAGCGAACTGCCGTTCATCGCGAAGGCGACCAGCACGTTGTCGGTCAAGGCCTTGGCGATCGGGACGCCGCGTGAAATCGGCAGCCTGTCCGGGTCGCCCGAGAGATGGGTGTCGGCTCCGTAATGCGCCGTGTAGACGATGCCGGGTGCCGGCGCGGCTTTCCTGAGGACGTCGGCAAGCCGCACGCCGGTCCATGCCGAGCACGCGACGGCGCCGAGGGTCCACTGGTTGCCCCTGGCCGGTGGGTTGAAGAAGGCCCGGCCATTGCCGCCGCACTCAACGGTCAGCGCCATCGTGACGACCTCGAATTCCTGCTGCAGATCCGAGATCGTCAGCGTCATCGGATTGGCCACCAGACCGTCCACGCGGAGCGTCCAGTTCCCGGCGCCCGCTTCCTCCGGCGGGATGCCGTTATTGCGGATAAAGTGCCGGGATGTCGGGGTGACAGCGTCGTCCAGCAAGTGGGCAGGCGTTTCGGCGTTGATCGGCCGGTCGTTCAGCAGCACGAGGCCGTCCTTGCCGACGAGGAGGTCCTCGTCGGCGAAGGCGGCGGGCACCAGCCCCCGCGGCATGTGGGCGTAGTACGGAATCGTCAACCCGAGCAGTCCGCTGACGGTTGCCAGCCCGGCGCCCGCAAAGAAGCCGCGCCGGTTCAACCCGGGCTTGAAGAACTGGCGATGCGCCTCGTCCGGGTACGCGGCGAAAAAAGCATGCAGGCCCTGTGTTCTGCGGGGATTCCTCGGCATGGAATGTCTCCAGCCATCTCGCGACGTGCAGCAAGCTTCGACGGGCGGATGGTCGTGCCCTGTGGCCCGTCATTCTGGCTTCCCGGCGGGCCCTTCCGCAAATGCGGGCGTGCGCCGGCCAGAGGCTCCCGGGAACATCCGGAGCCCGGGCCTGCCCATCGCTTGTGCATGGCTGCCCGGTGGCGATGCGGGCCGGGCTGGGCCGGCGACTAGTCGAGCGGTTGCACCACCGTGAACGCTCCCCTGATGTCGCCCACCGCGTAGCCGCGCGCCCGATCCTCGGGATAGAGGGCGTCCAACTGGGCGGCGATGTCGGGGGCCACGCTGGCGCCGTGGCAGGTCGTGCAGACCTCCATGGTGGGGATGGCCTTCATGTACCGGAAGGACCGGCGCCCGTCGTCGGTCACGATCTCGGCATGATCCAGGGTCTTCGGATCGGCGCCCGCGGTCTTGCGGGCTTCGAAGTCCTGGAGGACGGCGAGCTCCCATGCGTCAGGCGCGTTGGCCGGGTTCCGGAGCTTCAGGCTGGTGCGCCCGACCCGCCAGCCACGAGCAGCGGATTCCGCATGTGCGATTTCCGGCGCAACCAGATTGCAGACTTCGATGGCGGCGACCGGCCCGCCGTCGGCCAAGGCCAGAGAAAGTTGCCCCACCAGTGTACCGGCGAGGGACTTGATGGCCTCCTGGCTGGCGGTCGTACGCGCCGCCAGGTCGTCCTCGGCGAGCGGCATGCTCGCCGGGACCAGGACGAGGAGGAGACCGAGAACAGCCGGAGTTACTCGCATGATGCATCCTCGCCGGAGGTCGGTGGCGCAGCTTATCAAATGAGGCATTCGCGCCTTCCGGGCGCCGCGACGGGACCGCCTCCTCGCTGGCCGGCGGGACCGGTGCCCGTCCTTTTAGCCATGCGTACCGCGCATATCTCGACCTGCAGAGACTGCAGGGCTGTTTCCAGATTTTGTGCGGTTTCGGGCATTGCTCGTCATGCAGAAATCGCATGGCTTCCTTGACTCCTATCCACACAAGTAGAGCGTGTGAGGTCGAAGGCGGGCGTGCACCCGGCCGGTTCTTGGCCGGGGAGAGGCCCGGGACGGAACCGATCCGTGAAAACACGCACGATCATCTCAGTGCTGCTGGCTGCCGTCATCGTGGCTGGGCTCGGGGTCTGGGGTGCCGCGTGGTGGCAGGAACGCCGCCACTTCGAGGTGACCGACAACGCCTACGTGCGCGGCAGCATCACGATGATCGCCTCGCGCATCAGCGGCTACGTCACCAAGGTACCGCCGCCGACGCATACCCACGTAAATCCGGGTGACGTGCTGGCGGTGTTCGAGACCGAGCCGCTCGAAGCGATCGTGGCCGAGCGGCGCGCGAGCGTGGAAGTGGCCGAGGCCGCGATGGCGGCCGCCCAGGCTGAAGTCGAGGCGGCCAATGCGGCGGGCACCGCCGTCGCCGGTCATCGGGCCACGACAGAAGCCCGC
The DNA here is from genome assembly GCA_021296265.1 of Alphaproteobacteria bacterium. Classification (GTDB taxonomy): domain Bacteria; phylum Pseudomonadota; class Alphaproteobacteria; order TMED109; family TMED109; genus VXPW01. Next base: position 27,161 of record JAGWAT010000026.1, on the reverse strand, counting down.
AAGGTCGCGAAGCAGGGTGAGGTGCGGAGCGCCGAAGCCCGGGCCGCTTCGCTCGAGGCCGAGCGCGATCATGCGGCCATGGACGCCGAGCGGGCGGAGACGCTGTACGATGCGCGCTCCATCAGCCGCAGCGGCCTGGATGACGCTCGGACGCGGCTGGTGCGGGCCGACCATGATCTCCGGGCGGCGCGGGCGGACGTGGCCCAGCTCCGGAGCGGGCTGCTCGTCCTGGATGCCGAGATCGCCGAACTGGACGCAGAAGCGTCGGAACGCGATGCCAATCTCAGCCGGGCCGACGCCGGCTACCAGAGTGCCGTGGCTGCGCTCGAAAGCGCGAAAGCCAAGCTGGAGGCGGCGGAACTCGATCTCGCGTCGACCGAGATACGGGCGCCGATCGAGGGTTTCATCGCCAACCAGACGGTCGAGCCCGGTTTCTATATCGAGGAAGGCTGGCCGATGATGGCGGTCGTGCCGCTCCACAGCGTCTGGATCACGGCGAACTTCAAGGAAACGCAGTTGGAGAGGTTGCGCGTCGGACAGGAAGTAAAGATCGAGGTCGACGCGTTCCCGGACCACCCGATGACGGGCAAAATCCTGAGTTTCGCGCCCGCGAGCGCCGCTTCGTTTTCGCTGCTGCCGCCGCAGAACGCGTCTGGGAATTTTGTGAAGGTCGTACAGCGGGTGCCCGTCAAGATCCGCTTTGAAACACCGCAGGAACTCACGAACCGGATCGTGCCCGGCATGTCGGTCGTGGTCGCGGTTGACACGCGCACGGCGCCGCAGGGGGCAGCGCTAGCGGAGCGCACGCCGTAAGCACGTCCTCCGTTCTGCCGCCAGCGATCGATGTCGGCGGGCTGACACCATCCGGCCGGCTCGCCTTCTGGGCGATGACGGGGGGCATGTTCCTGAACCTGATGGGGGTCCAGAACCTCGCATCCGCGTTCCGGCATATCCAGTCCGGTCTGGAGGCCGGTCCGGACGAGGTCAGCTGGGTCATCACGTCGTTCCTGATCGCGGAAGTCGTGATGCTCGCGGTTTCCGGATGGCTCCTGCGGGTGCTCTCGATCCGTTGGATGTTCACGATGTGTGCGGGCGGCTTCACCGTCGGTTCGGTGCTCTGCGCACTCGCCTGGGACATCAATTCCATGGTCGCGTTCCGGGCCGTCCAGGGGCTGTTCGGCGGCGGCATCATGCCGTGCGTGTTCTCGGTGATGTTCACGCACTATCGACCGGAGGCGCGCGACCGGGTGAGCATGATGGTCGGGCTCTTCGCGACCGCGGCGAGTGCCCTCGGCCCCCTCCTGGGCGGCTACATCGCCGAAACCCTCTCGTGGCGCTGGATCTTTCTCTCCAACGTGCCGTTTGGTGTTGCCGTGACGGTGCTCGGGGCAACGCTCGGCCGCTACGACTCGCCGGAGACCGGGCTCTGGAAGACCGCTGACCTGCCGGGGATCGTGCTGGCCATGCTGGTGCTGGGTCCCGGCCTGATCGTGCTCGAGGAAGGGCGCCGCGCGGACTGGTTCGCCTCCGACCTGATCACGTCGCTGACGGCGGTCTCGGCACTGGCGCTGGTGCTGTTCCTGATCCGCGAACTCACGTGCAAGAATCCGGTTGTCGACCTCTCGGTGTTCAAGACGCGGAACTTCGCGCTGGGGAGCGCCGTCGTGTTTTGCTGGGGCGTCGTCCTGTTTGCGCCGAGCTACCTGCTGCCGGTCTTCCTCGCCCGCGTGCGGCTCCTCGACAGCATCGTGATCGGACAGATGGTGTTCGTGCTCGGCGTGGGCCAGTTCCTGTCCGGCTTTCTCACGCTGGCGCTGTTTCGGATCTGGCCGCGTCGGATCGTGGCCCTGGTCGGGATCATGGTGATGGGGACGGGCACCATCATGCAGGGCTTCATGTTCGCGGGACCGGGATTCTGGGACGTGTTTCCGGCGCAGACCGTGCGAGGTCTCGCCGCGCAACTGACGTTTCTCCCGATTCTGAACCTGGCGCTCGGCTATCTCGGACCCGACCGCATCAAGAATGCGTCAGGCCTGTTCAATCTGATCATGCGACTGGGCGCAGCCGTCGGGATCGGCGGGATGAACTCGATCCTCGAAGCCAGGATCCAGCACCACTACACCCATCTCTCGGACGTGGCGCGGAACTCCACGACAGTGGCGCACGACTGGATGCGGACGCTCTATCACGGCCTGGAGCCGGTGGTTTCGGACTCGTTTGCCGCCGTCCGCGGAACCGCCAGCTACATCTACCTGGTTGCGGAACGAGAAGCGATCGTGCTCGCATTCAATGAATCGATGCTGGGTCTTGGCGGCCTGATGCTGCTGCTGGCCCCTTCCGTGCTGTTCCTCAAGAGCATCGCGGCGCTCCAGCGGACGCGGCAACCTGGATCCGGGAGAGGGGTCGTCGCCGCGCCGCGGCCGGCCGGCCCGGATTGATCGCGGGGGCACCGGGGTGAACGGCGGCGACGCCGGAGAGTCCCCGCTGGCAGGGGAACGCCCGCGCACGCTTGGCGGGGCTGGGCCAGCGCGCAAGCAACGGGGCTGGAGACGGTGCCGAGCAACTCGCTCCCGTCGACGGTGCTCCCTTGGCGCTCCGCAAAGGGCTCCAGACGTTATGCGTTGTCCCATCTCCGGTCTGGAAGTTCATGAGAGTGAAGCGGGGGTGCGATCATGGGCAGGCGGCGAGCCGCACTATCACAATGCAGGGCTTCGTTTGCCCTCCCGAACCCGGAGGCAACCACCTGCAGAACGCTGATTGCCCCGAAGGAACCGGAGGTCCGCGGCCTCCTCCTGGTAACGAATCCCCCGACGTTCCGTCCCGAGGAGTTGCCCGGCGCCACTGCGTCCGTCACGATACCGAGGTTGCCCACTGCAGATTATCGAGACGAGGGTTCCAGCATGATCCGTTTCGAACCGCTTGAAGGCCCGTTCGGCTGCGCCGCCCACGGTGTGGATTTGGCGGCGGGGCTCGATGATGACGGGTTTCTCACGCTATCGCGGGCGCTCTACCGGCACCGTCTGCTGGTGCTGAAGGGCCAGACCTGCGGCAAGGACGCCTACCTTCGGTTCGGGCGTCAGTGGGGCGTCCCGATCCAGCACGTCGTCGACACGGCGCGCATGCCGGGCTACCCGGATCTCCTGGAGGTCGGGAACGTGACCCGACGCTGGCAGATGTACAGCCGAAATACCGCGGCTTTCTGGCATACCGACCAGTCGTACGAGGCCGATGTCGCAACCGCCACGATGCTGTACGCCCAGAAGGTTCCCGACATGGGCGGCGAAACGCGAATTCTCGACATGAAAGCCGCCTACGACGATCTCGATCAGGAAACGCGCGAGCGCATCGACGGAATGGTCGCGGTCCACTACTACGGGGCGACCTCTGGGCGCGACGGCGAACTGTCGACCCAGCAGCTCACCGAAGCGCAAGCTGCCACGGTTCCGCCAGTGTCCCACCCGCTGGTACGCGAACATTCGGTCACCGGTGAGCGCGCGCTGTACGCCGTGGGCGGCACGGCGTACGGCATTGCGGGCATGCCGAACGACGACGCGGACGCCCTCCTCCGGTCGCTCAAGGCACACTGTGTCCAGGACCGGTACGTCTACGCCCACAAGTACGAGGTCGGCGACATCGCCATCTGGGACACCCAGATGACCATGCACTGCGCCGCACCGATGAACGATCCCGACGGTCCCGGAACCGAGCGTCTCCTCTGGCGGATCAGCGTGCGTGGTCTCCCGGAGGCGTACGCGCGGAGACGCGCGGCCGCCTGACCGCCTCCAATAGCGGCCCACGCCCGACAGGTTACGGCCACGCTTGATCGCGTAGAGGCAGGCGCTTCCCGACGATGCTGCCGGCGGAAGAAGGCCCGCAGCCGCGTCGAAGGCCCTTTCTGTGGATCGGCCGGGGCGAGTGTTGGCAGCGAGAGAGGGTGGCAGCTCGATCGGGCACCGGCGCAGCCGGCTGGATGTTCCGCCGGTCAGGACTCGCCCTGCGAAGGGCTGCCGGGCTGGCGCTGGGAGGCGCATTCAGTCGGAGAGACTCTTGGCCAAGTGGATCAGCGTTACAGCTTCTCGGCGATAGCCGAATGGATCGTCGCCGACATTCGCTTCGGCCAGCGAGAGCGCATCTAGGTAAGACCAATTTCCGAGATAGCGGCTGTCCCGCAGGATTTGCCCGAAGCCGGCAATGGCGATGGCAAAACGGATATCCGCGTTGGCGGTACCCATGCCGGGAATAATCGCGAGCTTGATCAGCTGACTGGTGGTTTCACCCGGCTTCTTGTAGCGCAGGCGGAGATACGCGAGTTCTCCATCGGCACCCTGCGATGCCTCGCGGGGGTCGGCATAGCGCAAGGGATCACCGAGGACGGCGGATGAGCCGACCGGCGTGATCTCATAGATGGCCACGACCGTGTGACCAGCGCCGATCTCCCCCGCGTCCACCCGGTCGTTGTTGAAATCTTCGCGCCTGAGCGCACGGGTTTCGTAACCGATCAGGCGATACTCGGCGACGACCGCAGGGTTGAACTCGATCTGGACCTTCACGTCGTCGGCAATCGGGAACAGTGCGCCGGTGAGCTGATCCACGAGCACCTTCTGTGCTTCCGAGAGCGTATCGATGTAGGCGGCCTGGCCGTTCCCGTTCTGGGCAAGTGCCTGCATGGTCGCATCGTTCAGGTTTCCGCGCCCAAAGCCGAGAACCGAGAGATATATGCCGCTGCGGCGTTTGCGGGCGATGAAGTCCTGTAGGGCATCGGGGTCCGAGATGCCGACATTGAAATCGCCGTCAGTGGCCAGGATTACGCGCGTCACTTCCCCCTCTGCCGCCATGCTCTCGGCGGTCTGATAGGCGAGGCGCAGGCCTTCTGCCCCGGCAGTTGAGCCGCCAGCGTCAAGCTGACTGAGCGCGGCGAGTATGGCCCTGCGATCGTCGGCTGGTGTCGCGCCGAGCACGAGGCTGGCGCTGCCGGCGTAGGTGGCAATGGCAATCTGGTCCTGCGCACGCAGCTGCCCGAGCATCAGGCGGAACGACTGGACCAGCAGTGGCAGCTTGGCGGGCGCATCCATGGATCCCGATGTGTCGACGAGGAATACGAGATTCAGAGGGGGACGGTCTTCGACGGCGGGCGACCTGCCTTGCAGTGCGATATGCAGCAGCTGCGTGTCTGAATTCCAGGGGGTTTCTGTGACGGTGACGGTGGGCCTGAATGGTGCCTCGCCCGGGGCGGGCTCGGGGTGCGCGTACGGGAAGTAGTTGATCATCTCTTCGATCCGCACGGCCTCACGAGGCGGCAGGAAGCCGTGCATCAGCGACGAGCGGATTACGGCGTAGCTCGCGGTGTCGACGTCAATGGCGAAGGTCGATACTGGTTCTTCAGCCGCAATCTTGAGCGGTTGTGGATCGGCGTTGGCGAAGATTTCGGAACCGGGCTTGGCGAGGGTCTCGTGTCGGAAGTCTCGCTCGTCCGTGTGGCTCGGAGCAAGCAGGACAGTGCTCGCTGCTGGATCGCCGGCGCTGCTTGGAAGGCTACGAGCCTGCTCCGCAACTTCGAGGCCCTCAACCCGGGCGGAGCGGGCCCGGCTGTCTACAGCTGCCGGGGGAGCGACTGCCGGTGGCGGTTTCGAGGGAGCAGGTGCGGCAGTGATTTCCGGGCCTTCGTCGATCGCGAGCGGATCGGAAACCTGGTCTTGGCTGACGATCGTGGTGGCTGGTACATCAACTGGCTGCAGACGCGGGACGGTGCCCTCGCGGATCATTGGCACAGCGATGACGAGGCTCAGAGCGGCCAACCCGGTGGTGGTAACCAGCGCAGGGCGAGAGGTTAGTGCTACAAACATGCGGTCTGCTCCGTGTCTCAGGGCCGTCCATCCATCGGGCCGTTCACGGGTAGGACGCGGCTCCGCGGCCGCTCCTTGGGCACGATCGAAGATTCCCTGCGCGCGGGCCAGATTGGCGATGCGCCGGGCTGGGTCCGGTGCCGGTGTCGCGTCGCCCATGGCGCGTCTCAGACCGTCGAGCGGATCTGTCATGAGCTCAATTCCTCCTGTCGCACGGCGCGGAGGCGCTTGCGGATTTCGGAAAGTCGCCAGCTGATGGTGCCCTCGGAGACGCCAAGCACTTGGGCGGCTTCTGCATGGGTCATTTCGTCCCCTAGGGTGAGTGCAGCGGTTTCGCGAAGTTGCTCCGGCAATGCGGCCATTGCTTGCCGCAGCCACTTGAGGTGTGCGGCGGTGTGCGCTGCTGCCGCGCGCCGGTTCAATTCCCAGTCGCCCCAGCCCTCGGCTGATTTCACCCGTGTGGCAGTGCGCCGGCGGCGATCATGTGCGGCATTGACAGCGACGCGGTAGAGCCAGGTCGTCAATTTGGCTTCACCGCGGAAGTGCTTCAGCTTCGCTGGCAGGACTAGGCAGATGTCTTGCGTAAGGTCCTCCGCGGCTTCCCGACGTCCTGTGAGGCGGAAGCAGAGACGGAAGAGGCGGTCGTAGTGGCGCGCCAATAGCGTGGCGAAAGCCGCGCGATCACCGTTGGCGGCGGCGAGGGCTAGTTCGTGGTCAGCGTCAGCCATGCACATCGCATGAAGTATGACGCCCGGCCGGCTGCGATCCTTGGTTCGGGCTCATGCCTTCGTCGGTAGGGGACCGGGCCCGCGTGCGGGCTCACCGCCCCTGTTCGTGTCGGGATCGCGGCAAACTGCAGTGCAACGCCGTGGGAGAGACTGCGCACCGGCCAGGAAATGCAGACCGAGGTTGATGCTCAGGTGTTCGGCACGGCTTGCCCTGGCATTCGAGTCGTTGGCGTAGCACGCAACGCTCGTGAGGAAATTATCGACCGACGATAGCTTTGACTCCATCGGCAAATGCCGGCACAGGAATACCTTCGGCTACTTACCGAAGCGTGCATGGAGGACCAAATCGAGGCGAGGAGGATTTGCCGCGCTGTGCTATGCCGAAGGGTGCCGCGCTTGCCGGCCCTCTTGCCAGCCCCCAAGCTCACTCCAAATCGGCACAGGCCTGTGCGATCCGATTGCAGGCGTCTTCCAGCGCACTGTCAGAGGTCGCGTAGCTGATTCGGAAAAACGGCTCCAGTCCAAACGCCGCTCCGGGCACCACAGCCACGCCCACCTGGTCCAGGAGATACGTGGCGAGGTCCCCGCTGTCGTTGATGGTTGTGCCGTCGGGTGTCGACTTGCCGACCAGTCCGGCGCACGAGGGGTACACGTAGAAGGCGCCTTCCGGCACACGACAGGAAAGCCCCGGGACTGCATTGAGGGCCCCGGCGACGTTGTCGCGGCGCCGCCGGAACGCATCGGTCCAGTCGACGAGGAACGATTCGTCGCCGGTGAGGGCGGCCACTGCCGCAGCCTGGCTGATCGAGCACGGGTTGGTGGTCGACTGCGATTGGATCTTGGCGATAGCTCGGATCAGGGGCTCGGGCCCGCCGGCAAATCCGATCCGCCACCCGGTCATGGAGTACGCCTTGGATACGCCGTTCACCGTCAGCGTCCGCTCGTGGAGGGTCGGCTCGACCTGGGCGAGGGTCCGGAAAGCGAAGTTGTTGTACGTGATCTTCTCGTAGATGTCGTCGGTCATGACGTGGACGTGCGGGTACCGGACCAGCACCTCGGCCAGTGCCCGCAGTTCCGCTTCGGTGTAGGCGGACCCGGTCGGGTTGGACGGCGAGTTGAGGATGAGCCACTTGGTGCGGTCCGTGATCGCGCCCTCCAGCATTTCGGCCGTCATGCAAAAGCCGGTTTCAGCGCCGGCGGTGATGATCTTCGGGGTGCCGCCCGCGAGCGCCGTCATGTCTGGATAGGACACCCAGTACGGCGCGGGAATCAGGACTTCATCGCCGGGATCCAGCGTCGCCAGCAGCGCGTTGAAGAGGACCTGCTTGCCGCCGGTGCCGACCGTGATTTGGCTGGGCAAGTAATCGAGGTCGTTGTCGCGGCGAAACTTGGCGGCCACGGCCTCCTTGAGTTCCGGCGTACCGTCCACGGCGGTGTACTTGGTCTGGCCGTCCCGGATTGCGCGCATCGCGGCGTCCTTGATGTGGTCAGGCGTGTCGAAGTCGGGTTCGCCGGCGCCGAGGCCGATGACGTCCCGGCCAGCCGCACGAAGTTCGCGAGCGCGAGTGGTTACAGCGATGGTCGGGGACGGCTTGATGCTTTCCAAGCGTCGCGCTAGAAGGCTCATCGAATGCTCTCTCAAATTGCTGCCAACCCGGCGGCGGCAAGACGCCCGGGCTCGTTCGTGTTCTATCCATCTTGCCCGCTGGGTGGCAAGGCTTTGCGTGGAAACCGTATGGTACTTCGTCTCTCTCTTTCGGCTGCAGCACTCGTGATGGCTTTGCAGTTCCTGGCGCCAGCCGATGCCTCCTTCGTGCACTCGGTGGGGCGTGACTACATGATCCGCGCGTGGGTCGATCAGGAACTGGATTCCGAACTCGTCGCGATCACGCCGATCATGCATGCGGGCAATCCCGCTTATCGCGTGAGCTACCGGCCGCGTTCCGATGCGCCGGATTCTCAACCGACAGAAGTGCTCGTCCGGGCGGACGATTTCCGCGACATGAAGCCGGTGCTCGTGCTCCCGCAGCAGAACGACGGGTAGGGTCCCTGGCCCGGCGCACCGCACCCTCTGCGGCCCTGTTGCGGGTCCTGGCGGAGCTGGACCTCGGCAGCGGAACGGCACCGCTCGAAGTGTCCCCGCTCCCCGGGGGCGTGTCGTCCGACATCTGGAAAGTCGTCTATACCGACCGGACTGTCTGCATCAAGCAGGCCCTCGCGAAGCTCCGCACCAAGGCGGACTGGTATGCACCGGTCGGGCGCAATGCCGCGGAAGCCGACTGGTTGCGCTGGGCCGGGCATGCGGTTCCGGGATCGGCGCCGGCGCTGCTGGCCGAGGACCGGGCCGCCGGCCTCCTCGTGATGGAGTACCTCGCGCCCGAGCGCTACCCGCTGTGGAAGGCAGAACTGATGGCGGGCCGCGTGGACTCGGCATTCGCCGGCCGGGTCGGAGACACGCTGGGACGCCTCCACGCGGCCGCAGCGGCGGACCCCGCGGTGCCGGCCGGATTTCCCAATGCGGCGACGTTCCATGACATCCGGGTCGAGCCGTACCTGCTGCACCCGCTCGAACGGAATCGCGACCTGCACGCCCCGCTCCAGGCAATTGCCGGGGATCTGGCGGGCCGGGCGCTGACGCTGATCCACGGCGACGCCAGCCCGAAGAACCTGCTGCGATCGCCCGGCGGCGCGCCGGTGCTCCTGGATGCCGAGTGCGCGACTGCGGGCGATCCTGCTTTCGACCTGGCGTTCTGCCTGAATCACCTCCTGCTCAAGGGGCGTCTGTTTCCTGCCCGCGGATCTGCGCTCCTTGCGAGTGCGGCCACCCTGCGCGAGACCTATCTCCTGCACGTGGCGTGGGAAGAGCCGGCGGCGCTCGAGACACGGGTGGCGCGGCTGTTGCCCGGCCTGATGCTCGGCCGCGTCGATGGCCGCTCACCGGTCGAATACCTCGATACCGCGCCACTCCAGTCCCCGGTTCGCACCTTCGCCCGCGAGCACCTGATGCGTCCCGTCGCAGCCCTGCCGGCGCTCTTTGGGCGCTGGGCCCGTCTCCTGGAGAGCCTCGATGCCTGACACGACCATTCGCGCCGTGCACGGGCGCCGGATCTGGGATTCACGCGGCCACCCGACCGTGGAGGCCGACGTGATCCTGGCGGGCGGCGCCACCGGCCGCGCGGCCGCGCCCGCGGGCGCCAGCCGAGGCGGCGGTGAGGCCTTCGACCTCCGCGACGGCGGTGCCGCGCTCGGCGGCCGGGACGTGGAAGCGGCGCTCCGGGCGTTCAACGGTCCGGTGCGCGAGGCGCTGATCGGAACGGACGCAGCGGACCAGGCGGCCGTTGACCGCACCCTCGCCGAACTCGGCGGCGAGGGGTTCGCGGAAATCGGCGGCAACACTTCCACAGCCGTGTCGCTTGCCGTGCTCGATTCGGCAGCCAAAGCGCACGGCCTGGAGCGCTGGCAGCTGTTGGCGGGGGACAGCGCGCCGCTGCTTCCCATGCCGGAGATCCAGCTCGTGGGCGGCGGCGCCCATGCAGCGCGCGCCCTCGACCTGCAAGACATCATGGTGATGCCGGTGGGCGCCACCTCCTTCGCCGAGGCCCTCCGGTTCACGGGCGAGACGTATCGGGCGGCCGGGCGGCTCCTTTCGGATGCCGGTCGGCTTGCGGGCGTGGCCGATGAAGGCGGCTACTGGCCTGTGTTCGACACCAACCGCGAGGCGCTGGCGTTTGCTGTGCAGGCGATCGAGGCGGCCGGCCTGCGGCCCGGAAGCGACATGGCGTTGTCGCTCGATATCGCAGCCAACCAGTTGCACGAAAGGGGTAGGTATCGGCTCCGTCTCGAGAACCGGGAGTTCGAGCCCGAGGCGTTTGCGGAGGAATTGCTTGGCTGGTGCCGGGAGTTCCCGGTGATCTCGATCGAGGATCCGCTGGCGGAAGATGACCATGGGGGAATGGTCCGGTTCGTGGCCGCGATCGACGGCCGGGCGCAGGTCGTGGGCGACGACTTCCTGGTGACCGACGCCGGCCGCACGAGTGTCGCCGCCCGGGCGCGCGCCGCGACGGCACTTCTCGTCAAGCCCAATCAGGCGGGCACGGTCACCCGCGCGCGCGAGGCGCTTGACGCGGCCCGAAGCGCGGGCTGGGGCATCATCGTGTCGGCGCGTTCGGGTGAAACCGAGGACGTGTCGGTGACGCACCTGGCGGTGGGCTGGCGGGCGGGACAGATGAAAGTCGGGTCCTTCGCCCGTTCCGAGCGCATGGCCAAGTGGAACGAGGCACTCCGGATCGAGGAGCGCGCGGGAGCGCGCTTCGCCGGCCGGAACGCGGTTGCGGCACCCCGATTCGGGGATCCGTTCTGATATGGGGCTCGCAGGTAACACAATCGCTTAGCGGATGTGTGACTTGCGAAAGTCCCATTGTACTCTGAAGAGCGCCGCCCGATGAGCCGCGCTATCGCGCCACGCGCCGTGGTGACGTTCCGTGCTTCCGGCGCGGCTTGGATCCGTCAATCATGAACTCTCCGGATGCCGCCCGCACGCTGGTTGTGGCCAAGCAGCACCGGGGTCCCAGCGGAGTGCAATCCGGACGAGGGCAAGAGGACGCGTGCGCTTGCGACACCGGCCACCCGGATACCGCGCGTGCCCACCGACGGCCGGCCGCCCCATCGGGTTCATCCCAGTGAACCCTGGCGAAACGCGCGGAGGGCAGCCGCCGGCAGGGGTCCAGGCGGCCAGACAGGCACCGGAAGACGTGCTCGACCCGCAAGGACGGATCGCCCTACAGGTCTTCGAAGCCGTCCGGACGGAACTTGTCCCGGCGGATTTGTCCTTCGGGGGTGGCACGGTGCGGGCCGCCCGATGGAGACACCGGGTATCTCTTGATGTCGACCTGTTCTGTCGACCGGATACCTATGCCGGGCTCGGCGCCGCCGAGCGACAGCGGATCGAACCGCCGTCGCGTATGACGCTGGAGTTCGGTGGATGCGTTATCGCCAGGCCGCAGGGCCGAGGGACCGGATCATCACCGACTTCCTGATCGGCGCCCATGCCGTTGCCGTGGCTGACAATTTCCTGACGCGTGACCGAGGCTTCTACACCACGTACTTCCCGGAACTCATGAAGTCATGATCGACGGGCAGGCCGGGGCTGCCCATGTTCGATCACCTCGTCCTTATCCGTGGTTAGGAAGCGAAGGCACGGCTTCGATGGCGGCGATGTAGTCAGCCGGCAGGTCAAGCTCACGAGCGCCCGCGAGCACCATCTTCTTGTAGGAGTCGAGCGGCCGGAGGCAGGAATCTCGGGTCTCTCGCTTGGCCAGGTACATCGTGGCTTCCACCAGCTGTTCGTCAAAGGTGACCCTGACCGCTACCCGCCGGTAGCCGGGGCCCTCGATCGTGTCCAGTCGGGCCAGTTGCGTTTCGGTCAGGCGGAGGAGGGCACCCCATACCCGGTCGCCCGGGTCGTTCGACGGGAACGCGTCGCACTTGCCGGTGCCGTCGAGCCCGCCCAGCTTGTGGAAGCGGAGCACGTGTCCCGTCAGGCAGGCGGATCCGAGTCGCCCGCAGGGACCGAGGCGCCCTTCGATGCGTGCCGTCAACATGTTGGATCCGTACGCAAAATAGAGCAACTGAAAACCCCTCCGTGTGGTTGACGGAACTGCCGTGACGGTCGGGGCGGCCGCGAGGCGAACGTCTTCGACCGTTCCGAGCGACGGCATCCCGTTGCCGGCCGCCTGCGACCATCAACTTCGGGACCCGGATGTCGCCGCGGTCGTGGGGAAAGCCCAGGGCAGGATACTGCGATCGATCTCGTGCCGTACTCGGCCGTGGCGGGCGCTGGTCGGGGACGGCTCTGACGGTGCGAGCGGAGCGAGACGGCGGTCGTCAGCGCTCCGTACCGCCCGGGCGGCTAGGGCAGCACTCCCATGCGCGCTCCTCAACCCGGGCCGCGGCGTGACGGAAGATCCCAGGCAGACTGCAGCGAAGGCAGTGCGTG
>JAGWAT010000026.1:0-14587 GCA_021296265.1 Alphaproteobacteria bacterium | reverse complement strand
GGCGTGCCTCGCACGGTCATGAGCGCCGTAGCCGCGTCGACAACTGCCTGTCCCGCACGTCGTGGGTAGGTGCCGCCGATGCACGAGAGGGCGGGTCGCCTCCCTTTGCGGGCGCTCGGGCCGCCTGTCATGGCACCGTTGGTCCATACCGGGTGCCCCGAACATGCTTTAGGATGGCCGGTTCTGCGCGGGCGGGAACGGAGGCGGCGATGCCGAAACTGATCAAGTTCGGAACGGCGGTGGCCCTGCTTGTGGGCGGCCTGAGCGTGACCGCGGCCAGTGCCAAGGACCTGATCTTCGCCATCGGGTTGCCGCCCATCCACACGTGGTCGAAGACGCTCGCCTACGTCGACGAGCACATCGACGCGCGTTCGGACGGAGCGCTCTCGACCGAGGTCTTCTACGGGTCCCTCCTGAATCTCAAGCAAGGCCTGACCGGCGTCCGCGACGGGCTGGCGGATGCCGCCCTTCTGGTCCCCGGCTATCACCCGGCGGAAATGCCGCAGGTCAACCTGATCCTCGACCTGGCCATGCTCGGACACAACGCCACGGTGCTGTCAGCCGCAACCAGCGAATACGTGTTCACCTGCCCGGAATGCCTCGCGGAGTCCGAGGCCAACGGCTCCGTCTTCCTCGCGATGACGTCGAACGCGCCGTACATGCTGCTGACGACGGAACCGATGACCACGATCGAATCCCTCGAGGGCAAGAACATCCGCAGCTTTTCGGCGTTCGGGCGCTGGGTCGAGTACATCGGCGGAATCAAGATGTCGCTGTCTGCCAACGACATCTACGACGCCCTGAGCCGCGGCACGCTGGACGCGAACCTGCACCCGGCCACCGAGCTCTACAACCTGAATTTCAAGGACGTCGCCAAGTACATCACGCGCCTCCCGCTCGGGACCTACCACGGCAATCAGTTCAACATGAACATTGACACGTGGCGCGGTCTCACCACCGACGAGCGCCGTCTCTTGCTCGACCTGTTTGCCGAAGCGTCGGCGCTCACCACGGTGCAGTTCCAGACCTTCAATGATGACATCCTCAACGGCGCCGGTGCGGCCGACGGGATCCAGGTCCTGGAGCCCGCACCTGACCTGGTGGCCGCTACCGAACGATTCATCGCCGAGGACATGGCCAACATGGACACCATGGCGAGGGACAACTACGGGATCACGGACGCAGCGCCCCGGATTGCGCGGTTCACCGGGCTGATCGAGAAGTGGCGGGGATTGCTGGCGGACATCGACGCGACCGACGTCGATGCGGTGACGGCGCTCTACAAGCGGGAAATCTGGGACCACGTCGATGCCGCCACGCACGGCATGTGAGCCGGCCTGCTCCGGCCTGCCGAAGCAAGTTCGCTAGCGCCGTAGCGGCGACGACGGCACGGAACTAGGTTTGGCATGCATCGGCTCGGGCGCATCCTCGGCCGTGTGACGGACGTGCTTGCGGTGATCGGGTGCGTGGCGGTCGTCCTGATGATGCTGCACATCACGTTCGACGTGTTCATGCGGCTGATCGGCCATCCGATCCCGGCCACGGTGACGATCGTGCCGCACTACTACATGCTGCCGATCATCTTCCTGCCGCTGGCGCTGGCCGAGCGCAACGACGCTCACATCACGGTGGAGGTCTTCGTCCAACTGCTGCGCCGGCGATGGCAGCAGGGGCTCGCCGTCGCGAGCTGGGTGGTTTCGGCTGTCGTCTTCAGCCTGCTCTTCTACCAGACCCTGCTGGATGCGCTGGAAAAGACGGCGGTCGGCACGTTCATGATGGAGGTCGACTGGAAGATCCCGATCTGGGCCTCCTACTACTTCCTGCCCGTCGGGTTCGCGCTGGTCGTGATCGTGCTGCTCTACCGGATCACGGTGACGGTGATGGGCGTGAAGAGCAGCCTGGGTGAAGTCCAGCACGACGCCTTCCGCGATCCGCACGTCGGTCTCGAATAGCGTGTTCGACCGCACCGAAATCGGGCTGATCGGAATCGGCGTTCTGTTGGTCCTGATCCTCTTACGGATTCCGGTGGGAATCTCCCTCATCGCGGTGTCGTTCGGCGGGATCTGGGTGCTGGTCGGCCTGAAGCCCGCTTGGGGAATCCTGACCGCAGTGCCGTTCGACTTCGGGGCGAAATGGACCCTCACGTCGGTGCCCATGTTCCTGCTGATGGGTTTCTGCTGCTATCACGCCGGGCTCACCCGCGGATTGTTCGAGGCCGCGCGCAAGTGGCTCTCGGCGCTGCCGGGCGGTCTCGCGGTGGCGACGGTCTTCGGGGCCGCCGGCTTCTCGGCCGTGACGGGATCCTCCGTCGCCTGTGCCGCGGCCATGGGCCGGATCGCCGTGCCGGAGATGTTGCGGAACCGCTATGACGCCACTCTCGCGACCGGGACCGTGGCGGTGGCGGGGACCATTGGCGCCCTGATCCCGCCGTCAATTCTGCTGATCCTGTACGGCATCTTCGTGCAGGTGCCGATCTCGAAGCTGTTCCTCGGCGGAATCGGTGCCGGGTTGCTCACCGTGGCCGCGTACACGCTCGTCATCGTCATCCGGGCAAAACTTCATCCGGAGCTGGCGCCGGCCGTGCGCGAACAGACGTCGCTCAGCGAGAAGCTGCTGGCGCTGGCGGACACGTGGCCAGTCATTCTCCTGGTGATCGGGGTGTTCGGCGGCCTGTTCGCGGGCGTGTTCACGCCGACCGAGGCGGGCGCGGTGGGTGCCTTCCTCGCTTTCGCCATCGCCGGTGCGAAAGGCGCGCTGACTTGGGTGAAGTCGCGGCAGGCCCTGGTCGAGACGATTCAGACGACGGCGGCGATCTTCGTGATCGCCATCGGCGCCAATCTGCTGACCCGGTTCCTGGCGCTCTCCGGCGCGTCGCAATTCCTGTCGCAGGTGGTCATCGATCTCGGGGCCGACACGGTCCTGCTGATGGCCGGCATCGCGGTGATGTTCCTGATCCTCGGGATGTTCCTGGAGCCGCTGGGCGCGATGCTGCTCACCATTCCGGTGCTGCTGCCGATCCTCCAGGACACCGGCCTGAGTCTGATCTGGTTTGGCGTGGTCCTGACCAAGTTCCTCGAAATCGGGATGATCACGCCGCCCATTGGGCTCAACGTCTTCGTGATCAAGGGGGTGGTGGGGAATCTCGCCACCACCACGCAGATCTTCAAGGGGATTGTGTACTTCCTGCTGGCCGACCTCGTGGTGGTCATCCTGCTGATGATGTTCCCCGACCTGATCCTCTTCTGGCCGAACCTCATCGACTGAGCCCGGGTGCGCCGGGACGGGAAGACCCATGGATCAAGACGCCGCCCTGACCGAAGCCGAGTACCTGCAGCGCCTCCGGTCGATCCAGAACGCCAACTGGCCGGCCGGCGTGCCGCGGGAGCCCCACTACCCACTGGGCGAGATCGCGCTAACCGACCATCTCCGTCATTGGGCCAGGGAGACGCCGGACGCGGCGCTCTACAACTACTACGGGCGGATCGTGACCTTCGCCGAGATGGACCGGCTGAGCGATCGGTTCGCCGCCCTGCTCCAGGCGGACGGTATCGGTCCGGGCGATGCCGTGGCGGTGTTTCTCGGCAACTGCCCGCAATTCGCGGTGGCCTTCTTCGGGATCCTCAAGGCGGGCGCGATCCACGTGCCGGTCAATCCGATGTTCAAGGCGCACGAGCTCACGTACGAACTCAACGACACCCAGGCAACCGTCGTACTCGCGGACCACGGACTGGTGCCGCTCGTGCGGACGGTTGAGGACCGGACCCGTCTCCGGCGAGTGTTCGGCACCGGCCTCGGGGCCTTGGTGCAGGACGCTCCCGCGTTCCATGTGCCCGAATCCGTGTCCGGCGCGGCACGAACGTCGGACGCCGAGGATTTTCTCGCGGCCCTGAAGCGGGCCGGCGAACCCGCGCCGCTGACCGCCGACCTCGACGCGGTGGCCGCCCTCAACTACACCGGCGGAACCACGGGCATGCCGAAAGGGTGTGTCCATACGCAGCGCGACATGCTCTACACGGCCGCGACGTCGTGCCGGACCAATTGCCCGCTGGAGGCCGGCGACACGACGGTCAACTTCCACCCGCTGTTCTGGATCGCAGGCGAGGACCTCGGGCTGATCTTTCCCGTATTTGCCGGCGCGAGCTGTGTGCTGCTCGCGCGCTGGGATCCCCTCAGCTACATCCAGGCCGTCCACGCCGTCCGGCCAAATCGCGCGGTGCTGCTCGTGGACAATGCGGTCGCCGTCATGGAGCACCCCGAAGTCGGCGACTACGACCTGACTTCCATTGACACGACCGGGGTCTCCTCGTTCGTGAAGAAGCTCAACGCCCAATACCGTGCGCGCTGGCGGCGGCTCACGGGCTCGACCATGGTGGAGTTGTCCTACGGGATGACCGAGACGCACACGTGCGACACGTTCACGGTGGGGCTGCAGGACGACGATTTCGACCTCAGCATGCAGCCGATCATGTGCGGCTTCCCGGTTCCCGGAACCGAGCTCAAGGTCTGCGACTTCGCGTCGGGCGCCCTGCTGCCGCTGGGATCCGAGGGCGAGATCTGCGTGCGCTCGCCGTCGACCCTGAAGGCCTACTGGAACAAACCGGAGGCGACCGTCGCGGCGCTCCGGGACGGCTGGCTGCACACGGGCGATATCGGCGTGATCAACGAGCGGGGACTGCTGCAATTTCTCGGGCGCCGCAAGGAGATGCTCAAGGTCAACGGCATGTCGGTCTTCCCCGCGGAAATCGAGGCGCTGCTCGGCCGCCACCCCGCGATCGTCGGCACCGGTGTGATCGGGCGACCGGACACCGACCGGGGCGAGGTCCCGGTCGCGTTCGTCGTGCTCGACCCGGAACAGAAAGCCGGGGTCTCGGAGGCGGACATCCGGTCCTGGTGCCGGGATTCCATGGCCACCTTCAAATGCCCGGAAGTGCGAATCGTGGAGTCGTTGCCGATGACGGCAACGGGCAAGGTCAAGAAGGGTGAACTGGCGAAGTTGCTGTAGGGCTGTTCGCCGTCGCGAAGACACACCTGCGTGAGGCTGGCCGTTACGGGCGATCACCGGAACTGGCGGATCGACGACGCGCCCGATGTCGCACCCTGGTGTGTTCGGGTCTGCGAAGTGCCCATACGGTGAGCGATAAGCGCCCGCACAACGGGAGATCAGCGCTCCCTCCCTCGGAGTTTCTGCACGGCTGCTCGAGCGCGCCCTGGCCACATTACCGGTGGTCGTGTTCATGGGCGCCCGGCAAACGGGCAAGAGCACTCTGGTGCAGCTTGAGCCGCTTCTGCAGAACCACCTCTACCTGACACTCGTTGACTTGGGGACCCAGGAACGCGCGCGAGGGAACGCCGACGACCTGGTCAGGAGCCCTGATCGGATCGTTCTCGACGAAGTACGGCGCGAGCCGAACATGTTGCTCGCGGTCAAGCGGGCGGTGGACGAGGACCGCCCTCGCCAGGGCGGTCTCTTCGTTCTCGCTGGTTCCGCCAACCTGCTCCTGATGCACCGCGTTTCGGAATCGCTGGCCCGGCGAGCGACCTACGTCAACCTGTGACCCCTCACCCACCGGGAACGACTGGGCCTCGGCCGCGCCGGGACCTTGGGCGAGTTCCTTCGGGTGCCCGCATCCAAGTGGCTTGGGCACGTCACCTCCAGGCCGCCCGCGCCCGCGCGGTGACAGAACGAAGTTCGGAGCGGCGGCAACGTGCCCGGCCAGCGGAGAACAAGGGTCGAGGACGGCATCCTCCTCCAGGCGGCGTAAGGCGCCAGGAGTCCCGGTCCGCACCTGCAACCGGATGCACTATGCAGCACGCTAGGGCAGCCCGCCGGGCCTTGCCCGCGGCATGACAGAATGATAACAAAATGATAACAAGTGCCCGGGGGCGAACCAATGGTGACAATCAATGTGCGGCGGCTCGACGAAGACGTGGTGGAACGTCTCAAGCGGCGAGCCTCGTCGAACAACCGTTCCCTGGAAGGCGAGGCGCGCCATATCCTGCAATGCGCGGCCGACGACGACATGGCGGCGAAGCGGACCGCGTTCCTGGAGGCATCGGATCGGCTGCGGGAGAAGACCAGGGGTCGCAAGCAAACCCCGGCGGAAATGCTGATCCGCGAGGACCGCGACCGCGGCCATCGCGACGATCTCTGATGCGCCTTGTCGTTGACGCCAGTGTGTCGGTCAAGTTGCTGGTCGAGGAGCCCGATTCGGACGCCGCGCGGGAACTAGCGGCGAGCGGTCAGGAGCTACACGCACCGCGCCTGATGGCTTCCGAGGTTGCCAATGCGCTGTGGCGCAAGGCGCGGCTGGGTCAGATCGAGCGGGCTGATGCAGGTGTCGCCTTGGCCTGGCTGCCCGATATGCCGGTGCACTGGAGCGACGATGAAACCGTCAGCGCGGACGCGGTCCGTCTGGCCCTGGCCCTCGACCACCCGGTTTACGACTGCGTGTATCTCGCACTCGCGCACCGCATCGGCGCGCTGGTGGTGACGGCGGACCGCCAATTCGTGACGGGCGTTGCACCGAGTGAGCATGGAGGAGTCGTGGTGACGCTGGCCGATTATGCCCGGACTTGCACCCAGCGACATTCCACCAGTTAGCCAGGCGCACCAACCATTCGGGATAAGCCCCAAACCTTGGTCGTGAACGGCCTCCTGAGATTTCCGTGGCCTCCACGGGGAACGGGAGAAAGATGGAGGTTGTGCCCCGGATCTCAAGTGGTAGGGAGCAACTGCTGCTTCTGCGCTACCAGGCCGCTAGTCATAGTACGTCCAGAAACGGAGAACCTTTACCGCCTCTTCCTCTTCGATGACTTGGTACACCAGTCGGTGCTGGATGTTGATCCTTCGGGAGAAAGCGCCCGCCACGTCGCCCACGAGCTTCTCGTAAGGAGGCGGGTTCGCCAACGGATCAGACTGCAGGACGGCTAGAAGTGACTGGGCTTCCCGCGCAAGACCGGCTGATGCAAGTCTTTTCGCATCATTCATGGCTTGCCGGGTAAAGCACAGTTTCCAGGTCACCAATCGATCTCGGTGTCGCATTCCTCCAGACCAGCTGCCATTCCGTCACGGATGGATTCGCGCATCCCCGGAACGGAGAGGAGATGTAGTGTTTCATTGATTGCGTGCCAATCGTTTTCGGAAATCAGTACCGCATTGCCATGCTTCCCCGTGATCGTGACCGGTTTGTGGTTTTGAATCGTTTCGTCGATCAGGCGATACAGATTCGAACGGGCCTCGGTGGCATTACGGATGTTCATTGGTCGCATCTCCCGTTGCCGTTAGTGTACGCTATAACGTACGTCTCGAGAAATGCATGACATGGGATGAGAGCCTGACGAGGAATGTCCACGGTGCCGGGCCCGACGGACCTCAACGGGGAGCGGGACAGCCAGCGACCCCTTATTGTGTTCGGACCTTAGGTCATCCCGGTGATCGTCACGAGTACGGCCCCCCTGACAGCGTTCGGAGTACCGCCCCTTCCTCTTGGAATGCTGCGCAAACCATTTAGGCTTTTCCGGGCTTGCGCTGGGTCCCGGATCGCATATCCCACAAACAATAGAGGGCTTGGCGAGCCCTCGCGCGGGGACGTTCGGTCGCTGCATTGTGGTTGAAGAGATACGGGGTGCCCGCGGCCGCATCTGGACGGAGACAGCATGAGAAACGAACCGCCTCGCGAGTTTTACGCATTGCATGAGATTGTGCGCGCCGCGCGCAACAACCTGTCCCACCAAGTCTGGGACTATCTCGTGGGCGGAGCCGAAACGGAAACCACCTTGAAGCGGAATCGGGCGGCCCTCGATTCGATGGGCCTTCGGCAGCGCGTCCTGAGGGATGTCTCCAGCGTGGACTGTACCGGCGAATTGCTGGGGCGCCGGTTGCGCCTGCCCCTGACCCTGGCGCCGATCGGATCGCTCGAGTCGTTTGCGGAGGGGGGAGGGGCCACGGCGGCCCGGGCCGCGGCGGAATTCGGGGTCTGCCACATGCAGAGCTCGGTTTCCCAGCCGGCACTCGAGGAGGTGGCGGCCGCGACTGACAACATGAAGATCTTTCAGCTCTACGTGCGGAGCGATGACGCTTGGGTCGACGAGATGGTCGGCCGCGCGGTGGCGGCCGGTTTCGACGCGTTCGCCATCACGGTCGACGTCATGCACTACAGCCGCCGCGAGCGGGACATTGCCAAGCGCTTCGAGAAGACCTGGAACCGGCGCTCCCTCGGCGACCTGAAGTTCCAGTCTTCATTCGACTGGGATCATTTGGCCCGGTTCAAGTCGAAGCACGATATCCCCCTCTTCATCAAGGGCATTGCGGAAGTCGACGACGCGCTTCGCTGTCTGGAGCTGGGGGTCGAGGGGATTTACGTCTCCAACCACGGCGGCCGGCAACTGGATCATGGACTGGGCTCGACGGACGTCCTCCCGGAGATCGTTGATGCCGTCGATGGCCGGGCGGCAGTCGTGGTGGATGGCGGCATCTACCGGGGCACGGACCTGGTGAAGGCCATTGCCCTGGGCGCCGACGCCGTCGGCGTGGGACGACTGCTGGGCCTCGGGATGGGTGCGGGTGGATCCGCCGGCGTGGTGCGGATGCTGGAGCTGCTGGAGGACGAGGTGCAGACCTGCCTGGGCCTGATGGGGGTGACCAGCCTGGCCGAGGTCGATCGCAGCATGCTCCGGCCCGCGCCCCTGGTCACGCAGCCGGGCCTGCTGAGCGCGTTTCCGCTCGTCAACGTCCCGGAGCCCCAGTACTGATCGAGCTGCCATGTCCCTCGGCCATGATCAGCATGCTCAAGCGACGGCACGCGGAAATTACCGGAAGTGGACGGAGGGGGTTCCCGCGAGGTTGCAAACCGCCGGCGGACACCGTGTCCCACGCCCGGTCCGATCCCGGATGTCGCCCCCGGTTGCTCCTTGTCGCGACCGCAGTGGCACGCGTTCCGTCGGTCCGTGGAGGCGACGGGCCCGCCGCTTCCCTCGGTACGCCAAGATGACGAAACTCCAGACCCTGGAGCCGTTCGCCGCCGCAGATCATGCGGGCCGGCGCGGACTGTCGGAACGGTAACTCGAGCACGGGATCAAAAAGGGGAGCGCAATGGCTGCCTTCACCGACTACGAAGAGCACGATGCGCTCGGATTGGCCGGGCTCGTCGCAGGTGGCGAGACCACGCCGGAGGAGATCCTGGAGGCCGCGATCGAGCGGGTCGAGGCGCGGAACGGGACCGTCAACGCGGTCACCAACCGCCTCTACGACGAGGGCTGCGCGGCCATCGCCGACGGCCTCCCCGACGGGCCGCTCAGGGGCGTGCCCTATCTGCTGAAGGACCTTGGCGCCTCGCTGGCCGGGTGTCCGACCACGAGGGGTTCGAGATTCTTCGAAGACGTCGTTCCGGCGGAAGACAGCGAGCACGTCAAGCGGCTCAAACGGGCCGGCATGGTGATCTTCGGGCGGACCAACACCTGCGAACTCGGCCTCAGTCTCACCTGCGAGCCCAGATTGCACGGCGCGACCAGGAACCCCTGGGACCAGGCGCGCATTTCGGGCGGCTCGAGCGGCGGCGCGGCCGCAGCGGTCGGCGCGCGCATGCTGCCGGCGGCGCACGCCTCGGACGGTTTCGGCTCGATCCGTGCACCCGCCGCCTGCTGCGGACTGGTCGGCCTCAAGCCGACCCGCGGGCGCAACACCATGGCGCCGTATCTCGGCGAAGGGAGCGGGGGGCTTGCCACCGAGCACGCCGTCACCCTGAGCGTGCGCGACAGCGCCGCCATCCTCGATGCGACGCGCGGCCCCGGCGCCGGTGATCCCTACAGCGCGGCCCCGCCGGCTCGGCCTTTCCTGGACGAGGTCGGCGCAGATCCGGGCAGGTTGCGCGTAGCCTTCACCTCCCGCACTCCGAATGGCGCGCCGGTCCATGCGGACGCCCTCCGGGTGCTGCGCGAAACCGCAACCTTGGTCTCGGACCTCGGGCACCACGTGGAAGAGGCCGACCCCGACATCGATGGCGAAGCGGTGGTGCCGACCTTCCTCACCCTGATGGGGGTCAACACGGTGGTGAACCTGTCGAGCCACCCGACCGCCGGGCGAGCCGCCCGCGAGGACGAGGTGGAACGCATCACCTGGCTCACCGCGAAACTGGGCGAAGCCACCGACAGCGCCGACTATGTCCGGGCCACCCAGACCATGCATCGGCTCGGCCGGCAAACGGCCGCCTTCCATCGCGACTACGATGTCCTGCTGAGTCCAGGACTGGCGACGGGCACGGCGGTGAAGCTCGGCTGGCTCGACATGATGATGGACGACGTGGACGAATACTGGCGGCGCGTCTTCCATTTCTCGCCGTTCACGGTCTGGTTCAACCTCACCGGTCAGCCCGCCATCATGTTGCCGATCGGCGAGAGTACCAGCGGGCTGCCTGTCGCGGTGCAGCTGGTCGCTCCTTATGGCGACGAGGCAACCCTTTTCAGGCTATCGGCCCAGCTCGAGGGCGCGCGCCCTTGGTTCGGCCGCAAGCCTGCGATGGTGCGCGCGTGAACCTGAATGGAGGCGGCGTGCGATCGGGCAGACGACGCGAGCCAGAAGAAGTCCTGCCGTAGGGCGGTGTGTTGCTTTACAGGATGTGAGCTAGCCTTCCGCCGGCGAGGGGCGTCCTCAGAGGGCACCGGTCTTGCCGCTTGCGGTAAGGAAGCTGGACGCCGCAATTGCCCATTGACGGGGCCATTGCGTCGTTCCACCGGCTTCAAGTGGACCCTGTAGAGCGAAGCAGTATTTGGCGGGCGCGTCTGAGACGGAGCCTCCATGACGAACCCGCCAATTGGCCTTCGGTTGAGCGAAGCCACTTATCGACGGCTAATGGCTTTGGGCAAAGCCCGTGAGCGAAGCCTCCACTACCTGATGAAAGCGGCAATCGAGCGGTACGTGGAGATCGAGGAAGCGTCGGAGGCTGAACGCCGGTTGACTAAGGACAGGTGGGAGAAGTTCGAACTGACGGATGAGGCTCTGGAACATACCGACGTCAATTCTTGGGCGTCCGGGCTCGCTCCCCGCGTCGGTTCCGAATCAACGTAGTGCGGGCCTTGAGGTGGCTGCCGGAAGCGCTCGATGATCTGAAACGCCTGCATGTGTTGATCGTATCTCACGGCCCGCAAGCTGCGGCCCGTGCAATTGGCGTTCTCTCATGGCAGTTTCCCGGCCACCCACGAAGTCAGGAACGTTCGGACCCACTGCACGACCGCTGGTGTGTGGCGCACGTGACTTCTGAACTGCTCGGCAGCCGGCTGCGCGCCGGGCATCGGCAGGAACCGCTCCAGGTTCCGGCTCACCCAGAACCGCATGCCGGCCTCCGTGACTTCCGGGTGGAACTGAAGCCCAATCGCGTTCCTGCGGCGCCACGCCTGGACGGGAAAGGTCTCGCCGGTGGCCAGCAATTCGGCTCCCGGCGGCAGGGACATTGCTTCGGCATGCCACTGGTAGAAATGCATCCGTTCCGGAAAGACCGGTGGGGCGCCGTCGGCCGGGACGACCCGGTGCCAGCCCACCTCGCAATGGCCCAGTGGATGCACGCTAACCTCGCCGCCGATGGCGCGGGCGAGCAGCTGCCCACCGAGACAGATGCCGAGGATGGGTTTGCCGGAATCCGCGACCCGTTCCAGCCACTTTGTCTCGTCACGAATGAAGCCGGAATCATCGTTGGCTGACATCGGACCGCCGAACACGACCGCGGCCGCGTGCTCGTCCATCGTTGCCGGGAGGTCATCGCCATGAATGGGACGTCGGATGTCGCCGGGATAGCCCATCTCGGCGAGGATTCGGCCGACGCGGCCAGTCGCCGGGCGTTTCTGGTGGACGACGTAGAGGACTGGCAAAGGCATGGGCGGAGGCTATAGAGGAATGCTTCGAATGTGCAGTCGGAGGTCAGGTGGCTGACTTTGCACTGGAAGCGGCCTGCGGATGCGTCCGGGTGTGCGGCGTGGACGAGGTGGGGCGCGGCCCCTGGGCGGGGCCCGTGTTGGCGGCGGCAGTCGTACTGGAGCGCGGCTGGGATGCGGCAGGGGTCGACGATTCGAAGCGACTGACGGCGGCGACGCGAACGCGAGTCCGGCGTGAGATCGAAGCGCACGCCGAGATCGGGATGGGGCAGGCCTCGGTCTCCGAGATCGATCGACTGAACATCCTGAACGCTACCCTCCTGGCGATGCGCCGGGCGGTCACCGACCTCGTGCGCCTACCCGAATGCGCGCTGGTGGACGGGAACCGGCTGCCCGACCTCCCGTGCCGGGCCACGGCCGTGCCGCGGGGGGATGCGCGGAGCCTCAGCATCGCGGCCGCTTCGATTGTCGCGAAGGTCGAGCGCGACCGGCTGATGGCCGGGCTGGCCAGGGACTTTCCCGGCTACGGCTGGGAACGGAACGCAGGCTACGGGACGCCCGAGCACGCCGCCGCGCTGGAGCGGCTGGGGGTCACCCCGCACCACCGTCGATCGTTCGCCCCCGTGGCCCGGCGCCTGGAAACCGGCGAGTGAGCTAGACGAGCAGCAGTCCCTCGTCGGTGTGCTCGGCGCCGTCCTCGTCGTCCGCCGACAGGCGCATCTCGTTGTGTGCCGCCCCGGCCGGGATCATCGGGAACACGTTCTCGCTTTTTTCCACCCGGATGTCGGCGAGGACGGGGCCGTCATGGTTGATCATCTCGGCGATCAGGTCGTCCACCGTCTCCGGACGTTCGGCGCGCAGTCCCTTGATGCCGAAGGACTGGGCAAGTTCCACGAAGTCCGGGAGCGCGTCCGAGTAGCTCTCGGCGTAACGGCTCCCGTGAAAGAACTCCTGCCACTGGCGGACCATGCCGAGGTACTCGTTGTTGACGATGAAGATCTTGACCGGAAGCCGGTACTGCTGAACCGTCGAGAGTTCCTGCAGGTTCATCATGAACGACGCCTCGCCGGCGACGCACACCACCAGCCGCTCGGGATCGGCGACCTGGGTGCCGACCGCCGCCGGGAAGCCGTAGCCCATGGTGCCGAGACCGCCCGACGTCATCCAGCGCAGCGGGCGCTCGAAGTGGAGGAACTGGGCCGCCCACATCTGGTGCTGGCCGACTTCGGTCGTCACGTAGGCGTCTCGGCCGGCGAGTGCGGCGTTGAGGCGTTCCAGTGCGTATTGCGGCTTGATGCGCTCGCTGCAGTTCTCGTACTTGAGGCAGTCGCGGGCCTGCCAGCCCCTGATCGTCCGCCACCAGCCGTCGATCCCGTTGGCACCGGAATCGGGTCGCTCCGCCTTCCAACCGCGGCGCAGTGCGTTGATCGTGCGGCCGGCGTCGCCCTGGACGGGCACGTCGACCGCCACGTTCTTGTTGATGCTGGAGGGGTCGATGTCCACGTGGATCTTCTTCGAGGCCGGCGAGAAGGCGTCGAGCCGACCGGTCACCCGGTCATCGAAGCGCGCGCCCACGTTCAGCATCACGTCGCAGTCGTGCATCGCCATGTTGGCTTCGTACGTCCCGTGCATCCCGAGCATGCCGAGGAAGTTCGGCTCGCTGGCCGGCACGGCGCCGAGGCCCATCAGCGTCGTGGTGACCGGGAACCCGGTTTCGCGAACGAGCCGCGTGAGTGACCGGCACGCGGCCGGCCCGGAGTTCACCACGCCGCCCCCGGCGTAGATGATCGGCCGTTTGGCCCGGAGGAGGAGATCGAGCGCCGCCCGTACCTGGGGGGCCGCCGGCTTCTCCTTGGGCCGATAGCGTTCGACAGCGTTGCACGCGGGCGCGACGTAAGTGAGTTCGGCGTTCTGGACGTCCTTGGGAAGATCGACGACGACGGGGCCCGGTCGCCCCTTGGCGGCAACCGTGTAAGCCTCGGTCAGCACAGGCACGAGCTGACGGATGTCCTTGATCAGGTAGTTGTGCTTGGTGCACGAGCGCGTGATGCCGACGGTGTCCGCCTCCTGGAAGGCGTCGTTGCCGATCAGGTGCGTGGGGACCTGGCCGGTCAGGCAGAGCACCGGGACACTGTCCATCAGCGCATCCGTGAGCCCGGTGACCGTGTTGGTCGCGCCGGGACCGGAGGTCACGAGCACCACGCCGATCCGGCCGGTCGAGCGGGCGTAGCCTTCCGCCATGTGCACGGCGGCCTGCTCGTGGCGGACGAGGATGTGGCGGACCCGGTTCTGCCGGAAGATCGCGTCGTAGATGGGGAGCACGGCGCCGCCCGGATAGCCGAACACGACCTCGACGCCGAGGTCGGCGAGCGCGCGCACAATGATTTCTGCACCGGTGAGTCGCATCGTAATCTTCGGGCCAGACGGGCGGGCCCCCCATTGTAGGGTCGGGATTCGGAAAGCACACGCAACGACAGGGAAAGCCCGCCATCGGGAACGCAAATTGAAGGCGGTCGATCAGAACCTGATCGGGAATGCTTGAGAGGCTTGGAGCTGCCGTCCTGCGATGTGGTCGCGAAATCTCATCTGCAGGACGGCAAGGTCTGAACCGAGGCCGCACAAGCAAAGTATAGGGCCGCGCGATATTTCAGTGGAATGGGGTTACGGACGCATAAAGGGAGGAGTCATGCCGGGCGATGCCGCCGCCGTCGCAGCGGAGCTTGCC
>JAGWAT010000058.1 GCA_021296265.1 Alphaproteobacteria bacterium | reverse complement strand
TGATCGGGTTCGTCCGGAATCGGTGATCGGCTTGAATCGGAATGAGTGATCGGCTTGCGCCGGAATCGGTGATCGGCTTGGCCCGGAATCCGCACTTCCGTCACCGTGCATCGGAGAAGCCCGGGAAAGAAGCTACGGGCTCATCAAGGAGGCTGTGGTAGTGTGCGTCGTGCACACCGAACGAGGCGCTGCAAGGCGGATCATCAGCGCGCGCAAGGCGGCCAGGAAGGAACGAGAGGAGTTTCATGCCTGTCTCACAAGAGCGATTGGATGAGATCGCGGCGATCGCCGACGAGGACATCGACACCTCCGATATCCCGGAAGCCGACGAAGCATGGTTCGAAGGTGCGAAGCTGGTCCGCCCGCCGGGAGGCGAAGGCACGGGGAAACGAAATGAGCGCCGCTTCGCTTGACGAGCTTCGAGTGGACCGCGAACCCGGGTCCACGCGGTACCTGGACGAGGACTTCCCCGGCTGCGAGTCGTTCCACCTGCCGGCGGGCAAGCTCGAGCACTACGAATACCGCCTGGAGTTCTGGGACGGAGACACCGAGACGGCGTGGAAGGTATGCGAGCCCACCTCCATCCAGCACGAGGCGCCGTCCCGGTGGCTGGTGGAGATGGCGACGCGGGTCGCGTCGGTGCGCGGCTCTCGAATCCTGTACCTCGGCTCGGCGGACCTGGTGCACCGGGATGCCGCGGGCCGCAAGCGCTGGCTGATGCAGGCCGACGAGGTGCTGTACCTGCGTCCCGACCGGGTGCGGCTTCAGGGCTCGGCCATCGACGTGGACTCAGACCCGCTGCCGGACGCACACCACCGACGTGCGCCGTCGCAAGCTCGGGATCTACAAGGAGAGCGGCTTCCCGGAGATCTGGGCGCTGGTGCCGTGGGAGTCGTCGGTGCGGGCGCCGGGGCTCGCGATTCACGTGCGTCACGGCGAGGAGTACCGGGAGGAGCCGACGAGCCGGGCGTTTCCGGGGTGGCGTGCGGAGGAGATCTTTCGGGCGCTGACCGAGGCGCCGATGTCGGAGGGGGCGTGGCGGGCGCTGGAGCGCACGGCGCTGGCGATGGGGGCGCGCGAAGGGACAGCGCCGGAGGACGACCCGCTCATGCGCTCGCAGAGTGCAAGGGCATATGCGCAGGGTCACCTGGAAGCCGTGGCTCAGGTCCTGGAGGCGCGGGGGATTGCGGCGGCCCTGGACGCGAGGGAAGACCGGGCGCTCCTCGGTGGACTCCCGGGCGACGCGCTGGTGGCGGCGGCGCTGGCCTGCACGGACACAGCCGACTTCCGGCGGTGGGTCCTCGGGCGGCGCGGTCCGGGTGCGGCGCATGGAGGGGACGGTCCGTGACCTCGCCGGATGCGGCGCAGGACTCGGGCCGTTCGCGACCTGCAGGCTGAAGGGCGGGCGGCTACGAGGCGCTTCGGGGCCTGGCCTCCAGCGAGGCCGACCGGTGGGATGACGATTCAGCCGGCACCGGAGCCACCACCACCGTTCGTGCGCCGCCGTACCTCCGCCGCCCGCGCGAGCAGCTCGGGCGGCGTATCGCATTCGAGCAGCGCCGCAAGCACGCCGTCGAGCACCTCCTGATCGGTGACGGTCTCGAGCAGCGCCCCGAGCCGGTCAGCGGTCTCCGCGTCGAACTTCATCGCCGCGTGCCTGCGCAACGATTCGCGCTGTCCCGCGATACGGCCCTCGGCCCGACGTTCCTCCTCCCATATCTCGGCCCGTGTCCTGTAGAAGGCCTCGACGTCGTCGGGGTTCTCCATCCGGTTCACTTGCGCCATGTCTTCCGCCTCGATTGTCAGCCCCGCCTGCCGCGCCCGCCAGCCGGCCCACGAGAGCATCATCTCCCTCAACTCGCGCAGCTCCGGCGCCCGCAGCCGCCGGCACACCGCGCCGACCAGCTCCGGCAACGTCGAGGGCAGCGGATTCTCCAGCCCCGCCAGCAGCGCCGCCGCGTTGTCGCGTTGTCGCGCGGCAAATCCTCCGGCCGCACCCGGTGCGAGTCAAGCAGCACGTAGCCGTCGCCCGCAAAGCGCGCGTCGGCCTGCCACGTCCTGCCCGCCTCGCTGTGCCCGGTCCCCGCCGCCTGCGGCGTCACCAGGTCGATGACCCGCGCCGCCGCGGTCCAGCGCGCCCTGCCGATGTAGAGCACGATGGGCAGCACAGGCGCGAGCCGGTCGGTGGCGCGGAACCGTCGGTCCCGCCACTGCTCGATGTGGAAGCGGTCGACGTAGTTGCGGATGCGCAGCGCCATCAGGTAGTCCACGGTGGACTGGAACTCCAGCATCACCACCAGATACAGCCACGGCGCGAAAGCCTCGGGCTCGGCATCCCCGCCGCGCTCACGCAGATGCACCCGCCACACCATGTCGTTGGCGTGGCGGCGCAGCGCCTCGCCGTCCTCGGTGACCGACTGCTCGTGCACGCGGGTCAGGGTGGAGAAGTCAAGCGCCTCGACCAGCGCGTGCAGGCCGTGGCGCTCGGCGACGAGCCAGTGCATCAGGTCCTCGACCATGAAGGTGGAGGACAGGAGGTACTTGTACGTGGCGTCGGGCTGCATGCGGGGGACGCTACGCGGGGCGGACAACGCGGCCAATGGACATCGGACACGCCCGATGTAGGCGCAGGGCCCGACCGCGCGTGCAACGGGAATCGAGCGCTGCGGGCGGCGATCTCCTCGAGTCGGGCTCTGGTCGCTCGATGGGCCGGGGCGCATGGAATCCGTGGCCCTGCTCCTGGAGGCGCGGGGGATGGAAGGTGGCCTACATCGGGTAGCCGCGGGGCCTACGCCGGTCGGGACCTCCGCCCATATCGTCCTTTCCTGGTCCGTGCGATGGTGTGTGCGGGGAAAGGGAAGGGTGGGAGCCGGGCACGGGGAGAGCATCGCAGCGGGGACGGCATGGAGGTGGCATCGAGGTTGGCGGCGAGGACCGGCGTCCGCATCGGTGGGGAGGAAGAGGGTCATGCGTGAAGCGATGGCGTGCGGCGGTAGTGGACCGAGCGAGTACGGAGGGTGGCCGATGGCTGGAGGCGGAACTCGGCGTAACGTGATGCGCCACGTACCGGCGGCGCTGCGGGCGCGAATCGGGGAGCAAGCCGGTGGTGTGCGGCTCCCCTCTCGTTGCTCGTCGGGACTCCCGTGGCACCTTCGAGCCTGACCATGCGTCGTGCGGGTCGCGCATGTCGCGGCGCACGTCGCGAAGTCGGCGAAGGAGTGCGGTATCTGGCAGGAGTACGGTGGGAATGCCGCGGAGGGTGGATCTCAATGAAACGGGCGGCCTCCGTTGCGGAGGCCGCCCTGAATGAACTGCGGTACTGCGGTTGGGTCAGTCGTCCTTTGTCGCGCCGAACGCTCCGACGACAGCCGTGACGGGCATTCCATCGCCGTCCGCCGGAGTAGCAGCTTCCCCAGCCTCAGCCCAAAACTGCCCGGCCACACCGCTCGGGGTGGCAGGATCGCCATCCGCCATGGTCGGCCCGAAGAGCTGACCGTTCCACCCCCCGGTCCACGGCACGCCGTCCGCCGAGCCAGTGGTACGGGTTACCCCAATGACTCCATCCGTGGTCGCGCCAAAGTCGAATGCGCCCAGCTCGACGACCCAATCGTTCTCGCCACGGCCTTCCGGATTTGGCATGTCCCCAGTATCGGCCCCCAGAGCCACGCCATTGGTGCCCCGGAAGTCGTCGATGCGCCCGGAGATCATGTACTCGTCCGCATCGTCCACGCCGTCCATATCCGCGTCGAAGACGGCGGTCAGCATCGCGCGGGCGGTGAACAAGCCGGACGCGGGCCCGTCCACGTAGACACCGGCCGCGCCGCCACTGTAGGTGGCCGAGCCGCGCAGGCCCGCGGCGTTGGTGGCGTCGAGGGAGTCGGTAGCGGGAGTCCAAGTGTCCATGCCGTTGAAGAACACGCCGAGCCTGTGCGTTCCGCCAGTGTCGTCAGGTGTGGTCAACCAGGCGCCGTAGGCCATCCAGTCCTGATCCGGGACCGTGATCATGGCGCCGTCGTCGGGGGTGAACGACCACCTTCCGGTGGAGGCAACCGCGGTCGCGGTGCCGGTGTTGTTAACCCCGACCGTGCCATCGTCGTTCCTCGCCAGGGCGCATGATTCACCAGTAGGCCCCCCGGCGATGCACTGAAACTGGCCCGGAGCGCCGAAGTACTCTCCCGTGAATGTCTCGCCCACATCGATGAGGAGATCCTGACTCTGGGCCGGGACCAGGGAATCGCTATCAAAGACCATGTTCGCCCACTGGACACTGGCCGCTGCCGTTCCGTCGGCGTTGATGCTAACCGACGTACCCAGCGTGGTAACACCGGGTGCTGTCCCGTCGGCCCGAATGCTCAACGCGAACATGTCCTGCGCGGCCGTGTTTACGTACCTCTCGGACAGCTTGCGGTCGAAGGGATGCGACATGCCTTCGCCCAGGTTCTCCACCACGATGGCGCCAGTCTCGAACCCGCCGTCGCCCGCGTCGCCTGCCGCGTCGCCCCAATCCCGGAACAGCGTCTTCATGACCCAGCCATCGGGCGCTGGCGCGATGTCCGACATGCTTGCGTCGAACCCGTGGTCAGCCCCGGTGAGCATGGAGCCGCCCGTGAGGCCTGGCACAGCCCCTGGAGCTGTTGCGGTGCCCCCTGCATCCTCCGTATTCGGATCGAGCGAACCTCGCAGCCCGGCATCGTCCGCATTGAGAACGCCGGGGCCACCGATGCCCATTCCGACGAGTTCCGTGTCGGTAAGCGTGGGCGTGGTGTTACCGGCCTGCGCGCCCACGAGGTCGCGAATGGATTCCGTACTCCCGGCATTCAGCGTTGGGAACGCATCAACCAGCGGCTCAAGCCCCGTGGCCATGGCACTCGCCGTTCCGTCCCCGAGTGTCTGGCTGGCGTACATCGCGACGATCGTGCCGGCACTGTTCGTGACGGTGATCGTGCAGGGGTAGTTGCTTTCGCAGGTGAACGTCACGCCCGCTCGGGTCACACCGTCGGCGCCAACCATCAGTTCGACGGAGTCACCGCTTGCCGGCAGCACACCCAACAGCCCGGCCTGCTGCTCAGCCGTCAACGCCACTGTCCCCGAGACGTCCATCGGCATCGGCTCCGGCGGCGGCACGGGCACGGCCGCAGCCATGACCATCGCCGTGTCGGCCTCCATGTCCTTCTGCGTCATGTACTGCGCAACGAGGGTTCCCGCGCTGTTGGTCAGCATCACCGTGCAGGGGTAGACACTGTCGCAGGTGAACACCACGCCCCCTCGGGTTTCCGTCATCCCTGCCGCGACCGTGAACGAATCCGACATGCCGCCACCCGCCAGATCGAAGTCGGCGGCCATCACTCCTGCCGGCAACGTCAGAGACATCGTGACGTCGATCGGCATCGGCTCGGGCTGCTACCTCCGCAACCTCCGAGCACCAACGATATTGCGACGGCCGCGGTGGCCATCAGAGGAGGTATTCTCAGGTGTTTCATATCGTAACTCCTTACGATTCGCCAGGATTGATGGTTAGGCCGTCGTTTCATCGTGGTTGCCGCCCGGCCCGCTCAGCAGTCAGCGTCCCGAGCCGAGCGTGAAGAATTGTAGTTCTCGGAATCTTTGGCCGTCAACACGTTATCACGGCGGATTGAGTGCCGCCACACCGACGGATTCCCTCCTCCAATGCCACGCACGGACAGGCGACCTGACCTTGTTCCGTGGCGCACCGGCAGGTGGCCTTATTCTGTAGCGCACCGGCAGGCTCGTGCAACACCTCCGTGAAGCCGGCCCCGGGCCGGTCCCGAACTACATGATGTCCCGTAGACGAAGAAAGCCTAAGAAAATCAAGGGACCGTGCAAGAATGCCCGCTCCCACGAGCCCGGGAGCACGTCCGATTTCGACCGGGCACGCCGGGACCGGAGCGGGTTGCGGGAAGACTCGCGGGTCATGCTTCCGGCTCGCGGACCCGGGCAGAGTGTGCGGTTCCGGCACCGGGACGCACTGCTCCACCGGCCCCGGGGCGGGCCGAATCCGGAGTCCTCCGGCAGGCGAAACTCACCCTCCCCCCGCCTTCGCAAGGGCTAGAGGCGCAAAATTGTGGCATTTTTGCAACGATCTATTGCAACGATCTCCGGTTTCGGCTTCATGGTGCCCCGAAACCGCCACGCACCATCGCTCCGATCCGGACTTGAGCGCGGGGGCGGATCGGATACACTCCCCGCCCCTTCGCGTTCGCGGTCTCACCCGGGCAGGACCCCAGACATGACGACGATACTCGTGCGCTTCTGCCAGGCACTGGCGGTGGCCGTCCCGCTCCTGAGCGTAGCACCGGTACCGGTCGCGGCCGAGGACGCCCCTTCGCCGGATGCGGCCGTGGCCGAGGCCCAGGCGCTGCTCGGCGCGGGCCGGTTCGACGAGGCGCTCGCGGTGCTGCGCCCGCTGACGGAAGGGGACCAAGTCTACGCGGAGGTGATCTTCCTCTTCGGCCTGACCGCGATCGAGGCGTCGCGCCATCGCTCGGACGAGGCGGAACGCGAGGCCCTGCTCGACGAGGCCATCGGCGCGCTGCACGTGATGCTCACCGCGCGGCCCGAGCTGGTGCGGGTGCGCCTGGAGCTCGCGCGCGCGTTCTTCTACAAGGAGGAGGACGGCCTCG
This sequence comes from Alphaproteobacteria bacterium, assembly GCA_021296265.1. Lineage (GTDB taxonomy): Bacteria > Pseudomonadota > Alphaproteobacteria > TMED109 > TMED109 > VXPW01. The sequence continues at coordinate 9,675 of JAGWAT010000058.1, read as the reverse complement.
CGCGGCGCCACTTCGAGCGCGTGCTGGCGGGGGACGTGCCGGACTCGGTCAAGGCCAACGTGCAGCGCTTCCTCTCGCAGATCCGCGCCCGCCGGCGCTGGACCGCGTACCTGGGGGCGTCGATCGTGCCGGACACCAACATCGGCGGCGCCTCCGACGACGAGACCATCTACATCGAGGTCTTCGGCGTGGAGCTGCCCTTCACCCGCGCGGCCGAGGACCTGCCGACCTCGGGGGTGGGCGTCTCGGTGTGGACCGGAGGCGGGTACGAGCACCCGCTGTCGGACCGGCTGAGGCTGCGCAGCGGGGTGGACCTCGCGGTGAAGGACCACGCGGGCGGACGGTTCGACGATGCCAACTTCGCGATTCATGCGGGGCCGCGCTGGCTGGTGGACCCGCGCACCGAGCTGAGCGTGCTCGCCAACGCGAGCCGGCGCTGGGTGGGCGGGAGCGTCGAGCACAACGCCGCCGGCGCGCGCATCGAGGCGCGGCGCCGGCTCACCGACCGGACGCCTCCTGGCTCGACCGCGACTACCGGGGCGTGACGAGCCAGGACGGGCCCGTGGTGGACCTCCTGCTGAGCGGCACGTGGAGAATCCGCCCGACGTTGAGCTTCAACTCGGCGATCGGATACTCGGAGCAACGCGCGCAGGTCGCGAGGTTCGAAAACCGGGGCCGGCGGGTGCGGGTGAGCGTCAACACCGCCCTGCCCCGGGGCTTCTCCATGGGCGCCAGCGCGCAGGTGCGCTGGACGGACTATCCGGATTACCAGTTCTTCGGCCAGACCTTCCCGCGCGAGGACCGCACCCGCACCGTGAGCGCCTCGCTGCACAAGCGCGACTTCACCCTGTACGGCTTCAGCCCGCAGCTCGTGGTGACCCACGAGAAGCGCGACTCCAACGCGCAGGCCCTCGACTCCGTCGGCAACCGCGCGGAGCTGCGCCTCGTGCGCCAGTTCTGAGCCGCTTCCGAGGCGCAGTGTCCGCGGCCGGACGCGGACACTGCGCGATACATCCTGTGGAGTGGCGCCGCAAGGCTGCGCCCGCGTTCGCCTTCTCGAGCGGCGGCCGCTCGGCCGCGCATGCATTTCCCCCCGGAATGCAACTGCGCTGCTGATTCCAGGCCGGATCATGCATCACCGCAGTTGCATGACGCCCCTTGTGACGGGTCCATCTTATTGTAATTCAACGAGAATATGAGGAAGACGACAGATTGTCGACGGAGCTCCCATGTCTTTAATGACAGAGTTTTGCGGCACACCTGAGAATACCTCCTCTGATGGCCACCGCGGCCGTCGCTATGTCGTTGGCGCTCGGAGGTTGCGGATGTTCCAGCAGCACCACACCTCCTCCTCCGCCGGACCCGATGCCGATCGAGCCGGCAGGAGCGATGGCCGCCGACTTCGATCTGGCGGGTGCCGGCATGTCGGATTCGTTCACGGTCGCGGCAGGGATGGCGGAAACCCGAGGGGGCGTGGTGTTCACCTGCGACAGTGCCTACCCCTGCACGGTGACGCTGAAAAACAGCGCGGGAACACTCGAAGCGGAGTACATGACGCAGAAAGACATGGAAGCCGACATGGCGATGGTCATGGCCGCGGCCGTGCCCGTGCCGCCGCCGGAGCCGATGCCGATGGACGTCTCGGGGCCAGTGGCGTTGACGGCTGAGCAGCAGGCCGGGCTGATGGCCGCGCTGCCGATGAGCGGTGACTCCATCGAACTGATGGTTGGCGCCGACGGTGTGACCCGACAGGGCGTGACGTTCACCTGCGAAAGCGACTACCCCTGCACGATCACCGTCACGAACAGTGCCGGCACGATCGTCACGATGTACGCCAGCCAGACACTCGGGGACGGAATGGCGAGTGCCATGGCCACGGGGCTCGAGCCGCCGCCCGAGGCCTTCGCGAGGATGAATCCAGCCAACGCGGCCACGGTTGGGGCCATAATCCTTCATGGCTTGAACGCGGCTCCAACCCCTGGTGCGGAGACAGCTTATGGCGATCTGGCCAGCACGCCTGACTTGGACGAGTCCTCCGACGATCGACCCCTGCGCGGTGCGTACGCGAATGCCGCTACGGGTAACCAGACCACGGTCGGCGGATTGGGACTGGGTCAGGCTGGTCCGATGAGCTTCGACGATGTCACTCTGAGGAGTTCGCTGAGTCCCAATGCGACTGCCTATTCGCCTGACAACCCCACCACCACTGCTACGGACGAAACTGCGGGTGGCTCCACGATGATAGGGCGCGTGCCCACGATGGACGACCCCGGCGACGAAGTTACGGAGAACGCAGACTCCGTGGCGCCCGGTAGCTGGTCACACAAGGTCCTGTTCCGGGATTGGGATGACACCGCTGCCAACGACGATGGCGGGTTCGAGACCGGTGCCTTGGTCTACACCAACCTGATGACCCCCACAGAGGCGCCGTTCAACTCCAGGCTGGCCAGCATGTTCGCGAACACGAACGCGCGAGGTTGGTTTACCCTCAACGCAAGGTTTGATGACGGTGCAGCCCTTGCTGACGGTAACTCTGTGTCGATCACAGTGCCGACGACGGCCACCCAGCAGACGATGAACATGGTGTTCGACGTCGGGGAGTCTCAGCTTGAGACGCTGGCAATCACCGTGCCGAACATGAGCGAGCACAGAGAGACCTACTTCGGCGCTCCGGGCACCTAAAAGTGCACTTTGGCTGCCGGTTGCGGTATCCGGAGGGCAATGGGCGGAGACACACCGTTTGGAGCTGGTCTTTCCAACGCCACCAACACCTACAGTTGGGTGTTCATGCCGGATCCCGGGGCGATGGTCATGGTCCCCGATCAGGACTGGCTGGTGTTCGGCGCTTGGCTGACCACGCCCGATGTTGCGGCGGGGACTCACCGGGTCGGCGTGTACTACAATGGTATGGATGCGTATAACACCACGACCCTTGTCTTTGCGGGTGCTCCGGTTCCAGCGCTCTGCACGGCTCGGCTACCTACAGCGGAGGGGCGGCTGGCGTCTATGTGGATGGGACCGCATCGGGTATGTTCACGGCCGACGCCAACCTGACGGCCAACTTCGATGTAGACGGCGATGGCAGAGGGGTGTCCGGCGACGCGGGCTTCACTACTGCGACCGACGGGAATGACTTCACGGTCTCGGGACGCATCGATAACTTCAGGAACAGCGCCGGCATGTTTCTGGGCACCGATACCATGGCCACGCCCAACGATCCTGTCTCCGGCGGAGAGAACGACTGGGTTGTCCTGATTCCATCAACGACGATCGTCGGCAACGCCACGGGAGCCCTTACTAGCCCGCATTTCTCACTAGGTTGCGAGCGAGGGCGCGGAGATGGCTGGATTTGCAAGGCGAACGCGAGTCCGGGCGCNNNNGCACCCGGGCCGCGTTCAACGCAGCAAATGCAGTCAGATCCGCGTCCGCAGCCGTGACCTGGTGAGAAATGCGGGCTAGTGCGACAGCCCCTGGTGGTTCGGCGGACGGTGTGGCGTGGACTGCTGGCGAGTGGAATCTCCAGTTCTACGGTGCGGGTGACGACACGGCCACGACCCGCGTAGCACCGACCGGTGTGGCGGGGAATTTCCGGGCCTACACGAACGCGGGCAGTGTGAACAAGGGTGTTGTCGGCGCGTTCGGCGCGGAACAGGACTGATGCCCGATTCGGACTGACGAACCGGCAGAAGTCGGAATGTACGGGGCGGCCTTCGGGCCGCCCCTTTTTTTGTGTCGGGCATGACTGACAGCCCGGAACTGCACATCCTCCATCCTCCCCGACGGCGGTTATGGATTGACTGGGCTGGAACGACGACGATTCCACCGAATCCCTGGCCGCGGGCTGGTGGCTGCGGTCCCCCGCCGGTACTCGTTCCGCCGGGGCCTCTCCCTTCTCGAATCCGAGAGCGTGCGTTCATCGACGGCACGGAGCTGGCCATCATCACCAGGAATCGACCTGAGCCCCGGAGCCGGGCTCGCTCACGAACGGCAGGCTGACGGGCGGGCGGCTACGAGGCGCTTCGGAGCCTGGCCTCCAACTCTGCGATGTGCGTGTCGCGGGCGGCGATCTCCTCCTCGAGCCGGCCCCTGGTCGCCCGATGGGCGGCGACCTCCTCGCCGAGCCGAGCCTCCGCCGCGCGCCGGGCCCCGATCTCCTGCTCTACCTGCTCGCGCATCTCCTCGTGGGCCGGGAGGTCCTCCCCGCTCGCCGGGTCGTGAAACCGCAGCCGGCCGTCTTCGTCGTGCCGCACGTCGAGCCCGAGCGCTTCGCTGTGCACGCCGAGCCCGCCGCCGGCCAGGGCCACGCCCTGCAGCGCCCGGCACCCGCCCGCGCGCAGGCGAAACCCCTGCAGGCGCGGAGCGAGCCAGTCCCCGGTGGGGTCGAACAGCCAGTACTCCGCGACCCCCAGCGAGGCGTAGACCTCGCGCTTGCGCCCTTCGTCCTCGGCCCGGGTGCTGCGCGAGGTGACCTCCAGCACGAAGTCCGGCGCCTTGGGCTCTTCCCACAACTTGTACGACGAACGCATGTGCTTCGGGGCTCCGAGCACCACGAACACGTCCGGTGCGACCACCGCCCCGGGGTCGCCTTCCTTGAAGTACACGAACATGTCACCGGCGACATAGACCTGTGCTCGGTCGAGGAAGTGGGTCTGCAACGCGGTAATCGCGTACACGAGGGGCTTGAGCTGAAAGTCGCTCTCCGCCAACGGCTTGCCGTCCGAGCAGGGGTAGTCAACCGGGGCCGGGACTGCGGCGAGACGGTTCATTGCCGGGACCTCCGATGCGCCGTACGGGCGCGGCCGGGGAAGGGTCGGGTGACGGTACCATGGCCGGACCTCGGTGGCGGAAGGGAACGGGGAGAGACTGGCGGAGAACGGGTGTTCACCGACATGGCCTTGCGCCGCGTGCGTTGTAGGCCCGGGTCGCGGCGTCTGACGGCGCGGATGGACAGGCCGGGGTGGATACGGCGGTCGCGGGCCCGCGGTGGGAGGCACGGGACCCGCCGCCGGGTCAGAGTTGGCGGCCGCGGGAGCAATGTACAATGCGCTGTAGTCCTGCAAACGCCGCGGCCATCGACGCTATTCGCGGCTTGGCATTCCACGGTTCAATGGCACGGGTGAAGGGTCATGCGCAGGGTCACCGGGAGGGCCGTGTCCAGGGCCACAGGGAAGGCCTCACCGTGGGCCGGAGCGAGATGCTCGCGGCGAACGTGCTTACGGTGCTGAAGGCCCCCGGAAGGAACTCGGAGGAGGCCGCATGAGACTCTTCACCGGGCTGTGCATCGCTTCGCTGCTGCTCTCGGGCTGCGGTTCCGGCGAGGCACTGAGGCCGGTCTCCGGAAGCGGCCCTGAAGCGACCGGCGGTGCGCCAGCGGAAGAATCGGGGGGCCCCGCCGAGCTCACCGGCCCCAACGACCTCACGCCGGAAGCAATTCAGGCCACCCTGGCCAACGTAGTCGACTCGGCCGATGCGGAAGTCTTCAGCTTCGGGGGGGCCGTCGCCACCTGCCAGGCATTGTCCTGCCCTCAGGCCGAGAGGATCTACTTCAGGCACGGGCGAACGTCCGCGGTCGCGGACACCTCCGGCTTCGAGTTCACCGAAACGCGCCGGGGGGTGTCATTGGCGAAGAAGGAAGGTCGGCTGCGGCACGGCATCGGGTCGACCCACTATCGGAGTCTCGCCGGCTGGATGGAGCACGGCCTGTTTCTCGTCACGGCCAGAGAGGCGTCGGTCCACGGGAGCACCATGGTGGACTACGAAGTGCTTTCGATCGGCGACTCGTCCGGCACGAATCCCACCGCACCGGCCACGGGTTCCGCCACCTGGTCCGGGACCATGGCCGGATTCGTCGACCCCGCGGCTTCCGGCGACGGCGGCTCGTTCGTGGATGGCGATGCCCGCATCACCCTTCCCGGCCTAGACGCGGGCGCCCCCGCCACGGTCGACGTGCTGTTCAGCAACGTCGTGGACAGGAAGACCGGGGCGAGTCGGGCGGACATGGCCTGGGACGGGGTGCGCCTGGAGGACGGCGCATTCGGTTCTCCCGAGGTGATCGCCCCGATCCTCGCATCCGACACCGATATCCGCGGGAAGGCGATCGGCACGGGGATCTACGGCCGGTTCCATGGCCCGGGCCATGAGGAGGTCGGCGGCGTGTTCAGGCGCGACGGAATCACCGGTGCGTTCGGGGCCGGGCGCGACCGGTCACCATGAGGCGCCACCTTCAGCACGAAGCCCGGCCCCTTCGGCTCCTCCCACAACTTGTAGCTCAGGCGGCGATCGTCCTCGCGCTTCGGCGCCCCGATCACCACGAACACGTCCGGCGCCACCACCGCCGCCGAGTTCCCCTCCTCGTAGTACAGGAACATGTCCGCGCCCACGTACACGTCCGGGCGGTCCCGGAAGTGCCCGTACAGCGCCGACACCAAGTAGAGGATTTCCCGGAGCTGCGCCTCGGACTCAGCCAACGGCCGGCCGTCCGAGAACGGATAGTCCACGACCGCCGCAGGGCGCATCACTCGACTCATCGCCAGCCCTCTCCGCACCGTTTCGCACGCCGGCCCGCGTCGCGAACGACGATACCATGCCCATGCACCCCGCATCCCCGAAGCCGTCCTGGCCGCGGCGCAGTCGTCACCCGCGCCCTGGCCCTGCCTGGTGCACACCATGGCGCCCCGCCGGGCGCACCACCGATATGGGCGCAGGTCCCAACCCGGTGTCGGCCGGCGTCGCATTCTCGGTAGGCGCAGCGCCCGCAGGGGCACCGCAGACGATGAATTCACAGCGAGCGAACGGGGGATATCGTGCGGCGGGTCCGCACGAACGAAACCACGCGGGAGTGATTGATGACCGCATCCAACGGCACGGGCGCACGACCTGCCCGGTGGATTCGTCCTCCGGGCGTAGGCCGCAGACCTCGACCGTGCCACGCCGGCCCGTGGTCGGGGTGGCGAGGGGCTGGCGGCGGCGTTCCGCGGGCTGGTCGCGACCTCCTCCTCAAGAAGGTCGTGCGTCACGCCGACGCCGAAATCAGGCCCCTCCCAATTTGATGATCACCGCTTCTCGGCACCAAATGCGCCGAGGAGGTGCACGAAATCCAGGATCCGGGTATTGAAGGTGCCGGTTACCGCCGGCGGTGTGTCATCAGCGGCGTCTTCATGGGCTTTCACGAAGGTCTGCTCCCAACTGCCACTTTTCGTACCGGTCAGATTGTCTATGGTGGCGGTATCGTCAGCCTTCAACCTCACAAGCCAACGAGCCGATGTTCTTGGCGCCGCGCTGCCGCCGGTTGGCGTGGTCACAAAGTCGTCTATCGTGCCACTGACGGTAGAATCCGCAGCGCCGTCAACTTGCAGGAAAACGTCGGCGGTAAACTCCCCCTGCCTGTGTGTGTCGACGGCATTGTTAGGATCCTGCTCCACGTACATACCGACCGCCGTTCCGTCATAAGTGGCTGTGAAAGTGTCAGGGATATCTTTAGAAGAATCCGCCGTTTCAAAAGCTTCTGCGAACACGCCCACTTGATAGTCCGCAGCAGGGCTTGTGGGGTCCTCACGCCAGTAGCCGAACATCATGTATTCGCTGTCAGCGCCGACGGGGCCGCCTTCGTACAAATCGAGCGTCGGCGAACCACTGGGCTTGAAGTGCAAAGTCGGACTCCCCGTGCCCGTGGCGGTTACAGCTACCGATGCCACCGCAAACCGGTTGTTGGTTGGGGTAGCCTCATAGGCGGGTACCACCTGGACTTGGCAGTCATCAGTCCCGCCGCAAACGAAACGCCCCGATTTTCCATACAGTGAGCCAGCGTAAGAAGCTGCCGTCCGTGTATTATCGGTCGCGGCGTCCGTCGGAAGAGTCACAGGCGTGTCGGACATGCCATCGAGGTCCTCGCCGGCCACGCTGGACACCCCATGTGAAACGCTCCACTTCGTGGAGGTCTGGGAAATGCTGCTGCCAGTTGGCAACTCAAGGTTCCCGGTCAAATTCAGCAGCGTCATGTCATCTGCATTCCTCAGACCGCCGAAGTGCACCATCAACGGGCGGCTCAATTCGCGGTCCGTGTAAACGACGGTCTTCCCGGAGTCGCCGCCGGCCGTAAGGGCCATCGTGGTGGTCCGTAATCCTTGCCCGGAAAGCGTGGCGGTCCTGTACCCGCCTCTTGTGAGTCTCAGCCTGCCCCTTTCTGCTGCAGCGGCTACAGGTGAGTCCTCCTGGGTAACAGCGGACAAGCTGGCATCTAAGCCTCCCCCCGGAAAAGCCACCTTCAGCCTCTCCGCCCGTTGGTTCGCCTCCCGGGTTGACGCCTCTTGCTGGGCTTCTTCCGCCTCCTGAACAGCTTCCTGCCTGTCCGTCTGGGCCTGCTGGAGAGCGTTCCGGGCCAGCCGGAGGTCGTTCAGGGCCTCCTGGAGGTCGATCTGGGCCTGCCGGAGGTCGTTCCGGGCCTGCTGGAGCTCGCTCGCGGTAGTCTGCTCGTCCGTCTCGGCCTGTCGGAGGTCGGCCTGGGCCTGCCGGAGGTCGCTCTGGGCCTGCCGGAGGTCGGCCTCGGCCGTCATGAGCATCTCCTTGGTAGTGTCGAGTTCGGCCTTCAACTCGTCATACGTGGGCCCGTCTGTTTCTGTTTTGGTTCCGCCGCCTCCACAAGCCGTCAAGACGAGGCAGATGCCCGCCACCGCGGCGCCGAATACGAAACGTTGACGATTTTCCATCAGACCTCTCCTCGTGTTGGCCGTATCTCGCGAGCAGCCCCCGACATACCACCGGTGCTCGCCTCTTCGAGCGGCGGAAACAATGCTGGAACTACCGGCTCCCACGCTCCCTTGCGCACAGTCTCATCGAAGCAACACCGAAGCGCACCGGCCACGCGTTCGATGGGTCTCCGACCGGGTAATACTGACACCGCGCCCTTCCTGTGCGCAAGTACGAAGTACGTGGGGAATCCGTAATAGCGCCGATCGGATCGCGTGTCAACGGGCATCTGCCGCGCGCCTGCAACGGCAGCGGATCGAGGCGGTGCCGGCCCTTCGAGATCGAGCGCACCATGTCGAGCCTGCCGGGGGCGCTTCAGGACCGCGTCGCTCTCCTTGGAAGACTTACGGAGTGCCGCCTTCGCCCGGCGCGCCCTGGCCGTGCCGCCCGCGCAGGGCGCGCCGCTCCTAGATCCAGCGCCGGAAATCGGCTTCGTCCGTGCACGCCAGCGCCGCGGCCATCAGGGCATCGCCCGGGAGTCCACCGAGGAACTCCCGGTCTCCCATCGCGTCCAGGGCCGCCGCGATCCCCCGTGCCTCCAGGACCTGGGCCACAGCATCGATGCGACCCTGGACAAGGCCCTCCCGGCGACCCTGCGCATGGCCCTTCACCCGCGCTCTCGCGCCGTGCGAGCGCATGAGCGGATCGTCCTCCGGCTCCGTGCCCTCACGCGCCCCCATCGCCAGCGCCACCCGTTCCAGCGCTCGCCACGCCGCCCCCGACATCGGCGCCTCGGTCAGCGCACGGTGGATCTCCTCCGCCCTCCACCCCGGGAAGGCGCGGCTCGACCGCTCCTCGCGATACCCGTCGTCCCGGCGCACGTGAATCGTCAGCCCCGGCGCCCGCACCGATGCCTCCCACGGCACCAGCACCCAGATCTCCGGAAACCCGCTCTCCTTGTAGATCCCGAGCTTGCGCCGCCGCACGTCC
>JAGWAT010000057.1 GCA_021296265.1 Alphaproteobacteria bacterium | reverse complement strand
CTGCCACACACCCCTACATCTGGCAAGCCGACCGCCCATCCGGCCCGCTAGATTCTAGGCGCTCGAAACTCGCTCTAGCCGGCGTTCCGGACGATGCTCTGCAATCTTGCCTGGTCGCTGTCATGCTGATACTGGCTCCACTGGTACCGCAGCTTGACGCCCTCGAAGTCGTCCATTTGGCGGAAGTTCACGACGCCGGCGACGGCGTCCGACCGGTTAGCACGTCGATAGACGCGATTAGCGCGCCGGGAATCTGGTTGATGTCGGCCCCGCCGCCGCCCTGGATCGGCAACCCGGCCGGGAGCCGTCGGCCGTTGACCAACACCAGCGTTCGCTTCGCGCCTAGGCCGCGCAGATTCACGGTGGCTGTGCCGGTGGCGCTGTACGACTGGCTGGCATTCTGGTTCGTAAATTCCTGCGGAAGGCTCCGCAGCGTATCCTCCACCCGGACGGTCCCTTGGGACAAGAGATCCTCAGCCTCGGCCCGGACCAACGGGCTGGCACTGGTCAGATCGGGCCGCCGAATGCGCGATCCCGTCACGACGAGTTCTTCCAAGTGCTGAAGGGCAGGATCGGCCTCGAAGGCTTCGTCGTCCTCTGCCGCGGAAAGTGCGGGATGAGCAAGCAGCAACAAGGGCAAGGTCATTGCGCGCCCGGTCTATAAGAAAGCTCTTAACACGGTGTCCCCCTCAACGATCAGCTCCCTTGTTCCCTGGTCGGCGCGTCACAGCAGGGATCTGCGCGTGATCGGAATTTCCGTCTACGGCATGCGAAATCCGTTGGATCGAGGGCTCTTCGACACGAGCGAGGCGAGCCATCGGCTGGGCCGGCAAATCCCCAAGATGCAACCGTGTTCCGGAACCGTTAGCAATACCTTCGTGGTGTGCAAGCTTGATCCGGGACAGAGGCGGCGACAACGGCTCCATGGCGCCTCGATCGTACACCAACCCCATCGCTCGACCCGTCGCTGCCATACTCGCCGGCCCGGAGCACCAGGCTCAGCGTGACCTCGGCAGCGTGCCCATGACGTACTCGGCTTCCTGGTCGAAGGCGGACGGCGCAATCATCCCTTTGGTGCCGATTGCCTCGACGCGATGGGTCAGGGGGCGCCTGCCCAGGCGGCAATTCGCGATCGCGGGCGTGGACGCTGGCGCGACGCCGGCGGGGGCGGGGTACGGCGCTGTCGGGCGTGGAGGCGCCCGCACTCGCTTAGCGTCCGCGGGCGCGGTACCCGGAGACCCCACAGGCCCGGCGCGCTCGGGTGCGATCCGTCCTGCGAGCGTGCCAGGATGAACGCTCGGCCGACGCTGCACCTCGTCAAGATTGCCCAGGGGATCGAATCGCCGGCAGCACTTCGTCGGGCCCAGCAGCGCCGGCTGCGTGCGGGGGCCAATGGACAGGGGCGCTTGGTTCACTTCACCCGGAACCGCCCCGCCCGCGCCGATGAACTTCTGGCGGGCGGCTCCATCTACTGGATCATCCGGGGGTACATCTCCGTTCGACAACGTTTGCTGGACATCGCCAGTGCCACCAACGCCAGAGGCATTCAGGGTGTGGAACTGGTGTTCCATCCCGACCTCGTCGCGACCGAACCTCGCCGGCAGCGGGCCTTCCAGGGCTGGCGGTATCTCGATGCGGGCCAAGCCCCGCCCGACCGTGCCGCGATCGTCGATCAGAACCTGCCCGATGCACTGGCGCACGAGCTGTATCGGCTGGGATTGCTGTAAGGTCGTGCTCCTGTCCAAGCAGCGCCCCGGCGTGAATCAATTTATTGACAACCGCGCGCCACGATTTCGTAACGACACCCACTTGGAGTCCTCCCCATGCAGAAGTTTGCCGCCCTCCTGATTGCCGGAATTTTCGCCGCCGGCATGGCCCCGGCCATGTCGGCCGCGCACGTTGAGATGCGCCCAATGCTGACGCTCGGCATGGCCAAGGCCATGGCCGACGCCTGTGAAGCGTTCCGTGAAACCCAGGAAGATTTCCGTCCGGTAAACATCGCGATCGTCGATCGCGGGGCGGACCTGGTGCTGTTTCGTCGCCAGAACGATTCATTCCTCGGCAGCTTCGAGATCGCGTTGCGAAAGGCCCAGTCGGCTGCCCGCCTGCCGTTTCCCACGCGAACACTGGGCGCAATCGTGCACGGAACGGACGGAAAACCTGGCCGGGCGCCCGCGCTTGGCGAATTCCACCACATAACTGCGTTGACCGGTGGACTGCCGATCCGCATGGCTGACGGAGCGTTGGTTGGCGCCATTGGCGTGAGCGGTGCGACGGGAGACCAGGATGAGCAGTGTGCGCAGGCAGCGATCGACGCCGTCGCTGACATGCTTCAGTAGGGGCGGTCCATGCACGATCTCGCCATTCGCAATGCACTGATCGTCGACGGCACCGGCAAACCGCCGTTCCATGGGGATCTGGCGATCGAGAACAAGCAGGTTGTGGCGCGTGGAGACGACGTCGGCAGTGCTCGTGAGACGGTCGATGCGGATGGATTGGCGCTCGCTCCCGGGATCATCGATACGCATACGCATTTCGACGCGCAGCTGACGTGGGACCCGGGCGCTTCGCCGTCGCCGCCACTCGGGGTCACCACCGTCGTCATTGGCAATTGCGGATTTACGATCGCGCCGTGCCGCGAGCAGGATCGCGATGCGACTCTGCGCAACCTCACCCATGTCGAGGGCATGTCGCTGTCGGCCTTGCGGGCAGGAGTACGGTGGGAATTCGAGAGTTTTCCCGAGTACCTGGATCTGCTGGAGGACCGGGGACTGGTCCCGAACGTGGCCTCGTACGTGGGGCACTCATCGGTCCGCACATACGTAATGGGCCCGGCGGCGACCGAGCGCGAGGCCACAGATGATGAGATCGGCCGGATGGCGGAGATCGTGCGCGAATCCGTGACCGCCGGCGCGGTTGGATTTTCGACGACCACCTTCGAAGGACACAACGGGGAAAACGGTGTTCCGATGCCGTCGCGGTTCGCGTCGGAACGGGAGATCCGGGCTCTCGTCCGCGCGATGGGCGAGACCGGCCGTGGGATTTTCATGCTGACCGCCGGTAGCGCCACCAAGCTTGGACTTCTCGAGAAGATGGCGGCGGAATCCAGACGACCGGTTCTGGTAGCTGCCTTCCTCCACAACCCGACTCGACCGGACGGGGTTCGGCTGGGGCTTGCGCGGCTCGATGCGGCCGCCGAGCGCGGCAACGAGATGTGGGGCCAGGTGTCGTGCCGCCCGTTGAGCCTGGAGTTCACGATGGCCAGCCCCTACCTGTTCGAGGGGCTGACGGCCTGGAAGCCGGCGATGAAGGCCAAAGGCGTGGAGGACCTGCAGTCCGTTTACGCATCCAAGGACTTTCGATCTGCCGTGCGCGAGGAGTTGTCGGTGCCTGCCAAGGTCCGGCTCTTCAATGGAGACTGGGACAAAATCATCGTGCGCGAAGTTGCTGCGGGAGGAGATGCGCAGCTTGAGGAACAGTCCTTGCATGATCTTGCAGCTGCTGCGGGGCAGGATCCGCTGGATTGGCTCCTCGATCATGCGATTGACGCAGGCCTCGATACCCTGTTCGTGGCCCGATTGCTGAATACGGATGAACAGGCGGTCGGCGAGGCGCTGGTCCACACGCGGAGCATGGTCAGCCTGTCGGATGCGGGGGCGCACCTCACGTTCTTCTGCGATGCTGGCTTCGGCCTGCACCTGCTCGGGCACTGGGTCCGCGACCGCGGCCTGTTCTCACTGGAAGAGGGCGTGCACCGCCTGACCGGGCGTCCCGCGGACATCATGCGAATTCCCGGACGCGGACGGCTCGTGCCTGGGCAGGCCGCTGACATGATGCTGTTTGATCCGGAACGGGTCGGCGTGGGATCATCGAGGCGGATTCGTGATCTGCCGGCCGGGGCGCCACGCCTGGTGGCAACGGCGGAAGGGCTTCACGGCGTCTGGGTCAATGGTGTCCAGGTCGTTGTGGCAGACGGAACTTCCGTCGCGGATGCGCTGCCGGGACAGCTGGTTCGGTCGTTTCACGCCTGAATTCAGACCCGCATCTGAAGCAGCGGGCCTGCCTGCTGCTCCTCGCTGAATGTGGACCGACCACCGTCCGCATTCGAGTGGCTCGTGCGAGCCCTTGAGCTTTCCCCGGCGATGGCGAGGGCAGGGCGCCCGCGAAGCAGCACGGGATGATGGAGGGCAGAGCGATGCCCCCGGGACTGGTACGGCTCAGCGGAGCATTGATCGAATGACGAGGAGGAAACCCATGCGAACCGATCTCGGGAATTGGCGAGAGCCCACCGCCCTGATCGAGACCCAGACGCTCGAATCCATACTCGAGGATCCCGATCTCCGCATTGTGGACTGCACCACATGGCTGTTGCCGGCCGAACCCGACGACGACGCGCCCTACCGGGTGGTCCCGGGGACCGCCGAGTATGCGGCGGGACACATTCCGGGAGCTGTGTTTCTCGACATCCAGGAGGCGATCTCGGATGCCGACACCCGCTTGCGTTTCATGGCGCCGTCCGCCGAGCAATTTGCGGCCGGCATGGGACGGTTGGGAATCGCAAACGATTCCCGGGTGGTGCTGTACTCCAATGGCAGCATCATGTGGGCGACCCGCGTGTGGTGGATGTTCCGGGCGTTCGGATTCGACAGTGCGGCCGTGCTGGACGGCGGATTTGGGAAGTGGCAGGCGGAGGGCCGCCCGGTTTCGACCGAGGCGGACAGCTACCCGCCGGCCCGATTCGTGGCGCGTCCGCGCGACGGGTTCTTCGTCAACCGGGACCACGTGCTTGCCCGGCTCGGTGACGCCACGTCCACCATGGTGAACGCGCTGGCCCCGGAGTTCTTTCTTGGGTCGGGGCCCAGTCGCTACGGACGTCCGGGCCGGATTCCGGGCAGCGTCAGCATCCCGGCAGCGAGTTTGCTGGATCCGTCTGACGGCACCTTCGTGTCACTGGACGAGGCCCGCCGTGCCCATGAGGCCGCCGGCGTGACCCCGGATCACCACGTCGTCGCATACTGCGGGGGTGGCATTTCCGCCACCGTCGGGCTCTTCCTGCTGCACCAGCTTGGGTACCCGGACCTCACCCTCTATGACGCCTCGATGGGCGAGTGGGCCCGAGCCCCGGAGCTTCCGATCGAGACCGGACCTCCGGCGAGCGACGACTGAATTCCGGGCAGGGAAGGGGCTCCCGCAGGTTGGCCGGGCCGGAACCCACGCACTATGGTGTCCGCCAACCGTCCGATCCTCGGGAAGCGTAGATGCGTCTGGAATTCAGGAAGCTGCACCCGACGTTCGTCGCCGAGGCGAGTCGGGTCGATCTTCGGAAGGTCGAGGACGAAGGCGCGTTTGAAGGGATTCGGGAAGCCATGGACCGCTTTGCGGTGCTCGTGTTCCGTGACCAGGCGCTCTCGGGTGAGGAGCAGCTTGCCTTTGCGATCCGGCTCGACGGCGAGCTCCACCGCAAGACCGGGATCAGCGTGCTCCAGAAGAGCCGTTTCGGGGATGAGGCGCTCACGGACGTGTCGAACGTCGGAGCGGACGGAAAAATCCTCGATGCCGACGCGCGGCAACGCTCCTACACGCTAGCCAACCGGCTTTGGCACACTGACGCTTCATTTCAGGACCCGCGGGGCCGCTACTCCATGCTGGCCGCACTGGTGGTGCCACCGGTCCCGGCGGACACTCAGTTCGCGGACATGCGAGCTGCCCACGATTCCCTGCCGGAAACAATGAGGGCGGGCCTCGAGGGGTTGCGAGTGCACCACTCGATTGCCTACTCGCGCCAGACCCTCGGCTTTGAGTTCTCCGCAGCGGAAAGCGATTGCCTCAAGGGTGCCGTCCACCCCCTGGTGCTGGTCAACCCTCGAACCAAGCACCGCTCGCTCTACCTCGCATCCCATGCTTCTCGGATCGTCGAGCGGCCGATTCCAGAGGGGCGGCTGCTGCTCCGCGACCTGATCGAACACGCGGCGCGTCCGGAGCGGGTGTACCGCCATTCCTGGCGCGTGGGTGATGTCGTGATCTGGGACAACCGCGCGACCATGCACCGCGCTTGCCCGTTCGATGACACCATCTACCGCCGGGAGATGCGCCGAGTGACAACCCTCGACGTGGGAGATCCTTCGAGGATGGCGCAGGCCGCGTAGGCCCGCCCTGCGTGGGCCTCGGCTACGACGCGGGCCGGCCGCGCACGGTGCGTCTGGAGCGCATCTTCCGCGTGATTCGCAGAAGCCACCTCGCGACGCTGCCAGCAGCAATACCGGCAACGAGCCGGTTAGAGACCTGCCGTGTGTGAAGTGGCACCACGCGGATAGGCGGGCAGTCAGCTGCGCCGTTTGATCAGAAGTGCATCCGCACAGGCAGGAGAAGATCAGGAGAGAGGTAGCCGAGTGACGGGGGGCACGTCCGGCGGAGCACTGACGTGCCCGCCGTGAGCCGTGCCTGCCAGAACGGATCTAGCCCGGAAATCTCACCAAGCGGGGGTGCATGGGGACGATACGCGTGGTACAGGTAAAGGAGTCAACACCTTACCGAAGACCACAGGATCGCCCCATGCAACCAGAGTGTATCCC
>JAGWAT010000056.1 GCA_021296265.1 Alphaproteobacteria bacterium | reverse complement strand
ATTGCCCCTGCTGAAGCACTACGCCGTGGTCGGATTTGGAGGCGGTGATGGCCGTCAACGATTCGATAGAAGTCCCATAACAAGGCCGTCGCGCTCGACGGCCGCAACCGGGTCGACGCCCCGTTCGACGACATCATTAGCGCAGAGGGCGCGGGCGGCATCGGTCTTTGCCGCACTGGCCACGGCGATGACGTGCGCCCGCGACGCTTCGCCAGTTGTACAGCTGCCGATCTGACACCGCCGGACGCCTGATGCAGCATGTTCTCCGCGGTTGCATAGGCACTTGGACCGGACACCAGTTCCGCGTCCGTCCAGTCGCAGTTTACGGCATGCGTCATAAGGCGGTGCCTTGGCGTGCCGTGCGAACGCACAGTCGCACCCGGACCTGAAGGTCCGGCACTCAACAGCTGATCGTCGACACCGGTTCGAAGCATGCTGCGGACGATCACCCGCTCGCCGAGGTGCGCGTTCGTCCTCTCGGTCGACGTGCAGGCGCGCCTGCTCATTGCGCATGCGGACTCGGACTATCGCGACGAGAGGCGAGTGCAGCGGTGCATCTCGACCCCCGCGCGGATGGGCGGGACCTCTCGCTCTCCCTCATTTCCACCCTGGGCGCGACGGGGCGGCTATGGGGGTTCCGCGACGCGCTGCCGGGCGGGGTGGCGCAAGCGAGGCGGCTCCGGGACTTGGCCGGCCCCACAACCGCCCGTCCGCAAGCCCGGGATGCGATCGCTAAACATCAATTTGCTGTTCGGGTAATCCTTTTCCAATCACCGGATCAATGTGACTTAGGTATATAATTCGCAAAGTTATATACCCAGTAGGGCTCGGGTCAGGTATGCTTCCCGGCCTGCACGGTTGGTCCAGAGGGAAGCGAGTTCAGGATGGCCACTTCCGTCAGCCTACCCCGGGTCGGGTGGCGGGTACCATTCCCAGCGTCGACCTTCGCCGCGATCGTGTGTGCCCGCCCCGTCGTGTGTCCGGGGCGCGAGGCATGACACTTGGGCTTTTGCCCGACCGGCGGGAAAGTACTCCCTTGCCTGACGATTATTCGGCCGATGCGCGGACGATGGGATCTGTCGAAGTCAGCGGGGCGGCGACAGTCGGGATCAAGATCGCGGTGTTCCCGGTGCGGGAGGGTCTTCTCGGCCGGTGGCTCGATGTGCTCTTCGGCGCGGTGATGGCGTTCTGGCGTCTGCCGTCCGACATGCGGGCGTATCGCCAGTTGGCGGATAGCCTCGAGCAAGCGACCCTGGAGCTAGACGCGGAGCGGTGGCCCGGGTGGGACGGCACTCGCAACGCGGTCACAGAGCGGGACGGGCGGTGCTGACGGTACCGTCGGCGTATGCCGAGGGTTACGCGCGGGCGCGGGTAGTCGACCCGGCGGCGGCGGAAACCTATCTCCGGCACACGACGATCGGCGATCCCGACCTCGATCCGGTGCTGGCGCAGCTGGCGGACCTGCCGCAGGCCGAATTGCACCGGTTTATCGCCGCCGGGATCGAGCGAGACGCCGGCGGATTGCGCACGGCTCCGGCGGTGCTGCGGGACTTCTTCGCGGGAATCGACGACGCGCCGGCCTGGGTCGACCATCAGGCGTTTCGCCCCGGCGCGCGCGCCTTTGGCGCCAACGCGGTCCCGATCTTGGCGGCGTTCGTGGCCGGCACCCTGATCGAGGGCTTTGCGACGCTCATCGGCAAGTCGTTCGCCATGACCGGCCGGGTGATGGACCGGGGGGTGCGGCGGCTGCGGCAGAACAATCGCCACCAGGTGGAGATCTTCTACCCGGAGGGTCTGCGCCGCGAGAACGACGGGTGGAAGCTGTCGGTCCGGATCCGGTTCGTGCACGCGCAGGTCAGGCGCCTGCTGGCGGACCGCGGGGAGTGGGACACGGATGCCTGGGGCATGCCGATCAGCGCGGCCAGCCTGGGCTACGCGATTGCCTGCTTCTCTGCGCGGACGCTCGCGCACTCGCGCGCGCTCGGCGCACGGTATAGCCGCGAGCAGCGCGAGGGCTATTGCGCGGTCTGGCGGTACACAGGCCATCTCATGGGCATTCCCGAGACGATCCTCTACACGACGCCGGCGGAGGCGCGGCGGATGTTCGCGCTCGGTGTCCGCTGCGAGCCGGCACCCACCGACGAATCGGTGCTCATGGCGAACGCCCTGCTCAATTCGGCGCCGCTGGTCGCGGGCATTTCGGATCCGGCCGAGCGCAAGGCCCTCGTGACGGATCTGATCTACCCGATCTCGCGCGCGCTGATCGGGGGTGACCTCGCCAACCAGTTGCGTTTCCCGGCGATTCCGATGCTGCGGTCGCGTGCGGTCCTGTTCCTCTATTGGCTCGATAACTGGCGCAAGCGGGCCCTTCCCGGCATGTTCGGGGATCGCGAGAGCACGCCGATGGAGCAGGTCTTCGAGGCGTCCCTGTACGAGCCGGAGGGCATCACGTACGCGCTGCCCGACCACGCCTATTCGGACCGGTCCTCGTCCTGGTAGGCGCCGATGGCGGACGCCCGGGACCGGTAACAGCTTTCCTCCTGCGCCGGCGACGGGCGGTGGTGGTGCTGGGAGTGCTGGCACTCGCGGGCGGCGCGGCGCGGATCGGCACCACGAACGATTATCGTAGCCTGCTCAGTGCGGACAACCCGGAACTCGCCGCGCTGGATACGTTCGAAGCCACGTAAGCGGCGTCGAACGCGGCGCTGATCGCCGTCGCCCCCGCCGAGGGCACGGTGTTCATGCGTGCGGCCCTCGGCGCTATCGAGGACCTGACCGAGGCCACGCGGGACGCGCCCTACGCCACCAGAGTCGATTCGCTGACGAACACCTTCAACAGCCGGACGTCAGGGGACGACCTGGTGGTCGCGGCGCTGGTGGCGGATGCGCGCACTGGACGCGCCGGATCTCGCGCGGTTCCAGGAGACCGCTGACCTTTACTGATCTCGCCGGCGGCTGGTCGCCCGCGACGGGCGGGTGGACGGGCCACTGAACACCGTCGCGCTGCCTGGGAATCCAAATGCTGCGGTGGCCGCGATCACCGATCATCTCGCGGCCCCGCTTACTACGGCGCGAGCGCGCCACTCCGACCTTGAGTTTTGCTCGACGGGCGACGTGATGATGAACCGAATCTTCGCCGACGCCACCCGGGACGACTTCGAGACGCTGATGCCGGTGGTCTTCCTGGTGATCGCGGTGGCGACGGCTGTCCTCTTGCGCCCAGTGTTTGGCACGTTGACGATCCTTTGCACAATCGGGTGCGTGGTTGCCGGCACTCTGGGGTTCGTCGTTTGGGTCGGCAGGCGCGCCGCCTTCGGGCACAAGGGCCGGTTCAACCCTCCGGCGCACGGATTCGGAAACCACATGACGGCCGCCGGAGCCTCTCCCACCGCCAGCGTAAAGGTGCCTGTGCTGGCGTCGTCGGCATCCGCCGAACCCCTCCAAGCATCGTCGGATAACGGCTTCGGTCCTGAATCTCCCCGCCGGGGATGCACAGCAGCGAAGGTGTCGGCGCCGAATGAGCTCGCCATTCAAATCAACGCGCCAATGGGCGCGGCAGGCCTGGCGCCAAGCAGCCGCGTGGACGTGCGCCGGCCACGCCTCATGAACCCGCTTGGGCCCGCGCTGCCGCGGCCAGTTCAGGAAGCGGGCAACAGTTCCTTGCCGTTGGCGTCCACGAACGCAAACGAGACCTGATCGCCGCGCACATCGACCTTGACATGCCCGCCCCGGGCCAGCCGCCCGAACAGGAGCTCCTCCGACAGTTCCTTCTTCAGCCGTTCCTGGATCAGCCGTGCCAGCGGCCGGGCACCGAAGGTCGGATCGTACCCTTTGTCGGCGAACCAGCCCCGCGCTGCTTCGGTGAGCTCGACCGACACGTTGCGGTCCTGCAGCTGGACCTCAAGCTGGGCGATGAACTTGTCGACGATCTGGGCCATGACCGCACGGGACAGCGGTGCGAACGGGATCACTGCATCCAGCCGATTGCGGAACTCAGGCGTGAACAACCGGTTGATCGCCTCCGTGTCGTCGCCTTCCCGCCGCTCGCGACCGAAGCCCACCGCCGCCTTGGCGAGTTCGCTGGCACCGGCGTTCGTGGTCATGATCAGCGTCACATTGCGGAAATCGATGGCCTTGCCGTTGTGGTCGGTGAGGCGCCCGTAGTCCATCACCTGCAGCAGCAGACTGAACAGGTCCGGATGCGCCTTCTCGATCTCGTCGAGCAGCACGACGGAGTGCGGGTGCTGGTCGACCGCGTCGGTCAGCATGCCACCCTGGTCGAACCCCACGTATCCCGGCGGCGCACCGATCAGGCGGGAGACGGTGTGCCGCTCCATGTACTCGGACATGTCGAAGCGGATTAGCTCGACCCCCATCAGGTCCGCAAGGCAGCGCGAGGCCTCGGTCTTGCCCACGCCGGTCGGACCCGACAGCAGAAAACAGCCCACCGGCTTGTTCGGCTCGCGCAGCCCCGCCCGCGACATCTTGACCGCGCTGGACAGCATCCCGAGCGCCTGTTCCTGCCCGAAGACCACCAGGTTGAGGTCGCGCTCCAGCGTGCCCAAGGCACTGCGGTCGTCCCGCGACACCTGCTTCGGCGGGATCCGCGCCATTCTGGCGACCACGGCCTCAATGCTTCCGACCCCGACCACCTTCTTCCGGCGTGATGCCGGCTTCAGCATTTCCGCGGCGCCGGCCTCATCGATCACGTCGATCGCTTTGTCCGGTAATTTTCGGTCGGACATGTGCCGGCCGGCCAACTCCGCGGCGGCCCGCAGCGCCGAACGCGTGTACCGGATCCCGTGGTACTCCTCGTAGTACGGCTTCAGGCCGTTGAGGATCCGGACGGTATCCGCCACGGTGGGCTCGTTCACGTCGATTTTCTGGAAGCGGCGCACCAGGGCCCGGTCGGTCTCGAAGTAGCCCCGGTAGTCCTTGTACGTGGTCGAACCGATACAGCGGATCTCGCCGCTGGCCAGCGCCGGCTTCAGCAGGTTCGAAGCGTCCATGGCTCCGCCGCTGGTGGCACCCGCGCCGATCAGTGTGTGGATCTCGTCGATGAACAGGATGGCCTTCGGCTGCTTGCCGAGTTCCTCCACCACCCCTTTCAGGCGTTCTTCGAAATCGCCGCGGTACCGGGTGCCTGCCAGCAGCACCCCCATGTCGAGGCAATAGACCACGGCATCGGCGAGGATTTCCGGCACCTCCCCGGCAACGATCTGGCGCGCGAAGCCTTCAGTGATCGCGGTCTTCCCGACTCCAGGGTCACCGACGTAGAGCGGGTTGTTCTTGGTCCTGCGGCACAGAATCTGGATGGTGCGTTCCAGCTCGGCCTGACGGCCGATCAGGGGATCGATCCGGCCGGCCTTGGCCTTGTCGTTGAGATTGATGCAGAAGGCCTCCAGCGGCGACTGGTTGGCTGCGGCCGCCTCGCCGCCCTCGGCAGCTGGAGCTGCCGGCTGCACGCGGGAATGCTTGGCGAGCCCGTGGCTGATGAACGACACCGCATCCACCCGCCGCATCTGCTGCAGGCTGAGAAAGTAGACCGCGTGACTCTCGCGTTCGGAGAAGATCGCCACCAGGACGTTCGCGCCGGTCACAGCCGTCTTCCCCGATCCCCGCACATGCTGGGCGGCCCGGCCCAGCACCCGCCGGACGCTCCGGCTCGGGACCGACTCGGGCTGGGATTCCCCGTCGAGCACCGTCGATTCCAGCACCGTCTCGAGGAACTCGTCAAGGTCACTTCGCAGTTTCTCGAGATCGACTCGGCAGGCCAGCAGTACCTCGACCGCATCCTCGTCCTCGGTCAGAGCGCGCAGGAGGTGCTCGACGGTGACGAATTCATGCCGGTGTTTGCGCGCCAGCTCGATCGCGTTGTGGAGGCTCTTCTCGAGATTGCTCGATAGCATCGCGCGACCGCTCAGACCTTCTCCAGGGTGCACCGCAATGGATGCTCGTGCTCGCGCGCGCAGTTGACGACCTGGGTCACTTTGCTCTCGGCCACTTCAAACGTGTACACCCCGCACACGCCGATCCCGTTCTGATGCACGTGAAGCATGATCTGGGTTGCCTCTTCCCGGTCCTTGCGGAAGAACTGCTCAAGGATCATGACGACGAATTCCATGGGCGTGTAGTCGTCGTTCAGCAGCAGGACTTGATACAGCGACGGCTTCTTCGTCTCGACCGTTGGCTCGACCAGCGTATCCCCGCGCCCAGGCTCGTGATCCGGCCGCTGCTGCGAGCTCATGGCGAAAATTGCCCCCGTGGACTCAGTGGGCACGAATGTTAACCAATTCAGACATTGCCCGAAAGCAGTCGGCGCGCCGGCCACGACCCCTGCATCACTCGCCGGCCCCGGTCGACCGTTCGCTGACCACGTCGTCGATCAAGCCGAACTCCTTGGCGACCTCGGGAGTGAGAAAGCGGTCCCGCTCGAGCGCCTCGCGCACGGCGTCAAGGTTTTGC
>JAGWAT010000055.1 GCA_021296265.1 Alphaproteobacteria bacterium | reverse complement strand
CCATTCGATCGGGAACGCCCGGCATCGTGCTGATGGAGAATGCCGGGCGGGCGGTCGCGGAGGCAGTGCACAGCCGCACCCCCGACGGTGCCGTCGTGGTCCTGGTCGGACCGGGCAACAACGGCGGCGACGGATTCGTTGCTGCGCGACATCTCGCGCGACACGGCCGGGACGTCCGCCTCGCACTTTTCGGCGCCGGCGCAGCGCTCGCGGGCGATGCAGCCAGGGCCGCGGCGCGCTGGACGGGCGGAATCCAGACCTGGGACCCCGCGCTCATCGACGGGGCAGCGACCGTCGTCGACGCGGTATTCGGCGCCGGGTTGTCGCGGCCGCTGCCGGCCAACGTCGTATCCATGTTCGACGCGGCGCGGGAGCTGCCATGCCTCGCCGTCGATCTGCCGAGCGGGGTTGACGGCGACACCGGCGTCGCGTCCCCGGGCGTGCTGTCGGCCCATGCCACGGTCACGTTTCACCGGCTAAAGCCGGCGCACGTCCTCTTTCCTGGCCGCGCGCTAGCGGGCGAGATCGAGCTCGCCGACATCGGCATCCCGGAGGGCGCCGCCAAGGGGACGGCTTTACTCAATGGCCCGGGACTGTGGCGCGAGCACTTGCGGCAGCCTGACTGGCAGAGCCACAAGTACCGGCGTGGCCACGTGGTGGTGATCGGCGGCCCGCCGCCGCGCGTCTTGCTGCTCATGCCGCGCTTCGGGCCGGGGCGGGCCTGGTCACGCTCGCTGTGCCGAGCGATGCGCTCGTCGCCTACGTCGGAGACCCGAAGGCTCTGATGGTGGCACCTGCCGCCGAGCCTGAGGGCCTGGAGGCGTTGATCACGGGTTCAAAAGTCCGGGCGGCCGTATTGGGACCCGGTAACGGTGTGGGACCTGCGACCCGGCACCGCGTGGCCGTTGCGGCGGAGGCGGGCCTGCGTCTTGTGCTGGATGCCGATGCGCTCAGCAGCTTTGCCGGTGACGTGGCGGCCCTGGCAACGCTCTGCGGGACTGCGGAGACGGCCGTGTTGACGCCGCACGACGGGGAGTTCCGGCGCCTGTTTCCCGACATCGAGGGCGATCGACTGACCCGAGCCCGTGCAGCTGCCCAACGAACTGGCGCCGTGGTGGTCAGCAAGGGGCCAGATACCGTGGTGGCCGGCAAGGATGGGCACGCCATCATCAATTCGAACGCTCCGGCGAATTTGGCGACGGCTGGTTCGGGCGACGTGCTGGCCGGAATCATCGGCGGCTTGCTGGCCTCGGGCATGGAGCCGTTCGCGGCAGCCGCGGCGGGCGTTTGGCTGCATGGCGAAGCGGCATCGGAGCACGGTGCAGGTCTGATCGCAGATGATCTGCTGAGTGGTCTCCCGTCTGCTCTCCAGACAGTCCGGGCTTGAACCCGCAGAACGACGGTTCCCTGTCACGACGCTGCGTTTCCCCGTCGGGGTCAGGGCCTTGTGACGGAGCGAAACTCGTTTTGCGACTTGACGATTCCGGCGAACAAAGACACCCTGCACCTTGACGGGCCCCGTGTAACGCGTTCCAGGGTTGTTCCTACCATGAATTTGTTGTTGCGTTCGGCGCGCCGATTCGGCGTGCCAGCGTTAGGTACGGTTGTGCTCGTTGCAGCCGGATCTGGCGCAGTTCCCGTCGTCGCGCAAGAAACCTTGCCGGAGGTTGAGGTCATCGGCGTTACCCCGATGCCCGGCACCGGGGTGGCACGCGATCGTGTTCCCGCTGCAGTCCAGACGATCACGGACGAGGACATCGACGCGCTGCAACCGCGCAACTTGACCGACCTCGTGGAACAGTCGCTCCGTGGCGTCAGCGTGACGGACGTGCAAAACAGTCCCTATCAGCAGAACCTGTCGTATCGGGGTTTCACACTTTCGCCGCTTCTCGGCGAACCGCAGGGCCTTGCCGTGTACATGAATGGCGTGCGCATCAACGAAGGCTTTGGTGACACCATTCAATGGGACCTGATTCCCGAGGCCGCGATCCGGCGGATTGACCTCGTGGGTGGCAACCCTGCGTACGGTTTGAATGCGTTGGGTGGCGCGTTGTCGCTGCAGACGCAAACCGGCCTCTCGTTCAGCGGCTCAGAGCTGGAAATCAAAGGCGGATCGCACGGTCGCCTAGACACGTCGGTGCAGGCTGGCGGCAGGCTTGGCGCGACCGGGGTGTATGTGGCCGTCGAGCGGGGTGAAGAAGATGGCTGGCGCGACCACAGCGACAGCAGCATTCTTCGGCTGTTCGGTGACGTAACGCACATCTTCGATCGCGGCTCCCTCGGCTTCAGTGCCTTGTTTGCGAGGACGGAGATCATCGGTAACGGCGCGACGCCGGAAGACCTGCTTGGAATCCGTCGGGAGTCGGTGTTCACGTACCCCGATATCACCGACAACGAACTTGGCATGTTCACGGCGCGAGGAGATTTTGAGGTGTCCGACGACCTCCGGTTATCGGGTGTCGTCTATCACCGGGGATTGCAGCGCGATACGGTCAACGGAGACGAGTTTGACGGTGAGTTCGGTGACGACGGTTTCCTTCGTGCCGGCGAGGGTGAAGACGACGACGATGACGACAACGGCAATGGGCATGTGAACGGCAATGGAGACGATGATGACGACGATGACAACGGAAATGCGCACGCGAACGGCAACGGTGAAGAAGATGAGGAGGAAGAACAGACGATCCTGTTCGGCTCCGCCCAGGGGGTTGATGGCATGCCCGAGGCCGTTTTCTGGGATGGTGACGATGCCCCAACCCCCGGCGCGCGCAACCTGACCTTCACCGACACCAAGACCCAGGGGATGTCGCTGCAGGCCGACCTGATGCGGGGGGCGCACCAAGTCGCGTTGGGAGTGGCGTACGACCAGTCCGAGACCACGTACTCGGGCCACACGCTCGTCGGTGGGATGACCGCGGATCGGGATGTACCGGCCCTGCTGTTCGACGGCCAGCCCCTCATCGTCACCCGCGAGTGCGAAACGGACGACTTCGAGGCTGATGAAGCCGAGTGTGAGCAACTGGAGGAATCCGATATCGGGCCGCTCGACGTGGTGTCGGACACGCGCGCGTGGGGCCTCTACGTGTCGGACACGCTGGCCCTGTCCGATCGCACCGACGTGACGTTCAGCGGGCGCTTCAATCACATCGCCATTGATCTGCAGATCGACGATGACGCCGCCGAGTCCCACACGTTCCGGCGCTTCAATCCGGCTGTCGGGCTGACCCACCGGCTGACTGGCCAACTGACCGCGTTTGCCGGGTACCGGGAGGCGAATCGGGCGCCGACAGCTGCGGAACTGGGCTGCGCAGATCCGGAGGAACCGTGCCGACTGCCGAATGCCTTCATCGCGGACCCGCCGCTTGATCAGGTGGTGACGCGCGCGGTCGAGGGGGGCCTGCGCGGGCGCGCGGCCACGGCGGCCGGTCCTTTCGCGTGGGAGGTGTCCGGGTACGCGAGCACGAACCGCGACGACATCATCTTCGTGGCAGTTCCCGAAACCGGTGCACAGCCGGGTCTCGGGTACTTCCGGAACTACGGTGAGACCCGGCGCCTCGGATTCGACGGTCAGGTCGGTGGCCGCTTCGACCGCTGGGACTGGAGCGCGAACTACAGCTACGTACGCGCGACGTTCGCCGAGGACGCTGAGCTCCCCGGGGCCAACCATCCGGAAGGCAGGGAGATCGAGGGGGGAGACGAAGTCAAGCTCATTGACGTGACCGCAGGGGACACGATCCCTGGTGTCCCGGAGCATTCTGTGAAGGTCGGGCTCGGCTACACGCTTGCCAACGGTCTGCGCATCGGCACGAACTGGGTGGCCCGTTCCGGCGTATACCTGCGCGGTGACGAGTCCAACCAGCTGGCCCGGACCAACGACTACAACGTCGTCAACCTGACGTTCGACTGGACCTTCGGCGCGCTGACCTTGTTCGGGCGTATCGAGAACCTGCTCGACGAGGACTATGAGACGTTTGGTATCCTCGGCGAGTGCGAGTTCGAGGGTGGCGAGGACGAGTGTGAGGGCGAAGTGGCCATCCTCGACCACGGCCTCCGTGGCGACGTGCACCACACGAATCGGTTCCTGTCCCCGGGGGCCCCGCGGTCCTTCTATGTCGGGATCCGCTATCAGCTGTAGAGGGGTAGGAGTCTGACAGCGGGACCAACTGTGATCCCGGCGGCTTCGGATTTTCCGAAATGACTGCCGTGTATACAGTTGGCCCCCTGAGTAGGGCGTCTGATGTACGGAGAGAGATATGCCGGAGTTGAGTCTGGAGCACTGGGACGCTGCGGCGGACCTGCTCCAAAAGGGGGGCGGCGTCATGTACGTCCTGCTCCTCTTGTCGGTCTCATCGCTGGCAATCATCCTGCTGAAACTTCTCCAGTTCTGGCGGGTCGGCGCACGCCGATCCGGGATGATGGAGCTCATCGCAACCGGATCCACGCACGAAATTCGCCGCCGGATGGCGCTGTCGCGCCATCCGGCGGCGCGCGTGGTGGAAACGGCGCTCGATACCGGTCATCTGCCGCGCGAACTGCAGGAAGCCGAGATGGAGCGGATCGGATCCGTCGAGATCCGGGCACTCGAGACATACGTTCGCTCGCTTGAGGTTGTCGCGAACCTGAGCCCCCTGATCGGTCTTCTCGGCACCGTGATCGGCATGATCAAGGCGTTTGGACGCCTGGAGGAGGCGGGTGCACGCGTGGACCCCAGCCAGCTTGCCGGCGGCATCTGGGAGGCGCTCCTGACGACGGCATTCGGCCTGATCGTTGCAATTCCCGCGCTGGGTGCGGTGCATTACTTTGAGCGCAAGATCGAGGGGGTTCGGGCGCTGATGCGCGACGCTGCCGCCCGTGTAGTCGCCTCGCAATCGGTCTGAGGAGTCCGGCCCGCCAGCGGCACGCATCCAGGGGGCCACCATGAACTTCGGCGAACAGGAACGCCGCCGCCCGGAGCTGTCGATCGCCTCGCTGATCGACATCGTGTTCCTCCTGTTGGTGTTCTTCATGCTGGCCGGTTCGTTCCTGAACCTGGAGGCACTGGACTTGGCGGCTCCTGGGACCGCGGCGTCATCAGGAGGTGGTGGCGAATCGGACTCCCTGGTCATCCGTCTGCACGACGACGGGGCGGTGACGTTCGGGAATGTTGTGGTGGAACCGGATGAGATCCGCGAGCGCGTAGAGCAGGCGCTCGCCGATGACGCCGACCTGAACGTGGTGGTGGTGGCGCCCTCTCAGGAAGCGGTGCAGCGCCTGATTACGGTGGTGGACGACATCCGCCTCGCCGGGGTCGACGCCATTGCGATCGCGGTGCAGGACGAACCGTGAAATTCGAGGGGGCGCCGCGCCATCGACAGCACGCGATCAACATGATCCCGCTGATCAATATCGTCTTTCTGCTACTGATCTTCTTTATCCTGACCAGTACGTTCCGAACGGTCGATCCGATCGACCATCAGCTTCCTGAGGCTGAGAGCAGCGAACCCGGCATCGCGGTCCAGGCAGTACTGACGGTGGCCGCCGACGGGGAGCTCACGATCGACGGAGCACCAGTCGCCCGGGACGGCCTGCCATCCACTTTTCGTGCAGCGGTGACGGCGAAGAAGACGACGCTCCTGATCAAGGTGGCGCAGCTCGCCACCGTCTCGATGTTGCGTGAGGTCATGGACGAGGCCAAGGCGGCCGGATTCGAACAGGTCCTGCTTGCCACACGCCGCAGCGAGCCCGAAGCACCGTGATCCCCCAGGCCATCCAGCGCGACTCCAATGACATCGGCTTCCTGGACGTCGCCGGTGCCGCGGCTCTCGCCGCCATGTTGCACGTGCTGGTGCCGGTGGTCGTCGGGATCTGGGCGCTGAGCGAGCCCGAGCTCGATCTGGAGCCGCTTATTTCATTGGAGCTCGGGCACGACGTGCCGCTCGGAGATCTGCCACCCGACCCGTTTGCCGCGGCGCTGCCGCATCAGGAGGATCTGCCGCCGGCGCACGAGCCGCCCGCAGTAGAGGCGCCTCCGCCGGTGACTCCGCCACCGGCCACGGAACCGCCGCCGGTCGTCGAGCCGGTACCGGACCTCCCGCCGCCGCGCCCCGAACTCGCGCCCCCGCCACCCCCGCCGGTGACGCCGCAGGTAACGCTGCCGGAACCGGAGCGGGTCGAGGTCGTCGTCGAGCCGGTTCCCGAGCCGCCGCCAGCCACCGAGCCGCTGCCCGTGCCGGAGCCCGAGGCGCTGATCGAGCCCGAGCCTGAACCGCCTCCCGCGCCCCCGACGCTCCCGGAGACGCCGCAACTGCGTCCGGAGATCACACCCCCGCCTGCCTCGGCGGAATTACGGCCCGTCGAGCCGCCGTCGCTGGAACAGGTATTCGTGCCTGGCCTCGAACCGCCACCCCCGCCGCCGCCCCTCGCATCTTCCCCGCAAGCAGTGCCCGATCCTGACTTGGCACCGTCGCCCCCTCCTGTGCCGGCGCCGGCCCCCCGGACGACGCCATCCGCGGTCACGCCGCCGCCGGAGTCCGCGGCCGAGATCCCGCCGCCGCCGGCGGCCAGCCCGCCGGTCGTTGCACCCCGACCCGCGGTCACGCCGCCGCCCGCCGTAGAGCCGTTGCCGGCATCCGAGGCGGTAGTGGCGTCGGCCCCGCCCGCGTTGGCGGCACCCCCGGCCGCATCACCGCGGCATGAGACTGCGTCGGCGCGTGCCGCTCGCGAGGCAGGGGTTCCCGAGGCTTACTACGTCCGCCTTCGGGGTCAGATCAGCACAATCGCTGCCCGCAGCTACCCGCGTCGTTCACTCGATCTCGGCGAGGAAGGCACCGTCGTGATGCTGATTCGCATCCGTGAGGATGGAAGCGTCATCGAAATCGAGATCCAGGAAGCGCGCACCGATGCGTCGCCGCGGCTGCAGCGGGCGGCGCAGCGAGCGATTCTGCGCGCTGCGCCGTTTGAGCCGTTGCCGGAAGGGGCGGGTGTCAAGTCGATCCTGCTCCCCGTGGTGTACCGAATTGCAGAGCGCTAGCGCAATCTGGCCCGAGTGACTCACCCGGGCGATTCCCAAACTGTTAATGACGTGACTCACATTGCGTGCCGGAAGCCGGCGGCCGGCAGTTGTGTCAAGGCCTCTGGAACGCGATCGGATCCATCTTCGCCGCCCTCACTTCA
>JAGWAT010000054.1:1996-19447 GCA_021296265.1 Alphaproteobacteria bacterium | reverse complement strand
GGCATCTGAGTGATCTCGAATACGGGATGATGGACATAGCGACACATTTCTGCGCGACCTGCCCTCACCCCTGCGTGCTTGCGACGGCGACCGCGGGATGCCGGTAGACACAACAATTCGAGGGGACACCGGGATCTGATGCGCATACGAGATCTAGTCATCATCCGGACCTGGACCGGAGTCGCATCGTGACGCGGCGTCTGACACATGTGCGCATGCGGGAGCTGCTCTCGGGAATTCGCGTTGCTCGATGTCCGCGAGCACGGAGTGCACGCGCAGGGACACCCTTTCCATGCGTGTTCGGTGCCGCTCTCACACCTGGAGATGATGGTGGCCGATCTCGTGCCTCGCCGCACGGTTCCGGTCGTCCTGCTCGACAATGGCGACGATGGACTCGGCGACCGGGCGGCGGGCAAGCTCGTCGATGCGGGGTACTCCGACCTGTCGGTGCTTGAAGGTGGATGCGCCGGGTGGAAGACGGGCGGCGGAGAGCTGTTCAGCGGCGTAAACGTGCCGTCAAAGGCGTTTGGCGAGTACATCGAGCATCGATTCCAAACGCCGGCCATCCGTCCCGAGGAACTGAAAGCGATGCTCGATCGCGGCGAACCGGTGGTGGTCCTCGACTCGCGACCGTACGACGAGTACCACCGAATGACCATTCCACAGAGCACAGATGTCCCAGGGGCCGAGCTTGTGTACCGCGTGCATGATCTCGTGCCCGACGCGGACGCGCTTGTGGTCGTGAATTGCGCCGGGCGCACGCGAAGCATCATTGGCTGCCAGTCGCTGCGGAACGCGGGCATTTCCAACCGCGTCGTCGCCTTGGCGAATGGGACCATGGGATGGGAGATCGCTGGCTTCGCCTGCGAGCGCGGCGCAACACGTGTTGCGGCCCCTCCGTCCGCACGGGGATTCGCCAAGGCGGTGGTAGGAGCAGATCGGGTTGCCGAGCGCTTTCGGGTTGAGTTCGTCAGTGGCGGAATCGTTCGCGCCTGGCAGCAGGACACCGCACGCACGCTCTTCCTGCTGGACGTGCGCACGGAGGAGGAGTTCGAAGCCGTCCGGATTGCCGAATCGCGCCACGCACCAGGAGGGCAGCTGGTCCAGGCGACCGACGAGTACATCGGGGTGCGCAACGCCAGGGTTGTGCTGATAGACCCCACCGGGACCCGCTCCGTACTGACGGCCTCCTGGCTCAACCAGATGGGACTAAACGACGTCTACGTCCTGAAGCCTGAAGGCGACGACGGATTTTCCGGCTTTGCTACCGAGCGGGGCCGACGTCAACAGGCGCGCCTCGGGTTCTCGAGTTGGCTAACACTGCCGGCCGGCGAACTCCGCGGGATGCTGGGTGGCGATGGTGTCGCGGTGATCGACCTGTCCCGCAGCTTGAGCTTTCGGAACGGTCACGTCCCGGGGGCGTGGTGGGGCGTGCGATCTCGTCTCGATGAGGCCCATGCAGCCCTACCGGCGGTGAAGCGCCTGGTGCTCACCTCACCCGATGGGGTGCTCGCTCACTACGCGGCGCCCGAAGCAGCGAAGCTCTGGCAATCCTCGAGCATCCGGGTGCTCGAGGGCGGGAACTCCGGTTGGCTCGATGCAGGATTACCGTTCGAGAGCGGTACCGACCAAATCACCACAACGCTGGATGACATGTGGTACAGGCCGTACGAGCATGCGGAGGACTACGAGAGGCACGCCCGGGATTACCTGACCTGGGAAGTGGGACTACTCGAGCAAATCAAGCGTGATCCAGTGGTGGGGTTTCGCGACTACAGCTAGAGATGGGATCGATGCCACCGCGAGTCGAGGCATCTCGCTGTGCCAGCCCGGCGCGATTCGACCAGCGCGAAGAGAGCGGAGGCGTCCGTCCCATCACTAACGGATGTTGACAGGCCGGCCGGGAATGCGAGATTGGCTTTGCCATGGAGACCGGCGGCACAAGATCGCGTAGCGGCGCGACCGGCCCCGACGATGCAGCACATCTGCTGCACCTGATCGCGACCCTATCGCGCGAACTCCGTTCCGCGCGCGAACTCCCGCGCGTTTCCCTTGAGAGCCGGCTGGGCGAGGATTTGGGCTTCGACAGCCTGGGGCGCGCCGAGCTGCTGCTGCGCATCGAGCAGACGTTCTCGGTCAGTCTTCCCGGATCGACGCTGGCGGAAGCTGAAACTCCGGCCGATCTCTGGCGCGCGATGGAAGCGGCCGGAGGCCGACGCGGGCGCGCGACCCTGCGCCCCCCGGCGGATACAGCCCCAGGTCCCGTTGCATCGATACCGAGCGCCGCGGCGACCTTGACCGAGGTGCTCGACTGGCACGCCGAAGCGCACCCCGACCGCGTCCACGCCTGGCTCAGGGAACGGGAAGACCATGTCGAGACCATTACCTACGCGCAGCTCCGTGAGACGGCTCTGGCCGTCGCCAGCGGCATCCTCGATGCCGAACCGATGCCAGGCAGCCGCGTCGCGTTGATGCTGCCGACCTGCGCCGGATTTCTGCACGCCTTCTTCGGGATCCTCTACGCCGGATGCGTGCCGGTTCCGATCTATCCGCCGGCACGGCCTTCCCAGCTCGCGGATCATCTGCACCGGCAAGCCTCGATACTCGCCAACGCAGGAGCCGAATTCCTGGTCACCGTGCCGGAGGCGCGCGTTCTTTCGGCTTTCCTGCGCTCGAAGGTCCCGAGCCTTCGCTTCGTCGAGACCGTCGAGGGACTCCGCGGACGCGGCGGAGCGGAAGCCGCCCCGGCGCGCGCCGCAGGCGACGTCGCCTTTCTTCAGTACACCTCGGGCAGCACCGGCGATCCGAAGGGAGTGGTGCTGAGCCATGCCAATCTGCTGGCCAACATCCGCGCCATGGGCCGTGCCATGGAAGTGGAGCCTGGCCGCGACCTATTCGTGAGCTGGCTGCCGCTCTACCACGACATGGGCCTGATCGGCGCGTGGCTCGGCAGTCTCCATTTCGCGGTGCCGGTTTCGATCATGTCGCCGCTGGTCTTCCTGGCGCGCCCGGAGAGCTGGCTATGGGAGATCCACGCCCGGCGGGCGACGCTTTCGGGCGCGCCTAACTTCGCCTTTGACCTGTGCGTCGAGCGGATCGACGACGACGCGATCGAGGATCTGGACCTCAGCTCGGCCCGCATGGTGGTCAACGGGGCGGAACCGGTGCAAGCCGCGTCCGTGCGGAAGTTCTGCGAGCGCTTTGCGGCCCATGCGCCCCGGTCTACGGCCTCGCCGAGAGCAGCGTGGGGCTGGCCTTTCCCAGGCCCGGCCGGGGGCTGCTCGCCGAGCGGGTCCACCGGACCGAGCTGACGGAGCGGTCGCGCGCGGTGCCGGTGACGACCGTGGACGACGATGCGATCGAGGTCGTGGCGTGCGGTTCGCCGCTCCCCGGGCATCAGTTCCGGGTAGTTGACGAATCCGGTCGTGAAGTGCCGGAGCGCCGCCAGGGGAGGCTGCAATTCACCGGCCCCTCGGCAACCGTCGGATACCACGAGAACGCGCGGGCGACGCGCGACCTGTTCGACGGCGACTGGCTGGAGACCGGCGACCTGGCCTACGTCGCCGGAGGCGAGGTCTATCCGACGGGCCGGGTCAAGGACATCATCATACGCGGCGGACGCAACATCCATCCGCACGAGCTGGAAGCCGCCATCGGCAACCTTCCCGGCATCCGGCGCGGCTGCGTTGCGGTCTTTGCGGCCGCGGGACCGGGCCGGGCCGACCGGCTGGTGGTGGTTGCCGAAAGCCGCGAGGAGGACGAACCCGCCCGCGACCGGATGCGGCGCGGCATCGAGGCGGCGGCGGTGGATATCGCGGGCATCGCACCGGACGATGTCGTCCTGGCGCCGCCCCGCGCCGTGCTCAAGACCTCGAGCGGCAAGCTCCGGCGCGCCGCTACCCGCTCGCGCTACCTGGAGGGCCGTCTGCACGAATCCGCCCCGGCGCTGTGGCGGCAACTGCTGGGCCTATGGCTCTCGGCGACGGCGGCTGGACTTGTTGCCAGGACCCACCTGATGCTCGGCCGCGCATTCGCTGGATACTGGTGGGCGGTGCTGTTGGCGCTGGCGCTGGTCGTCTGGCCGCTCCTCATCGTGCTGCCCCGGCGCGCCTGGCGCTGGAGGGTGGTCCATGCGGCCGCGCGTGCCATGCTGAAGGTCACTGGCACACGGTTGACGGTAAGCGGCGAGACCGTTCCGGAACGCGGCGCCATCCTGGTTGCCAATCACTGCAGCTATCTCGACAGTCTGGTGCTCGTTGCGGCCCTGCCAGGCGAGACCGCCTTTGTCGCCAAGGCGGAGCTGGCGCCGCAGCTGATCGCCGGCACGTTCCTGCGCCGGATCGGCGCACTGTTCGTGGAGCGGTTCAATGACGCCCGCGGCCTTGGCGATATGGATGACGTCATCGCGGCAGCGCGGGCGGGCCGCCGGCTCGCAGTCTATCCGGAAGGGACCCTCACCCGCCGCCCCGGCCTGCTCGCCTTCAAGCTCGGGGCTTTCGCCGCTGCCGTCGCCGCCAGGGTGCCCGTGGTGCCGGTTACGCTGCACGGGACGCGTTCGGTGCTCCGCGCCGGCCAGTGGGTTCCCCGGCCCGGTGACGTGCAGGTCACGGTGGGCCCCCGGCTCTTCGCGGAGCAGGATGGATTCGACGCCGCGATCGCAATCCGCGACGCTGCACGGGCCGCGATCTTGGCTGGTTGCGGGGAGCCGGATCTCTCCGGCGAGGAGACCCTGCTGAAGGACCGCCGGACGACGTCGCGCCCAGCCTCCCCCCGATCCGGCGCCGCGTGAGCGGACGGGCGACCCAACACTTGACCGAGCGCATGGTGCTCAGGCCCGCCGTCGCCTGGGGCGAAGTGGACGCGAAGCTCGTCGGCGACCTCGTCACGATCCTCGAACGGACTGGCAACGGCGACATGCGTCGCTATGCAGACCCCGACCTGCCAAAATTGTCGTTCTGCATCTGACCCGGTCCAACCTTCGGTTTGTCCGGGAAGTCTGCGACTGTGACACGGTACTTGTCCGGAGGCGTCGGGCGGCTTGAATGCCCTGACTGTTCCCCTCCCCCGCTCAGTCTGCTGCCCGGCCGGTCAGACGGCGCCCTCGTGCGCTCGCAGCGGCGACGCAGTCCGGGACAGGCCGAGACGTTCAAGTGCAACCAGATGCCCCCGACCGATCGCGACGAGTCATGCAGTGCAGCGCGATGTTGCGGTCTGCGCAACCCGGTTCTTCTCGCCGGATGCCGCAAAGGGTCTCGCCGATTCGATTGTCACGAACACCGCACAGCGTGTCATGCTCCACGCATTCCGTTCGGTGACCTGCGGGCGTCTCCGGCTTGCCATCGAACCCGCACCATGAAAGGGTTCGTCAACGCGAAGGGCGTAGCGGGGCGGCAAACGCATTGCAGAGTGTCAATCTCGTAATATTCGACTGTGATGGCGTAATTGCTGACAGCGAAGTTGTCAGCGCAAACCTCCTGGCCGAAGGTCTTCTGGCCTACGGTATTCGCATCGACGCAGATTATGTCTTCCGCAACTTTGTTGGCCGGAGCTTTCCTGTCGTAGCCGGAATCATCGCAGAGCGATTTGGAATAGCACTACCGCCCACGTTCGTGAGCGACTACCGTGCGGCGCTTCGAGAGGCCTTCGCGGAGGGCCTGCGGACTACGCCCGGACTGCTCGACATGTTGAGTCAACTGGCCTGCCCGGCTTGCGTCGCAAGCAGTTCGAGCGCGCCACGTGTGGCCAATACGTTGAACATCCTGGGGTTGACCGACCACTTCGGCGCCAATGTCTTCACGGCCTCCCAGGTCGCGCACGGTAAACCGGCGCCTGACCTCTTCCTGTTGGCCGCCAGCATGATGTCGATGCCTCCGGAGCGCTGCCTAGTAATCGAGGACAGTGCTGCCGGCATTGAAGCGGGGCTGGCCGCCGGCATGAAGGTCTGGCGCTATGCAGGCGGATCGCATATCGCCGATATCGCTCGGGTGCGCGCCGAAACACCCGCGGACGTTCCAGTTCTTGACAACTGGGACCAGTTCTATTTGTTGGCGCCTGAACTGCGGGCGTGACGAGACGACCATGGTCAGGACCAACGGCAGTGGTAACCGTCTGGACGACGCTGCCCGGGCCGGATGGCTCTATTACGTCGCGGGCAACACTCAGGACGAGATCGCCCGCAAGCTGGGCGTGTCGCGCCAGTCTGCCCAGAGGTTGGTATCGCTGGCGGTCAGCGAGAAGTTGATCAAGTTCCGGCTGGATCATCCCATCGCACGCTGCATGGAACTTTCAAGGCAACTGAGCAGTCGGTTCGGTCTGCAGTCCTGCGAAATCGTGCCGTCGGACCCGGATGCCCCCGAGTTGGTCACCGGTGTTGCCATTGCCGGCGCCGCCGAAATGCAGAAACATCTCGAGGCGAAGACTCCCAAGGTCATCGCATTGGGAACGGGCCGCGTGCTGCGTGCCTGTGTCGAACGATTACCGACCATGGATTGTCCGCAGCATCATCTGGTTTCGTTGGTCGGCAACATGATGACCGATGGATCCGCCACCCCGTACAATGTCGTGGTGCGCATGGCCGAGCGTGTCGGCACGCGGCACAATCCGATGCCGCTCACTGTGCTCGTGCGCAACCCGGCCGAACTCCCCATATTGCACAGTCAGGAGCCGGCCGCGAAGACGCTGGAGTTGTGCGCCAGCGCCGATGCAACGTTTGTCGGGATCGGCCATATCGATAGCTCGGCGCCACTGACGGTGGATGGATTTATCACCCACGAGGAATGCCGGGCGCTTGTCCGCATGGGTGCGGTCGGCGAGATTGTCGGCTGGGTCTTCGATTCAAGAGGTGAGCTGATTTCCGGCCTGACGAACGATCGGGTGTCGAGCGCGCCGCTGGTAGCCTCGAACCCGCGCCCAGTGATCGGACTGGCTGCCGGCGAACACAAGGTCGCCGCGATTCTCGGGGCGATGCGCGGCCGCCTTGTCAACGCTCTGGTGACCGATGAGGCGACGGCCGAGGCCATTCTGAAGCTCGCCTGATCATCTTATCCCGCTGGAAAGAAACGGCTCTCCCGGCTCAGCGGCGCGAGCGGCGCATGTAGCGTTGACTCTCGAATCCAGCTGGGTGAGTATTTGCCCGGTTTGATGGCAATTGCTCACCGTGAGCATGGAGAGAAACCAATGAAAACCAGACTTGGTACCCTGACGGGCGCCGTTGCTGCCACGTGCCTCCTGGCAACGGCAGCGGCCGCCGAGACGTTGACGATCGCCACCGTCAACAATGGCGACATGATCCGTATGCAGGGTCTGACCGACGAATTTACCGCCCAGAATCCGGACATCGAACTGGAGTGGGTGACGCTGGAGGAGAATATCCTGCGTCAGCGTGTCACCACCGACATTGCTACCAAAGGTGGTCAGTACGATGTCATGACCATCGGCACCTACGAAGTTCCGATCTGGGGCCGCCAGGGTTGGCTGGTCGGCCTGAACGATCTGCCGGAAAGCTATGACGTCGACGACCTGCTGCCAGCAATCCGCGGCGGCCTGACCGTGGATGGCGAACTATATGCCGCGCCGTTCTATGGCGAGAGCTCGATGGTGATGTACCGCACCGACCTGATGGCACAGGCCGGGCTCGAGATGCCGGACGCTCCCTCCTGGGACTTCATCGCCCAGGCTGCCCGCGCCATGACCGACACGGACAACGAGGTCTACGGTATTTGTCTGCGCGGCAAAGCCGGCTGGGGCGAGAACGTGGCCTTCATCACGGCCACCGCCAACAGCTTCGGCGCGCGCTGGTTTGACGAGAACTGGAACCCGCAGTTCGACGGCGAAGCGTGGTCGAACACGCTGAACTTCTACATCGATCTGATGAACGACGCGGGCCCTCCGGGCGCCTCGTCCAACGGGTTCAACGAGAACCTCGCGCTGTTCCAGACCGGCAAGTGCGGCATGTGGATCGACGCTACCGTAGCTGCTTCCTTCGTGACCAACCCGAACGACTCGACCGTGCATGACCGGGTCGGCTTCGCGCTGGCTCCTGACAATGGGCTCGGCAGGCGCGGCAACTGGCTCTGGGCCTGGTCACTGGCGATCCCGGCGGGTTCCGAGAAGATCGAGTCCGCGAAGAAGTTCATCGCCTGGGCGACGTCGAAGGAATACCTCGCGCTGGTGGCCTCGAAGGAAGGCTGGGCGAACGTGCCTCCGGGCACCCGCACCTCGCTCTACGAGAACCCGGAATACGCCAAGGTCCCGTTCGCCAAGATGACGCTGGACAGCATCAATGCGGCGGACCCGACCAGCCCGACGGTCGACCCGGTGCCCTACGTCGGCATCCAGTTCGTGGCGATCCCGGAATTCCAGGGCATCGCGACCGCCGTCGGCCAGCAGTTCTCGGCCGCGCTTGCCGGGAGCATGGCGGTCGACGAGGCGCTGGCGAACGCGCAAGCCCTGACCGTCCGGGAAATGACGAGGGCGGGTTACATCGACAACTAGCCCAAATGTCCTAGTACCGGTGGGGGCCGGTGGCAAGGCCCCCACCGGAACCGAGGCAATCGCGAGATTCGGTCCATGGCGACGCAACATTCCCGAGTGAACGCGCGGCTGCTGATCTCTCCTGCGGTCTTGTTGCTTCTGGGCTGGATGCTCATTCCGCTCGGGCTCACGGTCTATTTCTCGCTGCTGCGCTACAACCTGCTCATGCCGGGCATGGAACAGTGGGCCGGCCTGGACAACTACCGCTACTTCCTGACCGACCCCGCCTTTTTCGCCGCACTCTCAAATACATTGCTGCTCGTCGGCGGCGTGCTGGTGATCACCATCGTCGGCGGCGTGTCGCTGGCGCTGCTGCTCGATCAGCTCTTCTGGGGACGGGGAATCGTCCGCGTGCTCGTGATCGCGCCCTTCTTCATCATGCCGACCGTGTCGGCGCTGGTGTGGAAGAACATGTTCATGAACCCGGTTTCGGGTCTGTTCGCACATGCCGCCAAGGGGCTCGGGCTCGAGCCGTTCGATTTCCTGGCGCACGCGCCGCTCTTCTCGATCGTCCTGATCGTGAGCTGGCAGTGGCTGCCGTTCGCCACCCTGATCCTGCTGACCGCCCTGCAGTCGCTCGACAGCGAGCAGCTCGAAGCCTCGGAGATGGATGGGGCGAACTACCGGAACCGCTTTCTCTTCATCGTGATGCCGCATCTCTCTGATCCTGATCCAGACGATCTTCCTGCTGTCGATCTTTGCCGAGATCCTGGTGACCACGAACGGCGGCCCCGGCACGGCTTCGACCAACCTGACCTTCCTGATCTATGCCCAATCGCTCCTGCAGTTCGACGTGGGCGGCGGGGCGGCCGGCGGAGTCGTCGCGATCATCCTGGCCAACGTCGTCGCGATCTTCCTGATGCGGATGATCGGCAAGAATCTGGACGCCTGAGAGGGAGGGAGGATCAGGACATGGCGCGCAACGTCACACCTACCCGCAAGGCCGTGGTAACGATCGTCGCCTGGACGATCGGATTGGCGATCTTCTTCCCGATACTGTGGACCATCCTGACCAGCTTCAAGACCGAAGCCGAGGCGATCGCCTCGCCCCCCAGCTTCGTGCTTTTCGACTGGACGGTGGAGAACTACGCCATTGTTCAGGAACGATCGAACTATTTCCGGCACTTCCTGAACTCGGTGATCATATCGATTGGCTCGACCGCGCTCGGCCTGGTCATCGCGATCCCGGCGGCCTGGTCGATGGCGTTTGTCCCCACGAAACGCACCAAACACGTCCTGATGTGGATGCTGTCGACCAAGATGCTGCCGCCGGTGGGCGTGCTGGTCCCGATCTACCTGATCTTCCGCGATGCCGGATTGCTCGACACCCAAGTAGGGCTGGTGATCGTGCTCACCCTGATCAACCTGCCGATCATTGTCTGGATGCTCTACACCTACTTCAGGGAAATCCCTGTCGACATCCTGGAAGCCGCGCGGATGGACGGGGCCACGCTCCGCTCGGAAATTGTTCACATCCTGGCGCCGATGGCCGTGCCCGGTATCGCCTCGACCCTGCTTCTGAACATCATTCTCGCCTGGAACGAGGCGTTCTGGACCCTGAACCTGACGGCCGCCAAGGCGGCCCCATTGACCGCCTTCATCGCCGCCTACTCGAGCCCCGAGGGCCTGTTCTACGCCAAATTGAGTGCCGCCAGCACCCTGGCGATCGCACCGATCCTGATCATGGGCTGGTTCAGCCAGAGGCAACTGGTCCGCGGCCTGACCTTCGGCGCTGTGAAATAGGAGACCTGGTATGGGCCAGATACAACTCAACAAAGTCTCCAAGAGTTTCGGCGATGTGGAAGTGATCCGGCCGCTGGACCTGGAGATCTCCGACGGTGAATTTGTGGTCTTCGTCGGCCCGTCGGGCTGCGGCAAGTCCACCCTCCTGCGGCTGATCGCCGGGCTCGAGGACGTCACCTCCGGCCGCATCGAGATCGACGGATCCGACGCCACCGCCTTGCCTCCGGCCAGACGCCGACTGGCCATGGTGTTTCAGTCGTACGCGCTCTACCCGCACATGTCGGTGCGCAAGAACATTGCCTTTCCGCTGCGCATGGCGGGGCTTGGCAAGGACGAGCAGATGCGGAAGGTGGAGGCCGCAGCCAAGGTCCTCAATCTGACCGACTATCTCGATCGGCGCCCCGGCCAGCTGTCCGGCGGGCAACGCCAGCGGGTCGCCATCGGCCGAGCCATCGTCCGTGAACCGACCGCATTCCTGTTCGACGAGCCGCTCTCCAATCTCGATGCGGCCTTGCGCGTGAACATGCGGCTCGAGATTTCCGCGACCACCATGGTCTATGTCACCCACGATCAGGTCGAGGCGATGACCATGGCCGACAAGATCGTCGTGCTGCAGGACGGCGTGATCGAGCAGGTGGGGAGCCCGCTGGAACTCTACAGCGCGCCCCGCAACAGGTTCGTGGCAGCCTTCATCGGATCGCCCAAGATGAACCTCATCGACGGCGAGGAAGCGGCCGGGCACGGCGCGCACAGCATCGGCATCCGTCCGGAGCACCTGGCGATTTCGGCCACCGAAGGCGCCTGGCGAGGTGCGGTCGGCGTCGCCGAGTATCTTGGCTCGGACACCTATCTGTACGTCCATCTCGCGGACGGGCGGGGAACCTTGACCGTTCGCACCGACGGCGAGTTCGACGCGCGCCACGGCGATACCGTCTACCTGAATCCCGATCCGGAAAAGATCCATCGATTCGACGCCGCAGGCTTGCGGATCGCGTGACAGGTCGTGGTGGCAAGACGGCGCCATTCACGGTGTACCGCCTGAGCGGAACGGTCTTCGTCCCGTTCCGGACCAAGCGCGCTGTGTCAGCGACATCCAGCGGCACGGGCGATGGGAATGAATAGACGGGGCAAGCCTGTGGAGCTTTCCCTCGCCAATCTCGACCGGCTGCCCGGCACCGTGACCGGCCCGCGGTACGATCGGGCTTCGTTGAGCCCGGGCATCCTTCACATCGGCGTCGGCAACTTCCACCGCTCCCATCAGACCGTCTACATGGACCGGCTCTTCGAGCAGGGCCTCGATCTCGACTGGGCGATCGTCGGCGCCGGAATCAAGCCTTTCGACGCCGAGCGAAGGCGACTGCTGGCTGCGCAGGACTGGCTGACGACCGTGGTTGACCTGGGCCCCGACGAGTCATCGGCGCGGGTCATCGGCGCGATGGTCGATTACTGCGAGGTCCGACCGGAGGCAATCGTCGCCCGCCTTGCCGACCCGGCGATCCGCATCGTCTCGCTGACCATCACGGAGGGCGGTTACTACACCGACGCGGCGACTGGCGGGTTTGATGCCGGACACCCGGACATTCGCCACGACGCCCAGCATCCCACCAATCCTCAGACCGTATTCGGCGTGCTCCTGGCAGGTTTCGGGGAGCGCCGCGCCCGAAACCTTGCGCCCTTCACCGTCCTGTCCTGCGACAACCTTCCGGAGAACGGGAACGTCACCCAGCAGTCCGTGCTCGGACTTGCCGCGCTGGTCTCAGGGGACCTGCGGGACTGGATTGCTGCGAATGTCGCCTTTCCGAACTCGATGGTCGATTGCATCACGACGGCCACATCCGAACGCGAGCGCGAACTGGTGGCAGATCGCTTCGGCCTTCACGATGCTGCCCCCGTCGCCTGCGAGCCCTTCAGGCAGTGGGTGATCGAGGACGACTTTCCCCAGGGCCGCCCGATGCTGGAGCGGGTCGGTGTGCAGTTCGTCGACGACGTCACGCCATATGAGACCATGAAGCTGCGGATCCTGAACGCGGGTCACGCCGCAATCGCCTACCCGTCGGCCCTCCTGGGCTACGAAGCCGTTCACGACGCCATGGGCGACGCGGACATCGCGGACTGGCTGAAGCAGTTGATGCGCCGCGAGGTCATTCCGGTGCTCGCACCGATTTGTGGCCTCGACTTCGATGCCTATCTGGAGACCTGCGTCCGGCGCTTCTCCAACCCTGCGATCGGCGACACCGTCGCGCGACTCTGCCAAGACGGCTCGAACCGGCTGCCGAATTCCTTCCTGCCCACGGTCTCGGATGCCCTTCAGCGTGGCGCGCCAGTCGAAGGGTTGACGCTCGGGATCGCGTTCTGGTGCCAGTACTGTGCCACCGCCACCGCTTCCGGGGTCGCGATCCAGGACCCGATGAGCGGTCGGTTGACCGCCGCCGCTCGGGCCGCACGGGACGAGCCCACGGCATTCCTCGGTCTCTCCAAGGTCTTCGGCAACCTGTCCCGGCGCAAACCGTTTGTGGAAACCTTCGCGCGGCAGCTCGAAGCGCTCTATTCCCACGGCCCGCGCAAAGCCCTGCACCAGTTCTTTGACAGCGCGGGGGCATGACCCGGTGCTCCTTTGCTGCGGCGAATCTCTAATTGACATGATCCCGACACCGACTGTGTCGGGGCAACAAGGGTATGTGCCCCACTCCGGCGGTGCGGTTTTCAACACCGCGATCGCGCTAGGGCGGCTCGGCGTGCAGACGGGAATGCTGACCGGGCTATCCACCGATCTGTTCGGCCAGCAGCTGCACGCATCGCTTCACGCAAACCACGTCGATACATCGCTGGTTGTCTACGCCGACCGTCCCACCACGCTCGCTTTCGTACAGCTCACGGACGGTCATGCCTCTTACACGTTCTACGACGAGAACTCGGCCGGACGGATGCTCGAGCAGGCCGACATACCCACGCTGCCCGATGAAGTCAGCGCGCTCTATTTCGGCGGCATCAGCCTGGTCTTTGAGCCCGGTGCCGAGGCCTATTCGGCACTGTTGAAGCGCGAGGCTGCGGCCCGCGTCGTCATGCTCGATCCGAACATCCGACCGAGCTTCATTCGGGATATCAGGCGGTATCGCGACCGTCTGGACCGGATGATTGCGTTGTCGGACATCGTGAAAGTCTCGGATGAGGATCTGAACTGGCTCTACCCCGGTCCCCAGTCGCTGTTCGAAAAAATCGACTTCGTACGCCGGACCGGGCCTGCCGTCGTGATCCTGACTCGTAGCGGGGACAGCGTCACCGGCTTCCTGGAGGACGGCACCGAGGTGTCGGTTCCCGTTGAGCGCACCGACGTCGTCGACACGATCGGGGCGGGCGATACGTTCAACGCAGGCCTGTTGGCCAGACTCACGGAACTCGGACTGCTGATCAAGGAATCCCTGACTGCGGTTCCGCCGGATTCGATACGTGATGCCATGCGCTTCGGTGCGCGGGTCGCTGCCTGCACCGTTTCCCGATCCGGGGCGAACCCGCCGTGGAGGCATGAGATTTGACCGCCGCGCCTGCTCGATCGGCTGGAGATGCGGCGCTGCATCTCCCGACACCGCCCGGAGGTAGGATCGCCGCGATTTGCAAGGCCGGAGGTCTCGGAGCCGCGAGGCTCGCGCAGACCCTGGACTTCACGCCCCTGACCGCGACGACCACTTCCGCCGGGCTTCATGCGCGCCAGCCATGGAGGGCGGGCCTGATGGAGGCGGATTGATCATGGTTGCGCGAGTCATTCCGGTCGATCCGTTTGATCTTGTGGTCTTCGGCGGTACTGGCGATCTTGCGCGCCGCAAACTGCTGCCCGCGCTCTATCACCGAATGCTCGGCGGACAGGCATTGCCGGATTCGAGGATCATCGCCGCTGCCCGAAGCGATCTCGATGCCGGCAGCTTTCGACATAGGGTCAAGGAGGCGCTCCGGGATCACGCGGCTCCGGAGAAACTCGATCCCGAGCGGTTGGCGGCCTTCCTCACCACGCTCGACTATGTGCGTGTTGATGCGCAGGGAGAGGATGGCTGGGATTCACTCTTCGACAGGCTCAAGGACTCGGAGCGCATGCGGGTCTTCTATCTGTCCGTGGCACCGCAATTCTTTGGCCCGATCAGCGAACGGCTGGCGACGAGTGGTTGCCGGACGCCAGACACGCGGTTGGTCGTCGAGAAGCCGCTGGGCCGCGATCTCGAGAGCGCGCGAGCGTTGAACCGCCAGCTCGCGACAATTTTCGAGGAGCGCCAGATCTACCGGATTGACCACTATCTCGGGAAAGAGACGGTACAGAACCTCATGGCGCTACGGTTTGCCAACGCACTATTCGAACCGATCTGGAATGCGCGTCATGTTGATCACGTGCAGATCACCGTGGCCGAACGGGTCGGGGTCGGCGGTCGGGGGAACTACTACGACCGGAACGGCGCACTTCGGGACATGATGCAGAACCATCTTCTGCAACTGCTTTGTCTGATCGCCATGGAGCCGCCGGCGCATTTCGAGCCGGATGCGGTGCGTGACGAGAAGCTCAAGGTGCTGCGCAGCCTGAAACCGCTGGTGGGGCTCGGCAACGTGGTGCGCGGCCAGTATCGCGGCATCAATGGCGAGGCGGACTATCTCGAGGACGTGGAGAACCCCGGATCGCGCACCGAGAGCTTTGTGGCGATCAAAGTGGAGATCGCCAATTGGCGCTGGAACGGGACGCCGTTCTATCTGCGCACCGGCAAGCGGCT
The DNA here is from genome assembly GCA_021296265.1 of Alphaproteobacteria bacterium. Taxonomy (GTDB): domain Bacteria; phylum Pseudomonadota; class Alphaproteobacteria; order TMED109; family TMED109; genus VXPW01. The sequence continues at coordinate 4,424 of JAGWAT010000054.1, read as the reverse complement.
GCGAGCGCGGATGTCCGAGATTGCCGTCGTCTTCAAGGACGCGCCGCATTCGATTTTCCCTGAGAGCGCGGGTGGCACGCACCCGAACGTGCTGGCGATCAGGCTGCAGCCCGACGAGGGGATTACGCTACGACTGACCATCAAGGAGCCGGGCCCCGGCGGCATGCGGCTGTGTGAGGTGCCGCTCGACATGACCTTTGCCGAAACCCTGGGTGCGCAAGGACTGAGCATACCGGACGCCTACGAGCGCCTGGTGATGGATGTGATCCGCGGCGACCAGACATTGTTCATGCGCGATGACGAGGTCGAAGCGGCCTGGCGCTGGATCGATCCGATCATCGCTTCGGCGGAGACCACGTCCGAGCGCCCGCAACCCTATGACAGCTATTCATCGGGACCTGAAGATGCGCTGATGCTGATGCACCGTGACGGCCGGCGCTGGCGTGCGCTCGCGGCGTGACTCGGATCGTCGAGGCCGCGAACCGGGACGCGCTGGCCCTTCTGCTCGCCGGCGAGATCGCGGCAGTGCTGGCGGCGGCGATCCGGCGCCGTGGCGGCGGCGCGCTGGCGGTACCGGGCGGCACCACGCCTGCGGCATTCCTGTCCGCGCTCGGCGGCCATGTGCTCGATTGGGCGGCAATCGCGGTAACTCTGACCGACGAGCGCTGCGTCCCCGCCGGTCATCCGCGCTCGAATCGGCGCCTGCTCGACAAAACGTTGTTTGCTGGTCGGGCCCGCGCTGCGCGGTTTGTCGCGCTCGACGACATGCAGGCACTCTCGGAGTTGCTGCCGCTCGATGCCTGCGTGCTGGGGATGGGGGAGGACTTGCACATCGCCTCGCTCTTTCCTGGCGCCGACCGCCTGGACGAGGCGATTTCTGCGGTGTGCGGCACGCCGGCCATGCGTCTGCACGCCCCTGGCGCACATGAGGAGCGCATGACCCTGACCGCGCCGGCGCTGACCGGGGCGGAACGGCGCTACATGCTGATCCATGGCGCGGGGAAACGCGCGGCCCTCGACCGGGCAAGAGCTGCGCCCGGCGCTGCCGACGCCCCGGTCCTGCTGGTTCTCGACGGACCGAACCCCGCCGCCGTCTACTGGGCTCCGTGAGGCAATGGTCAGGAGCGCCCGATGGCATTGAACGATACCGTGCACCAGGTGACCGAGCGGATCCGCGCGCGGAGCCGGGACGTCCGCACGGCCTATCTCGAGCGCGCGGCCCGGGCGGCTGACGCGGGGCCGGCGCGTGCGCATCTCTCCTGCGGCAACCTCGCGCACGCCTTCGCCGCCAGTCCGGGGGCCGACAAGGCACGCCAGACCGGGGGTTCTGCCGGCAACATCGGCATCGTCACCGCCTACAACGACATGCTGTCGGCCCACCAGCCGTTCGAAGGCTACCCTGCGCTGATCCGCGAAGCCGCCCGTCAGGCAGGCGGTACTGCGCAGGTCGCCGGCGGCGTGCCGGCGATGTGCGACGGTGTCACCCAGGGTCAGCCGGGCATGGAGCTCTCGCTCTTCAGCCGCGATGTGATCGCGCTCGCTGCGGGCGTGGCGCTGTCGCACAACTGCTTCGACGCTGCGATCTTCCTCGGCGTCTGCGACAAGATCGTCCCCGGGCTCGTGATCACGGCAGCCACCTTCGGCCATATCCCGGCGATCTTCGCGCCGGCAGGGCCGATGACCTCGGGCCTGCCGAATGACGAGAAGGCCGCTGTACGCCAGCGCTTCGCACGCGGCGAGATCGGCCGGGACGAGCTGATGACTGCCGAGATGGCCTCGTATCACGGCCCGGGCACCTGTACGTTCTACGGCACGGCAAACTCGAACCAGATGCTGATGGAGTTCATGGGCCTGCACCTGCCCGGCGCGAGCTTCGTCAATCCCGGCACGCCGCTGCGGGCGGCGCTGACCCGAGCGGCAGCGCAGCGGGTGCTGGAGATCACGGCCAACGGCAACGCCTACACGCCAGTCAGCGCCGTGCTCGACGAGCGCGCCTTCGTCAATGGCATGGTCGGCCTGCACGCTACGGGCGGTTCGACCAATCTGACCCTGCACCTCGTGGCGATGGCCCGTGCCGCGGGCGTACTGATTGACTGGACCGACATGGCGGAACTTTCCGCCGTCACGCCACTGATGGCGCGGGTCTATCCGAACGGGCTGGCCGACGTGAACCAATTCCACGCCGCCGGCGGGCTCGGATTCGTGATCGGCGAACTGCTCGAGGCCGGGCTCCTGCACGGGGATGTCCGCACCGTCGCCGGCGACGGTCTGGCCCGTTACACCCGAGAGCCGGCGCTTGGCAATGACGGGCTCGCCTGGCGCGACGGACCGCGGGCAAGCCTGAACGAGAAGATCGTGCGCCCCGCGGCCGACCCGTTCCAGCGGACAGGCGGGCTCGCCGTGCTGGCCGGCAATCTCGGCCAGGCGG
>JAGWAT010000054.1:0-1972 GCA_021296265.1 Alphaproteobacteria bacterium | reverse complement strand
CCCGGCCCGGGTGTTCCAGGCGCAAGACGAAGTCAAGGCCGCGTTCCGCAACGGCGAGCTGGAACGCAATTTCGTCTGCGTGCTCCGCTTCCAGGGCCCGCAGGCCAACGGCATGCCCGAACTGCACGCGCTGACGCCGGTGCTCGGCAGCTTGCAGGACCGCGGCTTCCGCGTGGCGCTGGTCACCGACGGGCGCATGTCCGGCGCGTCGGGCAAGGTTCCGACAGCCATCCACGTCACGCCGGAGGCCGCGGCAGGCGGGGCGATTGCGCGGGTGCGCGACGGCGACGTGATCCGGCTCGACGCCGCGGAAAATCAGCTCGACGTCCTGGTCGATCCGGCGGAACTCTCCCGGCGCGCGCCGGCGAATGCCGATCTCTCAGCCCATGCCTGTGGCATCGGGCGGGAACTGTTCGCCGCCTTCCGGCGCCATGTCGGTCCCGCGGACACCGGCGCCGCAGTTGTCGTCTGAGGGGCGATGACGCCGCTCGAAGCCGCCTGGAAGTGGGTTCACCGCGAGGCGGCGCGCCTGCGCGCAACCCATCTCCGCACGCTGTTCACGGACGATCCATCACGGTTCGAGCGATTCTCCTTCGCCTTCGACGACCTGACCATCGACATCTCGAAGGAAAAGCTCGACGCGGCGGCGCGCGATGCGCTCCTCGAGCTTGCCAGGGCGGCGGATGTCGAGGGGCAGCGCGAGGCGATGTTCGCGGGCGCGCCGGTCAACGTGACCGAAGGCCGGGCTGCGTTGCACACAGCGCTGCGCGGCGGCGCGACGGCGCCGCCGGGCGACGATGTCGAGGGTATGCGCGCCGATTTCCTCGCCTTTGCCGAGGACGTACGCGCTGGCAGCTTCACCGACGTCATCAATATCGGCATCGGCGGCTCCGATCTCGGCCCGGCCATGGCCGTGCGGGCATTGTCGCCCGACGCCGACGGACCCTGCGTGCACTTCGTCTCGAACGTCGACGGGGCGCATCTTGCCGACACGCTCCGAGGACTCGACCCGGCGACGACGCTGATCATCGTTGCCTCGAAGACCTTTACGACGCTCGAGTCCATGGCCAACGCCCGCTCTGCCCGGGCCTGGCTCGGAGATCGCGCAGGCAACAACATGGCGGCGGTCTCCACCAACCTCGCGGGGTGTGCCGCATTCGGCGTGCCCGCGGAAAGAGTCTTCGGATTTTGGGACTGGGTCGGCGGGCGCTACTCGTTGTGGGGTCCGATCGGGCTAGCCTTGGCCATTGCCGTCGGCGCCGAGCGGTTCAGGGCCTTTCTTGACGGGGCCATTTCCGCGAGGCAGCTCTGGAAGAGAATCTGCCCGTGCTGCTCGCTCTCATTGGCATCTGGCGGCGCAACGCGATGGGCTGGCCGACCGTGGCACTGATCCCCTACGACCAGCGGCTTGGGCGCTTCCCGGCCTATGTGCAGCAACTTGAAATGGAATCGAACGGCAAACGGGTCACGCGGGACGGCGCGCCCACTCTCGGCGCCACCGGACCGGTTATCTGGGGCGAACCGGGCACGAACGCGCAGCACTCGTTCTTTCAGCTCCTGCACCAGGGCACCGACGTCATTCCCGTCGATTTCATTGCCGCCGCCCGGCCACGCGATGCCGATCCGGAGCACCATCGGTTATTGCTCGCCAACTGCCTGGCGCAAGGCGCGGCGCTGGCCTTCGGCCGCACCGAAACGGAGGCCCGTGCCGGGCTGACGGTGGCGGAGGCCGACCGCCTCGCACCGCACCGGACCTTCCCCGGCGACCGTCCCTCGACGATCATCCTGCATCGCCAGCTGGACCCGTTCACGCTCGGGCGACTGATTGCGCTCTATGAGCACAAGGTGTTCACGATGGGGGCCATTTGGAACATCAATTCCTTCGACCAGTTCGGTGTCGAACTCGGCAAGGCGCTCGCGCAACGCCTAGCTCCGGTCCTGCGTGGGGGGGACGGAGCCGACGCCAGACTCG
>JAGWAT010000053.1:6535-19858 GCA_021296265.1 Alphaproteobacteria bacterium | reverse complement strand
GGCTAGCGGACGCCGGGAGCGCCTCGTCGTCCGGGTCGGAGCCTTGAGGCAAATCGCAGTAGCGTCCCAACGATGCTTTCCGGCCCGCTGCATGATGGCAGAGGGTGCTTGCCGACGGCCGCAACACTTGCATGCAACCGGACAGTTTCATCACGGAAAGCGCCGTAAGACGGTCATGGAATCCACCGATGGCCAACAGTGACGCGCGGCCGGAACTTCGTCCTTCCAGGACCGGCCATGCTTGAGATTCTGGCCGACCGCACATACCGCCATCTCTTCGCCGCGCAGGTCACGGCCCTCATTGGCACGGGGCTCGCCACGATTGCACTCGGTCTGCTTGCCTACGACATCGCGGGCGGTGAAGCGGGGATGGTTCTGGGGACAGTCTTCACCATCAAGATGGTGGCGTACATCAGCGTCGCCCCTATCGCCAGCGCCTTCGCACACCGGATCCCGCGCCGCGCGCTGCTCGTCGCGCTCGATATCGTCCGTGCGGGCATTGCTCTGGCACTGCCCTTCGTGACGGAGGTCTGGCAGCTCTACCTTCTCATCTTCCTGCTGCAATCGGCATCCGCGGCGTTTACGCCCACCTTCCAGGCAGCGATCCCGGACGTGCTGCCGGACGAGTCCCGCTACACCCGCGCATTGTCGCTTTCGCGCCTTGCCTACGATCTCGAGAATATCGTGAGCCCCACGCTGGCGGCGCTGCTGCTGGCAGTGCTGTCCTACGACTCACTGTTTCTGGGAACGATGGCCGGCTTTCTCGCTTCGGCAGCGCTCGTGATCTCGGTGCTTCTGCCGAGCCCGGCAGTGCCCGCCCCGCGAAACATCCGCGACCGCACGACCCGCGGAATCCGCATCTATCTCGCCACTCCCCGACTTCGCGGCTTGCTGGCACTGAACGTCACGGCGGCCGCAGTAGGTGCCATGGTGCTGGTCAATACGGTCGTGCTCGTGCGGGGTGAGCTGGGACTCGGCGAGAACGCCGTAGCGTGGACGATGAGCGCGTTCGGCGCAGGCTCGATGCTGACCGCGCTGGCCCTCCCACGGTTGCTGGAGCACGTCCCGGAACGGTCAGTCATGCTGGTTGGCGCGGCGCTGACGATCGCCAGTCTGTCCGTTCTCGCCGTGCTCGTCTCCACGGTCGGACTTTCCTGGCCACTCCTGCTTGGGGCTTGGTTCGCCGCAGGAATCGGCTATTCAAGCACGCTCACGCCGTCCGGACGTCTCCTGCGGCGGTCCTCCCATCCGGAAGATCGGCCCGCGCTCTTTGCGGCGCAGTTCACGCTCAGTCATGCGTGCTGGCTGGCGACCTACCCGCTATCCGGCTGGCTGATGACCGCGTTCGAACCGGCCACGGCGTTCTCGGGGTTGGGCGCTGTGGCCGCCTGCGGCGCCGTGCTTGCGATCTGCCTGTGGCCGTCCGCGGACCCGGTCGCGGTGTTCCATCGCCATGACGACCTCCCCCCCGATCACCCGCATCTGCGTGGCGCCGGTGCCCATGTACATCCGTACGTCATTGACGACCTGCACAGGCGGTGGCCGCCTACCGGGTGAACGGCACCGTTCGTTCCGCCGGCGCCCCCGAAGCTGCGCACCAGCGCGCGCTGACATCGTGAGCGCGCTCAACACGACCCAGCCCGCGATCGACCGACCGAGAAAGCTCGCCAACACCTCGTCGCACCTGACTGACGGGGCGTTCCTGACGGCCATCAGGACCACGTCGCCGACGCTCCGCGTCGGCACCCGGAGGCGTGCATTCCCGACGTTGGCCACCGTTGTTGCTCCACACCGACATGGTGAACCGCGTGTTCTGGCGTGGCCAGGGGCACCGGGCCGTCACCGGGGATCACCGCTTGCTATGTCACGCCATTCCAAACCACAATCGGGCGATGGTACGGCGGACTACGAGCGTGGCCTCATGAATCGCGATCCGGCCGGGAGGCAATCGGCAGCCGACGGCAGCGGCCCTTCGGAAGGGAGGCGTCTCTTCGCCGACTACGAGATGCACCCGGCCTACTACGACGAGATGTTCGAGGCCACCGGCGTGGCGCGCGTCCACTGCCGGGAGCTCTGTGGCGCCCTCGACCGGATGCAGCCGGACGAGATTGCCGCCATGCAGGCGCTCGCCGAGCGCTCCTTCCTGCACCAGGGGATCACCTTCGCGGTGTACGGGGAGGAGGGGGCGCAGGAGCGGATCATTCCGATCGACTTCCTGCCGAGGCTGCTCGACGCAGCCGACTGGGAAGTGGTGGAGCGCGGGCTGCGCCAGCGGCTGAAGGCGCTGAACCTCTTCCTCGCCGACATCTACGGGCCGGGGCGGATCTTCGCCGACCGCATCGTGCCGATCGACCTGGTGCGGGGCTGCCCGCAATACCGAGTCGAGATGCGTGGCCTCGAGGTGCCGCACGGCGTCTACGTCGCGCTCTGCGGGACCGACATCGTGCGAACCCACGACGGCTTCGTGGTGCTGGAGGACAACCTGCGCGTCCCCTCAGGGGTCTCCTACATGCTGGCCAACCGCCGGGCGCTGAAGACCAGCCTCCGCAACCTGTTCAGGCGCCACCACGTCCGCGGCATCGAGCATTACGGCCAGCTGCTCCGCCAGACCCTCGCCGAACTGGCGCCGCCGGGTGTCTCCGATCCGTGCATCGTCCTGCTGACCCCCGGCGTCTACAACTCGGCCTTCTACGAGCACATGTTCCTGGCGCGGGAAATGGGGGTCGAGCTGGTGCAGGGCAGCGACCTGCTCGTCCACGACGGGTTCGTGTACATGCGGACGACAACCGGGCTCAGGCGGGTGGACGTGATCTATCGCCGCGTCGACGACGACTTCATCGACCCGCTGGCGTTCCGTGCTGATTCGCAGCTCGGGACCCCCGGGCTCTTCTACGCCTACCGGCTCGGCAACGTGACGATCGCCAATGCGCCGGGGACGGGCGTCGCCGACGACAAGAGCGTCTACGCCTATGTCCCCGACATGATCCGCTACTACCTGGGTGAGGAGCCGGTGCTTGCCAACGTCGAGACCCACCTCTGCCGCGAACCGGAGGGACTGTCGTTCACGCTCGACAACCTCGCCAACCTCGTCGTGAAGATGGTCGGCGAATCCGGCGGCTACGGCATGCTGATCGGTCCCCACGCGACGCCCGCCGAGCGCGCGGCCTACGCCGAGCAGATCCGCAAGGACCCGGCCAACTACATCTCGCAGCCCGTGCTGGACCTTTCCGTCGCACCCTGTCTCACGGCAGACGGCGCGGCGCCCCGCCATGTCGACCTCCGCCCCTTCGTCTTGCACGGCAGCGAGACACGCCTCGTCCCGGGCGCCTTCTGCCGGGTCGCCCTCGTCGAAGGCTCGCTCGTCGTCAATTCAAGCCAGGGCGGCGGCGGCAAGGACCTCTGGGTCCTGTCTTCCTGACGGCATGCTGTCCCGCAACGCCGAGGGCCTCTACTGGATCGGCCGCTACCTGGAGCGGGCGCGGCACGGCTGCCGTCTCCTCTCGGACCAGCTCGAGACCATGGAGGACCGGCCCGTCGAAGAGATCGACCAGGGCTGGCGACGCCTCTACCGGGCCGTGCACCGGACGCCCCTGGGCGGCTTCCTGGCATCCGGCGAAGAGGACGAGGAGTTCATGCTGGCCGATGCCTACACGATGGCCGACGACCTGACCTTCGAGCCGGACAACCCCGATTCGATCCGCAACTGCCTCGCCGCCGCGCGCGAGAATGCCCGGCAGGTCCGCAACATCCTCGGCGTGCGGATGTGGTCCTGTCTCAACCTCGCGTACCTGGACGTCCGCGACGTCGGCATCGAGACCATCTGGAACGACCAGCCGGACGCCTTCTACCTCCGCACCGAGGACGCCATCCGTACCTTCACCGGCATCGCCGTCAGCAGCATGTACCGCGACGACGGATGGCACTTCCTGTGGCTCGGCTGGTTCGTCGAGCGGACGCAACTGCTCGCCGGGCTCGTCGACGCCCACATCGCGCAGTACCCCATCGCCGCCCCGCACAACGAAGCGGACTGGCGCGCCCTGCTGCGGATCTGCGAGGCGCATGTCGCCTACCGCCACCTGCACTCCCACGGCCATCGGCCCGGCCGCATGGTCGACTTCCTGGTGGCGGACCCCCTGCTCGCACATTCGGTCCGCCATGCACTGGGGCGGGTCACGGAGGCCCTCGACGCCGTTTCCTCCGGCCGGTCGCTCGCGGTGGAGGCCGGGCGCCGCGCGGGCCGGATGGCCGCCGCCATCGACCATGACTGGCCGAACCGCGACCCCGACGACGACGACGCCACGCGGGCGGCGCTCCAGGGCGTCCGCGACTCGTGCCTCCTGCTGCACGAGGACATCGCGGCCACCTACTTCCACTACGAGATTTCGGACGCGCCATGACCGGGCGGACCCAGCGGCGCTTCGCGGTCGAGCACGTCTCCGACTTCCGCTACGGGGAGACCGCCCAAGGCAGCCTGGTGGTGCTCCGCCTGCGCCCGCGCGAGGACAACGGCCAGGCGCTGCACGCCTTCGCGCTCGACATCGACCCGGCCGCCGCGCCGGTCTCCTTCGCGGACGCCTTCGGCAACGGCTGCCACCTCTTCAACATCCACCGGGCGCATCGCCACACCCTCGTCCGCTCGCGCTCGGAGGTCACCACCGTGGACCCGGCGCCGCTGCCGGCGCGCCTCGAGCGGGATGCCTGGGAGGCGCTCCGGGAGGCCGCCTCCCCCGTGGACAACTGGGAGTTCATGGGGCCCAGCCGGTTCGCGCGGCCGAGCCCGGCGCTCGAGGCGTTTACCGAGGCCAGGGCGATCCGCCGCGGGCGCGATCCGCTCGCATCCCTTCTGGAGCTGGCCGCCACGCTGCATCAGTCGTTTCACTACGAGCCGGCCAGCACGTCGGTCGACTCGCCCATCGAGGACATCCTGGAGACCGGCCGCGGCGTCTGCCAGGACTACACCCACGTGATGATCACCATCGCGCGTTCGTGGGGCATCCCGAGCCGCTACGTGTCGGGCTACCTGCACCTCGAAGGGAAGGCGGGCGAGCAGACCCCCGCCGGGACCAGCCACGCCTGGGCGGAGTTCCTGCTGCCGGACCTGGGCTGGATCGGTTTCGACCCGACCAACGACACGCTCGCCGACCATCGCCACGTCCGCATCGCCGTGGGCCGGGACTATGCCGATGCGGCGCCCACCAGGGGCGTCGTGGTAGGCGGCGGCGATTCCCGGCTCGACGTCCGGGTCACCGTGGTGGAGGGCAGCGAGCCAATGCCGGCCTACGCGCCGCATCGGGAACGGTCGGGCCTTCGTGACGTGACGCGTGCCCCGCTGGTCCAGCCCGCGGGCGCCAATCAGTAACGGCCCCGGGCCATCGGATATCGCGTTGGTTCGCGGAAAAGACGTTCGGTGTCGGCTGATTCAAATTCAGTTCTTGATTTAGCCTACTTTTTGCTGGGCTGTCCGCGATGATCACACGCGATCTCGCGCCCAAGCTGACGGAAGCGGCACGAACCTGGCCTTCCATCACGCTCGCCGGGCCCCGGCAGAGCGGCAAGACGACCCTGTGCCGCGCCATGTTCCCCGACCATCCGCACGTGACATTGGAAACCCCGGACGTCCGGGCCTTCGCCAGCGAAGACCCCCGTGCCTTCCTCGAGCAATTCCCCCGGGTGCCGTCCTCGACGAAGTGCGACGGGTGCCGGAGCTTCTCTCCTACCTGCAGGGCATCATCGATGCCGAACCGGCGCCTGGAAGGTGGATCCTCACGGGTTCGCAGAACCTTTCTCAGGTCGAATCGATCAGTCAGTCATTGGCCGATTGCCTGTTGGTCCGGTTCGAACACGAGTTCAGGTACGACCACTCCCCAGCTCCTGCACCTAATGCTGTCCCGATACTGCGGATCCGACGCTTCGCCGCGCCGCTCGACGATGGCTAACACCGTACCGACCAGGCAGCGCATCCCCACCGGCGGCTTGAAGCTCCTTGCGAGACGTCCCACCACCATGCCCGCGCCATCCAGCAATTCCCAGCTCCCGCGCTCTGCGACGCGTATCTCCAACGCATCTCCTGGCGACAGCGCGGCGATCGCACGATGGACTCCATGGTGAGAATGCTGACGTCGGGCGAAGCCGAGGTCCACCTGCTCGAGACTGGCCCGGACGTAGCGGAGCAGGTCGCGAACCGCGTCGATCATGCAGATTTCCACATCTTTCACTGATTCGGCATTTTTCGTCAGTCAGTGAATGAAGCCATTTCAGTGCAAGTATCAATGTGGTTGCTGTTTCGAATCGCGATATGTCGGCCGACAAGCACATTGAAGATGACGGTCCATTCGGAGGACGGCAGAAAGTTCGACCTCGCCGAGGGTGTGCGCTGTCATGTGGCCGGTCCCCAGCCACTGTCGAACGTCCAATGTCCCGGGATGCGGCGATCGTCGATGGCCGCGAGGGCTGCGGGCATGATGAATTCCCCGATGTCGCGAATGACGGTATCCAAGTCGGGTTCGTCGATCAGCAGCGGGTCGCGGGCGAGAAACGATCGCCACTGCCGGAGCTTTTGGGGGTCTTCCGAAAATGCCCGCGTTAAGGGCGGAGGACGTTCGCCCGGAATGGCAGTCGCACGCCTTTCGAAGGTGGCCCGTATCGCGGCGGCGAGGGTCATGCCATCGAACGAGAAGAGCCGTGAGATGGCGAGAAGACGACTGTTCGCGAGGTCGAGCGCGACGATGGCCTCGAACTTCTCGGCGGCCACGGTTTCTCGCGGGTACGCGTAGAGGGTGGGCGTCGGCTGATCGAGAAGGACGGGATATTCGAGCTCCAGGGGTCCGGGGGTCACGGCGTCTCCGAAACCGACATCGATCTGGACCGGGATGATGGCAGTTCCGAGTTCGGCTGAGGTGCGGACGCGAAGAGCGCCATGGGGGCGATCCTCGCCGAACGGTTCCGCGAGGATGTTTTCGGTATCGAAGCGCAATCCGTCCTCCGCGACCGACTGAGCACAGACACCGCGAATTGTCTCGAGGAGGGGCATCGCCTCGCGGTCGGCGAGGGAGAGCAGGTCGAGGTCGCGGGTCGTTCGGAACGGATCCTTGAGCCAGGCGGCGTAGAGCATGGCGCCCTTGAGGACGAAGAGTTCCTTGTGAGGCGAGACACTGAGGCGAAAGAGAAACCGTTCAAGGGCATATCGGCTCAGCACGCGCTGGAAATTAGCCTGCTGCTCCCTGGCGAGGTTTTGCAGCCGCGCGCGTACGGAAGCTGCGACATTCCTTGGTTCACGCGCCATCGACGACCACCGCTTCCAGATAGGGCCGCAGAACGGACCAGATGCGGGTATCGCGGGCGTAGTCAACGATCTGCGCCGGCTTGGCCTTGCCGGACCTGATGACATTGTGGAGACCTTCGAGCGCGACATCGAGACCGACGTGCTGTCTGAACCGGAAGCAATCGACCACTGTCTTGGCTGGGTCGAAAATCGGCACGGACACGCCGTCGACGTTGTGGGTCTGCACGCCGAGGGAAAGGGCTCGCGGCCCGAACCGCACTACCCGGACCGGGGGATAGTCAATCTTGGGCTTTCGCGCTTTCGATCCTATGGCGAGCCAGACGCGGCCGGGAATCTGGAGCGTTAGGTCGTGGAACTGAAGGGCGGAGACGAGGCAGATGACCCCTTTGGGAACAAGCCTGGCGATCTCGGCGAGATTATGGGGTGCGGTCACTTCGGCATCGGCGAGCTGGTAAAGACCGCGGGTGACGCGTGTGAGCGTCTGGTCCTTGAGCATGCGCGCGAGCGTTTCGCTGAGCTCGATGCCGCGCATGGGGCCGTTGGCCTTGAGAAGGGCGACAGTCCGATCTCTCTGCGATGTCGTGGTCGGTGGCGGCATGTGAATAAACGTCGGTCATTAGAGAGGAACATCCGACATAATGTCACAGCATCGTGCGGTTGAACAGTGAAGGGAGCGCGTTTGGATTGGGCCGTTTCAAAGTGTTGAGTCATTGAGGAAGCCGGCGCGGCCGGTCTGTTTTCGCGTCGCAAGAACTGTTGACCCGTCCCGCCATGAACTCGCACTGCGTCGCGCAGCATGTCGTCGGAGAAGATCTCCACCAGGGCACGGCCGATGAGGAGGTCTTGCTCCACCTGTCGCTGATCAGCCCAAGGCACGACTTTGCCCCAGGCGACGATGTCCTGCGTCGGGATCATCCGTCGATCTGGGGCAGACGGCGCACGATGATCCGCCACCGGAGATCGCGCTGGCGCGGCTCAGGCGCGAAGTCCGGGTCCAGCGCCTGTCGCCGGTCGAGCTCAGTCCAGGGCAGCGATCCGCGCGCCAGCAGCGCCTTAAGCATCGGTCCCGTCGACCCGTCGTGACCGAGATGGTCCAGAAGATATCCGAGACGCTGCACGACCGGCCGCTCCACGACCGCCGACAACGCGGCGAGCTCCTCCGGATCGATCTTCCGTCCGAGTTCGGAGAGGACCGTGGCAGCATTATCCATGCCGCCCGACGCCTGCGGATAGCGAAGCAGATCGAGGGCAGTCAGCGCCCCCGACGAAATTTTCATCGTACCGGTATCGGTCTTGCGGTCCTCCATCCCCGCCGCCACCGCCTTCATGTTCTTGCGGAAGTAGAAGGCGATCATGCTGCGGCCGGCGCGAATCCTGGGCAGGCGCTTTGCGGTGACCACCTGAAACTCCATGACCGCCTGGTGCGTCGCGCCGTGCAGCTCCGCCGCCTTGAGCAACCCGACGTAGTAGGCCTGACCCTCACGGCGCATGAGGGCGTCGATGAACCAGGCCGGTGGCGGCGCTCCCCAGGACGCATGTTGCAGAGGAACGACGACATAGAAGCCCTGCCGTGGACTGAGCAACGCCTTGCGTCGTTGCAGCCGCTCTGCGGCATCCAGGAAGGCGCCGTGCCCGATGCCGAGTGTGCGCTCGGCCTCCTCTGCAGTGAAGGTTACGTGGCCAGCGGAGAGCAAACCGCTTACATAACCTGACAGGATGGATCGTTGATCGTAAATCATGCCCAAGTATCCGCCTTGTATTCGGATATATAAACACATACTGTCACATGATGATATACGAGTATAGATATCCGAACACTGCGCAGATATTACAACATGGTTTGTTGATCCGAGTCTCAGGGCATTGAGGCCCGACCCGAAATTGGCCAGTATCGCCGACGGGGCACTCGAAATTCACCGCAGCGGAAGTTTCATGACCCGTCTCCGTTTGGCATCCCTGACCGGCGTTCTTGTGATCGCGGAGGTCGCGGCCCGTCACGCGCCACGGTCAAGGCGGCCCATCGCCGCGACATCAGCCGGCTGCTTAGTAAGAAGAAGCTCGGGCCGATGTGCCGACGCGACCCGGCCCTGAGGCGAATCGGCCGAGGTTTTCTCACGCTGGGCGTCTCTGCGCGGGCGGCATATCGAGCCGGTCAGGCGGCCTGGGCGGTCTCCCACTGCTCCTGCAATTGCAGCCACCGCGCCTCGGCTTCCGCCAGATCGCGGGTGACCTCCTGGAGTTCCCGCCGCAACGCAATCGCCTTCTTGCCCCCGTCGTCGTACAGGTCCGGGGCGGCCATTACCCCATCGAGTTCGGCCTTCCTCGCTGTCAGTTCTTCGACCATCCGCTCGGCAGTTTCGAGAGCGCGGCGAAGCGGTGCCAGGGCCCGGCGTTGTGCGGCCGCGCGACGCCGCTGGGCCCGCCTGCTCTTCGGAGGGAGTGACGGCGTTCCCTCGGTTCCGGTGTCGGCGCGCTTCCCGTTGCGGGAACCCGCAAGCAGGAGCTCCCGATAGTCCTGCAGGTCGCCGTCAAACGGCGCCACGGTCCCGCCCGCGACCAGCCAGAAGCGGTTGGCCGTCAACTTGATGACGTGGGGATCGTGACTGACGATGACGACGGCGCCGACGAAGGCATTGATCGCCTGGATCAGCGCCTGGCGCGAATCTACGTCGAGATGGTTCGTCGGTTCGCCGGTCGGCCGTCATCAGCGCGAACAGGAGGCGCGCCTTCTCGCCTCCGGACAGGCTCGCGACGATGGTCAGGGCACGATCCTGCGAAAAGCCGAACCTGGCAAGCTGGGAGCGGATCTGTTCAGTTGAATCACCGGGGCGTCGACGGGCCAGCTCGCTCACGGGCGTCCCTGCCAGATCGAGTTCGTCGGCCTGGTGCTGCGCGAAGTAACCGACCCGTAACTTCGGCGCGGCGGCAATCGTCCCCTCCATCGGCAACAGGCGGCGCGCAAGCAGACGGATCAGGGTCGACTTGCCGTTGCCGTTCGCGCCCAGCAACGCCACCCGGTCGTCGTCGTCGAGGTACAGCGAGAGCCGTTTCAGCACGGGCGTGCCGTCGTAGCCGACCGATACGTCACGGGCGCTGAATAGCGGCGGTGCCAGGGGCTTGGGATCGGGGAACTGAAAGGTGACGCTGGCTTCGTTCTGATGCTCGGGTATCGGTTCCATCCGTTCGAGCATCTTCAGCCGCGACTGCGCCTGTCGCGCCTTGGTGGCCTTGTACCGGAACCGCGCCACGAACTTCTCGATGTGGGCACGCTGCGCTTCCTGGCGCGTGCGCAGTTTCGCATCCCGTGCGAGCTGCATGCGCCGGGTCCGTTCGAAGCGGTCGTAGCCGCCCTGGTAGAGCTTCAGCTGATGGTGTTCGAGATGCAGGATTTTCTGGGCCACGCTGTTCAGGAGATCACGTTCATGACTGACGACGAGCACGGTGCCGCTGTAGCGCCGCAGGTACTCCTCCAGCCACAGGGTGGATTCCAGATCGAGATGGTTGGTCGGCTCGTCGAGCAGCAGCAGATCGGGTTGGGTAAACAGCAGGGCCGCCAGCATGACGCGCATCCGCCAGCCACCCGAGAACGTGTCAAGCGGGCGCAGCTGGGCCACGTGATCGAAGCCGAGCCCGTCGAGAATGCGGGCCGCCCGGGCGGGCGCGCTGTGCGCTTCCTTGTCGCGCAGGCGTTCGTGGATTTCGACGATCCGCGCGTGATCGGTCGCGGTCGCGGCCTCGCGCTGCAGGGCGGTGAGCTCGTGGTCGGCCGCCAGAACGGCCTCGACCGGGTTCCGTGATCCTGACGGCGCCTCCTGGCTCGTCATGCCGATCCGCCAGCGCCCGGACACGCTGACCGTCCCGTTCTCCGGCTCCAGGGCTCCGGTGATCAGGCGCAGAAGTGTCGTCTTGCCGGTCCCGTTGCGGCCGACGAATCCCACGCGCTGGCCGGCGTTGACCACCGCGCTCGCCCGGTCGAAGAGCACCCGGTCGCCGATCCGGTACGTCAGGTTGTCGATCCGCAGCATGGCCGGGGTGTACACGGCATGTGCAGAATTACAACGCTGAGCGGATCATCGCCAACCACACGAGGGACGTCGTGGAGGGCGAGTTGGTATTCGACGGCTTCCGCGTTCACTTACTGGGCGATTGGTCGAAGGACAGCTGCCATGGCGACACTGACGATCCCCATACCCGATGCCCAACACGACCGATTGGCAGCAATGGCCGCGCGCCGGGATCTGAGCCTGGACAAGCTGACGGAAAAGTGATCCATGCGGGCCGTGATCGAACGCGACACCGATGTGCGGTTCCGCACGCGTGCCGTGCACGGCGAACCTGTCAGCGGGCTGAAGCTGCTCGGTCGACTCGACCACAAGCATGCAAGGGCCGCCAACCCTGACGTCGCGTGACAGCTCTCCGCCAAATCACCAGTTGTTGACTACTCGGCCTAAACAGGATCGTATGATTGGCTCTCTTCGTCGAGCCTGTGGACGTCATGTTCGGTCCTGGTCATCCCGACGATGAGATGAACACCAGAACTAGTCGGATGGCGGTATCGACCTCCGCCTGAGAGGTCGATGGCATCGGATGCCCCGGCCCGCGAGACCCGGAGCGCCAGCCAAAGCGATGCAACTACACCCCTTCCCCCGAACGCTTCACCGGGAGCATCTGACCAGGTGACAGTCGTGGACACAGAGACGCCGTACATCCGCCCCGTCCGGCCTGCACAGGAGGAGTGCCGCGCTGCCGGGAACCTCCGGAACATCGCCATCATCGCGCACGTTGACCACGGCAAGACGACCCTGGTCGACGGTCTGCTGCGCCAAAGCGGCACGGTGCGGGCGAACCAGCCGATGCAGGAACGCGCGCTGGACAGCGGCGACATCGAGCGCGAGCGCGGCATCACGATCCTGGCGAAGTGCACGGCGATCGACTGGCGCGGTGTCCGCATCAACATCGTCGATACCCCCGGCCACGCAGACTTCGGCGGCGAGGTGGAACGGGTGCTCGGCATGGTCGACGGCGTGCTCGTCCTGGTGGACCGCAGACCAAGTTCGTCGTGGACAAGGCGCTCAGGCTCGGCCTGCTGCCGATCGTTGCGATCAGCAAGATGGACCGCGTCGACGCGCGACCCGAGATCGTGCACGAAGCGGTCTTCGACCTGTTCGACGCGCTCGGAGCAACTGACGCGCAGCTGGACTTTCCGACCATCTACACCTCCGCGCGCGCGGGCTGGGCCTCCCGCGACCCGGTTGTCGCCGGCACCGACATGGCCCCGCTAATGGAGACCGTGCTCGCGCACGTCCCGGCGCCAGCGACGGATCGGGACGGGCCGTTCCGCATGCTGATCAGCCTCCTCGAGTCCGATCCCTTCCTCGGGCGGCTGGTGAGCGGTCGGGTGCTCTCCGGCAGCGTGGACGCCAATCAGACCGTCACGGCGCTCGGGGCGGAGGGCACCGTGGTCGAGGTCGCCCGCCTCACCAAGCTGCTCCGCGCGCGCGGGCTGGAACGCATCGCGGTCGAGCGGGCGGAAGCGGGCGAAATCGTGACGCTGGCCGGCCTCAAGACGGCGTCCGTGGGAGACACCATCGCCTGCTCCGAGCACTGTGACCCGATACCGGCCGAGCCGATCGATCCGCCCACGATCTCGATGGTGTTCTCGATCATCGCGGGTCGCGAGGGAACGCAGCTCACCTCACGCATGATCGGGGCCCGCCTGGCGCGCGAAAGCGAGGGCAATGTCGCCATCCAGGTGAGCGAAACCGGAGAGGAGCACGCCTTCGAGGTCGCCGGCCGCGGCGAACTGCAGCTCGCCGTCCTGATCGAGACGATGCGCCGCGAGGGCTTCGAGCTCTCGATCAGCCGCCCGCGCGTGCTGATGCGCGACAGCCCGGACGGCGGCGCGCCGCTCGAGCCCATCGAGGAAATCCAGATCGACGTCGACGACGCGTTCGTGGGCGAAGTGGTGAACGCGCTCGCCGAGCGGCGCGCGGCACTGATCGAGCTGCGTCCCTCCGGGCGCGACAAGAGCCGCGCGCGGT
>JAGWAT010000053.1:0-6361 GCA_021296265.1 Alphaproteobacteria bacterium | reverse complement strand
GGGACGCTGTTCGTCAAGCCGGGCATGCCCGTCTACGGCGGCATGATCGTGGGCGAGCACACGCGCCCGCAGGACCTCGACGTCAACCCGCTTCGGAGCAAGCAACTGACCAACATCCGGGCCGCCGGCAAGGACGATGCCGTGCGGTTGAGCCCGCCCCGACCGATGCCCCTTGAGGTGGCACTCGCCTACCTTGCAGATGACGAGTTGCTTGAAGTTACGCCGACGTCGATCCGGCTTCGCAAGCGGCTGCTCGACGCATCCGCACGTCGCCGCGCCGCACGCGTGAAATCCGCGAAACCCTGATTGCCCATCGGGTGGTGCGGAGGCTTTTTGATGCACTCCGAATGCGCCGACGCCTTGTCCTGTTGGCTCAGCCGTTGGCTTCACCCTCTCTCCCACCCCCACCACGGTGCGGAGAGCGATCTCATCGTGGAAGACCCCGCTGGCATCACGCTTGTCGAAGCCGTGGCGATCAAGACGACGTCATCCACGATGTTTGAGGACTCTCAACGCATCAGAAATCACCTTGCACGGTCAATGGGGCCATACTCGGTCACCGTCGTTCACGGCGGCGATCAAATGCAGCGGGGAGCGGACAACCTCGCCCCCTGGTGAGAGCTACACACTCTCGACTGGTGACCATCGGAGTTGGCGAGCAGACCCACCCTCACGGCCCGACCACCCGGAAACCCCGACCGAGGTGACAATGTTCGGACCCACCATGCCGATCCTGAGGCGGATGGGCCGAGGTTGGTTCGCTCCGGGTGATCCAACGTTGGCGAAGGTCAGTTTTCGTCGCGCTGCCACTTCTCCATCCTCACCGGGTGCTCGCATATTAGCGTGAGCCGGGGCACGACGACTTCCCAAGTCTCGCGACGCAGCCTCCGTCTCCGCTCGACGTCGCTTTCATCCTTCGCCCACCGGGTAAAGACCCCGCCGACGACAGCTTTCGTGACAGTCATGCCGTCCGGAATCGACCACTTCCTCGCCATCCGGCCAACCTGTCGACCCTTGCGGTCGACTACCTTCCAGTGATCGTTTGTGCGCAGTATGGACAACGAGTCGCCGGGCGAGAGTACGGCAATGGCTCGATGCGTACTACTGTCCGAAGTCCTCCATCCGGCAAAGGAAAGGACCACATCTTCCATCGTGCATTCCATGACCCTCTCATCCATACGAGGGTCTGAAATATCGGGCTGAGATGCCTGGCGCTGTACCACTGATGGAGTACCCGCGAGGGATCGCAGCAACGTCCCGGCGCGTTCCCCTTGCCTTGCAGTGAGCGCGTTGTCTCGGGGGTCGCGACGGCTGGCATCTTCCAATTGCACCAGTGCGAGCGTCTCACGGGCACGTGTCATCGAGACGTAGTAGAGCCGGCGCGGGGTATCCGCGTCTTCCCCGTTGCCGGTGGCGTTCCATCGTCCGTCAAGGATGACAACGTGGTCGAACTCAAGACCCTTGGCCCGGTGGGCGCTGGTGAGAAGCAAGCCATGCTGCTGACGCCGGATTTCCTTGCTCCATTCTCCGAGCCAATTTCGGACGTACGTTATTGGCAACACCGCTGAATCGTTCTCTTCCAGCAGCAGTTCCTCGAGGGCCTGCGCCAAGAGCCTGGACCAAGGATCTTCCGTCAGTTCTGAGCAATAACGCTTGATGTCCTGCGTCTCGATCGTGGTCGTCCCCTTGGCTTCGAGGGTTTGCAGCAGCCTCTGTGTCTCGCGGGCACGCCAGAACGACGATAGTTCCTCACGCCCGCTCTGTGCCGGTATTCCGTGGACCCTGCAGGCGCTCCGGACGGGCTCAAGGTCGACCCAATTCCGAGCGATGACGGCACAACGGCTCCACTGCCAACCGGAATCGAGCTCGGAGAGCCGCTTGAGTTCCTGGACGGCGGCAACGGCCTGTGTGAGTTGCCCGCCTGTCACCTGCAGGACCTGGACCTTCCCTTTCGCGAGGTCGTCGCGGCGCGCCCAGTTCCCCCCCGGCGGCTCAGCTCGGCGCCGGGAATCGATCCGCAGCCGGTGATCCCGCTTGAGACGCTCGGCCGCCGGCTCGATGCACCGGTTCGCCGCATCAATGATGTGACCGCTGGAGCGGTAGTTCTCGACGAGGTACTCCTCCCTCGCGCGATAGTCCTGGGCGAAGCGGCGGATGTAGCGAATGGACGCGCCCTTCCACGCGTAGATGTTCTGGTCATCGTCTCCGACCGCGAACAGGTTCAACCTCGCGTCGTCCTCGGCAAGCGTCCTTCCGGCGAGCGCTGCGATCAGTTCGTACTCGGGCTTCCCAATGTCCTGGTACTCGTCGACCAGAATCCAGTGAAGGCGACCCAGCATCTGCTCCCGCGTGACCGATGCGGCGGACTCGGCGCTTCTCAACAGCTGGGTCGCCTCACGGAGGATGTTGTTGAAGATTTCGTTGCTGGGATTCGCAGCGGCCTCAGCAAAGGAAACCCCGAGGATTCGCATGGCAAGCGCATGGCAGGTCATCGTGTAGACACCGCGTGCGTCGCTGCCGATCAGCTCCTCGAGACGCCGTCTCGCCTCCACGGCTGCGTGGCGGTTGTAGGTGAGCGCTAGGATGCTGCGCGGGTTCTCGCGCCGCACCCGGACGAGGTAGGCGATACGGTGCACCAACACCCGGGTCTTGCCCGACCCGGGCCCGGCCAGCACCAGCACATTGGTGCGTTCGCGGTCGTCGGCGACAATTCGTTCCTGCGTCCGGTTACCGAGTTTCCCGACGATCTGGTCGTAGTGGTCAGGGAGCGTGTCGCGACGAAGCGTCCTCTCCTTGTCCTTGAACCACTTGCGAACGAACTCGCTATTGGCGAGTTCGAAATAGTCCCGCGCCAGACCGTGCGCCTGGCGCATGTCGTCCAGTCCGAGCTTGGCGTACTCGGCGACGACGTGGATCTGCTCGGTCTGCCCAGCGTAGTGCTCCTGCAGCGGCTCGAAGTCCGCCACGGTGAAGCCTCTTTGCTCGCGTGTGACCTTCAAAGTCATGGCCGTGCGAAAGACCGTCAGGCCGCGATTGAGCGTGACGACCTCCTGCTCGTGCATCCACAGCAACGCACGGTCAACCAGTGCCTGCGTATTCTGATTGTGCAACCTTGACGTGAGCATCAGGTCATCCTTGATGGCCTGTTCGAGAGCGCCGTACGTGGTTTCGACCAGGAGGTCGACCCCGCGCGTGCCATCAGGGACCTTCCCGATCAGGTGCTCCAGGAGCCGTGCCGCGCCCTCGCGGCGCAGCGATGCGATGTGGTCGATGGCGTCCCAGTCCCGCCGCAACCGAACCCCGACGGTCTCCATGTCGCGGGCGCGAATCTCGATGCTTCGCTTCGCATCGGGTTCGTCACGACCGTCGGCGGACATACTCCGAAGGAGTCGCACCAGCCGCTCGGGCAGCGGATTCTCGATTCCCTTTTCGCGCAGCCGCTGCGCGAGAGGACGCAGGGCGAGGCGGTCCCAGGAGTCGACCTCCTGATCGGGCGTCGCCTCGCGAAGCTCGGCAATGAGCGCCTCCTCCAGTTCGCGCACCCGTTGCAGGCGGCGCAAAGAGGCGTGTTCCACCCCTGCATGGACGTACACGGTGATCCGCACGTCGTTTGACGCGATCCCAAGTTCCTCGAGCGTGCTGAACACCTTCCGCAGCTGCGCGGGCCTGCATCCACATTCCTGCATCAACTCGTCGGTGGACACGCCGATGTCCGGATCCGCCTCCGCCAGGACCCGCACCACGCGCAGCATCTGCTCGCGGAAGTTCTTTCGGATTCTTCGCCGGTCGCCTTCGCGCTCGATGCGCGCGCGGGCGGTCGCAACGTCCGGAACCTGGAGAGACGAAGGGAACACGGACGTGAAGTTCTCGTCGCGGCGCGCGAGCTTCGCTTCCTCTAGCCACGCGATAGCGGTGCGCACCCGGTCATCGTCGGTGACGCTGTCGCGCGCGAAATCACCGGCATCGTCTTCCAACAGGATCTCGCCCGACGTGGCAACCACGGTGTCCTCCGTGTCCCCGTGATGGTGGCGGCGGCGCTGGTCAAGACGGCGGAGCGCCCGCAGTACCGCCTGGATGTCACGCCGCTCCAAGCGCGAGCGGGCCGTAAGCGAGAATTGCTGCTCGGGGTCGCCGGGCTCGAACAGCAGCAGGCAGTGCGCGGGCAGGCCGTCCCTGCCCGCTCGGCCAGCCTCCTGCAGATAGCGCGTGCACGACCGCGCGGACGTTCGGCTTGTCGATGCCCATGCCGAAGGCGTTGGTGGCGACCACCACGTCGATGTCGCCCTCGTGGAAGCCGCGCTGGATCTCCCGTTTCCGCTCGGGCGAGATACCGGAATGGAAGTGCTGGGCAACAAGTCCGCGCTCGGCGAGCGCCTGGGCAGTTTCCTCCGTGCTCCACTTGGTCGTGCAGTAGACGATGGCTCCGCTCGAGTGTTCTCCATTCAGCACGCCTGTCACCGCCTGGTGGATGTGCTCGACACGCTGCGAGGCCGACGTCGGAATCACGACGAATTCGAGATTGGTGCGCTCGGCGCCGCCGTCGATCACGTCGAGCCGCGCCTCCAACGTCTGCTCGAAGTGCTCGCGGATATCTTCTACGACGTCGTGCTTGGCGGTCGCGGTCAGACACAGGATCGGCGCCGAACCCTCGCCGTGATGCTCGGCGATGAAACGTGCGACGTAGCGGTAGTCGGGGCGGAAATCATGCCCCCATTTCGAGAGGCAGTGCGCCTCGTCGATCACCCAGGCACCGATATGGCGACCCGCGATCGCCTTCCTGAACGACCGGTTGCGGAACTGCTCGGGCGCGACGAAGACGATCCCCGCGTCGCCGAACCTAATCGAGTCAAGCGCCTCGCGGCGCTCCGGCATCGAGACGAGACCGTTGATGGTGGTGGCGCAGACGATGCCCTGCCGGCGCATCACCGCCACTTGATCGGCCATCAACGCCACCAAGGGCGAAATCACCACGGTGAGGGCACCGGTGGCCTCGTAGCGCATCAGCGCGGGAAGCTGGTAGCACAGTGACTTGCCGGTCCCGGTGGGAAGGATGCCGAGCACGTGGGAGCGAGCCAGATGCCTCTCGGTGATGGCCCGCTGCAGGCTCTTGCCCTCCCGGCTCTGCGGCTTGGCTCGAAAGTCCGGAAACCCGAACCAACGCTGCAATGCCTTTGAGGGGTCCAGTCGCTCCGAGCACCAGGGACAGCTTCCGTCACCGCAGCGCGCGTCCCGGAGTCTGGCGGCTTCTCCACGTAGGGAGGAATGATGGACTTGCCTCCCGCGGCCGGCAGCCACGCCAGCAGGTAGGCAAGCGGGAGGGGAAGCGAACGCGCCTCGCGGGCGATCTCGGTCGCCTGGTTCGGGCAACCTCGGTTCGAGAGACGGCGCGCGATCGCGGGGATCGCGTCCTCGACGCGTGGCGTGGCATCCACGCTGCGGACGACCCGGAACAGCCGGTCAAAACCGTGTCCTTTGACAGCCGCGGCAAGCAGTGCGTGCCAAGCCAGCAAGAGGTCGCTGTCCTTCTTCTTCAGCGCGTCGACGATGTCGGCAAGCAAATGAAGCGTGAGTTCGGCGTCCAGCAGCGGATCGTTGACCTGCACCCGCGCGAGCGCGGGCTCGTGATACTGCTTGACCAGGTGGTGGTACGGGTTTTCGGGGAACGCCAGCGGGCTCAGGTAGAGCGTGTCGATGGCCGGGAGGCGGAGCAGCGCCAAATCCGGTGCATGATTGGCGAGAAGACCGAGATCGTGCTCGATGACGTTGTGTCCGACGAGGCATGTCGCGCCATCAGCGAAGGTGTCGAGCGCGGCAAGCGCTGAGCGCAGTCTTCCCTTGTCTCCGCGCCAGGGGTCGACGTGTACCGCGCCAATCGCGCCGATGCTCTCGCGACCCTCGAGGTCGATCGACAGCAGGCCGGCAAGGCGATGCGCCTGCAAACGCATCCCCACGTTTTGGACGTCACTCCAGAGTTTGCCTGCCATTGGAGTCGTTTATCTATCCACACTAAGGCTCAGGCACGGTCGCGACAAACGCGCTGCCCGTCCAACGTGCCCGCGTCTTCAAACAGGCACGCCCATCGAAAATAACAATTGATCGACATCGTACTTGCGGCCAGTTAGCCGTACAAGCGCGCATCATTGTCGCCAATGGACCCGCTCGGTGTTCAGGACGGCCTGATGAGCGGCCAGAAGGCAAGTTGTTGGTCCCGGAATTCGGGAAACCGGCTAACAAACTCTGTGTCCTAGATGGTGACGTCACTCGGGAGCGTCGGCCTACCTGGCGGCATGAAGAATTCTGGGATCAATAGAGGCACTTGCAAAACGGTCTGAACGAGCGGAATTAAGGTCGGAACCAGTCT
>JAGWAT010000052.1 GCA_021296265.1 Alphaproteobacteria bacterium | reverse complement strand
AATTCAGCAATCTGCCGGAAGACATCCGTGGCCGGCTGGTGGAAGCCAGGCACCTTGCGGTGGAAAGGTTGGCAACGGTCGCCAGGGACCATGGCGCGGCGGACATCTTCATCGCCGGCGATTTGTTCGACACGGAGACGCCTTCGGATCGGATCTGGCGGCAGGCGTTGGCAGCCATGGGTGCGGCGGACGGGCTTCGGTGGTGGATTCTTCCGGGAAACCACGACAGCCTTTCCGCGGAGACCCTGTGGACCCGCTTTGCCAATGAGGCACCTGTCTCCGTGCGGGTTCTCACCACGGTCGAACCGGTGGAGGTGGCGCCGTCGGTCACGTTGCTGCCGTCGCCCATACCCAGCCGTTTTCCCGGTCGCGACTCGACCGAATCCATGGCGCAGTTCACGAGCCCGGAGGGGTATGTCCGGATCGGGGTAGCGAGGATGACGGCCTCGAGACGATCCCGATCGACCGGGCGGAATCCGCGGGTCTGGACTATCTCGCGCTCGGTGACTGGCACGGGTTCGTGAGGCTGTCGGGCCGCGCGTTCTATTCGGGAACCCCGGAACGGGACCGGTTCAAGCATCATGGGCGCGGAATCTGTCTGGCGGTAACCCTTTCGGGGCCGCGCGCGGTGCCCGAGGTCGCGCAGGTCGAGACGGGACGATTCGACTGGTCCGAGGTGGACCTGCACCTCACGCCGGAGCAGGACGCGGTTCAGGCGTTCCGCGCGGCCTTGCCGGAGGGCAGTGCCGCGCGTCGCGACGTGCTGCTCCGGCTCCGCACTTCCGGCTGGATCCGACTCCCCCAAAGGACGGCGCTGGAAACGGTGATCGCGGATATGGCACCGGAGTTCGGGCACTTGGTGTTCAGGGACGACGGCCTGATGACCGAATGCATTGCCGAGGACCTAGACGCCATTGCCGCGGGGGGTGCGCTGCGCATGGCTGCCGAGGGTTTGTACGAGGATGCTCGGAAGGAAGGAGCAGGTGATCGGGAACGCCGCATTGCGGATGCGGCGCTCAGCCGGCTCTACGCATTCGTCCTGGGAGAGACGCGATGAAGGTCCGCGCGATTCGTCTCGAGAATGTCCGGCAGTTCATCGATCCGGTCGAAATCGGAGCGATCGGCGACGGGCTGAACGTTCTCACCGCTCCCAACGAACGGGGGAAGTCGACGTTCTTCGATGCGTTGCACGCCGTGTTCTTCAAGGACAGGAAGGTGTGGGACCGGGACATCCGGGCGCTGGTTCCCCACGCGGGCGGCGATCCGTCGGTGATGGTGGAGATCGAGCTTCCCGATGGCGTGTTTCGGATCGAGAAGCGCTGGAACAAGGGGCGCCGGGGCGACGTCCGCATCCTCTCCGACGGCAGGGTTATCAGGCAGGCCGACGACGCTCAGGCATGGATCGCGGAGATTCTGAAGTCGCCGAAGGACGGCGGGCCGGCGGGTCTTCTCTGGGTCCGGCAGGGGCAGTCCGGTCTCGACGAAGGGGAGGCCACGCAACGTGCCAGGCGAGATCTCCTGACGTCGGTTGCGGGCGAAGTCGAAGCCATGACCGGTGGGCGGCGCATGGATCGGGCCCGCGACCTGTGCCGGAAGGAACGAGACCGTTACCTGACTGAGAAGGGGCGTGTGAAGGCCGGTGGACCGCTCAAGCGCGCTCAGGACGCCGTCGTGTCGCTGCAAGAAGAACGCGAGGAGTTGGAACAGAGGTCTGGTGAACTCCAGCGAGAACTCGATCGCCGCCGGGAGCTTCGTCGGGAGCTTGCCGACCTCGACGAACCGGAGGCGGAGGAAACCCGCGCGAATCGGCTGTCTGAAGCTCAAGCGATTCATGCCGAGGCGCTCCGTCATCACGAGATGCTGGAGCAGGCACGGCAGCGAGAACTTGCGAAGGGGGCCGAACGGGACCGCGAAACCGAACGACTGGCGGCCCTAGAACGAAACCTCGCCGAACGGAAGGCGGCGCGCGCGGCATTCACCGTCGCGCAGGAGGGAGAACGAGCCGCGATGGCGGACGCGCAAGCCGCGGAATCCGAAATGTCCGAGGCGGCGGCGGGGCACGAAACAGCGTGGTTGGCGGCCGACACGGCAGCGAAGACTTTGCAGATGACCCTGCGCATCTCGGCATCACGTTCTGGGGAGGAGCGTCGAACGGAGTTCAGCGGGTTGCTCAAGAGAGCGGAGGAATTGCGCCAGCGGGCGGAGCAGGCGGCGGCCAAAGCCAAGGTGGAGATCCTTGAGGACGGCCTCTCTGCTCTTGAGAAGCTGGGCGAGGACCTGCGGGTCCTGAAACGGATGCACGATACGGATGCTGCCGCGGTCACGATGGCGTATGTCGGCGGTCGCACAGGCGGGGTCTCCATGGACGGCGTGGGGCTTCCGGACCGGGAGCGCGTACCGATCCCGGATGGAGCCAAGCTGGAGATTGACCGGTTGGGACAGCTGGACATCTCCCCCGGGAGGAAAGCGACCGACGAAAGCGTTGCACAAGCGGAGGCGGCGCTGGCGGCAGCGCTCGAGAACGCTGGCTTCAGGACTTTGGCAGAGGCTCGCGAGTCTGCCCGTCGTCGCCGCTCGGCCGAGGAACGCCGACGGGACGCGGATGCCGAGCTTGCTGGCGTCGTTCCGAGGGGAATCGACGCGTTGCGAGCCCAGATTGCAGCCCTGCCGGAGCCGGTGGAAGCGCCAGACGATCTGCCATCCATCGAGGAAGCGCAGGAACGTGACACCGCGGCGCGGAAGGCGCTGGCCGATGCCAGTGGACGATGGAACGCGAGGCGCGGCGCGAGCGAACAGGTACAGAAGCAGGCCGCGCGCGCCGCTGCCGTGCTTGAGGGGGCAGAAGGCCGGCAGGCACGAGCGGAGACGCTACTTGCCGAATTCGAAGATCCGGAAGCCGAAAGAAGCAGACTCGAGACCGTGGTGTCCGAACTCACCGCGGCGCATGGCGAAGCGATGCAGGCGAGCAAGGCGCTCGCCGCAAAAGCACCCGACCTCGAGGCAGCGGGCGCCGCACTCGATCGGGCGCGCTCGGTCGTGCAGGGCGCCGACCAGGATCGTCATCGGATCCGCGTCGAACTCAGCCGCCTCGACGCAGCCATCGACATACGGGCGGGCGAAGCAGTCGAGGAGGAACTGGCCGATGCCGTGATCCGGCTTGATGATGCGAAGCGCACGCTCGATGAACTCGAATTTGAAGTCGCTGTACTCACCAGGCTCGAAGTTGCGTTGGAAGAGGCCCGGACGTCGGCGCGGGACCGGTATGTGGAGCCGGTGCTATCGGAGCTGGCCCCCCTCGTGCGCTTGCTGTGGCCGGAGGCGGAACTCCGGTTCGATGCAGACGACGTGCTGCCAGTGGCCCTGGAACGGGCAGGAACGGAAGAGCAGTTCGCGGTGCTGTCCGGGGGGACGCAGGAACAGATCGCGGTGCTGGTTCGGCTGGCGTTCGCGCGGATGCTGGCTCGTGGCGGGGCACCCGCACCGGTCATTTTTGACGACGCGATCGTCTTTACCGACGACGATCGGATCGAGCGCATGTTCACAGGATCTTCAGATCATCGTACTGTCCTGTCGCCAGCGGGCGTTTCGCGAGCTTGGAGGGCGAAGGCTCGAGATCGTGCCAGCAGTCAACAGGAGCTGAGGTGTTCGGGCTCCCGGAAGGCGGGAATGCACTCAGGTGTCCGGTCAAGGCGAAGAACCCGACCACTTTCGAGGCATTGACCTGCTCCCCGGAAGTAGGGCCACCGATTGTGAGAAATTTCCTGGTTCGAGCATCTTGCCGTCCTCGACGGGCAACGTCACGAACCAGATCTTGCCGTCCCACCTGATCTCCGGGTTGTTGCTGGTGCGTTCGGGCACGTCGATTCGTGTATCGAGGATGGCGCGGTCTTGGGATGAGTGCGGCTAATGGATCCACTAACGGGTGCTGATCCAGGGTCACGGACGGGGTGATTGTTTCTTGGGTCTTCCTCCTGTGGCAACGGTGAATTTTCGCCGCTCCGGCATGGGCTTGGGAGAGCGATAGCTCTCGCCCTCCACGATCCGGCGGTCGGCACCGTGTCGGAGGCGGTCGAGGGTGGCGGCGCCGATCAGTCGGTGGACAGAATCGGCATTCGGTCTGGACGCGACGACGAGAAGCCCTTTCCCGTAGCGCCCGAATGCGTTACATGTAGCGCGTGGACTCAAGAGGAGACCTCCGCACAGCGTGTCGCGAAGCGCAGAGCCGCCCTCAGAGCGCAGGGGCTGCGCCCCGTACAAATCTGGGTTCCCGACACTCGCGCGCCAGGCTTTGCCGAGGAGTGCGCTCGCCAAGCCGCGATCGCCGATGCGGCAAACCGCGCTGATCCGGAACGCGGCCAATTCGAGGAAGCGGTCGCGGCGGACATCGCCGAGCACATCGACGCCCTCGAAGCCGGACAGCGCGAATGAACCGAGGCGACCTGGTCACCGTGGCGCTCCAGGGCGAGCATGGCAAGCCTCGCCCTGCTCTGGTCATTCAGTCGGACCTCTTCGCCAACCTCACCTCGACCGTCACCATCGCGCTGCTGACCAGCGCCGAGCTCGACATCCCGATCTTCCGCGTACCAATCGAGCCCTCCGAAACCAACGGACTGCGCACACGCTCGTTCGTGATGATCGACCAAACTTTCTCGGCCAACACACGACGATTCGGAGACGTCTTCGGACGCCTCGAGGACGCGGACTTGCTCAGCGTGAACCGAGCGCTCGCGGTCTTCCTCGGCATCGCGAGCTGAGATCCAGGTTGACAGAATTGGCACTCAGTCCCGTGAGATGCGAAATCACCGACTTTGCCGGTGATGCGGAGGTGGACGACGTTTTCTCGGCTCGGGATGTCGCGGTTGACCTGCTCTCCGGAGGACGGACCATGGAAAGCGAGAAAATTCTCGGCTTGAACGGCCCAACTTCCGGGGAGCAGGTCAAGAGGTCGAGCGCCCTGCTGATGAACTCCGGCCCATTGTCCGCCCGAATCGTCCGCGGCGTGCCGTAGACCCGGTGGCAGTGCGGGACTGTTCTGGTGCAAGTGACTGTCCCTGCTCTGTATTCCTTCCTCCTTATAGGGTTCCTGCGCCATTTCCCATGCTGTTCGTCGCCCTCTGGCGTTACTACTGAACAATGTAGGCATCGCTACCCGATCTCGAACCTGTCGGTCTCGAGGTTCCAGACCAGCCGCCCGCGCTTCCCGTCGTGAAAAGGTCGCCTTGGCAGCGTTTTGCGGATGACCGCTATCGCTAGCGTCCGCAGCTCCCGCGTGGCCGCGTCGGTGAGTTTTCGCCGCTCGGGTTCGGTGCCGTAGGTGAGCAGCCGGTAGCGACCGTTCTGATTCTTCTTCGATCGGATGCTAGACGTGGGAGCCGCGTCCTTCTGACATCGTTCAAGAGGACCGGGACTGTCCGGCCCGTCAGCGGTCCTGCCCGCTGTCCTCGCCCGGTCGTTTCGCGCTCGCTTGCGTCTGGCGCTGCCGCTCTCGCTGGCTGTCCGGCGCTTTCCGGAATGCGGCGCGTGCGCGCTTATGGATCTGCGGGTGGGATGGCGCTGCCGTCGTCGTCGCCGGCCGCGGGGGTTTCGGCCATGACGTTCGTTGCGTGCATCCGCTGGTGGTGAATGGCCGACGTGATCTGCTTGCGGCGGTCGTCGTCGACGCCCGTTGTTGCGAGCCGGTGCGCGATCGTCGCGGGGTCCAGGAAACCGGCTGCCTACAGCTCTTTATTGTACCGCTGGTCCTTTTCGCGCCCGGCGACGTACTTCGCGATGGCAATGTCGTGCACGTCGATGCACCAGCCGGTGGCGCCCTTGGTGTTGGGGTTCTGGATCTTCGTTAGACGGCGTTCCCAGCCTTCTGGGAGGGTGGCAGTTGTAGGACTCACGCCGTCTGCGTGGTACGTGAAGGTCTTGTCGAATCGGGAGCCGCTGCCGAGACTGCCCTCGATTTCGATGCTCAGCTCGGGCCGATGACGCGGGTACAGGTCAGCTTCTCTGGAGATGAGGAGCGGCGCCGGGGCGTTCGGGTACTGTCCGAGGATGGCTTGACTGCCGATGATGATGAACTCGTGTTCACCGGTTACGTCGGCGGCGGCCCGGATGATGTGCTCGAGCTGGTCGCGTCGCATCCTGTTGTCAGTCGTCCCCGGCGCTGCTGTCGTGTTGATCGGCTGGTCGGTTACGTTGGCGGTTGTCCGGATTCGGCGAACCGGTCCTTGCCGTAGATCGCTTCTCGTTCGGCGGCCGTGACCAATCCCATAAACGGGTGGTTGCTCCGGTGGCGCTGCCCCTCGTCGCTGTTCTCGAGCAGCAGCGCGCGTAGCTCGCTCCACGGGCGGGTTTCGATCAGGGCTTTCCACTCGGCGTGGCAAGGCGGTACATAGCCGCCCTGCTGGCGGATCGACCGTTCGATATTTTCGAGCCCGATCCGCACCAGCGAGGGATCGCGGTCGATCCGCGCCACGGCAATCCTGGTGAGCTCGAAGACCTTCAGGTCGATCTCGGGATGGCCGCCGGCCGGCTTGCCTTGGGCGCGCGCTTCCCTCGTTTCGCGCACGCGCTGGGCGAGGGCCCGGCGGGTCCGTTCGCCTACGCCGGGCGTACCTTCGTCCAGGTGCCGTTGGGCGGGCTCTGGCATGGGGTTCCTTGGTTGGGGTTGGTGGGGGATTATATGCCGCGTGCGGGCGGCGGGTTGCGTGGGGATGGCGGTGGCTCAGGTTTCGTGCCTGCCCGCCCCTTGCGGTCTGGTCCGGAGCTCAGGGCTCGCGCTAGTCCCTGTCAGCGTTCCGGGCGGCTGCTCCGGCAGACGGGGGCGTCTGGCCGGTCAGGACCGCTTGGTCATGGGCCGGGTCCGCGCGTCATCCCTCCAAATGTCCCGCCACGTTCTGACTGTCCTGGGATGCTTCGGTCGGTCGCGCACGCCGCAAGACTCAGGCGTCAGTAGCTGACCTCGAACCTGTCCGTCTCGAGGTTCCAGACCTACCGCCCGTGCTTCCCGTCGTGAAGCGACCGCCCTGGCGGCGTTTCGCGGATGACCGCCATGGCCAGCGTCCGCAGCGCCCGCGTGGCCGTGGCAGTGAGTTTCCGCCGCTCGGGCTCGTTGCCGTAGCTGAGCAACCGGTAGCTGCCGGCCTGGCTCTCGAAGTTCATGCGGACGCTCGTCGCAGGCAGGTCCCGAAGCCTACGCCGGAGCTGTTCGCGCCGGGGGGGGCCGGGCGGGTAGGCGGTTGTGGCGCGCATGCAGTTCGTCGTCGTCGCTACATGTATCGCCGCTGTTTCAGGATGAGCGCGCGAAAGCTGGCCGTCGGCTCTGTGAGACACAATTTACATTCTTGTATGGATGCCCCCTGGTTTGCAAAGGCAGTTGGCGGGCACAGACTTGCGTTCTTGTATTCGGCCTTTGACGGGACTGGCGGTGCTGCCGTCCCTTGGCCTGGATGGATATCGCCGGCCGGGTCCCAATCTGTCTCGCGGGCTTGAGGCCCACAGAATGTAACGGGTTGTCCCGGTCCCTGGAGCTGTGTCCGGTGGCGCCATCTGCTTCCTTGCAAGCGTTGCTTGTGGGGCGCTATGGCGCGATCAGGCGGCGGCCAGGGGGACGGAGACGTGACCGGGCGTGTAGGCCTGATTCCGCCGCGCCAGCGCCCAGGCTGTCCGCGCGTTCCGGTTGGCGACGGCCACCGCGACGACATTGATCGGCTTCTCCGCGAGCAGCGCCTGCAGGCGCAGCGCTCCCGGTCCATCGCGACGCAGGCGCTAGAAGATCGACGAGCGCGCACCATGCACCAGGTTGCTCCGCAGGTAGATGTCACCCCGCTTGGAGATGCCCTTCAGCCCGGTCTTCCCGCCGGTGCCTTCCTGGCGCGGCACGAGCCCCAGGGAGGCGGCAAACTGTCGGCCGCTTCGGAACTGTGTACCGTCTCCGAGCGCCACGGTCAGGGCTGTTGCGGTGAGCACGCCGACACCGGGGATGGCCGCGAGACGCTGGCTCACCGAATGCTGGCGACGCCAGGCGGTGCGCTCTGTCTCCAACTCCGCGATCCGGTGCCCGATCTGCTCCAGCTGCGTCGCGTAAACCCCTGGTGCCGAGCGGGCCAGCGCCGGCAGCCGGTCATCCTCCGGATCCGCGATGATCGCAAGCAGCATCGCCACCCCGGCCCGGTTCTGCGGGGCGACCAGCCCGAACTCCGCGCACTGTCCCCGCAGCGAGTTGCCGAGCTGGGTGCGCTGCTTGATCAGGAGCCGGCGGGTGCGATGGAGCGTCAGCACGGCCTGGTCTTCGGCTGTCTTGACCTTCGCAAACCGCGTGGCCGGCTGCTGTGCCGCCTCACAGATTGCCGCCGCGTCAGCCGCATCGTTCTTGTTCGACTTGAGGTACGGCTTGACGAACTGCGCCGGGACCAGCTTCGCGGTGTGCCCCATCGCCCTGAGCACACGACCCCAGTGATGCCCGCCGCCGCAGGTCTCGATCGCCACGCAGCAGGACGGCAGGGCCTCGAAGAACGGCGCGACCTGGTCCCGGCGCAGGCGGCGATTCAGGAGCTTCGCCCCCTTGGCGTCGGCACCGTGCACCTGGATGAACCGCTTGCCGAGATCAAGCCCGATGGTGTGGAGGGCCGTACCTTGCGTCATGGAATGCTCCTGCGATTGAAGCACCGGGCCCGCTGACCCGATGCCCGCTCATGATGTCCCGAGGGACGGGGGCATCCATTCCATCTGTCTCAAAATGGGGTTCTTTCCGCTGTAGTGATTAGCTGGGTTTCAGTTCCTTAACTAATTCTGCTGACATTATGGCTAGCGCGTGTGCCCGATTGGCGTCGATCATTGCTTTGAGCAGATGCGGGAATCCTCCTTGTCAAATTGCCAGGTGTATTGCGGTGGAGCCTCGACCCCCCGCTGCAATGGAGAATTCCAACGTCAAAGACTTTTCGGATGAATAGGATGTCTGTCGAGGGCGTGACGGCGCAGCCCAACGACGCCAAAGCCGCTCCCCGTGAAACCCATGAAGCCGGCTCCTGCACGGGTTAACCGGCCCCTGCTGAAGGGGGATAGGCCATCCTACGCCCGCGCCGCCGGCTCTGGCGAGGGCAGGCGGGCCCGGGTCAGCCGGTTGAAGCGGGTGACGAAAAATGCCGCCGTCGATGCAAGCCCCAGCGCCAAGCCGATCCAGATGCCGACGGCGCCCCATCCGACGGCGAATCCGAGCGTCCAGCCGACGCCGAACCCGATAATCCAGTAGCCGACGGCGGCGGCCACCATCGGGATCCGCGTATCGTTCAGCCCGCGCAGGGCGCCGGCGCAGATCGCCTGCATGCCATCGACGATCTGGAAAGCGGCGGCGACGTACAGCAGGCTCGCGGCCAGCGCCAGAACTTCTGCCGAGCCAGCTGTGTCCCGGTCCAGGAACAGGCCGGCCAGGAAGGCAGGAAACAGGGCGAAAAGCAGGCTCATGGCCGACATGAAGGCGATGCCGATTGCGAGCGCGGTGAAGCCCGCGCGCCGCACTCCGGACGGATTCCTGCGCCCCATTTCCTGTCCGACCCGCACGGTCGCCGCCTGGCCGATGCCCATCGGTACCATGAAAGTCACGGCGGCGATGTGGATCGCGATGTAATGGGCGGCGATAGCCGTGGCGTCGATCCAGCCCATCATCACCACGGCGAAGGAGAAGACGCCCATCTCGATCAAGTAGATGCCGGCGATCGGCAGTCCGATGGCGAAAATCCGCCGGAAGACGGTCCAGTCCGGGCGCCAGAATCGCGCCAGGATGCGATAGTCGCGCAGGCCCGCGCTGCGGGTGCTGAACCACAGAAGCCCGAGGAACAGGAAGGTCTGGACGATCGTCGTTGCCAGGCCCGCCCCGGCCAGTTCGAGGCGCGGCGCGCCCAGTTCGCCGAAGATCAGCGCATAATCGAGCAGGGCATTGAGCGGCAGGCCGGCCAGCATCATCCACAGCGCCGGCCGTGGCCGGTTGAGCGCCGCGCCGAAACAGCGCAGCACGACGAAGCCGACGATCATCGGCAGGCTCCATGCGACCGTGGCGAGATATTCCCCGGCGCCACGGACCGCGACGGCCGGCTGGCCCATCCAGAGCAACACCGGCTCCATCGCGAGAAGGGCGAACAGGCCGGGGACGCCGATCAGCGCTGTCACCCACAGGCCTTGGCGCGTCACCCGGCGCACCCGGACCGGGTCTTCCGCGCCGAAGGCCTGGGCGGCGAGCGGTGCGACCGCCGTGACAAGCCCCATGCCGGTGACGGACCAGAGAAAAACCAGCGTGCTGCCCAGCGCCGCGCCGGCCAGCGCCTCCTTGCCCAGCCGCCCGATCATCAGCACGTCGATCGTTGACATGGCGATCTGGCTGAGCTGCATCAGCGCCAACGGCACGGCGAGACGGATCGTCTCCCGCGCTTCCACCAACCACAATTCTCGCCGTGCCGCCGTCATGGTCTGCCGATTGCGTCCGTATTCGGTCTCATCTCGTGCTGGCCACTAGCCCGCCGCGAGCGTCAATCCGGCTCTCCGGGCTTTGTACCGGCCTGCGATTCCACGACGGCGGGCACTCCGCCTCAGTGGAAGTGTTTCAAGATGTGCTCCGCCACAGCTCAATCTTCATTCGTGTGGCACCAGAGCCATCCCGGGGGATTCGCGTTACACCACTGCCGGTGCTCTCCCTGCTGTAGAAGGAGCCGAACTCTGCTTCGGCGCGCGCTGGTCCGCCGCACCGATGTGGAGAAGGCCGACGTCCCGCTCCTCCAGCTATTGCTTGCTAGCAGCAAAGATGCCGGCGTAGGTGACCTGCTCGTCGACCGCGCTTCGCATGGTAGGAACATCGGGGCATCGCGTCGTTCAGTCCATCGAAGGTTGCGCCCTCGTCCGCACTACCGCGACAAAGGCCTAACGACAGACCCTTGATTGCGCCGCGCAGCCTCGGAGTCGATGCAGTTTCGACTATCGCACGATGACCGCGGCTGGCACGGCCGTACCGGTAAAGAAGATAAGGTTCAGGCGTTTCTTGTGAATCTCGATTGCAACGATCGTCCATAACAGGGTCGTGTCGAAGGCGACGTCGTCTTCCGGCTATCCCTGTCTCAGCAACCGGATCACCATCCGATCTCTGTCAACGACGGCCGTAATGGGACCGGCGGTATCCAGCACGACGGCGCTGCGTAGGTCAATCCAGTCGTGTGGGTGCGCTACAGCCGGAAATCCGCTGGCTCCCGTCGGCAAAATGAAATACCGCTGGGAGCTGGGTTCTTAGATCGTGAATAGTGATCGTCGGCCGATTTATTCGTTTTCCAGTGGCCCGCGCTGTTCGAGCTTCGCCAAGCGCCGCGAGAGCTCCCGTTCAAGCCGGCTTCGGCGGAACGGCGTGAGCTTGATCCATGCACTGATCTCAACGGTGGTCCTGCCGCAGCCCAGGCACCACCCCGTCTTCGGGTCGAGACGGCAGACGTCGACGCATGGGGATAGCGCGCGTTTCGCCCCTCGTTTCATGGCAGGACCTCGATTGGAGTTTCCCTGTTCGCGCTCATGATGGAGTCCGCCAGTCGGAAAGGCTAATTCGACCGACAAAGCCGCTCTCGGTACCTAGCGCGAGATGCTGTCCGTCCGCCGACCAGGCGAGCGCGGTCACAGCGCCCTTGCCGGGTCGTTTGACCAGAACCGGATGAGCGCGGTCGATCTGCACGAGGATGGTGGCACCGTCCTCGTATCCGGCGGCGACCACGTCATGCCGGGGGTGGGC
>JAGWAT010000025.1:90771-104289 GCA_021296265.1 Alphaproteobacteria bacterium | reverse complement strand
GGGAGGCGGATCGTGTCCCGGGACGGGGTGCAACAAGCGTCTGGGTGTGCGGGTGTTCTCCAGAGGGCCGAGGGGGGCAGTCCGCGTCGTGCGGCTTCCGTTGGTTGGAGGTCGGCAGGTTTCGGCGTCGCCGGGCATTGACAGGTCGGGACCGCCGAAGTGTTGCCTCCGCACGGCGGCACAGCTCGTCGCCCTCGGCGAAGGCGTGGAACGACGGGCGCTCCCGGTGTTCTGCGTCACGGAATTCCTGCGGGCGGTGACCCGCAAGCGGGTGTTCAATCCGCCCTCGACCGTCGCGCCGGCGGCGGATTTCATCGAAGCCGTCGTCGCCTCGCCGGGTTGTGAAGTGGCCCAACCCGGCGCGGAGTTCATGGCGTGGCTGCTCACGACTGCCCGCGAGGCGGACTCGCATGGCAACCTGATGTTCGATGAGCAGATTGCCGCCGTTTGCCGGGAACACGGTATCGACGGGATTCTGACGAACGACAGCGATTTCCAGCGGTTTGATGCGTTGCAGGTCCAGCGCCTGGAATAGTGGCGCGCAGCCCCGGCAGCATGCCGGTGCGATATCGCGACTGCGACTTGACCTCGATTGCCGCGAGCTCTCCTTCCCGGCGCAGCAGGAAGTCGACCTCGACGCGGTTGGCCGGATGCGGCGCCCAGTAATGTAGTTCGTCAAACAGCCCACTCTCGGCACCGTGCGCCCGCAGGAGGTGCAGAATCCAGCCTTCCAGTAGCGCGCCGCGCTCCTCAGGAGCGATCGGTCCGGACAGCTTCTTCACCGCTCGTACCAGCCCCGGATCGACCCAGTAGAGCTTCGGATGCCGTCGCTCCCGCATCCGTAGCCGCGGTTGGAAAGCGGGCAGACGGGTCGAATCTCCAGGTAGCCCTGCACCGTGGTGCGCGCGACGCCGCAGTCGCGTGCGATGCCGGAAATGTTGACCACTTGGCCGTGATAGAGGGCTGCAATCGGCAAGAAGCGCGCGAATCCCGGAAGGTTACGGACCAACCCCTCCGCCCGAACCTCCTCGCGGAAGTAGAGCCGGACGTAGCTCTCGAGCACCTGGCGCCGTTCGTCCGCGACCCAGATCAGGGGGATGGTCCCCGTATCGAGGGCGGCTTCGAGCTCGAAGTCGTTGCCAAGTTCGGCCGGGGTCAGGGGATGCATCGTCTTGTGCAGTGCCCGGCCGGCGAGCAGCTTTCGCGCGCTCGATCCGAGCAGGGCGAAGTTGAGATGCCGATCCTCGATGTGGCGGTGCACCTCGTTGAGGAGGTTGGGAAGACGCTGGATCTCGTCGACCACAACCCAACTGCCTGGCGGCGCAGCTTGGAGATCTGCGGCAAAGACAGACGGATCGGCGAGGTAATCCTGGTAGCGCGCCTCGTCGAGCAGATCGACGCGCGTCGCGCCGGGAAACTGCACTCGCGCCCAGGTGCTCTTGCCGACCCCGCGGACGCCGAGGAGGAAAAAGCTCTGCCGGGGCAGTCGTGTCAGCCGGGGATACTTTGCCACTGTCACATTGACGTCAGTTTTCGAAGAAAATTGACGGCATGCCGTCAGTGGGACTCCCGCGTGTCAATGATGTGACGCATGACCGTGGCGACAACTTCGCTGTCGCCACCGTGCTGCGGGGCGGCGGGCTGAGCCCGCAGTCGGCGCGATCGGCCAACTTCGGCGTGCTGCTGAGGCCCCTCGACAACGCCGCGGTCAGCCTCGACTACTGGGCCCTTGACTGCCGCGACGTCATCGCCCAAGGGCAGAGCTTCCAGGCGATCGTCGACGAAGACTGCCGCGACGACGGCCAGCCCAACGACGCCCGGGTGCAACGCGACTCCTCGGGGCAGCTCAGCGTCGTCACCACCGACTACGAGAACGTCGGGGCGATGCGGGCCCGGGGAATCGACCTCAACGCCAACGACGACCTCGACACGGCCGTCGGCGATATTCGCGTCAGCGCCGACGCCAGACCCGGAGTGGGCGTGGCCAATCTCTCCCAGGATGCGGAATCCGGTACCCTGACGGCCTGCCCCAGGTCGAACGAGCCAACCGGCGCCGAACGTCCACGACCGGAGGAACGAGCATGGGCAATGGGACCGCGCTAGACCGGATCCGGATGCAGATCCAGTGGAACCGGCTGCTGTCGGTGGTGGAAGAGCAGGCCCAGGCTCTGGTCCGGACCGCTTTCAGTACGTCCGCCCGGGAGGCCGGCGACATCTCGGCAGGGGTGTTCGACACGTCGGGGCGCATGCTTGCCCAGGCCGTCACCGGCACCCCGGGGCACGTGAACGCGATGGCCGCATCGGTGAAAAGCTTTCTCGCGAAGTACCCGCTCGCGACCATGGAGGAAGGCGATGTCTTTCTCACCAACGATCCCTGGCTCGGCACCGGTCACCTCAACGATTTCACGGCGGTGACCCCGACGTTCCGCGGCGGCCGCATCGTCGCCCTGTTCGCCGCCACCACCCATGTGGCCGACATCGGTGGACGCGGCTTCGGGCCCGACGGACGTCAGGTCTATGAAGAGGGTCTCAACATCCCGATCCTGCCGCTCGCGAAGCGGGGAGAATTCAACGCGCTTGTGCTCGAGATCGTGCGCGCGAATGTCCGCAACCCGGTCGAGGTGGAAGGCGATCTGTATTCGCTCGCTGCCTGCAACGAGGTCGGCGGGCGACGCCTTGTCGGCATGATGGACGAATTCGGACTCGCCGATCTGGAAGACCTGTCCCGATACATCATCGACACGTCGCAAGAGGGCATGCTGGCTGAAATCCGCGCGCTCCCCCACGGCACCTACCGGAACTCGATGCGGATCGACGGCTACGAGCGGGAGCTGGATCTCGTCGGCGCCGTCACCATCGATGACACCGGCCTGTCGGTCAGCTTCGACGGCACGTCGCCGGTATCGAGCTACGGCATCAACGTGCCGATCACCTACACCGAGGCCTATGCGAGTTTCGGCGTGCGCTGCGTGATCGGCTCCCGCGTTCCGAACAACGCCGGCTCCCTTGCGGCGATCCGGGTGACCGCTCCGGTGGGAACCATCCTCAACGCGCCGTCGCCCTGCGCGGTGACCGCACGCCACGTCATCGGTCAAATGCTTCCCGACGTCATGCTCGGATGCCTCGGCCAGGTGATTCCGGACCAGGTGCCGGCGGAAGGCACGTCCTGTCTCTGGAACCCGGTCTTTCTCGGCGGACACGGCATGACCGGGGACGACCTGCAGAGCGGCCCGACCTTTGCCATGAACTCGTTTCACGCCGGTGGGACCGGAGCGCGCCCAGGAAAGGACGGCCTTGACGCGACCGCGTTCCCCTCCGGCGTTCGCAACACGCCGATCGAGGTGAACGAAACGATCGCGCCGCTCGTTTTCTGGCGCAAGGAGTACCGCGAGGATTCCGGAGGCGCCGGCACGTTCCGCGGCGGCACCGGACAGATCATGGAGGTTGGCTACGCGGGCGATCGCGCGTTCGCGATCAACACGATGTTCGACCGTGTGGTGCATCCGCCGCGAGGCCGAAACGGAGGCGGACCCGGCCGGGTGGGACGCGTCTACCTCAAGTCGGGGGCGGCCGAGTTCAGGGGGAAGGGGCGGCAGACCATCCCGCGCGGCGAGCGCCTGGTACTCGAGATGCCAGGTGGGGGCGGACTGGGCGATCCCCTGCAGCGTGAGCCGGAGCGGGTGGCAAAGGATGTGCGGGACGGCTTTGTGTCAGTTGAACGGGCGCGGGCGGATTACGGCGTTGTTCTGGATTCTGATCAACAGCCCGATTGCGAACGCACCAGAAACGAGCGTCGTACTCGCGGTTCTGCCAAGACGTGACGGTAACTTGGGATTTCCCGGCGCGACCGGCAGCAGAGGCCCGATCAGTGCTTGGGCGTGGGCGCTCGGGCGTCACAAGGACCTGTACCGGGCCCGCGGGGACGTGGAGAATCGCATAAACAAATCCTACGAGGCCCCGTTGGGGGGCGGCGCTACGGTGCTGTCATTTCACTGTTGACGACGAGACCTCACGATGTCCCCGCATGCGAGGCACGAACCCGCGGCACCGGGACAACCACGCGGTAAGTCGCGATCGAGATCATTCGCAAGCGTCCGGCGGTCGGGGTCAAGAACCCGCAAGGCGAGAAGTTCGGGCTGCACACGCTGGACGCTGCGGAGGTCGCGGGGCTCAGGGACCTAATCGCGCAGCACCAATCCAAAGCGGAGCGGGCGATGGATCGGGCTGTCGCCGTGCGGGTGTGCTGCGAGGGCGGCTATGCGGCGTTCCGGCTGGCTGGCGGGCCGGGTCAGGCGATGGCGATCGAGGCGGTAGTGCTTGATCCGGCGAGCCCGCTGGCGAGCCGGAAGGCGAACCGCCGCCGTTCGTCCTCGATCGGATACTTGCCTCCGTGGTCGTCGACAAGCTGGAACGAAGCCTGCATCGTTCGTCCCTTCACAACTGGTAGAATCCGCGCTAATGGACTCGTACACCGCAGTCATCGAACGCTGCCGCGACACCAGGCTGTACGTCGGCCACGTGCCGGGTTTCCCGGGCGCCCACAGCCAGGGCGAAACGCTTGATGAGCTCAACGCCAACCTGCGGGAAGTGATTGCCCTGATCCTCGACGACGGGAAGCCCCAACTGGAAGGCGACTACATCGGCACCCAGACCGTCATGGTGTGATCGCCCATGTCCACAGTCCCGGTACTCGAACCTCGCCAGGTCATCGGCATCCTGACGGCCCTCGGTTTTACCGAAGTCCGCCAGCGTGGCCCCCACAAGCGGTTCCGTCATCCTGATGGGCGCGCGACCACCGTCCCGGCCCACCCGGGCCGGGATCTCTCGCCACTTCTGGTCCGGCAGATCGCCCGCGACATCGACCTCACCATCGACGACTTTGTCCGGCACCGCCAGTAACCAACTGCCCGCACCCGACGACGGGATGCCCGGCTGCGCCATTCGCGATACTTCCCCTTGGCAAAGCGCCGACTGGAGCGGAATCGCAGGCCGGTACAAGGCCCGGAGAGTCAGGATCCACCGTCGTGTCGGTTCCGGGAGCGGCGCTGGCGGACCCGCACGTCCTGGAGGCGCCGCCGGCGTGTGCCCGGCGTCCCGCCACGCACCGCCACCCACCGCTGAATCGAGTCCGTAAAGCCTCCACCAGCAGGCGGCAAGGCCCTGGCACCGTGATCCAGACCTCGGCAGGCGTCCGAACCCGCTCCGAACGCCCCAACACATCGCATCGGGTGTTGGTGAGCAATCCGGGCCAAACTCGCG
Organism: Alphaproteobacteria bacterium; assembly: GCA_021296265.1. Classification (GTDB taxonomy): domain Bacteria; phylum Pseudomonadota; class Alphaproteobacteria; order TMED109; family TMED109; genus VXPW01. The sequence continues at coordinate 99,030 of JAGWAT010000025.1, read as the reverse complement.
CCTTCGTTTTTTCCCAGCTGCTCAGGTGATGGTCGCGTGACCTCCATTTTCATCACACCCTGGCGGCGGCAGAGCGCGCGCCGCAGAGCCCGAAATACAAATGGCGACGGCGAGGCCGCAAAGCAATTGATCATGTCTGCACAGACGGTCGAAGAAGCAGAGATTATCTTCGAGGTGTTTGCGGGCACGCCGACCAAATCGAAGCCGCTGTTGCCGCAGGCGGCCATGGCGAAGGTCTATCGATGGGCAGGCCTGTGGGACCGAACGCTCCAGCTGAAGGAGGGTTTGCAGGATCCCGATCAACCGGTTCCTGATCGTGACGAAGCCGCATCGCTCCTCGAGGACGATGATGCAAAGCCGGCTTCCAGTCGACGGTAGAGCAAAGTCGGCAGTCAGGCTGGTTCCGGTGCAGGCAACTCCCCATGCCAAGGCTCGGGGCGCGGCAATTACTGCCACTCAGGTTGCGGACGAGGAGAAACGTACCGAAGGTGCCAGCGCAGCTCGCAGTCAGGATTTCCTTTACGACGATAACGGCCTGCCGAAGTGATTGCGGTCGATACTTCCGCCCTGATGGCAATCCTGTTGCAGGAACCGGAGACTGCTGCCTGCACTGAAGCACTGGTTACGGATGATCAACTCGTGGTTTCGGCGGTGACGGTCGTCGAGGCACTGGTGGTTGCAGAACGCCGGGGTCTTGGCAGCGAAATGGCAGGGTTGATTGATGGTTTGGCCCTTGAAGTCGTGCGCGTGTCGCTGACGGTGGCCAAACGAGTCGCAGAAAGCTACGCGCAGTGGGGCAGGGGCGTGAACCCTGCCGGTTTGAACTTTGGCGATTGCTTCGCTTACGAAGTGGCGAAGACACGTAACTGTCCCTTGCTCTACGCCGGCACGGATTTTGCGAGGACTGACATTGCGAGCGTGCTTTGACTGAATGTGTGTGAAGCTGCCCCTCCCGATGTGAGATCAGCGTGCTTACCTGTCGGGAGACCCCTGCCGGTCGTCAAGGTCCGGGCGCGGCAGATGGGCGGCACCTCATGGCATGTGGGGAAGCGAGCCGCCGCAGGTTGTGGTCGAATCGCGTGAGGGTTGCGCACGTGGCGCGATCGAAGGCAAGGAAATGCCGGCACCGCTTTGGAGGGCTCCGGACATGTCCGTACCTATGGTGCGTGGCATCGGGTGCTGTTGATGGGACGGTGTCAATTCGACTGCCCGGCGCCGGGCAGACACAGGGCGCGCCGTTCGGTAGCGCCGCGCGCGCGAGGTCGGCATTTCCTGTTGCGCAGGCGTGTCGTCGAGCCCTTGGCGGCAGCGGGCTCCCTCACAAATGGATTGCCGCCATGCCGGAAGCGGCGTGCGCGAACCCACATGCCTTGCACCGTGAACACCGGCCTGCAATTTGCGAGACTTTCTGAAGGAGCGGGTTCGACGGGACCATTGGCCAAGCTTCCGGTCCGGCAGCATCGGTCTACGCGCATCCCCCCTGGCTTCCCGGACCGCGTCTGTCGGACGACCGGTTCGTCTATCGTCCCGCTTCCGGAACGAATCGATACCCAGGAGGACAGCCACGGTGATTACCGATGTTTGTGCCGGTCAGAGGAGCCGTACCATCCCCGCGCTGTCGGGATCCAGCCCGGGAGCGTCGCCGATGCGATGGCGGCCAGGGCTGCGAGCCGCCGTCATCTTGGGGATGTTCCTCGGGATGCCAGGGGTGCCCGCCGCCGGCGGCCTCGGTGCCGAATCATTCGTGCTGGCCAACGGCATGCGGGTGGTGGCCGTGCCCATGGAGCGGCCTGGCGTGGTGCACCACGCGGTGTACTACGCGTTTGGCGCGGCCGACGACCCGCCCGGCCAGTCCGGAATGGCACACTTCATCGAACATCTGATGTTCAATGGCACGGCCAGCACTGAAGAAGGGGAGTACAAGCAGATCATCGGCCGGAACGGAGGCAGCACGAACGCCTACACGGCTGCCGACGTCACTGCCTATTACGCCACCATCGCGCGTGACCGCCTGGAGACCGTCATGCGCCTCGAGGCCGATCGCATGACCGGCGTGGTGTTCGAAGCCGATAACTTCGAGGCGGAGCGGCAGGTCATCCTCGAGGAGCGCCTGCAGCGGACCGAGAATTCGCCGTCGGGCCTGTTTCGGGAGCAGCTCCGCGCAGCATCGTGGCAGGCCCATCCCTACGGGCGGCCGCTCATCGGCTGGCGCCACGAGATTGAAGCCCTCACCCAGGAACAGGTGGAGGCGTACTATCGCCGCCACTACGGGCCGACGAACGCCCTGCTGGTCGTCGCAGGCGACATTGACGCAGAGTCGCTGCGCCCGCTCGCCGAACGGACGTTCGGTGCCGTGCCGGCGGTCGGCGAACCGGTCCCGCAAAGGCCGGCGGAACCCCCGCATCGGGCTCGGGTGACCGTCGAGATGGAAGACCCGCGGGTCGTCCGCCCCCGATGGTCGCGGCAGTATCGGGCGAAGGGCTACTTCTCAGGCGCTGAGCGCGAGTCGGCCACCCTCGACGTCCTCGCGGCAGTACTCGGCGGGGCTTCCGGCCGCCTGCGCCGGGCGCTCGTCGTCGACCGCAAGATTGCCCTGTCGGCGGGCGCCTACTTTGACGGCGACAGCCGGGACGGAGGGTTTTTTCTCGTGTACGCGATGCCCACGGACGACACTGACATCGTGGACCTCGAGGCCGCGGTGAACGCCGAACTTGAGCGGGTGGCCGACGACGGCGTTACGCAACGGGAAGTCGAGCGCGCCGCCTACCGGTTTGCGGCCGGCGAGATCTACGCCCGCGATGATGTGTCCGGCACCGCCGATTTCGTCGGGCGCACCCTTGTCAAGGGGGGCACGCTGGAAGATATCGACGGCTACATAGCGTTGGTTCGCTCGATAACGGCGGCCGATGTGGTCGGTGCGGCGCGCAACCTGCTGGCTGATCCGATAACGATAACCGGCATCCTCCGGCCGGAGAGTGCCGAGTGATGCGCCGCGGGCAAACCCTCGCCGCGATCGTGCTCGCGGGAAGCCTCGCTGTTCCGTGCTCAGGTGCAGCGGCCGATCCCGCACCGATCGAGGTGGTGGTATCGCCGCAGGGGACCGAGGCCTGGCTGCGTCGGGACTCGTCGCTCCCGATCGTTTCCCTGGCGTTTCGCTTTGCCGGCGGCGCGGCTCTCGACGCGCCCGGCCAGGAGGGACTAGCGCAGTTCATGGCAGCGCTGCTCGACGAGGGCGCCGGTCCCTATGACTCGGTCGCGTTTCGCGAGCGCCTGGACGATCGGGCGATCGGGTTATCCGTCTCGGCAGGACGCGACAGCCTCTTCGGTACGCTGCACACGCTTAGCGAGAATGTCGTGGAGGCCGCGGAGCTGCTCGGGCATGCCTTGGCCAGGCCGCGTTTCGACGACGAACCGGTCGGCCGCATCCGCAGCCAGCTTGAGGCCGTCCGCGCACAGAACGAAACCCGTCCCGGGAGCGTCGGGCGTGCCCGCTGGTTTTCTCTGGTGTTCGGTGACGGGCCGTACGGCCGCCCGTCCGGCGGGACGCAGGCCAGTCTCGCGGGAATCGGCGTGGAAGATCTTCGCGCGGCGGCCGAGGATCGCCTGGTTCGCGGGCGGCTGACCGTCGGCGCCGCAGGCGACATTGACGCGGCGGCGTTGGCCCGAGTGCTCGATCTCGCCTTCGGCGATCTTGCGATCGGCGATCTGCCGGACGAAACGCCGGAGAACGGCAACTTCGTGGGTCAGCGTGTGTACGTGCCGATGGACATTCCACAAACGGAGCTCGTGTTCGGCCTCTCCGGAATTGCCCGCGATGATGCGGATTTCTTCCCGGCCTTCGTGCTGAATTCGGTCTTGGGCGGCGGCGTGCCCGAGACGCGGCTTGAACGCGAAGTCAGGGGAAAACGCGGCCTCGCCTACAGCATTTACACCTACTTGGCCGACGCGAAGCGCGCCCCTCTCCTGATCGGTGCCACCTCGACGCGTGATCAGAGTGCCGGGGAGACGGTCGCAGTGGTACGGGACGTGATCCGGCGTACGGCGGCGGAGGGCCTGAGCGCGGAGGAACTGGCCGATGCCAAGCGCTACATCACCGGCTCGTTTCCGCTGGCACTGGACAGCACGTCCGAGATCGCCGGTTTCCTCGTGGCGATGCAGACGAACGATCTGGGCATCGACTACCTCGACCGCCGCAATGGGCTGGTAGAAGCCGTGACAATCGAGGAGGTCCGGCGCGTGGCCGGGCGTCTGCTCGTCGAGGACGCCATGGTCTGGGTCGCGGTGGGACGGACCGACCCGTTCCCGTAGAGGGTTGACATGCGCCACTTGCCGGCGAGGGGCGCACGCCACCGCCGGGTCTCCCATGGCCGTGCTCGTCGGATGGCGTGAAAGCGGAGAGTCCGGCGAGGCCTGCGCGGTGTCAGCGAATCGGCCCGAGATGCTGCGGTTCAGACCGGTCGATTCCGCCCTGTGCCGGGGCTCTGACGCACCGGAGCGTGCCACTTCCCGCGGACATTCCCTCTGCCGGTTTCCGCACGACGGAAGGGTTGCACCGGCATATCCCCTTTGTCACGGGCGGATATCTATCTTATATATGTACCGTCTAATGGCCGTTACCGCCCGTTCTACTGTCCGTCTGCGTCCGATAGCTCCGTGCGGCAGTTCTGGAATCCATGCGACGTCGTGGGTTCCCTTGTAAGGAGGCCGTGGCTAATGGTTGATACTACCAACCGATTGACCACTCAGCCTTTGACGTTGCTTGACGAGCTCATCTTGATGCTGCTCAACGAGCAGACCGGATACTTTCACCAGATACCCGGCTGGGAGTTGAATTGCGCGGTCGGAGGCGCCGCGCTTGCGGAACTATCGCTCCTTTCGCGCATCGACACCGACATGGAAAAACTGGTCATCCTGAACCAGACCGAAACCGGCGACCCCGCCCTGGATCCCATCCTGAAGCGAATTGCCGAAGAGGAATCGGTTCAAAGGAACGCCCAGTACTGGATTGAACGGCTGGCGATCCATGCGGAGTCACTCATTGACTTGACGCTTGATCAGCTGGTTGACCGAAAAATCCTGGAGCACCACGACGGCGAGTTCTGGACGCTGGCGCCCGCGCACATGAACCTGTACGGCAAGTCCGAAGAAGGCACCGCGAGTCAGTTCATCAAGACCCGTATCGGCGAGGTGATCTTCACCGACGCGATTCCCAGTCCGAGAGACGTCATCATCACGTGCCTTGTCAATACATGCGACGTGTTCCGGTTCATATTCGAGCTGGACGACAAGGCGGAAGAGCGTATCGAGAACATCTGCAGGATGGACCTGATTGGCCGCTCCATTGCCGATGCGGTCGAACAGAACATCGCAAGTCCGCTGCTTCGCCGCGCCGCCCTGTCCAGGCGAATTCCACAGGTGCCGTTGAGTCAACTGATCCGTAATCCGCACGTGCGGGACGGCAATGTCGCCGCACTCTTTACGGATCTGACCAAGGAGTTCGGCCCGGTGTTCGAGATCCGTCCACTGCTGGCGAAGCCCATGACGTTCATCGCCGGGACGGACGTCAATCGCTGGGTGCACCGACATGGGCGGATGTACCTGCGGGCCAAGGATTATTTTGCCGACTTCGAGAAAATCTATGGCGCGTCGGGCGTGTTGCCGTCGCTGGATGGTGCCGATCATTTCCGGCTTCGCAGGGCTATGTCGGCTGCGTACTCACGCGAGAGGCTCGCTGGTCAGTTGGACGTGGTCTACAGCAATGCCCGGAAATTTATGGCGGACTGGACCGTAGGTGATACGTTCACTGCGACGCCCACCTGCCGGCGAATGATCAATTCGCAGCTCTCGCCCCTCCATGTCGGCGTCGACACGCAGGATATCATCGACGATCTCGTCGCCTACAAGGAGCGGGCGCTCAACACCCACATCGTCAACATCCTGCCCAGGTTCATGCTGAAGACGCCGGGCATGAAGCGTAAGGCCAAGGCCGTCGACACGCTGCTCGAACGGGTTCAGAAGGTGCATACCCCCGCGCAGCGAGCCGGCTGCCCACGGGATCTTGCGGATGACGTGCTGGGCCTGCACGCGAGCGATCCTCAGCTGGTGCCGGAATCGAACCTGCGTTTCTCTTTGTCCGCTGCGCTGATTGCCAGCGTGTATCTGGGCGACGCGCTCAGCTTCGCCGTGTACGCCATGGCGACGCAGCCGGCGCTCTACGAACGGATCCGGAACGAAGCCGATGCGCTATTCGACGGCGGCGATCCGGACGGCGTGGACTTTAGCCCGGAGGCCATCGACGTCACCCGCCGCTTCCTCATGGAATGCCTGCGCATGTACCCGATCGTTCCGATGTCGTTGCGGGACGTGATGAATTCGTGCGTGGTGGAGGGATACGAACTGCAGATCGGATCGCGGATCAGCATTGCCCAGACGGCCCCGCATTACATGGACGATGTGTTTCCGGACCCCCACTCATTCGATATCGACCGCTATCTGCCACCTCGCAGCGAACACCGCAGTCCCGGATTCGCCCCCTATGGGCTGGGCACGCACACCTGCCTCGGGTCGCGATGGATGAATCTGCAGCTGGCCGTCAATGTGCTGATGATCGCTCATTACTTCACGCTCGAGGTGCATCCCGCGCACTATGAGCTCCGGATCAGCCCGCTTCCGTCGATGAAACCGAGCAGGAGCCTGAAGATCCGGGTTGTAGAGCGGAGGCGTGAACTTGCAGCCTGATGCGCTGCGGCTTCCGGGGCCGGGGCGCGGATGAAGACCAAGATCCGTCCTCGGCCTTCGGGGAGCTACCCGGCGACACGCGAAAGCGCTTCGGTCGAATCCTGCCTGCCGATGGGGATGGCCAGATAGCTGGGCATGCAAAGAGGCACGCAGGTTGAAACTCCGCGATGAAGACGAATCTTGCCAAGATCCTGAGCGATCGGAACAGCCGCGCGAGCGTGGCCGCCCGTGTCGAAGACTACGAACGCCGGTACGGCGGCGAGTCGCGAGGCGGCGGGGACGAACGCAAGGCGGACTACCGGAATTTCGAGAACACCTATTACGACCTCGTCACGGATTTCTTCGAATACGGGTGGGGGCAGTCTTTTCACTTCGCGCCACGCGCCGTCGCCGAAAGCTTCGCCGCGTCGCTCGCGCGCCACGAACACTACATCGCCCACAGGCTGGACCTGGGGCCCGGGATGACGGCGGTTGACTTGGGCTGCGGCGTCGGTGGGCCCTTGATCGAAATAGCCCGTTTTTCCGGTGCTCGAATCGTCGGCGTGAACAACAACGCCATGCAACTGGAGCGTGCAGCGAGACGGGCCGAGGTTGCCGGCCTTGGTCACCTGGTCGATTGGCTGAAATGCGATTTCATGAGGGTCGATGCGCCGGACGCCTGCTTCGACGCCGCCTATTCCATTGAAGCGACCTGCTGCGCGCCGGACAGGGCGGGCGTTTATGGCGAGGTCTTCCGCCTGCTGAAGCCCGGCGGGTGTTTCGCAGCCTACGAATATTGTCTGACCGACCGGTTCGACTCCGATGACCCGGAGCACCGTCGGCTGAAGGCCGATATGGAGCATGGCGGGGCCTTGCCCGATATCGCCCGGCCGCATGCGGTCGACGATGCCGTGCGAACAGTCGGCTTCGAACTGCTCGAGGCCCGCGACTTGGCGGCCGAGGCCCCGCCCGGCCTCCGCTGGTATCAGCCGCTCGTCGGCGCCGGCCTGTCGTTCGCCAGGCTGCGGAGTTCGATTGGCGGGCGCCGGGTGACCCACGGTTCGCTTTGGCTGCTGGAACGGCTGGGAATTGTGCCGCGCGGCACGACGCAGGTTTCGCGCCTGCTCAATCTTTGCGCGGTTGCCCTCGCCGAGGCCGGGCGCCTCGGCATCTTCACCCCGATGTATTTCATCTACGCCCGCAAGCCGGATTAGAGCAGATTCCGTTCAGGTTGAGCCATAGCCGGCGTGGCGGAAGTAGTTGGCGCATTCGTTGGGCTCGAAGCTCTCGAGCAGCGCGCCGATGGCGGCCCACAGGGTGTCGACGGTGCGGGCTGTCAGTGCCGGATGAAAACTCCCCGATAGCGCCGAAGTAAGAATCCCCAGTCTGCCGGCTGGGCGCACCGGCCGGGCCCAGTGCCGCGCAGATCTCGTCCAGCGTCAGGTCCGGCTGCGCCTCCAGCGACGCCAGGATGCGCGGCCCATATGCCTCGGTGGCCCCCGAACGCCGGTCGCCGCCCATCGGCGCCGCGGTCACGCTGCC
>JAGWAT010000025.1:46248-90695 GCA_021296265.1 Alphaproteobacteria bacterium | reverse complement strand
GCCTCGACCAGCCGCACACGCAGATCTTCCGACAACGGTCTGGGCATGGCTCCCTCCCGGCAGTACTACATCTGCCAGGTCTTCTTCCACACACCCCTACATCTGACAAGCTGACCGCCCGTCCAGCCCGCTCGATTCTAGGGGCTCGAAACTCGCTCTAGCGGCGGGCCGGTCCTTGCCTTACGGCGACGGGCCAGACCTGACGGTGCGGAGTCGATTCACGGGCGCATGGACCGGCCGCCTGCGCCCAGCCCGCATCGGATGGGCCGTGACCGCCATCAGTGCCCGGAATTCAGCGGAAAGTCGTCCCGGCGCAAGTACTGAGACGCCCGCCCGGGGTATTGGCCACTCGACGAAGCCGACCGGCGAGGATGCCGCTCGTCGTTCAGGCGCTATCGCACCCGCTGGAGCGCCGTCCGGGTGAAGTCGCGAGCGTCAAGATCGGTCCCGAACGCGTAGTCCGACCAGACCAGCACGGTGCTCTTGCCCGTGAGATGGTTGGTCATCGTGATCTTGCTGCTTCGCCAGAAACGATCGAGATACTGTGCGTAGTCTTCCATGACCATCGTCTTGAAATGCTCTTCCCTGCGGTCAAAGTACTGAATCTGCATGGAGCGCAGTTCGTCCTTGTCAAGCCAGATCACTTGACGGGAGTACCCCGAATCCTCGCTTACTGGGATTCGCTCCAGAACATGGCACTGGAATTCGCCGCAAGGCTCATCCCGCAGGTACCGATGCGTGAATTTCTCGACTTCCACGGCACCGAGATCCTCGTACGAGAACTCGCTGCCCATGAATGAGCCCGATTGATTTGCGGAGCTGATGCGCTTGACCCGTTTCAGGGCGGGGAGATAGAGCCATTGGTCGTCTGGCTCGCCCTTGTGGGCGTGAACGAGAAATGCGGTTCCCTTGACGTCGCGCGGGCGGTCGAACACGAACACGCTGCGGTCCCCGTCGTCCGCGACCTCCATGACCTTCAGGCGCATTTCGCGATTGCTTTCCTGTCCCCGCTTGGTGCGCAGGGTCATGATCAAGTTAGAAGTGAAGTTGCCGAAACCCTGTTGGCGTTCGCGGGCTTCGGTCGCGATCCGAATCCCTGCTTCTTCGGCAGTTTCCGCCTGCCCGACCGGAGGTTCGGCCGCCCAGGCAAAGATGGCAACTAGGATCCCGAATGACGCCAGGATCGAGCGTGGAAGAGAAGCGCGAATTACCGTTGCCTCCTGTCGATCGCCGTGGCCGCAACAGGGAACGTAGGAACTCGATGGAAAGGCCCGAGCAGTGAGCGGGCCGCATCGACTTCTGGGCCTGTTCGGGCATGGTAGCACGATTCCCGCTACGCGCCTGACCATCTGCCCCGGGACGGCCATTCTCGTACAGCAGGAGTCGAGCCTGCTGCGATATCCAAATGTGGTGGTGGCGCAGTACCCCGGAACACCAACCGGCCGCTGCCGTCAGCGCCCGTCCCTACGTGCGAGCGCTGCATCTCCTGCCAGATATCGACCGGTGCAACCGCGTTCCGGGCCTATGCGGTCGACCGCTTCAGTCGTTCCCTGATCTGCGCGGTCGTTTCCTTCGTTGCATCAAGCGCCATCAGCAACGGCGGAAGGAACAGGAAATCCGCCAGCAGGGCCACGATGACCGTGATCCCGACGAGCAGGCCGAGCGCCTGGTTGGTCACCATTCCCGACGCCCCGAACACCATGAATCCCAGTGCGAATACGACCGTCGTTGCCGTCAGCGCCTTGCCGACCGCGCTAAAGGCGGCCTGAACGGACTCCGACGGCAACAGCCCGCGTTTCCTGGCCCCGACGTACTTGGTCATGAAGTGGATCGTATCGTCCACGATGATGCCGAACGCGATGGCGGTGACGACTGACGCCGCGACGCCGACCTCTCCCACCATGTATCCCCAGAGGCCCATCGCCATGGCGGCGGGCACAAAGTTGGGGATCAGGCTGATCAGGCCGAGACGCACGCTTCTGAAGACGAAGAGCAGGAGCAGGGAAACGATGGCCATCGCCGCGATCGTGCCCCGCAGCATGCCCTCGATGTTCCGTTGAATTGAATGGGCCCCGACAACGGCAACTCCCGAGGCCTGGGTTTCCAGGTCCGGCGCGTTCTGCCGGAACCAGGCTTGCGTGCGGTTGTCGAGATCAACCTTTTCTCGGGTGGTCAGGCTCTTGAGCACGACCGTCACACGCGTCGACGACCGTTCCACATCGATAAGGTTGTTCAAGTCGCGTCCGACCGGCAGGGAAAATTCGTAGAGCAGCAGGTACTGCGCAGCAAGGTCGGAATCGGCCGGCAGCGCGTAGAAGTCGGGATCGTCGCCATGCAGATTCTTGTTCAGGCGCTTCATGATGTCGGAGATGGCGAAGACGTGGGCAACCTCCGGCTGCGTCCGACTCCACTCCGCAAAGGCATCCACCTGCCGGAGATATTCGACATCCGTGATGCCGCCCTCCCGCCCGGAGTTGAGCGAGTACTCGTACGTCTCCACGCCAGTGAAGTTCTCGCTCACGAAATCCGTGGATCGCCGGAACTCGTAACTCTCGTCGAGCAGCTCCAGCCAGTTTTCCTGGAGCTCAATTCGCGAGATACCGGCGATAAGCACGACCATCACGGCGGCGACGGACCAAAGCAGGATCGTGCGGTAGGAAATGACAAACCGCGCCAGGCGATCGAAGACGTCTGCTTTTCCCGGACGTGCGGACCCGCCACGTATGGGCACAACGGACAGGAACGCTGGCAGAAGCGTGACCGACAAGACGAAGGCGGCCATCGCGCCGAATGCCACCATGTTGCCCATCACCCGAAACGGCGGCATGTCCGCGAAATTGAGGCTGAGGAAGCCGATCGCGGTCGTCACCGATGTCAGGAGAACTGGCCACAGGTTGACCTGCAGGGAATGAATCGCCGCCTGTGGACGGTCCATGCCCTGGCGCAGCCCCGCCCGCATCCCCTCGATTATGTGCACCGAATGCGCGACGGTGACCGCCATCAAGACGAATAGCGCCGCGCCGCTCTCGCCGAACAACTTCAGCCCGACCCAGCCGGTGAAGCCCAGCGCGGACAGCATGACCGCGACCAGCATCACGAGAATCGCCACCATCCCCCACAGCGAGCGCAGCAGGACGATGGCGACGAGTAGCATGGTACCGAGCGTGATGGGCGCGAGGACACCCATGTCATCGTCAATCGCCTGCTTCATGGCGCGATTGAGGATGAGTTCGCCGGTCAGGTGGTAGTCGATGGTCGGATACTGCTCTCTCGCCTCGGCGGCAGTTCCGTGGAGGAAGTCGGTAACCTCGAATCTTCCCAGCTGTCGGTCCTCGGGAAGCGCAACGCTGACGATCAACCCGGCGACGCGACCGTCCCTGGAAATGAAGCGCCCTGCGACTTCTTCGGTACCGAGCGCAATTTCCCGGATTCGTTCGATATCGCTGCCGCTCAGGGAACTGGCATCGTCGATCAGGGGTGCGACGATCAGCTCGTCCTCGAGGCCTTCGCTGTGTGAATAATTCGTGATCGAGTCAACGCGCGTGACGTAGGGCGTTCGCCATAGCTGATCGGTCAGCTCTTCGATGGCGACGAGCACTTCCGGAGTGAAGACGGTACCGCTTTGCGGCGCCACTACCACTAGCGCGGCGTCGGAGAGCGAGTAGGTGGCTTCCATCTGGTCGAGCGCGACGATGTGCGGGTCATCTTTGCTGAAATGATTTCGAACGTCGACGTCAACGATCGTGATGTATTGGGCGCCTGCGGCAAGGGCCAGCATCGCGACTAGCGAGAGCGCGATGGTCAGCCAGCGGCGACCGACGACGAGCGCTATGCAGGAATCTAATGTCATGACCGCGTGCTGGCCTGGGAGCGTGATTCAGGTATAGCAGCTTGCCCGCAGCCCCGCCACGGACAGCCTTCCGCCGCCTTAACAGAAAATGTATCGTGAAGAAACGTCCGCAAGAGGCACGACTCAGATACTGAAGGCGGCCGTGTGCCGCGAACGGCGCGTACGATGGGGTTTGAGCCGGCGTGGACCGCGTGCAAAGGAAGCGGGCGACAGGTGTGCGCTCCAGTGCGGTCAAGGTGGGTTGTCGAATGGCGGTCTCCGTGCCCACCGGACATTCCGGGGTCGGTTGCCGGCGCGGCAACCGTCTGATGGGGGGTGAGCTGGGGTTCCGTGCCAGCGCAAGACACAGCAGGATGTCGTGGAACTCGGTTCCAATATCAAGTATCAAAAGGATGTCCCGGGGTAGTGCCGCAACCGTCTGCACAAGTCTACGAATTGGGCGACAGCCGGTTACCTGACAGAGAACACGCCGCCGAACTAGTGGCCTGCACCCGGCTCCGACCGCTTCTTGGAGGCCGCGTCTCAGCTTGTTGTCGCGCAATATCGGTGCTATTTGGAGTCGTGTGGACGGCAGCGGGCCGAGACGTTGCCCGGAAGCCGGGTTCGCCGTCGGGACAGCACGCCCTCAACTTCGTTTGGCGCGACGGGGATGGAATGCCAATGCATTGGGGACCGAGGCGATTGCGTGTTTTCGGTCTGACAATCCTTTGTGACAACGGCGTCAACATGTCCAAGAACATGTCAAGACTTGAATGGCGATTGCAGCGTGGGTGACGGGGCGGCGCCGCTTTTCCCGTTTCCCGAGGGGTGGTACTTCGTCGCGAGTCAACGCTCCCTGGCCAAGGGGATGCTGCTTGAAAGACAGTGGCTTGGGCGGCACATCGTCGCATGGAGCGACGACGACGGAAGAGTCTGCGTGGCCGAGTCCGTATGCCCGCACATGGGTTCCGCCCTGGGCCCGACCGTCGGCGGTCGCGTGCGCGATGGCTGTCTCGTCTGTCCCTTTCACGGCTTCACCTACGATATCGTCGGCAACTGTGTCGCGACACCGTACGCACCGCCGCCGAAATCTTTGGGGCTGAACGTCTATGATACGCGGGTAATTCAAGGCCTCGTCTTTGCGTGGTGGAGCGCCGCTGGTCGCCCGCCGCAATGGCAACTGCCGGAAGAGCCGCCGGCCGGAAACGACTGGTGCGATCTGGAAATCCGGACCGTCCGCTTTCCCGGTCATGTGCAGGAGATCGCGGAGAACTCCGTAGACCTCGCGCACCTGCGGTATGTGCACGGCTACGGCAACGTGCAGCCCATCGGTTCCACGACGGTGGACGGTTCGCATCTCCTCGCCCGTTTCGAATTCATCCGCCGCGGCCCCATCGCGGGATTCGTTGGTAGCGTTTATCGTGTGTCGGCCGCCGCCCACGTCCACGGGCTGGGTTACTCGTTCGTCGACATCCAGGAGCACTCCATTGGCATGGAGGCTCGCCTGTGGGTGCTGGCCACGCCCGTCGACGGCACGTTGGTGGATCTGTCGCTGGCCAGTCAGATCCGGGAAATACGAAGGCCCAAGCGTCTGATCGTTGGCCTCGGCTTCCTGCCGCCGAGGTTCCGCACCTGGGTCATGAATAGGCTGGTGATCTCCGCGCAAATGCAGGACGTGCAGCAGGATGTCGTGATCTGGCAACGACGGCAGTACCGGCCGCATCCTCGCTTGAGTCGTTCCGACGGCGACATTGGCCGCTACCGGCGCTATTGCAGGCAGTTCTACCCCGACGACCGCGTCAGCGAGGGCGGCTAGCGGCGCTCACGGTCGCCAGGATATGCCGGTGTTGGTTGCGCGCCCTGCAGTTCGCCTCCGCCCCGCGGCGGCGCATGGAGCGGTGGTGTGTGGGATCGCTCCTTGGCCGGCCACGCGGACGGGCGGGTGGACGACCAGTCTGGGCGACTACGCTCGTCGGAAGCGCGACCCGTGCAAGATGCTTCCGAAATAGTTGAATGTCCGTCTGGCCGCCGGGTCGCTGAAGGGGTAGTCGGCGCCCAGCTGTCTGGCGGCGGCCAGGCCGGTGATGAAGCAGGTTTCCTGGCTGTTGACCAGCGTGTGTGCGCCGCAGTGCCACGTGCGCCGCTTGCCCTGTATGAAGCGGAACAGGTAGACGAGCAGCGCGACTTGACGTACGTCGTGGACAACATGTCGAAATCGGTGCCGCTTGATGATCTTCGCTTCATCGATGGGGTTGACCGGGTTGTAGGTCACTAGGCAGGGCTTATCCGATCGTCTGGCCCATCGCTGCTGGTTGTGGATAATGTGCGTGATTTCGTAGTTGTCCGGCCCCGCGCCGTACTGTTCGATATAATTTGTCCGAGTTGTCAAGGCCTTCATCTCGTCGTCCGGAAGGACCGAGGAGTCCCAGTGGACGACCGCGTGCTCGTGGATGGCACTGTCATAGCGGATTGACGACAGGATGTAGCGTTCAAGCCTGGTCGGGTTATCCAGGATCTTCAGGGTTTGATCCGCACTGCACGCGAAGATCACTTCGTCAAACGTCTCCTTCACACCATGGCCGTCTTCGATCACGACGCCGGACGCCTCCCGATAGACCTTCGAGACGCGCCGGTTGCAGTAGATCTTGTCCTGAAAACCGGCGGACAGGTTCTCGTAGATGCGCCGTGTTCCCTGATCCCACGTCCACATGGGTGTCGCCGTTTCGATATCAAAGAACTCGAGATACCGTGAGAAGAGCGCGGCAGGTAGGTCGTACACGTTCGTCGCCAGCACGAAGTTGATGAACATCGGCTTCAGGATCTTGTACCTGAAGTCTTCGGAAAAGCCTCCCAGGTCCAGAACCGTCCGCATGCTGACGTAATTGAACGGGTTGATGGCGTTCAGAAACATGGACTGACGGCGGCTGAGCCAGCCGATCCAGTGCAGGCGTCTCAGGAGTCGCTGGAACTTGGCGATTTCGGATCGCAGCTGTTCCCTGATTTCGGAATCGAAATCATGGGCGTACACCTGACCGCCGTACCCCACGCTGTAGCTGAACTTGGTATCAACCAGCCTGATGCCGAACTGCTCCATCAACAACAAGATATGCTGATAGACCGTCGGGATCAGGGCGGTGACCGAAATGTCGAAGGGGACGGAACTGCCGTCATCCTGCGGCATGTCGACCGTAACGGCGTTCCCGCCGATCTGTTCCTGGGCCTCGTACAGGCGGAAGTCAAAACGATCCGGGTGCTGATGCAGCGCCCACGCGGCGCCGAGTCCCGAAACTCCGCCGCCCACCACCGCGATTCGTTGCCGCATCACGCTCTTTCCTGCCGATTCCGCAGCTTCGCAGCCTACCACCGTCCCCGATCGCTCACTACAAGACTACCTGGCGACTCTCTCTTATATTCCTAAGTACCCAACGGCACGGCTGCCGCCGACGGTTCGATAGACGGGTTCGCGTCCTGCCCCGGCAACCCGGCGACATGTCGATACAGAATGTCCCCGGACGCACCGGGACAAATCGATAGCTTCACCGGTTCGATGTCCCGCCCGGTAGCCGTGATTCCGTGGCAGAGGATATTCTTCGCCGCGTTGACATCGCGGTCTGTTGCTAGCCCGCGTCGGCAGTTATTGCGGCCGATTCTCCCGTGTGCAACACTGCCCGCGCTCATCACATACAGGTACCCGTAGGGAGGCTCGCTGCATCCACCGCCCAGATGCCGCAAAGTGCCGTAACGTGTTGCCGCTATCGGGTGTGAACGCGGTTGATGCCGACGGCGCAGCCCACGAAGCAATACCCTCTGGACCGGCCGGCGGGCCGCTTGTAGGCACACCGTGCGGGTGATCACGGGGGCGAGCGGGCAGATCGGCGGGGTGTTGGCGCGGGCCCTGGCTGACCGGTACGGGCCCCGTAAGATCCGCGCGATCTATCGGGAGCGTCGAGGTACGGCGGCGGACCTAGATATCGCATGGGTCAATGGCGACATTCTGGACAAAGAATCGCTGATCGCCGCCTTCAAGGGCGCGGAGGCCGTGTTCCATCTGGCCGCGCTGGTCTCGATCGACGCCGTCAGGGCGCAGGTGTTCCATCGCACGAATGTCGTGGGCACACGCAACGTCGTGGAGGCGGCCCTTGCATGTGGTGTACGGCGCCTGGTTCACGTTTCCTCGATCCACGCCTACGACCAACACCCGTTGGACGAAGTTCTCGATGAGAGCCGCCGACCCGCCGCCGGCGTGCACCACGGTCCCTACGACCGTTCGAAGGCCGCCGGCGAAGTAGAGGTGCGCCGCGGCATCGAGCGGGGCCTCGACGCCGTGATCCTGAATCCAACCAGCGTGATCGGCCCGTACGACGGCGAGCCGTCACCTATGGGACAGGTCTTTCTCGACCTCTACCGCAGGCGAATTCCCGCGCTGATCGCGGGTGGCTACGACTGGGTCGATGTGCGGGATGTCGTTGCCGCCACGATGGCCGCCGAGACCAAGGCGAGATGTGGCGAGAACTACCTCGTCTCAGGTCACTGGCACACCGTGCGCGAATTGGCCGAGCTCTCTCAGCTGGCGACCGGTATAGCCGTACCCCGTCTCCAGTTCCCGTTGTGGGTGGCCCGGCTATGGGCACCCTGCCAGGTCGTCCTGGATCGATGGCGCGGGCGCCGGCCGCTCTACACGCCGGCAGCCGTTCGCGTCATGGCCTACGGCAATCGGCAGATATCCAGCGCCAAGGCGCAGGCGGAGCTCGGGTTCCACCCGCGCCCTCTCGCAGAATCGGTCGAGGACACGTATCGCTGGTTCGACGAACACGGCATGTTGGGTGAAGGGGCATGACATGACCGAGGAACGGCTGCACGGGATGTTGGTATGGGCTGTCCTCGCAATGGCGGTCCTGACGTTCCTGTACCTGTTCCGCAGAGCTGCACCCTACGGGCGCCACTACGCGGGCGCGGGTTGGGGGTCACACATTTCCACCAGGCTCGCGTGGGTCATCATGGAACTGCCGGCGCCCGCGCTCTTCCTCGTCGTCTATCTCGACGGCAAGGGCGCGTTCCAGATCGTGCCGCTGCTGTTCCTGGTCATGTGGCAGGGCCACTATCTGCACCGGACGTTCGTCTATCCGTTTCGAGTTCGGGCACGCGGCCGGAAGACGCCCCTGCTGCTGGTCGGGTCCGGCTTTTTCTTTAATGCGATCAACGCGTACATCAACGCCCGCTTCATCTCGGAATTCGGCGAGTACGCCACCGATTGGCTCGCCGACCCGCGATTCCTGATCGGCGTCGGGATTTTCCTCGCCGGGCTCGCGCTCAATCTTCACGCTGACAATACCCTCATGCGCCTACGCCGGCCCGGCGAGACTGGCTATGCGGTTTGTCTCGTGCCCGAACTATCTCGGGGAAATCCTCGAATGGCTGGGCTGGGCGGTTGCGACCTGGTCGTCGTGCGGTCTTGCATTCATGCTGTTCACCGCCGCCAATCTTGCTCCGAGGGCGAGGAGCAACCATCGTTGGTATCTGGAAACGTTCAGCGACTATCCGGCGCACCGCCGGGCCCTGATACCCGGCATCTACTGAGGCTTGCGCGATTGCGCACGCTAACCGCCAGCACTTGACTGCCTGGATTCGACAACGCGTCTGGTGTTTGCCCGAGTTAGGCCCGGAATTTTGCCCTGTGCGGACGGTCCGAGCCAAACAGGAGAGCCTGCTGGTCGCCCCTGACTTGCGACTTCGTACCCGCGCGCTCGTTCGTCGTGTCGGGCCCGGGCACCGGTACTTCGGCAGTCACGTGCATGGATGCATGGTTGCCGGAAGTTGCTGTTCCTCGACCACGATGGGTCGTGAGCCTGTTGCTCCGAACGTTCCGGATTTGCCCTCGGCACCCGAGCCCCCTCGAGGGGGCGGCTTGCGTGCTTGCTCTTTGCGTGTATGGTCGTCCGACGTCACCGTGTCGATGTAGTGTACGTGGCTCGCCGCGTGAGCAGGTGGTCAGGTCGCTGCTCCGACCGTGTTGATGTCTTCAAGAAGCGTTGCTTGGAGCGGTGCTTCGATCAAACTGTGGTGTGAGGAAGTGATCGTGGCTACTGGTACCGTCAAGTGGTTCAACGCCAACAAGGGGTACGGATTTATCCGGCCGGAGGATGGCTCCGAGGATGTTTTCGTGCACATCAGCGCTGTGGAGCGGTCCGGCCTGTCCACGCTGAGCGAAGGACGCGTGGTGTCCTACGAGCTTGTGGAAGGCCGAAACGGCAAGATGTCGGCTGAGCATCTCGCGCTCGCCGACTAGAACCATACCGGAGCGGCCAGCGGCCGCCCTGCCTGCACCTCCTGAACGTTGGGACCGGACCAATCGGTCGGGGCCGGCGCTTGGCGCGCTCGGGCGCATGATCAGGCAGCGACAGATGTGGGCGCCGGTTTGGCGTCAGCCGTCATGACAATGCCCGTCGCTTCCAGCATCTTCCCGATCGCCGGGTTGCACGTGTGACGTGACCAAGGTCTCGAAGCGGCGGAGTCTGTCCGTCCATCGGGACGTTGGAACGGTTCGCGCGCGCCACGGGTGCCCGTCTTCGCATCAGCTTCGAGCCGGCGTGAGCCGGATGTGCGGCTGCGCTCCATGTTTTTTGGGGACAGGTCCGCCCGGTACTGCTGTTGGCAACCCAATGTTCGCGAGAATTGCGAACACAGGCGCATTGCGCGCGGGCATCCCGGCATTCGGCCCGGGCTACCCGCGCATGGGCCGAACGCGGAAAGTTGCTGGGTGTAGGTGGCGCTCCGTGCGGGCGCCCGAGACCATTCGTCAGGGAATTACCGGCCTGCCGCCTGCAGCCACACCCAGAACAGGCCCATCATCACGGGCTGGTGCAGCAAGTAGTAGACGAGGCTGTTGCGACCGAGGAAGCGGACCAGTTGCCCAACGCGTCCCTCCAGCCTGGGAATCGCCAGCACGCGCAGTGCGCCTGCCTCGTGCGCCCATTTCGCGGCGCCGATCCCGAAGAGAACCGCGGCCAGCCAGGGAAACACCGGGAAATAGTCGCCGGAGACCGGTGTGACGGCGGACAGGCCCGACCAATGCCAAATGGGCGCGTCCAGCAGCTTGGTCTGCACCGTTTCGTTGAGGACCAGGATCGCCACCGCAGCGGTGGCCGCCAGCCACCAGGGGGCCCGCACGAATGCCAGGCCGGCGATACCCGCAAACGCGATCAGGTGCAGGATCCCGAAGAAGACGAACGCCTGCGGCGTGACGAACCAGGTGACGACGGTGATGGCCAGGGCCGCAAGGCCGATCCAGGCAAGACGTCTTGCCCAGCGCTTCCAGTGGAACCCCTCCGCGTGCGCGAGATACAGGCTGGCCCCGGTCGCGAACAGGAAGGTGATGGCCACCGCCTTGGCCAGGGCCCACCAGTGGAATTGCGTGGTGTAGCCAGGCTCCCGAAGGCCGAAAAACATGAGATCGTAGGCGAAATGGAACACGGTCATCCCGATCAGCGCGCCGCCCCGCAACCCGTCCAGTAGCGCAATCCGGGGGATGCCCGGGGCCCCGGCCGACTGCGCGCCGGCAAGAGGACGGCGCGTCTCGGCCCGGTGCGTCGACCGCCCGGGTTTTCGCGATTTCGATTTCGATGCCCGCGATGCGCGTCTTCGAGCCATGCGGCCTTGCCCCCGGCGGGATCGATCGTGTTTCCGTCAGGCTGACTTGCCCGTGCTTCGCGCAGCCAGAGGTCACGTCGAACCCGTCGTCGCCTGACGATCAGCAGACGATCTTGATGCCAATCGCCGACCAATCTTAGCGTCGCGCTCGCGCGCCCTCGCATCCATCGTGCCGCGGGATGTCCGCTATTGAAGGGTGTCGGGTTGTCCTTGTCCGCTCGGTGCGCCCCCTGTCCCGGTCTTGCGGCGCTTTCGGGCATTCCCGGGGCATTCGCGGATATCATCGGCGCCCCCGTGGGCGGGCAGCCAATGTTCACTGGGTTGGAGGGCAGCGTGAAGTATCGCCGATTGGGCCGCACCGGTCTGGAGGTATCGGAAATCGTCTTCGGCGCGGGGTGGGTCGGGGGCGTCCTGATCCATCACGACGCAGACATCGGGCGCGAGGCGCTGCGTCGGGCCCGGGCCGCGGGGATTAACTGGATCGACACCGCCCCGTCCTACGGCGACGGCGTTTCCGAGCACGCCCTGGGTACGCTGCTGCCGGAGCTCGAATGGGATCCCTACATCTCGACCAAGTTTCACGTCGATCCGGCGAGCGAACTCCCGGTCAACGAACAGATCGAGCGCAGTGTCGCCGCCAGCCTGGCACGGCTGGGCCGGACGTCCGTGGATCTTCTGCAGCTGCACAACCCGGTCGGGGCGGACAGCGGCTCGCGCCATCTCGCCGTCGACCGGGTGCTGGAACCGGGTGGCGTGGCGGACGCGCTTGACGATCTGAAGCACCGTGGCGTGACCCGACACGTGGGTTTCACCGCCAATGGCGATGCGGCCAGCCTCGAGCGGATGGTAGCAAGCGGGCGCTTCGACACCGCGCAGGTGTACTACAACATGCTCAACCCGAGCGCGGGGCGGGTGGTGCCGGTCGGATGGTCGGCAATGGATTTCGGTGATGTTCTTGCCCGTTGCGCGGAACACGACGTCGGGGTGTTCGTGATCCGCGTGATGGCGGCCGGCGTGCTGGCAACCGCGACCCGAACGGGCCGAGAGATTCCCATGTACGAAAGTGCCGACATGGCTTCGGAGGAAATCCGGGCCCGCGCCGTCTGGGCGGCGATCGAGGATGAACCGGGCAGCCGGGCCCAGGCCGCCATCCGGTTCGTGCTTGGCGATCCGCGAGTGGGCGGCGTGCTCGTGGGCCCGCACCTTCCCGAGCACGTCAGCGAAGCGGTGGCCGCCGTCGACATGGCCCCCTTCGCACCCGACACCGAGGCGGCGCTCGTGCGACTGTACGCAAACGATTTCGGCCGCCTTTCCTGACCCGCCGCATCGCGCCTGCCCGGCGTGCCGCAGATCAGGCAGGGCAGGAGTCCGGACGTTCGGGCGGAGCAGGGACGGAACCAGGCAGGCAGTACTTACTTCCCGACGGCCTCCGGTACCACGCCGCGCGGGCTGAACCGCATCACCAGGAGCAGAATCGCCCCCATCAGGACCGGCCTTACATGGGCCGCCGCTTCGACCAGGTGAATGCGAACCGGGTCGTCCTTCGCCATCGCCACAGTCAGGGCGTCCACGGCCCAAAGCGCGAGCGGTTCGGCTTCGACCCAGCTCAGCCACACGATGAATGCGCCGAGCACCGCCCCGAAATTGTTGCCTGAGCCCCCCACGATCACCATCACCCAGATCAGGAAGGTGAACCGCATGGGGTGGTAGGTGGTGGGCGTGAACTGGCCGTCGAGGGTCACGAGCATCGCGCCCGCGATGCCGACCACTGCCGAGCCGATCACGAAGACCTGCATGTGGCGTCCGTGGACGTCCTTGCCCAGCGCCTCGGCGGCGGTCTCGTTGTCACGGATTGCCCGCATCATCCGCCCCCAAGGTGACCGGAGTGCACGCTCGCTGAGCACCAGGACGACCAGGAGGACGGCAGCGAACAGGCCCGTGTAACAGAGCTTTACGAAGATGCCGGAGGTATCGACCACCAGCCCCCGGAGCACCGCGGCGGCTTCGGCCTCGGGCAGTCCGGCGAGCGCACCAGGTCCTGGAACCAGCCCGCCCGCTGCAGGTCGATCTCATAGGGTACGGGCCGGTCGAGCCCCGTCACGTTCTTCACGCCCCGGGCGAGCCAGTCCTCGTTCTTCAGCACCGCGATCACGATCTCGGAAATGCCGAGCGTCGCGATGGCGAAATAGTCGGCGCGCAGACCGAGAGCCACCCGGCCGATCGCCCACGCGGCGCCCGCGGCGAACAATCCGGCCACGGCCCACGAAAAGAGGATGGGAAGCCCGAATCCCCCGAGAAAGCCGGTGGCGGCCGGGTCGACCGCCTCGATCGCCTTGACCGCGGGATCGAAGAAGGCGCTCATGGCGAAGTATCCGCCCACCGCCACCACCGCCACCGCGGCGGTGCGGACACCGCCGGGCCGCAAATTCCGGCAGGTCAGCCAGATCAGCGCTGCCGTCAGGCACGCCGTCCCGGCGGTGATCACCATCCCTCCGCCGCCCGCCGCCAAGGCCGCATGCACCGGTGGTTGCGAGACCAGCACCGCTGCCAGGCCTCCCAGCGCGGCAAACGCCATGGTCCCCACGTTGAACAGGCCGGCATAGCCCCACTGGATGTTGACGCCCAGCGCCATCACTGCCGAGATCAGGCAGAGGTTGAGCACTGCCAGGCTGACGGACCAGGACTGGCCCAGGCCGACGGCCAGAAGTGCCGCGGCGACGATGGCGAAACCGGTGGCGGCACGCGCGTTCCCGCTCACGAGAGGCGCCCCCCAAACAACCCGGTGGGTCTCCACAGGAGGACCACCACCAGGATCACGAACGAGACGGAGAGCTTGTAGTCGGTCGACAACAGCTGCACGAGGCCGTCTGGATGCAGGTCCTCGGGGAGGAGGTACTGCAGGAATTTCTTGTAAGGATAGGTGAGGGCGATTTCCGAAAAGGCGATCAGGAAGCCGCCCGCGATCGCGCCATGCGGTTGCCCGATGCCGCCCACGATCGCGGCGGCAAACATGGGAAGCAGCAGTTGGAAATACGTGAACGGGTGAAAGCTCTTGTCGAGCCCATAGAGCGTGCCGGCGGTCGCGGCGAGCGACGCGGTGATCACCCAGGTCAGCAGCACCACCCGGGACGGCTCGATGCCGGAAAGGAGGGCCAGGTCCTCGTTGTCGGCGTAGGCACGCATTGCCTTGCCGGCACGGGTACGCCGCAGGAACCAGAAAAGCGCTGCGACCGCGAGAACCGCCAGAGCCAGGGTCAGCACCTGCGAGGTGCGAACGGACAGACCCTCGGCGAGGCCTGTCAGGGACTTGAACTCGCGCGCGCTGATCAGGTAGCGCGCGCCGTCCAGAAAGGCCCGGTTATCCGGGCCAATGATCAACCGCACGGCGCCGTTCAGCACGAACATCACGCCGACGGAGGCGATCGAGAGAATGATCGGTGCGCTGCGTCTCAGCCGGTAGAACCGGAACACCATCCGGTCCGCGGCCAGGCTGACGATGACGGCCGCCACGACGCCGACGGGAAGCGCGAGCAACGCCGTGGGCAGCAGGCCCAGTCCGATGTCCCATGCCTGCAGCTGCCACGTGCCGAGGATCGCGACCATCGTGCCGAAAGCCATGAGATCGCCGTGGGAGAAATTCGCGAAACGCAGGATGCCGTAGACGAGCGTGATCCCGAGCGCGCCGAGGGCGAGCTGCGAACCGTAGGCAACGGCCGGGACGACGACGAAGTTCGCCAGCAGCACCAGCGCGTTGACGATGTCCACTTCCACCGGCGCTCATCCGCCAAGAAAGGAGCGCCGCACTTCGGGATTGGCCAGCAGGGCCTGCCCGCTGTCGGTAAACCGGTTCTCGCCGGTCACCAGCACGAATCCCCGATCCGCGATGGCGAGCGCCTGCCGGGCGTTCTGCTCCACCATCAGTACGGCGATACCGGCTTGCCGGATCTCCAGGATCCGGTCAAACAGGTCATCCATGACAATCGGCGACACGCCGGCAGTCGGTTCATCGAGCATCAGCACATCCGGTTGCGTCATCAGCGCGCGGCCAATCGCCACCTGCTGGCGCTGGCCGCCGGACAGCTCACCGGCCGTCTGGCGGCGTTTCTCCTTCAGGACGGGAAAGAGGCTGAATACGTGCTCCATGCTCGCCGAGATGTTGTCGCGACGGAGGAAGGCACCCATCTCCAGGTTTTCCTGGACTGTGAGGGTCGTGAAGATGTTGCCGGTCTGCGGAACGAAGGCCATCCCCCGCTTGAGTCAGGCCGGTGATCGTTTGCCCGCCTAGGCGCACCTCCCCTTCGTGCAGCCGCACCATGCCGAACAGGGCCTTCATGGCGGTCGACTTGCCGGCGCCGTTCGGGCCCACGACCACGACGATCTCACCCTTGTCGACCCCGACGCTGCAGCCGCGCAGGATGTCCGCGCCGCCGTACCCGCCACGCATCGAACAGCCGGCGAGGTAGCTCATGCGGTGTCGGCCGTCTGCTGGCGGCGGTGCCTCGACCTGGAGCCCAGATAGGCTTCGATGACCCGCTCATCGGACTGGACGTCCGGAGCGGAACCCTCGGCGAGGACCTTCCCCTCGGCCATCACGATCACGGGGTCGCAGAGCAGCGAGACCAGGTCCATGTCGTGCTCGATCAGGCAGAACGTGTACCCGTACTCGAGATTGAGGCGGAGGATGGCCCCCGAAATGGAGCGCAGGAGCGTGCGGTTGACGCCGGCCCCGATTTCGTCGAGCAGTACGACCTTGGCGCCGGTCATCATCACGCGCCCGAGTTCCAGGAGTTTCTTCTGGCCACCCGAGAGGTCACCGGCCGGTAGATTGGCGACCTCGCCAAGATTCAGGAACTGAAGGACCTCGTCCGCCCGGTCCCGAAGCTTCTCTTCCTCGATGCGCACGCGGCCCCGATGCAGCCAAGCGCCCACGAGGCTCTCGCCGGTCTGGTTGCCAACCGACGCCAGCAGGTTTTCCACGACGGTCAGCGTGGCGAATTCGTGGGCAATCTGGAATGTCCGCACCACCCCCCTGCGAAAGAGCTGGTGGGGCCGGAGGCCAGTGACGTCGTCGTTCGCCAGGAAGACCCGGCCGGCGGTGGGCGGGTAGACCCCGGCGACGACGTTGAAGAGGGTGGTCTTGCCGGCCCCGTTCGGTCCGATCAGCCCGGTAATCGCGCCCTCGCGAATTTTCAGGGTCGCCCCGTCAACCGCCCGCACCCCGCCGAAATGCTTGTGCACGTCCACCACGCGGATCATGCGGGCCCCCTTCCCGGCGTATGCCGCCGATCAGGAACGGTGTCCGGAAGCCGCGGCGGTGGAAGGCGCCGGACGCCTCCCTGTCGCTTGAGCAGTCAATGGATCCGGACAGTGGTGAATTTGCCGTCCATGACCTCGTACTCCTTGTAGGGGCTCGAGGCGTCGCCCTCGGGGGTCAGCTCGACATCGGTCGCGCCCTGGTAATCGATCACCGTGCCGGCGGCGAGCAACTCCAGACCCTTGGCCAGTTCGGTCGGACCAATCGGTTCGCCCGGCGCGTTACTGACCTCGAGAATCTTCGACCGGATCGCCGCCCGGTCGGTCGAACCGGCCGCCTGCGCGGCGAGGATGATCAGCGCCGCCGCGTCGTAGGCTTCCGCGGAAAACGGATCCGCTCCCTTGAGTCCGGCTGCCTCCGCCGCCGCCTGAAACTTCTTCGCGTTCGGGGAATCGGACCCGGGTGCGGTGCCGACGGATCCTTCCAGCGCATCGCCGATGGCCTCGAGCAGGGAGTCACCGATCATGCCGTCCGCGAGTAGGAAGGTATCGAATGCGCCCGTGTCCAGCGAAGCCTGGATGATCCCCCTGCCGCCCTGGTCGACATAGCCGAACACGGCCAGATGCTCGGCACCGGAGGCGGCCAGCGCTCCGACCTCCGCCGCGTAGTCGGCCTTGCCGTCCTCATGCGCGACAGACAGCGCGACCGTGCCGCCCGCCGCCTCGAAGGCGTTCGCGAAGGCGTTCGCCAGGCCCTTCCCGTAGTCGTTGTTGGTGTAGGTGACGCCGATGTTGGTGATGCCGCGTGCCTCGGCGACCCTGGCCAACACTTGGCCCTGTCTCGCATCCGACGGTGCGGTGCGGAAGAAATGGCCGTTGTCATCGAGCGCGGTGAGCGCCGGCGAGGTGGCCGACGGCGAGATCATGACGACGCCGTTCGGCACCGCCACGTTGTTTGCGACGGCGGTGGTGACGCCCGAGCAGTCCGCCCCCATGATGGCCGCGACCTCGTCCGAATTGACCAGCCGCTCGGCCGCGGCCGTCGCCGCAGCGGCATCGATGCAGGTGGAGTCACCGCGCACCGGCGTTACCTTCCTGCCGCCGAGGAATGCACCGGATTCCGTCGCTTCCTGCATCGCCAGTTCGGCCGAGGCTGCGATGTTGGGGGCAAGGGATTCGATCGGCCCGGTGAAACCCAGCAGGACGCCGATCTTCATCTCCGCCTGCGCCGCGGATGCCGCCATCATCAAGGCTGCAAAGGTCAACAGAAATCGTCTCATCTGCCATCTCCTTCCGTTGGCCACGTCCCCGCTCTGCCGGAGAGCCCGTTCCCATCCAGATGGTTTGGTTGGCGCACTCCGCCCCCGGCAGAAGAAACTTCGTCGCGTAGCCGCCGGAAATTGTACGGCGCACAGTCCACCGCCGAAAGCCGGCGCGCAATTTTGCGTTTGGTAGGCGGAAACGAATCGAGTGGACGGACGACCCACAACCATCGTTTTGGGCTCGCTGCTGAACGCGGATGTCGCGCCGTCGCCGCGGGAACTCCGTGACTTCGAAGCTTCCCGGTAGCCTCCGGGCGTCAGTGCAGATCGATTTTTTGCACGTCGTACGCTTGGCACAGCAACGTCGCTGTCTCGAAACCGCAAATTGTCAATACGACGTATTGACATTGTCTCAAGAAAGGCCAAGGTACTGCTCGTGAGCAAGACCCACCAACTCCAGATTCGCGTCACTGCGGGGGACAAGGCGCGCATACGCGCGCGCGCGGCAAGCGCCGGGATGGATATCTCCAGGTGGGTACTGGAGCAGGTGCTGCCGCCTGCCGATCGCAAATTCCAGGCGTTGTGCCGCGACCTGGCGACGCGCCCGGCTGCACGCTCCTTCGCGTTCGCCGAACTGCAGGACTGCTTCGCCCGGTTGACTGCAAGCGAGTACGTGCGAGCGGTGCGCCACGGTCCGGAGCTTCAGCTACCCCCGTTCGAAATGAACTATCTGGCGGCGACGGTCGAGCATGCGGCAGCGATGTACGGAGTCGATTCGCCCCGCTGGGTAGCCTCGGTCAAGGGGCTTGATGCGCCCTGGTTCGCTTCGCCGCTCAAGAGCCTGCGGCTCTACCTCCTGACGCAGTCCCCACCCGCGTTCCGGCGCCGGAACCTGTTCATCGACAGCAGTGTCGGGCAGCGGGTCTAGTGGAATATTCGAAGCACGACATCGAGCGCCTGCTCGGGCGCCTGAACGATGAACTCGAGCGCCGAGCGATCACTGGCGAGGTGTACGTGGTGGGTGGGGCCGTCATGTGCCTCGTGTTCGACTCTCGTGCGTCGACCCAGGACATCGACGCATTCTTCCGGCCCGCGAACGAAGTACGCACGGCCGCGCGGGCGGTCGCAGCCGCTTCGGGAATGCCGGGCGACTGGCTCAATGACGCCGTCAAGGGGTATCTGAGCGACCATGGAGACTTTCGTGCGTACCTGGAGCTTTCCAACCTGCGTGTGCTGACCGCAACCCCGGAGTATCTGCTCGCGATGAAGTGCCTCGCCATGCGGCTCGGCGAGGGCTTCCACGACGAGGACGACGTGCGTTTTCTCCTGCGGTACCTGAATCTTTCGGAGTATGACAAGGCGCTTGAGATCGTCACCCGCTACTACCCCCGGGATCGCTTCCCGCAGAAGACGCTCTATGCGCTGGCAGAACTGCTTGAACCCCAGGGTTGACGTACGAAACTAGCGCCCGTGCGGAACCTTCCGCGCTTGACCGTGGGGATTGGTCGGAGCGCGTTGAAGTCGGCGACGTGACGACCGGATGCCGTCATGAGACGCCTCGTGCTGGTATCGTCAAATACTGGCTGCGCATGCACCCAGAACGTGGCCGAAAACCTTCTCGATGGGTCGCATCAGGGTGGTGATGGCGCCAGCTTCAGGCTGTATCAAGACTCTACCTTGGCCAATGCCGCAGACCTTGGCGCATGACGCGGCCATGGCCGCTCTGCACAGTCGGCTACCATTGGCGTTGTCCTGCAGAAGCTGCTTCAACGGCAGCGCTTCGGGCGCCAGCGGTATCTGATCCAGCGGCTTATCGCTCCAGGCTTCCATGTTGGCGTCACGGCCGGTTGTCTGGCAGGGCACCGAGTCGCTTTCGTTGGCTGCGGCGCTGGCGCAGGTAGTCCCGGAACGCGATGAGCCTGGGCAGGGTCTCGCGATCCTTCACGCGGTTCGCAGCCTGTTTGCTCGCGATGATGTCGTCGAGGGAACAGACAGCGATGCCGTCGACGTCGATGCCGCGTGTCCAGGCATCCTCGAATCGCTCGATGCCGTCAGGGGCGTACACTAGGTCGATATCGAACGGCCCGTTTTTCAACTGGACGAAGTCCTTGCCCTGTTCGATGTCTTGCGCTTCCTGATCGTTTAGACGGAACTGCAGTTCGCGCAGCGCTCGCACCAGCGCGCGGCCGTTGCCCGGGGATTTGCGGATGAACAGGTCCGCATCCTGGGTGGTGTCCGGAAACCCGTGCAGGAGCGCCCCGCTCTTGCCGATGACCAAGTACGCGACGCCGTGGCGCGCACAGGCGTCTCGCAGCTCTTCGAGCTGCCGGTAGTCAACGGCCATAGCCGAGCCATGCCGGCACGTGCGCGTCGCACCATGCCCGGTATGCCTCCATCGTGTCGAAGGCCCGATACCGGGCGTCGTCCAGGACCGGTTTGTAGGTCTTCACAAACCCGTACCGCAGATGCTGTTCCAACGGCCGCGCGGCGGCGGCGTCGAATTCCGCGCGCCATTCGGGGTCGATGTCGATCGTGTTCTCGGGATTGTCCCGGGGGTGTCCTGCTGGTGACGCCATGTCGCAAGTCTACCTGCTTGGTGGGGTCGGAGGAGCCTGCAGGATCCGGGATCATCAGATTTCGCGGCATCCTTGACGGGCATGGTTCGCCTTCCGTGACCACGGAAGGGCGGGCGCGTCTCGCGCGGGCGACCCGCCAACCGGCGCGCCGACCCCGCCATGACCGCCCTCCCGGTCACCCCAAAGTGTGCAGTTTTCGGTTGTCAGGAATGTGCAGTTTTCAGTTGACATTGACACCACCCGCAAGTCCGCTTGCCCCGACAGAGAAAACGGCACCAGCGCACGCGACAAAGGGGTGCCTCACAACCTGGCCGATACCGAATAGATCGCATTATGCGGCCAGTTGGCCAGATTACCGCGATACCGACACCTCGAGAGGCGGAAGCATGAGCGTGCCCGTCGCCGGCCGAGACCAGCCGACGTGCATGACGCAATGACGTGCGCGGGCCTGATCGAAGCAGTTCCTCCACGGGGCGTTGTCTGGCCGGCAATCGTGGGATGACCACCCGCGGAGCCGGCCCAGCCGGCGGTGCCTACAATGCAGCGATCGAGACGGACTGATGGTGATTTGGCTCCATTTGGCGACCGCTACCTTGGCGCTCGGACTGGGAACCGCGAACCTGGCGCTTGCCAAGGGCACGCGGCGTCACCGGGTCGTTGGCTGGGTGTGGATCGTGGCCATGGCGTTTGTAACGCTGTCCTCGTTCCCGATTCGGGAGCTCAATGCGGGCCAGTTCAGCTGGATCCACGGCTCACGGTGTGGACGCTGATCTCCATGGCGGTCGCGGTCTTCTCCATCCGTAGGGGCTGGGTGCGAATCCACGCGAGCTTCATGGTCGGCACGATGGCCGGACTCCTGGCTGCGGGCGCATTCGCGCTCGGGCCTGGACGCTTTATCAGCCGTCTCTTCGGCGCCTGACACCGCTGCATCCCCTTCCGGCTTGTCGATCGCATTCGGCGCCGAGCCGGACGTCCTTTGCCGGCCGGCCGCTGCCCGAGGCGTCAATGCAACCCAGGCCTTTCGGCTAATGGTCGCTCGCGTGGACCAGGCCGTCGTAGACGGATGCCGGTCCCACCGTCTCGCAATCGCCCTTACTCGCTCCAGCGCGGCGCATCTCGGCAAGGCGTTGCGCCCATGGTGCTCGCGACCCGCGCCGGCGTAACTCCAGGTTCCGCCGTTGCGACTCGTGGCCGCGCCTGCTCGCCGGCCGGATCTAGCCATGTCGGGCACGCGCCAGGTCGACGATTCCCGCAAGATCTCGATTCCGGGCCGACGGGTGGAACTGCTGCACGCATTAACCTGTCGGCTGGTATGCAGGCGTGGAACGGACTGTCCATCGCCAGGAGAGCGAGCCCATGAACTTGCCCGAACCGTCAGCGATCCGCCGCGTGAGCATCATCGGCGCCGGGACCATAGGGGCCTCGTGGGCCGCCTATTTCCTGGGGCGCGGGATGGAGGTCCGGGCGTGGGACCCGGCCGCCGGCGCGGAGCAGTTCCTCCGTGCGCACGTCAGCGGTGCCTGGCCGGTTCTCGAGGAGCTTGGCCTGCTGGTGACCGCCGCCGACCCGGGACGTCTGCAGTTCCATGCCGACCCCGCCGGGGCGCTGGCCGGCGCCGATTTCGTGCAGGAGAGCGCCCCGGAAGAGCTCGAGCTGAAACGATCCCTGTACGCGGAGATCGACGCCGCCCTGCCAGTGAATGCCGTGCTCGCGAGTTCCACGTCCGGTCTGCTCATGTCGAACCTGCAGGCCGGCTGCGCGAACGCCGCCCGGTTCGTGGTCGGGCATCCGTTCAATCCGCCCCACCTGATCCCGCTCGTGGAAGTGCTCGGTGGTGCCGAAACGGACCCGGGCGTGGTGAACTGGGCGATCAACTTTTACAACGCGCAAGGGAAGAAGGCGATCCGGCTCAACCACGAGGCTCCCGGCCACCTGGTCAACCGGTTGCAGGCCGCGCTGTGGCGCGAGTGCGCAGCGGCCGTGCTCTCGGGATTGGCGAGCGTGGAAGATGTCGACATCGCCGTGAAGTACGGGCCCGGGCTCCGGCTCGGCGTGATGGGCCCCTTCGAGATCTGCCAACTGGCCGGAGGTGCCGGCGGCTACGCGCATTTTCTCGATCACTTGGGTGATGCCCTGCAGCACTGGATGAACGATCTCGAGCCGGTGGATTTCACCCCGGCAGTCCGGGCCCGTCTCAAGGCGCTGGTCGATACCGCGATGGCAGGTCGGGACCCGGCCGCGCTCGCCGGCGCGCGCGACGCACTGCTGCTGGCTACGCTCAGCACGCTCGCACGCGTCCGGCGGGACAGGGGACTGAACTGAGAGGACCGGCCCATGCCAGTGCTTGAAGGAGACCGGCTAGCAGGCAGGATCGCTGCGATCACGGGAGCAGCGGGAGGATTCGGTCGGGAACTGGTGTTCGCGTTGCTCCGGGAAGGGGCGGCGGTGACGGCGTCGGATATCGACGAACGCCGCCTCCAGACCCTCAGCGACGAATGCTCGGAGCGGGGTCTGGCCGCCCGACTGGCAACGTTTCGCATGGATATCTCGCGGTACGAGGATTGCGCGGAAGCGATTTCCCGCACCCGCGCGCGGTTCGGTGGTCCGGACATCCTGATCAACAACGGCGCGGTCGGGATGGGTGTGATCCGGCGCGACCACATGGCCAGGCTGATCGACATTCAGGAGATCTCCCCGGAGATGTGGGACCAATTCACCGCCACGAACTATTCGGGGGCGTGGTACATGACCCGGGCGGCGATCGACGGGATGCTGGCGGCGGGCTGGGGCCGGATCGTGAACGTCACCACCAGCTTCTTCACGATGCTGCGCTCGAGGTTTCATCCCTACGGCCCCGCCAAGGCCGGACTGGAAGCCATGTCGGCGGGCCACGCAGAGGAATTCGCGGGCACCGGGGTCACGGTGAATGTCGTGGTGCCCGGCGGGCCGGCGGACACGCCGATGGTGCCGGAGGAATCGGGCTTTGATCGGCAGACGCTGATCGCCGCGTCGGCGATGGTCCCGCCGATCGTCTGGCTGTGCGCGCAGGCGGGCAGCGACGCGACCGGCCATCGCTACATCGCTGCCGACTGGGATTCGTCCATCGAGCCGGCTGCCGCCGCCGCCGCCTGCCGGGCGCCGATCGCGTGGCCTGACTTGGCCCGCAACCCGGTCTGGCCCGGTGGCAGCCCGGCGGCGTGAACGGGCACCACGGCCAGACCGCGACCGGCGCGCCCGCACGCTCCCGGTATCTTTCGGGTTCGTACCCACAATGTTTGGTGCGACCCACCGGCGGTCCCGCGACACCGGAGGGGCGGAGGCCCGCGTGCAGTCCATCCATCCACTCACCTGGACGGGTACGTGGTGTCAATTGGTCACAGGCTGCCGCTCAATCAGACGGCAGCTGACAAGCAAATGGTCACATCAGGCGAGTTCGGCCGAAGCACCTTTACCGCTGGTAGTCGATTCCCTCCTGATCGAGCTGGCGAAGCAGTCCCGGCCATTCGCGCTCGCCGCATCCCTGGTTCCCGTACTGCCGGACCGTCCGCTCGCAGACTTCCTTTGACGGGTGTCGGATCGCTTCGCCGTTCGCCGTCGCTGCCTGCAGGGCAAGCTGCGTCGAGCACACCTTCTCGAGATAGAACATCTGTACCCAGGCGTCGGCAACCGACACGCCGGTGGTCAACAGGCCGTGGTTGCGGAGGACCATCACCTTCCTGTCGCCGAGATCGCTGACCAGCCGTTCACGTTCCGACAGGTCGAAGGCGAGTCCCTCGAAGTCGTGGTACGCGATCCGACCGTAGAACATCATCGAGTCCTGGTTGGTAAAGGTGAGACCGTTCTCCAGTGCGGACACCGCCATGCCGGCCTCGGTGTGGGTGTGCATGACGCACATCGCGTCCTCGCGCGCAGTATGAATAGCGCTGTGGATCGTATATCCGGCGCTGTTAATTTCGTGCGGGGTGTTGTCGAGAATGTTGCCGTCGAGATCGATCTTCACGAGGTTGGACGCCGTGATCTCGTCCCATCGCAGGCCGAAGGGATTCAGCAGGAAATGGTGGTCGGGACCCGGAATCCGGGCCGAGATGTGGTTGTAGATCAACGATGTTGCCCAGCCGTAGAGATGGGCGAGGCGATAGCCCGCGGCCAGGTCGACGCGGGTCCGCCATTCGGCTTCACTGACACGATCGCGCAAAGAAGGCCCGGGAAATTCGCGAACAGCCGTTACCGTCATCATCTATCTCCCCGGTCGTACCCAATTTGAAATTGTAGGGGATTTCTCGCCGGGCAGACACGGTGGAAGTTGTCGGCTCCCGGCCGCGTGGCGCGACCGCGGGAGGTTCGTGTCGAAATTGCCGGCCGCAGGTGGGTTGGCGGCGAGACCGCGGGCGAGGGCTCCGGCAGGTAGGATTGCACGCCGCGGCAATGGCCGCCGTCACGGGGGCGCAGAGGCATGCGTTGCGAAATCGTCGCAGTCGGGACCGAGCTGCTGCTCGGACAGATCGTCGACACCAACTCGTCGTGGATGGGAGAGCAGCTTGCCCTGGCGGGAATCGATTCCCACTTCCAGGTGAAGGTCGGGGACAACCGGGCACGGATCGTGGACACGATCCGGCGCGCGCTCGCGCGGAGCGACGCTGTCATTCTTTGCGGCGGGCTGGGGCCAACCCAGGACGACATCACGCGCGAGGCCGTCGCCGAAGTGATGGGAGTGGCGCTGGTGCGCGACCAGGCGATGGGGGAGAAGATCCGTCGTGGGTTCGAGGCCCGCGGGCGCCGCTTCACCGAGAACAATCTCCGCCAGGCGGACTGTCCTGTCGGCGCCGCGTTCATTCCCCAGATGCCGGGTACCGCCCCGGGACTCGTCTGCCCGCTCGGGAAGCAGGTGATCTACGCGGTGCCCGGGGTGCCGTTCGAGATGCGCGAGATGATGGAGGGCACGATTCTCCCGGATCTCCAGCAGCGGGCCGGCGTGACCGCGGTGATCAAGAGCCGGGTGCTCAAGAGCTGGGGAGAGACGGAATCACGCCTCGCGGAGCTGTTGGCGGGGCGGGTCGACGTGCTCGACCGGGCCGGCAGTCCCACGATCGCTTTTCAGGCGAGCGGCATCGAAGGCCTGAAGATCCGCATTACCGCCAAGGCAAAGGACCGGGCCGCCGCGGAAGCGCTTATTGCCGCCGAGGAGACAAACGTGCGCGCCATCGTCGGCGATGCGATCTTCGCCACCGACGAACAGACCATGGAGTCGGTGGTCCTCGACCTGCTCCGCGAGCGCGGGCTCACCCTCGCGGTCGCCGAATCGGTCACGGGCGGGTTGGTCGGGACGAGGCTCACGGCGGTACCCGGTGCGAGCGATGTGTTCCGCGGCGCAGTGGTGTCGTATGCAAGTGACGTGAAGTTCGATGTCCTTGGCGTGCCGCACGGTCCCGTGGTCACGGCCGACGCGGCAAAGGCGATGGCCGCCGGGGTGCGCGAGCGTCTCGGCGCGGACGTCGGAATCGCGACGACCGGCGTTGCCGGGCCGGCCGAGCAGGAAGGTCACCCGCCTGGCACCGTGTTTCTTGGGCTCGCGCACGGTGGGAGTCCCGAGGCGATGTGGGTACGCCTGCCCGGCGACCGTCGCCGTGTGCGCGAATACGCGGTGATCAGCGTGCTCAACCTGCTGCGGCTTCGGGTTTCGGGCTCATCGAGGAGTCCAGTGCTTCAGTAGCGGGCTTGCGGGAAGGACCTCATGGGTACGCGTTGGCTCGCACGGTACGGGCCGCGCAATGATCTGCGGCCTGCCCGCGCGTACCGTTGGTCTCTCCTTCCGCAGATTGGCGGAAGCGGATAGCTTGATCCTCGTCACTCCTGACAAGCGCATCACGATCTACGACGTTGCGGCCTTGGTGGCCTGACGGTATCCGCCGCGCCCCAGGGCCCACGCTCTGTCTCCCCGGGCGGTGATCCCTCCCGATTCGTGCGTGCCAGGGACGCCCCCAATGGCTGCATGGACACAGGCTGCCGATCTGGGCTACGTTGTAGCTCAGCTAGGAGGATTGACGCATGCGCACCGTCGTTCGAGCTCGCATTGACGAGAAGACCAAGAACGAGGCTGCCGATGTTCTAGGCGCGATTGGCCTCACCGTGTCCGATGCTTTCCGTCTGATGATGATGCGGATTGCGGCGGAGAAGCGTTTGCCCTTTGAGCCGTTGGTGCCAAACGAGGAAACCATCGCAGCCATGGAGGCCGCCCGCCGCGGTGACCTGGTCACGGTCGGCGATGTGGACGGCCTGATGGCCGACCTCAAAGCGGACGATTAGGCGGACCACGGCATTCAGACGGGATTGCAGGCGCGAAAAGAGGGGGCGCTTCGCCAGCACACTGGACAGCGATCTTGCAGGTCTTCTGACCGACCTGGCGGCGGACCGGGTGCTCGCTCCGCGCCACCACGATCACCCGCTTGCCGGTCAGTGGAAGGACCATCGGGACTGTTACCTCCGGCCCGATCTGGTCTTGATCTACCGCAAGCTGGATGCGGGCATCTCGATCTCGTGCGCCTCGGCTCCCACAGCGAACTTGGTCTTTGATCGGCCGTCGCCGACCGAACGTCAGCTCTGATCACATGCTCCCTGCTTCCATGTCGCGGGCGGCGGCCGTCTCCGGCGCATGGCAACGCCACCAATGACCTGGCACCCCGCGGGCGGCAGCCGAGGCGACGGCGATGGCCCGGCGACGAGGGCGGAACTTCGCTCGAGCCGGTCTCGCGCGCTTCGAGCATAGCGACGACAGCGGAGGATCCATGCAAGGATCCACGCCGCGTTTCGCCGGGCGGCGATCCCTCCCGATTCGAGCACGGCCACATCGAGGAGCCGGCCGGGACCGGAACCCTGCGGCACCCGATTCCTTGCGGGCCACGTTGCCCGCCAGGCGGTACGCGCCTATCTTGTGGGTGCTGGCCTCGGTCGGCTATGGCGATAAACGTCTCATGCAATAGGCGTGTTGGACCCGGGGGCAGTGCCCGGCGCCTCCACCAGATTTCCGACCGGTCACGCGGTCGGCGAGGGGGCGATCCAGGATCGACAACCGCTGAAAGATGAGGGCCTTCGCCCGGCATGGTACCGCCGTGACGGACCGAACTTAAAACTGCCAACGACAACAGTCGTGAGGTTGCTCTCGCTGCCTAACCAGTGAGAGGAACGACAGTTCCAAGTCCCTGCCGCTTCACACGGTAGGGCGGGGTTTGGGGGCACCCGGCAACAGAAGCCCCCATCGAAGCCCTCCCCCTGAGACGCTGCCGTGTAGCCCGTGTGCGCCTGTGACCGATCGCCCCCCGCAGATTTCCCGGCTCATTGACTACGAGTCGCTCACGCTGCAAGCGATGCGGGGGGTTGCGCGCAGCGCCCTGGAACGTGTCGCAGAAGAAGGCTTGCCGGGTGACCATCACTTCTACATCGAGTTCGACACCACCGCCGCCGGCGTGGCGATACCAGACTTCCTGCGGAACCAGTATCCCGAACGGATGACCATCGTCCTCCAGCACCAGTACTCCGGTCTGGAGGTCGAGGCGGAGCAGTTCCGGGTTGGTCTCGCGTTCGACGGCGTGCCGGCAACCCTGACCGTCCCGTTTGCCGCGATGACCGCGTTCATGGATCCCGCGGCCCAGTTCGCGGTCCGGTTTGCGCCGGAAGCGCCGGAACCGGAAGCGACTGCCACCCTGGCAACCGAGCAGGATGACGCCGGGGTGCCGACCGGTGACACTGCCGCGGAACCGACGGCTGACCAACCGGACGGCGTCGTCTCGCTCGAGGCCTTCCGGACGCGTCGGGGCATGCCGCCGTCACGGCGAGAGGACGGGGATCCGGCATGACCGACTTCCGATATTCCGCGCTGTTCCCGCGTGCAGCCGATACGACCGCATATCGCAAGCTGACCGGTGACCACGTCGAGGCGTCGACGATCCGCGGGCGTCCCGCCCTCGTGGTCGACCCGTCCGCCCTCGAGCTCCTCGCGTTCACGGCGTTTCAGGACATCTCGCACTATCTCCGTCCGTCCCATCTCGCACAGCTCCGCGCAATCCTCGATGATCCGTCCGCGTCGGCGAACGACCGCTATGTCGCGCTGACGCTCCTCAAGAACGCGAACACGGCGGCAGGCGGTGTCCTGCCCATGTGCCAGGACACCGGTACCGCAATCGTGGTCGGCCACAAGGGCGAGCAGGTCTGGAGCGGGGGTCGGGACCGGGCGGCGCTGTCCCGCGGCATCTACCGGGCCTACACGGAAACCAGCCTGCGCTACAGCCAGCTGGCGCCGCTCTCGATGCACGAGGAAGTGAACACCCGCACCAATCTGCCCGCACAAATTGACTTGTACGCCGACGCTGGCGATGCGTTCGAGTTCCTGTTCATCGCCAAGGGCGGGGGTTCCGCGAACAAGTCGTTCTTCTATCAGGCCTTGCCGTCGGTCCTGCGCACCGGCCGGCTGCTCGAGTTCCTGGAGGAACCGATCCGGTCGATCGGCACCGCGGCCTGCCCGCCGTACCATCTGGCCGTGGTCATCGGCGGGCTGTCGGCGGAAATGACCATGAAGACCCTGAAGCTGGCAAGCTGCCGGGAACTGGACGACCTGCCGGCCGACGGGACCCCGGAGGGGAGGGCGTTTCGGGACCGCGACATGGAGCAGGCGGTTCTCGAGATGACCCGATCCTTCGGCATCGGCGCCCAGTTCGGCGGCCGGTATTTCTGCCACGATGTCCGCGTCATCCGACTCCCGCGCCATGGTGCCAGTCTGCCCATCGGCGTCGGGGTGAGCTGTGGCGCGGACCGTCAGGCGCGCGCCAGGATCACGGCGGAAGGCGTGTTTCTGGAGGAGCTGGAGCGGAATCCAGCGCGGTTTCTTCCCGAGGTCGGGAGCGAAGTGCTCGAAGGCGAGGCGGTCGAGATCGACCTCAGCCGGCCGATGAGCGAGATCCGGGCCGAGCTGTCCAAGCACCCGGTGCGCACCCGGCTGTCGCTGTCCGGTCCGATGGTGGTCGCGCGCGACCTCGCGCACGGGGTGCTGAAGGAACATCTTGAACGAGAGGGGGCGCTGCCCGGCTACATCCGGGATCATCCGGTCTACTACGCGGGGCCCGCCAAGACGCCGGCTGGCCTTCCGACCGGGTCGTTCGGTCCGACGACGGCCGGCCGCATGGACAGCTACGTCGACCAGTTTCAGGCCGCGGGGGGCAGCCTGATCATGCTCGCCAAGGGCAACCGGTCACGCGCGGTCGTCGATGCGTGCCGCGCCCACGGCGGTTTCTATCTGGGCTCGATCGGAGGCCCCGGTGCGGAACTGGCCGCGCGGAACATCAAGCAAGTGGAATGCCTCGCCTACGAGGAGCTCGGCATGGAAGCCGTCTGGCGCATCGAGGTGGAGGACTTTCCCGCGTTCGTGGTGATCGACGACAAGGGCAACGACTTTTTCGAAGAGTTCGGCCTGTCCTGACCACCCTTCGGTTGCCGTGAGCGCAAGCGGCGGTTCCGGAACTCCTGCGGAGCGCAGGCCCAAGCGTTCGAAGCAGGCCGCAGCCCGGAGCGGCGCGCGATTCACGTCGCTCGGCAGGTGATCTCCCGGGCCCGGCCGAAGGGTTCCTGCGAACCGGGAGGCGCATCGCCGCACCGCGGCGTGACCGGCCTCCCGCCCGCGCCCGGAGCCGCCGTCAGGGAGTCTTCGTCGGGTTTGGCCTGACCAGCCAGGCACCCAGGGCCGGCAGCAGGACGACCGCTCCGATCATGTTGACCAGGAACATGAATGTCAGCACCGTGCCCACGTCGGCCTGGAACTTCAGCGGCGCGACGATCCACGTCGCGACCCCGACGGCCAGGGTGAGGGCGGTGAGCACGACCCCTGCTCCGGTGGTGGCCAGCGTCCGCTCGTAGGCCGTGGCGAAGTCGAGGCCCTCCGCGAGCAGGGTGCGGAGCCGCCCGTAGATGTAGATGCCGTAGTCCACCCCGATTCCCGCCCCGAGCGCCACGACCGGCAGGGTGGATACCTTGAGGCCGATCTCGAGCAGCCCCATGAGGGCGTAGGCGAGCAGGGAGACCACCGCGAGCGGCGCGATGATGCACACGGTCGCCGCCGCCGACCGGAAGGAGAGCAGACACAGCACGATGACCGCGGCGTACACGTAGGCGAGAAT
Organism: Alphaproteobacteria bacterium; assembly: GCA_021296265.1. Taxonomy (GTDB): domain Bacteria; phylum Pseudomonadota; class Alphaproteobacteria; order TMED109; family TMED109; genus VXPW01. The sequence continues at coordinate 59,968 of JAGWAT010000025.1, read as the reverse complement.
CGGGAACTGCGACGCGGCCACCTCTTCGTTGGTTGCCGCCATTACCCCGACGTTGCCGGAGGCGAGCCGGAAGGCGATGCGGTCGTCCGGATTCGCGGCGTCGAACGCCTTCACCGCGTCGACCACGCGCTCGATGGTCTCGGCCTTGTGGTCGGTCGTGTAGATCGATACCGGCATGACGCTGCAGTCGAGGTTGAGCAGCCCGCTGCTCGTTGGCACCGGGGAGACCGACTGCACGATCATGTAGCGATTGCGGGGGAGCGTCCGCCACTTGAGGCTGCCCTCGTTCCACATCGCGTGGATGCTGCCCATGGTGCCGGCGAGCCCACGCACCGACTGGACGCCCTCCACGTTGCGGACGTGCCATTCGAAGGCGTCGAGGGTGCGCATCACCTCGTAGTCGATGCAGCCCTCCGCCACCGTCTCCACGATCACCGTCAGGACATCCACACCGATATCGAAGCGGTCGGTGATCACGGCGGAGTCGAGGTTGTAGACGGACTCGGCCCGGAGCTCCGGCACGCCCTGGTGCTCGTCGCCGATCCGCACCTCGGGCGCCACGTACGCACCGGCGGCCAGGAGCACCAGGGCTACACCGATCACGGCGGCGGCGGGGCCCCGGTGTGCGAGACGCGCCATCCGCGACCACACCGGCTGCAGCAGGTCGTCGCGCTCGCGCGTCGCGCGTCGCTGCGCGTCGTTTGCCTCGAAGTACGAGAGCAGCACCGGCAGCAGTGCCAGATTGGTGAGGATGATCGCCGCCACGCCAAGGCTCGCGGTGGTGGCGATCTCCTTCATGACCTGGACCTCGATGAACGAGATGGTGATGAACCCCACCGAATCGGAGGCCAGCGCGACCGCGCCGGGCAGCAGGAGGCGGCGGACGCTCGCCCGGGCGGCCGCGAGTCCGCTGGCGCCGCCCGCTTCCTCCGCGCGCATCGAGCTCACCATCTGGACCCCGTGGCTCACGCCGATCGCGAACACGAGGAACGGCACCAGGATGGACATCGGGTCGACGCCGAAACCCAGCGCCGTGACGCCGCCGAGCTGCCAGACCACCGCGACCAGGGAACAGGCGATCGGCGGCACGGTCAGCCGGAGCGACCGGGTGTAGGCGTAGACGAACAGCGCGGTGATCAGGACCGCGATCCCGAAGAACGCGACCACCCGGGTCGCCCCGGCCGCGATGTCCCCCACCACCTTGGCGAATCCGATGACGTGCAGGTCAACGTGCACATCGACGTCCGCGCTGACCGTCTGGCGGATGCGCTCCAGCTCGCCCGCGACCTCGATGTAGTCGAGCCGCTCTCCGGTGTTGGGGTGGAACTCCTGCAGCTTGGCGGCAACGATCGCGCCGGTGAAGTCGTTGGCCACCAGGCGGCCGACCAGGCCGGCCTTGATGATGTTCTCCCGCACCCGCGCGAAGCCCGCATCGGTGGGCTCGAAGTCCACCGGCAGCACGTTCCCGGCCGCGACGCCGTCCTCCACCACCTCGATGAACCGCACGTTCGGCGTGAGGATCGAGAACACCTGGGTCCGATCGACGCCGGGCAGGAAGAACGTTGCATCGGTCACCTGCCGGAGCGCTGCGAAGAACCCGGGCGTGAACATGTCGCCGTCACGTGCCATCACCGCGATTAGGACGCGGTCCGCGCCGCCGAACTCTTCGCGATACTCAAGGAAGGTCTGCATGTACTCGTGGTCGACGGGCACCAGCTTGGTGAAGCCGGCATCCACGCGCAGCCCCGTCGCGGACCATCCCATCGCGACGGTGACGAGTGCGAACGCCGCGAGCACAAGCGGGCGGCGGGCGAACAGGAGTCGTTCGATGCGTTCCGTCATGGGCCCGGCCAGCGCCGGACGCCAAATTCTCCGACCAGCAGCACGCCGCCGTCCGAGAGCGGCAGCGCAGCCGAGATTCCCGCGCGCGACGCCAGCCGGCGGCCGGCCACGCTGCGCCCGCCGTCATCGCTGGTCAGCACGCTGCCCTCGAGGCCGGTCACGATGATCCGGCCGGACGGCAGCAGGACGGCGCCGGTCAGGGTCGCACGGGTACTGGTGGTCACCTCCGTCCAGGTCTCGCCACCGTCGGCGGATCGGAACAGATGGCCCCTGAGCCCCGCCAGCAGCAGCTGGTCCTCGTCAAGCGCCAGCCCGCCGAACCACGAGCCGGCATAGGGCGAGGGCAGTTCGCGCCAGGTCGCACCGCCGTCGTCGGAGCGGTAGGCGATTCCGGCCTCCGCGGCGATGAACAGGCGTTGCGACCGCAGCTGCGGCGAATCGGAAGCCGGTTCCGCCACGGGCACCAGCGCGTTCAGGTGGAAGTCGTTCGCGCTGATGGTCCGTGGGGTCCAGGTCTCGCCGCCATCCTCGGTGGCAAGGAAGTAGCCGTAGGCCCCGACCGCGAAGCCGGTGTGCGCATCGCGAAACCAGACGTCGAGCAGGGGAAGTTCCTCCTCCGGCGCCTGATGCACCATCGACCATGTCGCGCCGCCGTCGTCGGTGCGGAGGATCACCGCGTCGTGCCCCACGGCCCAGCCCTTGCGTTCGTCGTGCATGTGGACCGCCGTGAGCAGGACGCGGGTGGGCACCTCGGCCTGCGTCCAGCTGGCGCCATCGTCGCTAGATACCAGCACATGGCCGCGCGCGCCCACCACCACCAGCCGCGAGCCGACCACGGCCCCGTCGAGCAGCAGGGATTCGATCGCGAGCGGTGCCTGAACGGCCGCTTCTGCGCCCGCGCTGCCCGGCGCGAGGAGGGCGAGCAGGCCGACGATCGCGAGGGATGCCGCCGCGCGTCGCGAAGGCGCGGCGGCCGGCTGCGGGATCGTCACGACCCCGGCGAGAGCGCCGCGCGCTTCACGCTTCCAGGAGGGCTGGAACGGGTACACCCCGGTGTTGCAGCCGAGGCGGCCGGCGCTTCAGGCGGCCGGCGCCGGGTTCACCGCCGACCCGCGCGGCGCAGCGCCGCAGGCGTGAAGTCGCGGGATGTCAGGCCCGGGTCCCACGTGCACATCGGGAACTCGTTGTCGAGGCCGAATGCCAGGTAGCGGCCGGCCTGGAGATCGGTGTGCACTTCAAGCGTCGGCCACACCAGCGGCTTCTCGTAGTAGTTGATGACGTGGGCTTCCGACACCCGCCAGAGCTGATCACGGTTGTCGTAGATGTCCCCGACCACGATCTGCCAGGAATCCTCGTCCACGTACAGGGTGCGCCGCTTGTAGATGTGGCTCGCGCCCTCCTTGAGCGTGGCTTCCACCACCCAGACCCGGTGCAGCTCGTAGCGCAGCAGTTCCGGGTTGACGTGGAGGGGGTGGAGGATGTCGGTGAACGCGAGGTCGTCGCCGTGCAGCCGGTACGAGTTGTACGGGACGTACAGCTCGCGCTTGCCGACGAGCTCCCAGTCGTACCGGTCCACGGCCCCGTTGAACATGTCGAGCTGGTCGGAGGTCCGGAGTCCGTCGGCCGACGTGCCCGGGTTGTCATAGGCGATGTTCGGCGCACGCCGTACCCGCCGCTGGCCGGGGTTGTAGGTCCAGGCGTTCCGCGGCTCGCGGAACTGATTCATGGTCTCGTGCACCAAGACGATATCGCCCGCGAGCCGGGCCGGCGCGAGCGTCTCCTGCTTGAACAGGATCATGGTGTTCCCGAGCTCGTCCAGTGTCATCTCCGGAAGCGAGTAGCGGAGCTCGATCTGGAGGCTCTGCTTGACCAGCGTGAAGTCGCCACCGCGGGTGACCGCGGCCTGGCCGATGACGCACGCCACCGACTCGCCCCGGTAGCGCAGCAGGTGGTTCCAGATGACCTCCAGGCCGTTGGCGGGAACCGGGAACGGGATGCCGATCACGGCATCAGCGACGCCGTTGCCATCGTCCACGAGCCGGGCGGTGGCGGCGATGTTCCGGGTGGCGTCGTAGATCCGCTGCGGAACGGAGGCACTGCGCCGGGTCGGATAGACCTGCATGTTGAAACTCGGATACGTCTCCAGCAGGCGCTGGTGTCCGATCGAGAGCCGGTCGCGGTGCCCATCCAGGTTGCCCGCGTCGATGACGAACAGCGGCGCATCGGCGGTGTACGGGTCGCGGTGGTGCTCACCGACGTTGTAGCCGGCCGGCGGCTCCGTGATGCCGCCGGTCCACTCCGGGATGGTGCCGGCGGCATTGCCGGTCCGTTCGCCGCCCAACGGCGTGAGGTCGGCGCCGAGCCGCGCAATCTCCTCCGCCGAGATCTCGGCGGCAGCGGGGGTGGCAAGGACGCACCCGAGGACGAGGGCAGCGCCCAGACGAATCGTGGTCGATCTCGTGTCATTCATGGCGTTCATGGCCTCGGATCTTCAGAACGAGTACTTGACGGAGGCGGAGATGAAATCGCGGTCGAGCAGCTCGTTGCCGTCGCCCGCGTACCGCGTGAAGCCGACGTCGGCCTGCCAGCGGCTGAGATAGTCGGCGCGCACCCCGAGCGTCAGCGCGGTCCGCCCTTCCACGAAGGGGCCGCTGGGTGCGGGGCTGTTGCCGCTGACATCGTGCAGGAACTGCACGTAGGGGAAGAGATTGATCGATCCGATCACGTTGTTGTAGTCAAGACGCGCCGCGATCCGGTACCCCCACGAGGTGGCGTCCGCGTCGGCTTCATGGGGCGCGTCGGCGGGTGCCGTCGGCAGTGGGGCCGGGAGGATGCCGCCCGCCGGACTCTCCAGGGCGGTCGTGCGCTTGTCCGGCATGTCATGGACGTGCATGACCGCCGCTTCCATGACGAACGCGAGGCTGTCGGCACCCATGGTGGGCCCGAAGACCTTGGTCGCGGTGGCCTGGACCTGACTCACGTCGCGCTCGACGTAGCCCACCACCCGCGTCGGCTGGTAGGTCGCAAGATAGTCGCGGAGACTCTCCGGAGCGCCGGCGGACAATCCCAGGGCCGTGATGATCGGCTGGAGACCGTCCTCGAGGACCTTTCGCTCGGCCCGTTGCAACGGCGCGTCGGCACGCAGGGAGTACTCGCCCTGCAGCGCCCAGCCCGAGGCGCCCAGCACCGTGTTGAAGCTCACGCCGACGAGCTGGATGTCTTCGGGATACTCGAGGAAGTAGTGGCCGCCCTTCGCGTACCGGTCGAGCGCAAGGGCGCTGGCAAGCCCGCGCACTTGGGCATCGATCTGCTGCCCGATCACGCCAGGCGCAGCCGCTGGAGGGATCAGTCCGGCCTGGACCGCCTGCTGGACCCCGGCCGTGACCTGCTGTGTGACGGCAGCGACGGTATGGGAGGTCGGCGCGCCGACGGCGCCGGCTGCTGCCAGCCCCGCCTGCACGCTTGCCAGATCGGCGGTCCGGGCGCCGACCGTGGGCAGTCTGCTGTGATAGTTGATGAGGTAGAGGCCGAACTCGGTGTCGTTCAGTTCTTCGGCAAGGTAGCGGACCGCCATGCCCCACTGGCCAGAACGGTCGGGTGAGCGGTCAGGGCCGCGCAGCACGCTCGCGAACGTCTCGTCGAACGCCGGCTGCGGACGTTGCGGCCGGGGGACCACGCCCAATTGCGGGTGCTGGACCGTGTAGGCAGCCAGATCGGCATTGATCAGCGCCGTCAGCGGGCCGAATCCGAAGCCCAGGTCGCGCAGCTGCGGGTCGTCGGGCAACAGGCCTTCCATGATGCTGGTGATCACGGCCTTCTCCGCCCCCGGTCCTGCGTAGTCGGTGCTCGAGAAGTAGCTGCCGACCGGATCGATCCGGGTTTCCTCCCAGTCGAACTGGTAGAAGGCTTCCACCGACAGGGTGTCGGTCGGCGCGACCGCCACCGAGGCTGCCCCGACGGGCAGCAGCGCTTCTCGGAGCTCCGAGCCCGGCTGCCTGAGCTTGCTCACGTCGAACGGGTTGACGGCGTTGATGCCGTTCGAGATGAAGGTGCTTTCGCCCCAGTTCAGCACGTGCCGGCCCAGCCGGACATCGATGGGCATGTCGCCGGCGTAGAACGCGGCCGTGACGTACGCGTCAAGGAGCTCGACGTCGCTCCCCACGCGTTCCTTCGCCGCGTCGCTCAGCGGGGTGCGCTCGCGATCGCCGCTCTGGTTCTCGAAGTCGAGGAAGCCGGTGGCCCGGACGAATGCGCCGAAGTCACCGGTCCGGACATCGAGGTCCGAGGTGAACTTGGAGACGTTGCTGACGATGCCGCGGTCGTAATTGAGTTCGCCGTCGTTGCCGTTGACGTCGTTGGCCAGCGTGCCGTCGCGCTCCTCGACCCGGATGGTCAGGCCATGGGAGACGGTCGTGTCCAGGCTCCCCCGGTACCCGTTCTCATCGAACTCGACGGCCGCCGCCGGCTTGACGTGGAGAAGGCCGCCGCCGAGCGCGACGATCGTTGCCAGAGCGATCGGCCCGACCCCGGACCTCCGCACCGCGCCGCGTCGGCGCTGTGCGCCTCCAGGCGGCCACCCGCCCGCCGGATGAAGCGATCCGGTGGCGTCAGATTCACGAGTGTTCCGCATGGAGCCCCCTCCTGGCTGGACCGACGGCGGCGGCTCCGCTCGCCCGCCCGGACCCAGGTCCACGAAGACCCCTTGACCGGGGTTCGGAACCCTGCGAGTTCCCGGGCAATGGAACGCAACGGCACTGCCGAACGCTCGTTTCCTACCACTTTGACGCGCCTGCGTCTATCGTACGTATTTTCAAGTTAAGTACTTTTTGGGCACAGTGACGGACACGGGCTGGTATCGAGCGGGCAGGTGGGTGCACCTCGGAGTTCCGATATCGCGGGGCTTGCGCGCCTTGCGATATCAAGGCCCGGGCAACCACCCGACGATCGCGGGCAGGCCGAAGTCCGTAGGCGATCGAGCCCCCAGGGCTCGGGCGGGCGGGGACTGCTGATACGCAGCCGGCGCCGCGGCGCACCGATGCAACGGGTGCGGCGGATCTCAGGCCGCGCTCAGCGGTGTGATGTCGGATAGATCGATGGTTTTCCGGGCCCGTGCGAGATCGTGCGCGCGCTGCAGGTTGATCCAGAACTCCGCGGTGGTGCCAAAGAACTTCGCGAGGCGCATCGCGGTGTCAACGCTCAGTGCGGTTTCGCCCTTCACCAGCCGTTCGATCCGCGTCCGGGGCACGTCCAGGTTTTTCGCAAGGGTGACCGCACGCATGCCGAGCGGTGACCGGTAGAGCTCTGCGAGCACCTCGCCCGGGTGAGAGGGGATCGTCAACGGCGTCATCGCTCCCGTCCTTGATCGATGGTAATCCACAATCTCGACGTTGGCCGGCCCCGGATCGGCCCGTACGAAGCAGATGCGCCACTGGTCGTGGATGCGGACCAGGTGCTGTCCAGCGCGGGCGAAGCTCAGGCGCGTTCGAGCAGCAGTGCGATCCCCTGGCCGACGCCGATACACATGGTGCAGACTGCGTAGCGGCCGCCCCGCGCTGCGAGTTCCCGCGCCGCCGTCATGGCGAGGCGCGCGCCCGACATCCCGAGCGGATGGCCATAGGCGATGGCGCCACCGTTCGGATTGACATGCTCGGCATCGTCCGGGAGCCCGAGCTGGCGGAGGCACGCGAGGGCCTGGCTGGCGAAGGCCTCATTCAGCTCGATAACGTCGACGTCGCCCAAGCTGATGCCGGCCCGGTCGAGAAGCTTCGGCACGGCGGCGGCCGGCCCCATGCCCATCACCCGCGGCGGCACGCCGGCGACGGCGGTGCCGACGACCCGCGCCAACGGCGTGAGCCCGTGCGCCTCGACCGCCTCGCTGGATGCGAGGACGAGGGCGCAGGCGCCGTCGTTCACCCCGGCCGCGTTGCCGGCCGTGACCGTGCCACCCTCCCGGAACGGTGCCGGGAGCTTCGCGAGCCCCTCCAGACTGGTACCGGGCCGCGGGTGCTCATCCTCGGCGACGCTGACCGGTGCGCCGCGCCGCTGGGGGACCTCGACCGGGGCGACTTCCGCCGCCATGCGCCGCTCCGCCATGGCGCGGGCCGCCCGCTGCTGCGACCGGAGTGCGAAGGCATCCTGGTCGGCCCGGCTCACCTGGTAGTCGGTGGCGACGTTTTCCGCGGTCTCCGGCATCGAATCCGTGCCGTAGAGCTTCTCCATCAGGGGATTCACGAACCGCCAACCGATCGTGGTGTCCTCGATCCGGGCGGACCGCGAGAAGGCGTGCTCGGCCTTCGGCATGACGAACGGCGCCCGCGACATGCTCTCGACGCCGCCCGCGAGCATGAACTGGTGCTCGCCCGTGCGGATCGACCGGGCGGCCTGCGCCGTTGCGTCGAGCCCCGACCCGCAGAGGCGGTTGACCGTGGCGCCGGGCACGGAATCCGGCAGCCCCGCCAGCAGCAGTGCCATCCGGGCCACGTTGCGGTTGTCCTCGCCGGCCTGGTTTACGCAGCCGAGCACCACGTCGTCGAGGGCCGCCCAGTCAAGTTGCGGGTGCCGGTCCACGAGCACGCGGATGACGTGCGCGGCCAGGTCGTCGGGACGAACGCTAGCCAGCGCGCCCCCGAATCGGCCGATGGGGGTGCGGACGGAGTCGCAGACAAAGGCTTCGGGCACGACACGCTCCGGCAGAGGGTCCGAGTGAGAGGGCCATCCTAGCGAAACCTCCGGGGCCCGAATTGCCCGGACCGCCCCCGGGTCCGGGCCGCGCCGTTCCGGTGGCCGGCTCTTTTCTGTTGCAGGAGAATCAGCCCTGTGCTACGAAAAGTCCCTAGCCGGAGGCTGTCCGAATCCGTTGCGCACGGTGCGCACCCTCCGGACGCCCGTAGTTTCACTCCACCCATGCGTCCGGACTCGGTCTTGGCTGAATCTTCCGAGGGGCTCGCGAGCCTTGCAGCCCCCTACGCGTCTGCGCTGTTTGCCATCGCGGCGGAACGCGATGCGCTTGAGCGGACCGAGCAGGGCCTGGGAGCGGTCCTGGCCCTGACGGCCGACAGCCCCGACCTCGGCCGCCTGATCCGCAGCCCCGTGGTGGCACGGGCGGATCAGGAGCGCGCCATGGCGGCCATTCTCGAGGCGATCGGGGCGGAACCGCTGGTGCGGAACTTCATCGGTGTCCTGGCCCGCAACCGCCGGCTGGGCGCGCTGCCGGCCATCGTCCGTCGGTTTCGGGCGCTGGCGGCCGAACGCCGGGGCGAGGTCGAGGCGGTGGCCGAGGCCGCGATCGATCTCGACACCGCCACCGCGGACCGCATCCGGGATGCTCTGGCGGCCGCACTGGGGCGCAGGGTGGCGCTCCGCACCGAGGTCGTCCCGGATGTGCTCGGCGGCCTGGTCGTCCGGGTGGGCTCCATCCGCGTCGACGGCTCGCTTCGCACCCAACTCCAGTCGCTTGCCCATGCCATGAAGGGAGCCGCGTAGATGAATCTTCGCGCATCCGAGATCTCCTCGATCCTCAAGCAACAGATCGAGGACTTCGAGACCGGCGCCGAAGTCGCCGAAGTCGGTGAGGTGATCGCGGTCGGAGACGGTATTGCCCGCATCTACGGCCTGGACGAGGTGATGGCGGGAGAGCTCGTCGAATTCCCCGGCAACATCGTGGGGATGGCCCTCAACCTCGAGGCCGACAACGTCGGCGTGGTGATCTTCGGCGAGGACCGCACGATCCGCGAGGGCGACACCGTCAAGCGAACCGGGCGGATCGTCGATGCACCGGTCGGTCCGAGCATGCTTGGCCGGGTGGTCGACGCCCTTGGAAACCCGATCGACGGCGGCGCCGACATCGAGGTCACGGAACGGCGTCCGGTTGACGTCCGGGCACCCGGCATCATTGCCCGGCAGTCGGTCTTCGAGCCGATGCAGACCGGCCTCAAGGCCATCGATTCGCTGGTTCCGATCGGCCGCGGCCAGCGCGAACTCATCATCGGGGACCGCCAGACCGGGAAGACCGCGCTCGCGGTCGACACCATCATCAACCAGAAGGACATCAACGCGCACGGTCCGGTCGAGAAGCGCCTCCAGTGCATCTACGTCGCGATCGGCCAGAAGCGGTCCACGGTCGCCCAGGTCGTGCGCACCCTGCAGGACGCGGGCGCCATGGACTACACCTGCGTCGTGGCCGCGACGGCGTCGGAGCCCGCCCCGCTCCAGTACCTTGCCCCCTATACCGGCTGCACCATCGGCGAATGGTTCCGCGACAATGGGCGGCACGCCCTCATCATCTACGACGATCTTTCCAAGCAGGCGGTGGCCTACCGCCAGATGTCGCTGCTGCTGCGCCGCCCGCCGGGCCGGGAGGCCTACCCCGGCGACGTGTTCTACCTGCATTCCCGGCTGCTGGAACGGGCCGCCAAGCTGTCCGACGCGGAGGGCGGGGGCTCGCTGACCGCGCTCCCGATCATCGAGACCCAGGCGAACGACGTGTCCGCCTACATCCCCACCAACGTGATCTCGATCACCGACGGCCAGATCTTTCTCGAAACCGATCTCTTCTATCAGGGCATCCGGCCGGCCATCAACGTCGGTATCTCCGTGAGCCGGGTCGGCTCTGCCGCCCAGGTCAAGGCCATGAAGAAGGTGGCGGGGACCATCAAGCTCGAGCTCGCCCAGTACCGCGAGATGGCGGCGTTCGCCCAGTTCGGCTCCGACCTTGACGCCTCGACCCAGCGGCTCCTTAAGCGGGGTGCCCGTCTCACCGAGCTGCTCAAGCAGGGGCAGTACGCGCCGCTATCCGTGGAGGAGCAGGTCTGTGTGATCTTCGCGGGCGTGAACGGCTACTGCGACGCGGTCGAGACCGATCAGATCCAGAGGTTCGAGGAAGGGTTCCTGGCCCTACTGCGGGCCGAGCACGGCGACCTTCTGGCGGAGATCCGCGACACCGGGGAGCTCTCGGACGACACCGACGCCAAGCTCCGTGCCGCGCTCGACTCCTTCGTCGCAAGCCTCGGCTAGGACCCGGAGAAGCCGCCGGCCATGTCGAGCCTGAAGGAACTCCGGACCCGGATCAGCAGCGTCCGCTCGACGCGGAAGATCACGCAGGCCATGAAAATGGTGGCCGCCTCCAAGCTGCGCCGGGCTCAGGAACGCGCCGAACGCGCCCGCCCGTACGCCGCCGGGATGGAAGCGATGGTGGCACGGCTGGCGGGCACGGTCGCGCCGGAGGATGCCCCGCCCCTGCTGGTCGGGACCGGCAGCCAGAAGGTATCCCTGCTGCTGGTCATCACGGCGGATCGCGGGCTTTGCGGCGCCTTCAATACGGGCGTGGTCCGGGCGGTGCGGCGCAAGCTCGCGGCACTCGCCGAGGATTCGGTCGAGGCGAAGATCTACTGTGTCGGGCGCAAGGGCTACGACATGCTGCGCCGCACGCACGGCGGGCGGATCGTGGGCAGCCGGCTTCTGCCGCCCGGGCGCGACCTGCCGTTCACCGAAGCGGCGGCGGTCGCCGAGGAGATCCTTGGCCTGTTCGCCGACGGCGGCTTCGATCTGTGCACCATGCATTACAACCGGTTCCGCTCGGCGATGTCGCAGGTGGTCACGGAATCCAGAATCGTTCCGCGCGCGGCGCCGGAATCGGAAGCGCCGAAGGCGCCCACCGCGGCGCCGGTCGTCGGCGCAATGCACGAATTCGAGCCCGGTGAGGACGAACTTCTTGCCGAACTCCTGCCGCGCAACCTAGCCGTGCAGATCCATGGCGCGTTCCTCGAGAGCGCGGCCGGCGAGCACGGCGCCCGCATGACGGCGATGGAGAATGCCACCCGGAACGCGGGCGACATGATCGGTCGCCTGGAGCTGTCGTACAACCGCCAGCGCCAGGCAGCCATCACCAAGGAGCTCATCGAGATCATCTCGGGCTCGGAAGCACTGTAGGAGCCGGTCTGGCTTCGGGAGACACTCCGCCATGACGACAGAAAATGTCGGCCACGTCACCCAGGTGGTGGGGCCGGTTGTCGACGTTCATTTCCCGGGCGAACTGCCTGAAATCCTGAACGCGCTCCACGTGGACCGCGAGGGCGGCCGGCTCGTCCTCGAGGTGGCCCAGCACCTCGGCGAGCACTCGGTGCGGTCCGTGGCCATGGGGGCCACGGAGGGCCTGGTGCGCGGCCTGGAGGTGCGAGACGCGGGCGAACCGATCCAGGTTCCCGTGGGCCTCGAGACGCTGGGAAGGATCGTGAACGTGGTCGGCGAACCGGTCGACGAAGGCAAGCCGCTGGAGACCGAGAAGGCCTACCCGATCCACCGCCCGGCCCCGCTGTTTGTCGAACAGTCGACGGAAACCGAGATCATGGTGACCGGAATCAAGGTCGTGGATCTCCTCGCGCCCTACGCCAAGGGCGGGAAGGTCGGCCTGTTCGGCGGTGCCGGGGTCGGCAAGACCGTCATCATCATGGAGCTCATCAATAACGTGGCGAAGGGCCACGGCGGCTACTCGGTTTTCGCGGGCGTGGGCGAGCGCACGCGCGAGGGGAACGACCTCTACCACGAGATGCTGGAATCGGGCGTCATCACGCCCGAGGGCACGGGTTCCAAGGTGGCGCTGGTCTACGGCCAGATGAACGAGCCGCCCGGCGCCCGGGCCCGGGTTGGTCTGACCGGCCTGACGTTGGCGGAGTACTTCCGAGACGACGAGGGGCAGGACGTGCTGTTCTTTGTCGACAACATCTTCCGGTTCACGCAGGCGGGCTCGGAAGTGTCCGCCCTCCTCGGTCGGATTCCCAGCGCGGTGGGCTACCAGCCGACCCTGGCGACGGACATGGGCAGCCTGCAGGAACGCATCACGTCGACCCGCAAGGGCTCGATCACGAGCGTGCAGGCGATCTACGTGCCAGCCGACGACCTGACCGATCCGGCGCCGGCGACGTCGTTCAGCCACCTCGACGCCACCACGGTCCTCTCACGCCAGATTGCCGAGCAGGGCATCTACCCGGCGGTCGACCCGCTCGATTCCACGTCGCGGATCCTGGACCCGCGGATTCTCGGCGACGAGCATTACGACGTGGCCCGCCAGGTCCAGGAAACGCTCCAGAAATACAAGTCGCTGCTCGACATCATCGCCATTCTCGGCATGGACGAGCTGTCGGAAGAGGACCGCCTCGTCGTCGAACGGGCACGAAAGATCCAGCGCTTCCTCTCGCAGCCGTTTCACGTCGCCGAGGTGTTCACGGGCACGCCAGGCACCTTCGTGGAGCTGGCCGACACGGTGAAGGGCTTCAAGGGACTCGTGGACGGCGAGTACGACCACCTGCCCGAGGCGGCCTTCTACATGGTCGGCACCATCGAGGAGGCGGTGGAGAAGGCCAAGCGCATGGCCGCCGAGGCAGCCTGACATGGTGGACGCGCCGCTGATCGACCTCGAGCTGATCACGCCGGAGGCAACGGTGCTGGCGGCCACGCCCGAGATGGTGGTCGTGCCCGGCTCCGAAGGCGAATTCGGCGTGCTCCGGGACCACGCGCCGGTCCTGTCGTCGCTGCGGCCCGGCATCGTGCAGGTGCACGCGACATTCGACGCCGAACCGGAGTGCTACTTCGTGACCGGCGGGTTCACCGAGGCGGGGCCCGCATACTGCCTCATCCTCGCGGACACAGCGGTGCCCGTCTCAGAGATCGACGTGGGGGCGGCGGACCAGGCGGTCGCCGAGGCTGAGGAGGCCGTTCGCGAGGCCGGAACGGGAACCGACGAGGCGGCGCGCGAACGGGCCGAACACGCGCTCGAGATCGCGACGGCGAGGCGCGCGGCAGCGGGCTGAATTCGGCCGGCAAGGGCAAGTCGTCCCGGCGCCACTGGCCCACCCGCCCGGGGGCACAAGTTCCGGCGACCCGG